>JBBQSD010000103.1:0-22752 GCA_038214135.1 Chloroflexales bacterium | reverse complement strand
AGACAGATAGAATAGGGATGCAGAGTCTAGCTCAGCAGAAACGTCTTGTGCCAAGCGGTAATACTCTGAGATATGTTTTGTACCATGATGATTACCCTGTTAGTAAAATTACCAATCTTTGGTCGGACACAGCTGGTGCTGCTGATCAATTGTATGCTGTACAAACCAATACCGACGTTATTAAACGCTGCATCCTCATGACCACCGACCCCGGCGACCTGGTGTTCGATCCAACTTGCGGCAGTGGCACCAGCGCCTACGTCGCGGAAAATTGGGGCAGGCGTTGGATCACCTGTGACACGAGCCGTGTTGCCCTCGCACTGGCTCGCCAGCGCCTGATGACGGCCACGTTCCCGATGTACAAGCTCGCCCATCCTGATCAGGGCGTGCGCGGCGCGTTCGTCTACAAAACCGTCCCACACGTCACGCTCAAGAGCATCGCGCAGAACGAGCCAGCCGATACCGAGACGCTCTACGACCAAGCCGAGATAGATCGCTCTACTGTGCGCGTCGCCGGCCCGTTCACCGTCGAGGCGGTGCAGCCGCAGCTGCTCGACCCGGATGCCGTCGATGTCGCGGCGCCGAGCGACGCTGACGACGCCGGCGCGTACCTTGATCGCATGATCGAACAGTTGCGCCGAGCCGGGCTAACCGTGCGCGGAACGCACCTGCCGATCAAGCGTATCTCGCCATTGATTGGTGGCGTGCTGCATGCCGAATGCGACTATGAGCAGGCTGGCAAAACGATCACGGCAGCGGTGGTGTTCGGCCCACAATACGGCCCGCTCACAAGCGCCCAATTGCAGGATGCATTGAACGAAGCACGCGGCAGCTACAGCGCACTGATCGCAGCAGGATTTGCCTTCGACGCACCAGCGCAGGCACTGCTTGGCAAAGGCACTGTGCGGCCACCAGTGCTTGGCGTCGCAATCAACGCCGATCTGCTCATGGACGGCTTACTGAAAACCAGCAAATCCTCGCAGGTCTTCAGCGTCTTTGGATCACCCGATGTGGCACTGCAACGTGGCGCTGATGGCTACAGCATCACAGTGCGCGGCATCGACATCTACGATCCCAACACTGGCGACTTTGATGCATCGAGTGCGGATCAGATCGCGGCCTGGTTTCTCGACACAGATTATGACGGCGCGACATTCCTGGTGCGCCAGGCATACTTTCCCGCACAGACGCCTAACCCGTGGGAGAAGATCAGCAAGGCGCTCAAAGGCAACGTGGACCCAGAGCAGTTCGTAGCACTCCAACGCACAACCTCGCTGCCATTCAAAGCTGGCAAGCACAAGCAGTGCGCCGTGAAAGTCATCGATCATCGCGGGAACGAAGTCATGGCGGTGCTGCGGGTAGGGTAGAGGGCGGACACGCAGGTCCGCCCGAACCGAAGGGCTACGATGTTGTGGCGGTATAGGGCGTTGGGTAGCGGCGTTGCGGCGGCCCCGTTGCGGCGGCCCCGTTGCGGCGAACCTGCGTGTCCGCCGAGCCGAGATGGGCGTTGGGTAGCGGCGTTGCGGCGAACCTGCGTGTCCGCCGAGCCGAGATGGGCGTTGCGGCCCCGTTGCGGCGAACCTGCGTGTCCGCCGAGATGGCGTTGCGGCGAACCTGCGTGTCCGCCGAGCCGAGATGGGTATTCTATTTATATTTCGCCATCCACCGCGCCGGATTATCAGCAATATACGTACGAATACGTTCGAGTTCTGATTCATCACGAATGATTCGCTCATAGTAGTCGCGCTGCCAGAGGCGTCGCTCGAATGTTGGCCACCCATTGTCGCGTATGCCGAGAATATATGCGTTCGTTGTCATCGTCTTGAACCACTGGATCGTCGTCCCTAGGGTGGGAGCGCCGACACTCGATGGCTGAAGCCAGATGATACCGTGCATGTGATCCGGCATAATCACAGAATTATCGAGTGCCACAGTTGGAAACTTATCGGGTAGTTTATGCCACCACAATTCGAGCATCAATCCAGCGGTGCTCAATTGGAGGCCAGTGTGCGTAACTGTTGCAAAACGGTGATCACGTCCTTGAGTACACATCGTTACGAAGTATGCTCCGGCGCAGCTGTAGTCGTAGCCGGGTAGTCGAATCGAGCGGCGACTGTACTTATTCGATTTATTTGACATCCGAATCTCACTCTTGTTCAATCCACTTTGAGGACGATACCACATGGCTATTTCCAATGCCGTCGCCAACCCGATCATCAATGAGCCCTTTGCCGAGCCGACGCGCTACTACGATTTCAGTGGTGCTGCACCGCTGCTGCGCGATGGTCGGCGGCCAGCGGGGTATCTGCGGGGTAACCGTGCCCAACTACGCTCAATCGCCGAGCAGGAGAGCGTTCCGCTTGAGCTTGTGAATGCAATCCGCGCTCGCGTAGCAGCGTGGCGTGTGGCGGGCTACCCTGGCGCAACACGGGTCAGCCAGGAATTGCTGCGCTATTGGGATGCGCCGGATCGACAGCGGCGGCTGTTCTTTGCCCAGCGTGAGGCGGCGGAGGCGGTGATCTGGCTAAGCGAAGCTGCGCCAGCAGCAAAGGCTGGCATTGATCTGCCACGCGATGGCGGCGCGTTCGTGCGCTACTGTCTGAAGCTGGCAACGGGCAGTGGCAAGACGACCGTGATCGCGATGTTGATCGCCTGGAGTGTGCTCAATAAAGTTCAGAGCCGCCAGGATAAGCGCTTCTCCGATGCGGTGCTGATCGTCGCACCAAACCTGACGGTCAAGGAGCGCCTTCAGGTTCTGCTGCCAAGCCGCCCCGATAACTATTATGAGCGCTTTGATCTGGTGCCGCTTGGGATGCTGCCACAGCTCGGCCAGGGTAAGTTCCTGATCACCAACTGGCATCTGTTCCTGCCACAGGACGACACCAACACACGTGGGGTGGTCAAGCTTGGGCCGGAGAGCGATGCCGCCTTCTGTCAACGGGTGCTGCGCGATCTTGGGCCGAAGGGTAATCTACTGGTGCTCAATGATGAAGCGCACCATGCCTACCGGATTACCTATGCCGATGCGCAGACGCCGCTGTTCCCTGAGCTAACACCGCGTCGGCGCGGTGTCACACCATCGGCAGAAAACGAGGAGAACAACGAGGCGACTATCTGGGTTGGCGGGCTGGATCGGATTGATCGTGTGCGCGGTATCAACCTGTGTATCGATATGTCTGCGACACCCTACTATATCAGCGGCAGCGGACGCGAGGAGGGTGCGCCATTCGAATGGATCGTCAGCGATTTTGGGTTGGTCGATGCCATCGAGAGCGGCTTGGTCAAGGTGCCACGCATTCCCGTCGATGACAATTCTGGCGATGTGCGACCGCGCTACTTCAACCTGTGGGAGTCGATCAAGATTACCTTGCCAAAACGCTCAACCAAGGGTGAGGCAACTGGCGAGGCACTTATCCGCATCCTGGTTGGCGTTGAGGGCGCGCTGGCGACATTGGCAAGCGAGTGGCGTACGATGCTGTATGCCTGGGAAGTAGCCGGACGCAGTACACCGCCAGTGCTCATTCTTGTTTGCAACGATACCAGCACCGCGCAGGTATTGCATGGCTATATTGCCGAAGGCCAGCTGCTGCCTGAATTGAAGAACATCGCTGGACAGCCAGATGTAACCATTCGGATCGACTCGCGGCTGCTAGCACAGGCAGAGAGCCGTGGCGATGGTGAGAGTAAAGAGGATGCAGCTGAGCGATTGCGCGAGGTGCTTGCGACGGTTGGCAAAGTCGGTGCAACGGGAGAACGGGTGCGTTGTGTCGTCAGCGTTGGGATGCTTACTGAAGGGTGGGATGCTCAAAATGTTACCCATATTCTTGGGCTGCGAGCCTTCTCATCACAGCTATTGTGTGAGCAGGTTGTCGGGCGTGGGCTGCGTCGCACATCATACGATGACCTGAGCCAGCCGGAGTATGTCGATGTCTATGGTATCCCCTTCCAGGCCATTCCAGTCCAGGAGGTGAAGTCATCTGTTGCGCCGCCACCGCCGCAGGCACACACGGTTCGCGCATTGGCCGAGCGAGCGAACATGGCGATTAGTTTCCCACGTGTGACAGGCTATTTGAGTGATATTCGCGAGCATGTGACTGCCGATATTGCTAGTTTACCGCCGCTCAAGCTAACGCCAACCGCCGAGCCGACGCAGGTGAGGGCCGGTGCCCCGACCGGGCAACTCGGCGCGATCACCGCTGTCGCACCAAATGTGGTGCACGAGCGTGGCAGCTACTATCAGGTCAATCGCCTACAATCAACCAGTTATCGGATCGCGGCCCGGATCGTCAAGGATTTCCATCAGGATGCGAACCGGCAGCAGCTTTTCCCACAGGTGCTGAAGTTAGTTAATACCTATATCGCTACGAAGATTGAACTGAGTGATGAAGCGCAGATCGAAGACCTTGCCCTGGCCCGCTACCAGACCGAGGTGGTCGAACGAATCCGCACCGCGCTGCGGCCCGTCACTGCGACAGGGCAACCGCCAATTTTGCCAGTGCTGGACAACTACCGGCCAACCGGAACCACAGCCGATGTAATCTTCACCACGACCCGCAAGGTTTGGCCGACAACGCGCAGCCACGTTTCGCATGTTGTGTTGGAGTCTGGATGGGAACGCCGCGCCGCTCAGATACTCGAATCACACAGTTGGGTGCGCTACTACGTTCGCAACTATAAGCTGGACTTCACCATCCCCTATCGCTTTGCAGAGGCCAATCATGCCTACACACCCGATTTCATTGTGGTGGTCTCCAAGGACCCAAGCAATAATGCAGCAGCGCAGCTTCATCTAGTGCTTGAGATCAAGGGTGAAGAGGACGAGCGTGATCGGGCCAAGGCTGCCGGCGCAAAGCGCTGGGTTGATGCAGTGAACTATGCGGGTCAGTGGGGCCACTGGCACTACCAGGTCTGCCGAGATGTGGACAGCCTGCGTACGACGATTGAGGCGATTGCCAATACAGTGCTCGAACCGTGATGGCACTATTGGTTTTCCTCACCCCAACCCTTCTCCCAGAACGGGAGAGGGGCTTTCTTGTATTGCAATGCGGCATTCATTGCGGCGGACACGCGCCGCGTGGCACCATAGCGATAGTAGCCGAATATCGGCGGCTTGGTATCGCCCCTCCGTGCATTGTGTGCATCGTCGTACAGACAACGGATACCGTTGGTGGGGGCGGACACATGGGTCCGCCGGGCAATGCGGCATTCATTGCGGGCGAACACGCGCCGCGTGGCACCATAACGATAGTGGCCGAATATCGGCGGCTTGGTATCGCCCCTCCGTGCATTGTATGCATTGCCATACAGACGATGAATACCGTTGGTGGGGGCGAACCCATGTGTCCGCCCGGCAATGAAGACCATGGGTGGGGCGGACCCATCCGCTCGGCAATGCGGCATTCATTGCGGGCGAACACGCGCCGCGTGGCACCATAACGATAGTGGCCGAATATCGGCGGCTTGGTATCGCCCCTCCGTGCATTGTGTGCATTGCCATACAGACAACGGATACCATTGGTGGGGGCGGACCCATGCCCAGCTTACTGCATTGCCACATAATACGGCATCCCCAGAATAATGGAACGGTTCCACGGCTCCCGCGAAAGCCTGCCTGCCTGCGCCTTTATGATATACTAGTGGAGCTTATTATCCCCTCATTACCAATCAGGAGGGTTTTGTGTTCTCGGTAGTCTTGGTAGCAGCGTAGGCATCCCGTTTGTGGATGCCGCAGGCACGCCTCATGCGATGCCAGCTATGCTGTGTGCAAGTTCTGCCTGAATGCACCCTTCGTTAATCCTCCAGGCACCTGCCGACGCATTCGCAGCGCATGTGGCGTAGATGTTCGTCTGTCTTATAGAAAGAACAAGGCAACAGTGCATAATGCACGATTTGTTTGTTCCTTTGTTACTGAACAAGAGAACATCAGTCGAACGTGTACTTGTTCTATCTACTATTTGTATCGCATATGAACATGTGGAGGAACCCGCGATGACGAAGCGCCCAATCGCTTCCGACGATGATCTCGATCCAATTGATCAGGACGATCAGGATGAGCAGCGCTACGATGTTGATGAAGAAGTGGAACCCGGCTTCGAGCGTATTCGCCGCAATACCGGTAAAACGCTCAATCCGAAGCAGGATCGCCGTCAGCAGGATAAGGAGTGGGGCAAGGCGATCAATAAGCACCACAAGGATCGTAAGCGCTTTAATGGGCCAGGGAAACCGTAGGAGTCAGGAAAAAAGTTCCGCTAATTGCGTGCAAAAAGTTGGTAAAGCAACATTTGCCGGATTCTGAATGTTGGCTCCTGGATACTCAGTTCTTGTTCCTGGCTCTCAGTTATCGGTATTCTGACTCCTGACTCCTGAATACTCGATTCTATCGGCGCACGAGCATCACAATTCCGGCGATAATCATCAGGATGGGGAACAGAATATCGGTTGATATGCCGAGGTATGGAGCGACGAACATCACACCCAGGATCATCAGTGCAATTCCGGCCCATTGCGATCCTTTACGCCGTGGCGGCGGAGCCACAGGTTGGGGCTGGATTAGCTCGCCGGTATATGGGTCGAAATTATAGGAACCGCTTGCCGGAGGCGGTGCATAGCTAGTAGAAGTCGTGGAAGAACCACTGCTTGGCGTCTGCCCTCGGCTGCCGAACGCTTCGCGGACATCACGCTCAACCCCTTGCCCAAAGGCGACAGCCTCCTCGCCGACGCTGTGAACCCGCTGTCGCCATTCCTCTGGATCACTTGGAAAGAGTTGCTGGTTGCTATCTGGGCCACTGCCCTTTGGCATGACGATCCACAGGATTGGGTACAGTAACACACCAATCCCACTCGTCAGGCTGACAAGCACAAAAATAAGGCGGACAATCACCGGGTCGATGGCAAAATACTCGGCAAGTCCCCCACATACACCGGCGACCATGCGATCTGTCCGGCTACGGGTCAAGCGTGGCTGCATCACTTCTATCCTTTCGGACGCGTTGGAAGCGTCCGTCTGTCTCAGATCAGTAAGACGTTAACAATCGATTGTTGGTTGCAGCGCGTGCTCCATCCTGGGTGTGACGTAAACTTCTGCGGCGGCCTGCGCTGCGTCCACGCGTATGGGCCGACCCACGTGCCCGCGCTGTTCCGCACTGGTTGGCGGACACATGGGTCCGCACCCGACCATTCCAAAAGAATACGTCGCACCCCTCCATCCTGGGTGCCGATCAGCGGTATGGTATACTGATATTCAATAGCCGATAGACCGATAGTCGATATCTCAGCGAGAATGTTCTTTCATGCAGCAGTGTGCATACCGCACAGGCGCTAACTTAGGTTCAGGTACGGCAAATATAGATCATGGAGTTGCTCATGCGACGAATCGTCAGTATCAGCCTTGGATCATCCAGGCGCGACTATCAGTTCGTCACGATCATCCTCGGCCAGGCTGTTGAGGTTCGGCGTATTGGCACCAATGGCGATGTGGAGCTAGCTGCTGCGCTGGTACGCGAGTATGATGGTAAGGTCGATGCGATTGGTTTGGGTGGCCTGACGCCGATCTTCCGCGTTGGTGCGGCGCGCTACCCACATCACGAGGCGCTGCGTATTGCGGCGGGCGCACGCCGTACTCCAGTGACAGATGGCGGCGGTTTCAAGGCAACTCTTGAACGCTGGGCGGTGCAGCGCGCCAATGAGATCCAGCGCGGCATGTTCAACTATCGGCGGATCTTGATCACATCGGGGATCGAGCGCTATTCCATGGCTCAGGCGCTCTCGCAGTATGAATCCGAATTGCGCTTTGCCGATCCAATCATTCATAGTGGGCTGCGCTTTCTGCCGCCACCCCGTTCGCTCAAGCAGCTTGAGTTGTATGCCGCAACAACACTGCCAATCACGGCATTGCTGCCCTATAAGATCCTGCATCCGGTTGCGCTTGGCACCGAAGGGCATGATCCGCGAGCCGAAAAGCTGTTTACCTGGGCCGACATCATTGCTGGCGATTTCGCCTATATTCGCCGCTTTGCACCACACGATCTACGCAATAAAGTCATTATTACCGATGATCCGGCACCAGATGAGATTGCCGATCTGCGCGAGCGTGGCCTGGCAACACTCGTGACGATGACGCCACCGCTGATTGGGCTAGATGGCGCTCCAGTTTCGCGGCCATTTGTCGCTACCGATGTGCTTGAGGCGCTGGCAATCGCCATTATGGAGAGTGGTGCAAACCCGGATGAGGCCAGCCTGATTGATTTCATTGATCAGGCCAAATGGGGGCCAACGGTTGAGCGGATGAGTACTGCACCAGAGAAGACCAAGTTTGCATTTGTTATTCATCCGCTCTCAACGCGCTATATTAGTAACGATCCGCGCTTTCGCTTTACGCGCTACCTGCCGCAGCGCCTTGTTGAACGGGTTGCGGCGCACTTCCCACCGATGTATCTCTCGAAGATGAAGGGCATTCGCTCGAAAGCGACTGGCGAGGAACTCGAAGGCCTGCTGTTCACCCTTGGCGCAACGCCGCGTGAACTCATGCGCCGTGATACATCGTTTACCTACCGTCGGCTAATCAAGTGTGCGCGCATGGCCGAACGTATGGG
The DNA here is from genome assembly GCA_038214135.1 of Chloroflexales bacterium. Lineage (GTDB taxonomy): Bacteria > Chloroflexota > Chloroflexia > Chloroflexales > Roseiflexaceae > JANLSE01. The sequence continues at coordinate 14,161 of JBBQSD010000103.1, read as the reverse complement.
TGCCAAGATTATGGGCCTCGGTGCGTTTACCTCAGTCGTTGGCGATGCTGGCATTACGGTTGCCCAGAAGAGTGCGATTGGGATCACATCTGGGAACTCGCTGACGGTTGCGGCAACCCTGGAGACGGCCAAGCGCGCCGTGTTGCTGATGGGTGGTCGTATCGATCATGGCCGCGCTGTGGTTATTGGTGCAACTGGCTCGATTGGCTCTGTGTGTGCGCGGCTGCTGGCGCAGGCAGTCGGTGATGTTGTGCTGGTCGCGCCGCGCCCAGAGCGGCTTCTGGCGCTCAAGCAGTTGATCGAGAAGGAAACGCCGGGTGCCAGAGTGGTGGCAACACCGCATGCCGATGCCTATCTTGGCGATGCCGATCTGATTGTGACGACTACCTCGGCGCTGACCGGCAAGGTCATTAATGTCGATAAACTCAAGCCCGGCGCTGTTGTCTGTGATGTCGCTCGCCCACCGGATGTGCAGGAAGCGGATGCCATGCGCAGGCCAGATATTCTTGTGATCGAATCGGGTGAAATATTATTGCCTGGCGAACCAGATTTCGGCTTCGATATTGGCCTGCCACCAGGCACCGCCTATGCTTGCCTCTCGGAAACGGCGCTGCTGGCGATGGAAGGCAAATTCGAGGATTACACGCTTGGGCGCAATATTGAGCTTGATAAAGCCAAAGAGATGTATCGGTTGATGAAGAAGCATGGGCTGGAATTAGCTGGCCTGCGTTCATTCGACAAATACATTACTGAGGCCGATATTCTTGAGAAGCGCCGTTTGGCCGATGCCCGCCGCCGCGAGTTGGGCATGCCAGTTGAGGATGAGACAGATGCGCGAGGCATCGCCCCCGTCCGTTGATCTGCCTGGTGATCGCCGGTACGATACCTCGCGTCTAGTAATCGCACCTGTTCTAGAAAGATGTGCATGAAGCAATCGACCAAGCTATTTCTTGATATTTTGATGGGGGCGGTGATCCCCATTCTGATTCTCAATAATTTGACCAAACCACTTGGCGCACCAACCGCCTATGTGTTGGCGGCGATGATACCGGTTGGCTGGGTGCTGATCGATCTGCTGCTGATCACGCGAACCTTCAACTTCATCACCAGCTATTCTGGCCTGACCGCAGTACTACAGGGCGGCCTGGCCTTCTGGTTTGTTGATGGGTTTCTGTTTGCAGTCAAGGATACTGCCGGGTTGTTGGTGACGATCCTGGTGTTTGGTGGTTCGCTGTTGATTGGCCGACCGATACTGACCTTCTTCTTCCGCCAGGTGGTCAACCCCAACACACCCGAACACGAAGCAGCCCTCAAGCGCTTGTTTGCGGAACCGGATGTGCCGCGTGCCTTCCTGATCGGAACGCTGATTATTGTGCTCCAGAATAGTATCGCAGCAGCAATCAACTTCATACTCAATATGCAGATTGTGGTTGCGACATTTGGCACAGAAGCCTTCAACCAACAGGTGGCGCAGGTCAATACGATTACCAGGATTGCCTTTCCATTGATGGCGATTGTTGGCTTTGGCCTGGGATTATGGCTGGTCTATCGGGCGATCTACCGCCATTTGCCATCAGAAGAGGGTAAAAGCCAGTTCGAGAGCGAATTTTGGACGCTGGTTGAGCTGCGCGAACATGGAGCGAGTGGCCTTCCCAATAGCGAATAATGGGTGAGCAACCATGCAACCGGTAGCCGCAGGCTGAAGCCTGCGGGGCCTGGTGTTATACGGGCGTCAAGCACCTGAGTGTCATCTTCTGCACACCCACGCGGTATCACTCAGCGCACAGTTTTGGTATAACAGAGGCATGGAACATTCCGAAAGGGGCTTCCCATGCACTCGAACTTTCGCCACCCACATGCCATCGTGCTGACCACGCTCGCTCTTGGTTTTGCCGCCGATCTGCTGTTCTATAATCGGATTCCTGGTATCTCCGTACCCCTCTTTATTGCGCTGTGTGTCGCAGGGCTGTACCTATTTAGTCGTGCTGAACAACGCTTCGCAACCTCAGGCAACCGCTGGCTTGGCCTGGCTGCGTTGTTGTTTGCCACGCTAACGGCTGTGCGTGCCGAACCGACACTGGTGTTCCTGAATGCAACAGCCTGCATAATACTCATTCTGCTGCAAGTTGGGCTGTTTCGTGGGCCGCTGCTGGCAGGGCTAACTGGCGCACAATATCTGTGGGCTAGCATTGTAGCGATGTTCGATATTGGCATTCGTCCGCCGCCAGCCATCCTACGGGTATTTGCAGCGCTAACGCCGCGTGGCGAACGATTGCGCCTACTGGTACCAATTGGGCGTGGGCTGCTCCTGGCATTCCCAATTATTCTTGTGTTTACGCTGCTGCTGATGGCCGCCGATAGTATTTTTGCAAGCTATGTGGTACAAGCATTTTCGTTCAGTTCCTGGTTCAATGGTAGCGAGATCATCTCACATATCTTCCTGATTGGAATAGCGATCTGGGTGTGTAGTGGTGCGTTACTCACGGCATTGCGTGATCAGGCAGAACAGGCACCAGCGGAAGGAGCCACACAGGTATTGCCACATGCGCCATGGCAATTGGGCTGTGTTGAGGCGCTGACAGTGCTGATCCTGGTTGATGTGCTGTTTGCTGGGTTTATGGTTATCCAGGCAGCATACCTGTTTGGTGGGCTGTACATGCTCACACAAAGCGGGATGACCTATGCCGATTATGCGCGGCGTGGCTTTTTTGAACTGATTGCCGTGGCCTTTCTATCGATTGGGCTGCTATGGTTGCTGGTCAATCGTACGCGCCGTGATGTGGCCTGGCATAGTCCAGCGTTTCATAGTGTCGGAGCGCTGCTGATCTTTTTGACGCTGGGGTTGCTTGGTTCGGCCTTTCAACGCATGTGGTTATATGAACAGGCCTATGGCTTTACTCATCTGCGCATCTACACACATGTGTTTATGGTTTGGCTTGTTGTGCTGCTCGGGTTGTTATTGGCAACAATGGTTTCTGGAAAGCTACGCTGGTTTCCATTCGGCGGGTTCGTCTCGGCCCTGGTTGTTCTCGCGCTCCTAACCCTGGCTGATCCCGAAACGATCATTGTGCGTGCGAATGTGGCCCGCTTTCAGGCTACTGGCAATCTGGATCTGATTGGTGCTGGCAATGATCAAACTGAGGACAGCTATGGCAGCTACCGGCCAAGTCGCGCAATCGATACCGGCTATCTGGCGCGGCTCTCGCCCGATGCAACCCCGGCCTTGATCGAGGTGCTGCCAACCTTACCACCCGCAGAGCAGGCAACCATCCGGGAAGGGCTGGAAGAGCAGCGCGCCTGGTTGCAGCGTGAGGCTGAGCACAGTGGTTGGCCTGGTTGGCACTTCGCCCGTTGGCGAGCATGGGCGGTGTTGGAATAGTATCAGGAGTCAGGAGTCAGGAGTCAGAATGGCGCTTCGGTAGAGACGCTTCGTTGGAGCGTCTAAACTGAACGCACCATGAAACCCGCAATGTCGATGGCCGTGGAGACGCAAAATCTTGCGCCTCTACGGCCCGACAATCCAGCGACTGAACTCGGATCATAATCATGATTGGCTGTACGTGGTTGTTCTCGCGTTCCTTTATTATCGGCTAGCGGCTAGCGGCTAGCGGCTAGCGGCTATTACTCCACCACCGCCACCATCTCGATCTCAACCAGCATATCCGCGTCGATCATCTCGGCCCGCACCAGTGTGTTGGCTGGCCGGATTTCGCTAAAGATTGCCCCATGTGCCCGTGCGACTTCTTCCCAATCATCGATAGCGCGTACAAATATGCGGGTGCGAACAACATCCTCCAGCGTAGCGCCCGCCTCATTCAGCGCCCGCTCAATCTTCCGAATAATATAGGTTGCCTGTGCGCCAGCATCGCCAGCATGCTGGACATGCCCCTGCTCGTTTGATGCGGTTGTGCCCGACACATACACCGTATTGCCCACACGAACGGCGCGTGAATAGCCAGCCATGGCTTCCCAGGGTGTGCCAGATGAAATCTTGGTGCGTGGCATATGCTACTCCTTCTTTTTAGCTTTCAGATCGCCAGAAAGCAGAATGACGTTTTCGTCTGGATCTTTGATCATTGCAAAACACATTCCGAAGCTGGTTTCGTAGGGAGCGCGATGGCTCTGGTAGCCAAAATTGGTAAGCTCCGTATATTTTTCAACGACAGCATCACGCGTCTTCAGGTAGAACTCATAGATCGCTGGGTAGCTATCCGATGCTTCCAGGTGTTCCGAATGATTATTCTGAACAAACCTGGGATCCCAACGAGCTGGCCGCGAGTCAAGGAAGAAGGTCAGTTCGCCCATCTTGACCTCAACATGCGTCTTTTCTTCGCTCTGTTCGGGGATAGCAAGGCCAAGCCGCCGATAAAATTCCAGCGCTGCGTTCATATCCTGGACAATCAGGCCGATCATGAAGAGTTCGAGCGCCATGATGGTGTTCCTTTCGCATTCTAATCAGCATTTAGCATTGGAGTCAGGCGTCAGCAGTCAGGCGTCAGGAGGTAGCCATCAGCGTTTTTTCGGTAGAGGTCGTCGATCGCTTCAGCCTGACGAAAGTTCGTGTTTAATCCAATGACTTCAATCTGAATCGTATTCTGACTTCTGACTCCTGACTTCTGAATACTCGTTAGCGCCTCACAAACTGGAAATCGCAAAGGCCATCTCCTAGCCCAATTGCGTGTGGCCGAATGAGTTGATGGGTTGGGTGATCATCCATGAAGCGCTCATCGGTCTCACAGAAGAACGGGATGAGTTCGGGAGCGCCGCTCTCCTGCATGGCACGGCACCAGTTGCAGCCAGTAATCTGGAAGCGCACACTATCGGGTGTGTAGCTGAGTAGCTGGCCCTCACACGAGAAGAAGCGCATGGCGAGGGCAAAGCTGTGTTCTAGCTCTTCTGGCGCTGCCCAAAAATCAGGTGGTGGCGGGCTGGTCAGTATCAGTGGTTCATTGGGTGAGAGTGCTTGGGTGGCTTGTGCTTCTTGTGCTGCGCCATGGCTGGTTCGGCCCGAATCAATAATGGCTACACGCATAATCGCCAGAGCGCGTTCGCGTTCACAATAGTGCAGCAGTTGATGGTACACTGCCACAAATGGGTGCAGTTCGGCAGTCAGTGCAGCCAGATCTCGCGGCCCGGATGGCAGTGTTTGTGGAAGGTTGGCAGTGCCACTAGCACGCATCACAACATCGGCGGTTGGTTCGCCTAGTATGGCAGTGATTGCGGCGTGGCAGGCCGCCGATTGAAAACGGTTTGCTCGTATACTCATACGCGGTATGATACTCCTCGCGATTACTGATCTATCCGCAGATTACACAGATTACGCAGATTATGCAAGTGGAGAGGCAAAGCCTCGCCAAAACCCACCGATGAAGGGTATCTACAAGGAGCAAGATTATGAACTATTTCAGTGATTATCGCGAGCATATTGGGGCGAACCCAGAGCGCTTCTTCAAATCGACGATCTTCCAAAGCCCGCGTATGCTGATCGGCATGGATTGCCTTGAGCCAGGCCAAGCCCAGCCGCCGCATCGCCATGCTGGCCGCGACAAATGCTATTTTGTGATTGAGGGCCAGGGGCGCTTTACAATTGGCGATGCAACCAACGATGCTGGCCCAGGAACGGTTGTGTGGGCACCTGCCGATACCGACCATGCGGTGGTGAATAGCGGCACGACGCGCCTGGTGATGCTGATTGGCATGGCTCCAGAACCAGGGTAGGCTCTACCAATTCGAACCAATCTTGGCATACATTTGCGTGCTGACAGTACACAGTATCACCTGCTATACTCAGCTTATATTCGATGTTCTAGAGCGTATAACAATGACCCAGATGCAAAGGAGGCTTCGTGTTGTCATCTAATGCAGATCTTCCACGCGGCTCCCTAAACATCTCACTCGATCAACCACCAATCATTTTGATTATCGATGATGCACCGGATGGCCGTGAGACGCTCAAGACATTGCTGACAGGGCATGGCTATACACTCGCGTTTGCAAAAAATGGCATCGATGGATTGGCCGCGGCATCTGCGCTGATCCCCGATCTGATCCTGCTTGATGTCATGATGCCAGGCATGGATGGCTTTGAGGTTTGCCGACAGGTGCGTGCCAATAAGTTGCTGGCAGAAGTACCGATTATTCTGATCACCGCGCTTGAGGATCGGCAATCACGCATCAAAGGTATTGAAGCGGGTGCCGACGATTTCATCTCCAAGTATTTTGATGCCACCGAACTGCGGGCGCGAGTGCGAACGATCACCCGCCTTAATCGGCACCGACGTTTGCTCATGGAACGCATGAAGTTTGAACAGGTGATCGAGCTTTCACCGAACGGCCTCCTCCTCGCCAATGCGGATGGCACCATACTATTGAGCAATTCGGCATTGGTACATTTGCTTGGAGCCAGGCAGGCGGAAGAACTGCTTGGCGAAAGCCTGCTGCGGTTTATCACACCCGATAGTTATGATGCCTGTTTGATGTGTCTACGCCAAGCGGTTGCTGCCCCCGTCAATACCCAGCGTCTAGAGATCACGATGATGCGCCTGGATGGAACACTGTTTGCTGCAGAAATTGATGCTGGGCATCTCGTGTGGGATGAAGGCAAACTTGCCCAGATCGTCGTTCGCGATATCACTCAGCGCAAGCAACTCGAAGCTCGCCTGTTCCAAGCGCAGAAGATGGAGAGCATCGGGCGGCTGGCTGGTGGCGTGGCGCACGATTTCAATAACCTGTTGACGGTGATTTCTGGCTATGCTGGGCTGGCACTCGATACACTGCCCGCCAATATGGCTGAGCGCGATGATCTGCTGGCGATCCAGCGGGCCAGCCAATCGGCTGCAAACCTGACGCGCCAGCTATTGGCGTTTGCACGGAAGCAAATGATCGCGCCGCGTATTCTCGATCTCAACGAACTCATCCTGGATATGGATCAATTGTTGCAGCGGCTTATTGGCGAAAATATTCAGCTGACCACGCTCCCAGGATCTGATCTTGGTATGGTTAAAGCCGATCCCGGCCAGATTGAGCAAGTCGTGATCAATCTAGTGCTTAATGCCCGCGATGCAATGCCGAATGGTGGCAAACTGACGATCAAAACGGTGAATAGTACTGTCGATGCCGTTTCTGCCCGCCAGCGCCCTGGAATGACGGCTGGTGCATATGTGTTGTTGATGATCAGCGACACTGGTGTTGGCATGGATGCGGCCACCCATGCACATATATTCGAGCCATTCTTCACAACCAAAGCGGTTGGGTTGGGCACAGGGCTTGGTTTGGCAACCTGCTATGGTATTGTCAAACAACATGGCGGTAGCATCTGGGCTTCGAGCAGGCTTGGGCATGGAACCCGCTTCAGCATCTATCTTCCACAGGTCATGGGCACAGCCCAAGCGCTGCCCGAGCGTGTTGTAGAAGCTGTTCTGCCACAGGGCAACGAAATGATCTTGCTTGTCGAAGATGAATCCGCAGTGCGTCAGTTCGTTGCCCGTATTTTGCGTAGCCTTGGCTACACTGTCCTGGAGGCTGCTCATGGTGAGCAAGCGATCACAATGGCCCAGCAGGGCATGCCAGCTATTGATCTGCTGCTGACAGATCTGGTGATGCCGAAGCTGGGCGGCCTTGCGCTGGCAGAGCAGCTCGTAGTGTTCTATCCTGCTATTGCTCTGCTGTTTATATCTGGCTACACCGAGCATGATATTGCGAATAGTAGCCAATTGCCGCAGGCAGCCATGCTCCAGAAGCCATTTTCCGCGCTGATGTTAGCACGTTGTGTGCGTGATGCATTGGATGCCCGCCCACATTGAACATGAGAGTCCGCGAGGTTATTCATGCGCCCTTCCGCCGATCTCGTTCAACCGTTCTGGTCACGGATTGCTACACATCCCACGAATGCTGCGCTCATCCGCAGTTGGAAATGGCTCACATTCGTGCAAACCAGCGATCCGGTGCGCTATGTCGTAAACCGTGGCTTTGCGTATGTCATTACCGTGCAAACAATCATTGCCGTGCTGTTGGTCATGCTCTTTGTGCTGAGTGGTGCAGCAATTGGCTTGCAAGTTGTGGTATTACTCGGTGTCCCCATGAACACCCTCATGTGGTGGCTGAATCGACGAGGAACCACCTATGGTGCGACGATCTATACCGTTTGGTGCGCTATCAGTAGTGTGCTTGGATCGACCACCTCATCATACACTGGCGCTGATAGTCCAGTTCCGCTGATCTTCATTTTTTCAATTGTTGCCGCAACGTTGTTCATCCGCCCGCGGGCTGGGCTGTGGGCCTTGGCGCTTCAGATGGGCACTGCTGCTGTGGTGCTGGCCTTTTCCGATGTTCCGCCTGAGCGCGCCAAGCAATTTCTGATTATTGGCACGCTTAATCTAGGGGCGATTACGGTATTCCTGATGGTTGGTGCCACGATCTTCTGGCGTGCGCTGCGTGCTTCGATTGCCGCCAACGATGCATTGCAGCAGCTTAATACGGATCTAGAACAGCGTGTTGCTGAACGAACCGCAGATTTACAGGCTGCTAATCGGGTTGCTGAACGAGCTCGCGCTGTTGCCGAGGAGGCCAATCACTTCAAGACACAGTTTCTGGCGAATATGAGCCACGAGCTGCGTACCCCACTTAACGCGATCCTGAATTTCACACAATTTCTTGCCGATAGCGAGTATGGGGTGCTGAATAAGCAGCAGCAGATGTTTCAGAGCCGGGTTCTCTACAATAGTGAGCACCTGCTTGGGTTGATTAACGACATCCTCGATCTTTCCAAGATCGAAGCTGGCCATATGGAGCTTGATCGTGAGCTGGCCGATCTACGACCGATCTTACAGGGTGTTCTATCAACGGCAGTTGGGCTTACGAAAGAAAAGAATCTGATGCTGACCCTTGATTGCGACGAACAACTGCCAGAGGTCTGGATGGACAAAATACGTATCCGGCAGGTGCTGCTTAACCTGATCTCGAATGCTGCCAAGTTCACGAATCAGGGTAGCATCACAGTGCGTGCGATTCCCACCGATGATGGCTTTGTCCAGATTTCCGTACAAGATACTGGGATCGGTATTGCGCCAGAGCATCAAACATTTGTCTTTGAGGAATTTCGGCAGGTGCAGAGCGATCTGTCGCGCAGTTATGAGGGTACTGGCCTGGGGTTGCCGATCAGCAAACGGCTGATTGAGCTTCATGGTGGCCGTATGTGGCTCACAAGCATTCCTGCCGTTGGCTCTACATTCTTTTTTACTATTCCAGTGGTGCAAGGCCAAATGCAGCGAGTACAAGTGGAGGCTCCTGGCATGGTTGCCGATATGCCGCTGATTATGATTGTTGATGATGACCCAGACACACAGCGTATTTTTACGCATCTTCTCCAGGCTGCGGGCTACGCTGTGCATAATGTTGTCGATAGCCAGATCGCACTGGCTGAGATTAGGCGTATTCGGCCAGCGCTGGTCATTCTTGATCTCAAGATGCAGCCACTCGATGGGTGGTCGGTGCTTGCTCAGATTCAGGATGATCCAGATCTTGCGGAGCTACCAGTCGTGATCTGTTCAATAATGGATAATGATCACGAGCGTGTCGGCGTTCTGACGAACGTAACCGCATATTTACATAAGCCAATTCGACGCGATGATCTGCTTGCAGTGATTCGTCGGTTTGCCCCACCAGCAACCATCCTGATTGTCGATGACGATAGTGATACTCACCACAGCCTGGGGCTATTGCTCGAAAAACGCGGCTATCGTGTGGTTGCAGCAACCAATGGCACGGAAGCGCTTGCAAGAATGGCGCAGGCAGTGCCAGACTTAGTGTTGCTGGATTTGATGATGCCGGACATGGATGGTTTTGAGGTGTTAGCACACATGCGTGCGACGCCCGAGTTGGCCAAAATCTCAGTGATCGTTGTGACAGCCAAAGATCTTACTCTACAGGAACATATCTGGTTGCGCGAGCGTACAAACTACCACTTCCAGAAGCCAGTCTCTAGCCCAATGTTTCTCTCGATTGTGGACAACCTGCTCAAAGGAGCGCGCCATGATTCGTGATACCCACGAGGCGGTTGTTCTGGTTATTGAAGATAATCCCGACAACCTGTTCATCACACTGGAACTCCTACGCACAAAGGTGCGGGTTGGGTATTGCCAGGGATGGGCATCGGACAGCGAGTTGTTTCAGCAGTATGCGAACTTGCCGGATCAGCAGATCGATCTGATTCTGCTCGATATTCGGCTCGCACACGAAGATGGCTATGGGATAATAGCGCAGATTCGGGCGCACCCGCAGTTACACAATGTCAGGGTGATCGCGCTGACGGCAAATGTCATGGTCACTGATGTGGCACGAGCGCGTGCCGCAGGCTTCGATGGATTTATTGGCAAGCCGATCAGCCATCAGCGCTTCCCACAGCAGATTGTACGAATCCTGAGGAATGAGGCAGTCTGGGAGGCACGTTCGTAGCAGAACTTGCCCGCTCCCATTCTTGGCGGTATACGAGAATATCACACGATAGGTTTCTATAGCATGCCATCCCATACAAGGGGGGGCTATGTCAACACGCCTAGCTGATCGCCTGAATGCTGCACGACAGCGCCGTTTTGCTGGCCGTACCGTTGAGCCTGAGCTGCTTGTACAGAAGGTGCCTGGTGCGGCTCATCGGGCCGCCCTTGAGATTTGCGCGCTGTTTCACTTCACCACCGAGCCGCTTCTGGCTGCAATGCTCGATCTGCCCAATGCCCATAAGCTGTTTGATTGGCTACGCAGCCTCTCATTTGTTGCCTCAACACGCCAGGGCATGTTTCCGCATGATCTGGCCCGTGAAGCACTCACCGCCGATGTACGCTGGCGCAACCCGCAATGGTATGCCGAGCGGATCGACTTGGCGAGCCGGTTGGGACGATCAAATCAGGATGATGCAGAACCACGCAAGGGTGTGCCACAGGGTCGCCATATTCACCAGATCCTGCTGCGTGGCGCACAGGTGTTGGAACAGCTCTTCCCTGGGCTGGAGCAGCAAATGCCCATGGCACGGGTGTTGTTGGCGTGCAGCTGCGAGATCGAAACCAGTTAGTGGCCGGGCAGAAACTTCAGGCGGATCTGGTGGTTGATGCAAGTGGGCGGAGTTCGCACGCCACCGAATGGTTGGAGCAACTTGGCTACAATACTCCCCGCAAAACGGTGATCAATGCCCGAATTGGCTATGCGACCCGCCTATACCAGCCACCGGACGATCGCACATATGATTGGAAGACACTGCTTGTTCGTGGCAATCCACCAGAGGATTCGCGCAGTGGCCTGATCTTCCCGCTTGAGGGTGGCCGCTGGATCGCCCTGATGGTCGGTGCCGGTGATCAGGCACCCCCCACAGATGAGGCAGGCTTTACTGCCTTTGCGCGCAATCTGCCATCACCACAGATCGCCGATGCACTCGCTGAAGCAACCCCGATCTCATCGATCAGCGGCTACCGTCGCACCGAGAATCGGCTGATCCATTATGAAGAACTGCCGCGCTGGCCGGAGCAGTTTCTTGTGCTTGGCGATGCTGCCTGTGCCTTCAACCCCGTGTATGGCCATGGTTGCAACGCCTGCCGCGCTGTTCCAGCCAACGATTGCACTGGCGGTGGCAGGGCGCGCACTGGCCGAGGTGTTGCGGGGCAACCTGCCAGTCCAGGCAGCCAAGGCTGAGGGGTGAAAGTATTCAGGAGTCAGCATTCAAGAGTCAGAATGAAGGGCGTAAGCTGCTGCGCCCTTACGATTGATAGCCAATGGTGGTAACGATGGCGGCCCTGCTATCCGCAGGATGATGGAGATTGATAATTACATCGGGGATATGGCATTGCTCATCCATTCGCAGGCTGAAGCTTGCGGCAAGTAGACGATGAACCCTAGCCGCGTGGATTCAGCCCACGGATGGTGCGAATTCCAGGCATGCATGATGATCGTGATGATTGCACCAATTCGCTCGCTATGCTAGGATCTGCCACGAATAAGAAGCCAGGATTGTGACAGGAGCTGTGAATTCAGCGCTTCAGAAGGACGTTTCTGCCCGATTTCAGACGCTCCAGCGGAGCATCTCTACCCTGGCTTCTGTCTTCTGACGCTGTACGGACGCGATGCATGGCGCCCTTCCGACTCCTGCTAAAACACGAAAGCGAGTACTTTGTGGCCGATCTGCCCCTTGCAGCACGCAGTGTGATTGAGCGCGACTGGCAACACGATGTGATTCGTTACCCAGATCCGGCGGTTGAGTTGCTTGACCAACGTTTTGGCCGCTATAAACTTGGTGGCGCAGCAATCGAACGATTATGGACCGGAGGCCGCTGGACGGAAGGGCCTGTCTGGTTTGGTGATGGCCGCTTTCTCCTGTGGAGCGATATTCCCAACGACAGGATATTACGCTGGTCGGAAGAAACCGGTGCGATCAGTATCTTCCGCAATCCTGCGAATAATAGCAATGGCAATACCCGTGATCGGCAGGGCCGCCTGGTAACATGTGAGCATGGCACACGGCGGGTGACGCGCACCGAATATGATGGCAGCATCACGGTGCTGATTGATTCATATGCTGGCAAGCGCCTGAATGCCCCCAATGATGTGGTTGTGCATTGCGATGGCGCGATCTGGTTTACCGACCCTGGCTATGGCATTCTGATGCACTATGAGGGCAACAAAGCCGAACCCGAGCTGCCAACCCGCGTGTATCGGTTGGATCCAACCAGTGGGCAGGCAACAATTGTTGCCGAGGATTTTGAACGACCAAATGGGTTGTGTTTCTCACCAGATGAACAACTGCTGTATATTGTCGATACCGGTTCATCGCATCTGCCAGATGGGCCAGCCAATATTCGCGTTCTGGATGTGATCGATGGTCAGCATTTAGCCAATGATCGCGGGTTTGTTGATATGCGCCCTGGCATGGCCGATGGAATTCGCACCGATCTGGATGGCAATCTGTGGGTTGGGGCTGGATGGGGCGGCGCTGGCTTCGATGGCGTTCATTGCTATGCACCAGATGGCACGCTGATTGGCAAGATCCATCTGCCAGAGCCGTGTGCAAACTTGTGTTTTGGTGGGCGCAAGAAGAACCGCCTGTTCATGACGGCCGGGCAATCCCTATATGCGTTGTATGTTGATGCAATCGGGGCGCGGTGATGGGAGGCGAAGCGTAAGGGCGCAGCAGCAGCTCACTCTTGAGATGATCTTGCATAGGCTAGGCTGCGCCCCCTACTGCGATGAATCACCTGGCCCCTAATGCCTAGCGGCGCAACGCGCCAAATGATGGATCTGTGGGCTTTGCGATCAAAAAAAGACGTTACGAATGCCGAGGCGTTGATGAATGCGCCACCGTTATGCAGGCCACCAACATTCATTTGATCAGGAGTCACATGTTCAATAGTTACATCATTGGTTGTTCGTAGGGTACTGCTCTGCGCGCCCCAACACTTCCGGCGGAGTAGAGCCGCCCAACCTGCGTATCGTTGGCCTGCATACGCTGCTTGGCCAAGCAGACAAGCTGAGAATATGCGGTTGCGCCAACGAAATTGACCAATGCCATCATCAGTGAGATATTGCGGAGCACCGGGTGGCTGAGCACATAGCGCAACCCTTCGGCAATATCCTGGCGGATGCTCTGTGAACGCGGCTGCTCACCGGATGTATTGAAGCGCCGCCGAATCGTACCAAGTGTTACTGCGGAAAGCAGAAATGATACCGAATCGACAAGCAGCAGATCGGCGAGTGGAATGAAAGCGACCAGCCCGCCCTCCTGCCCATCGGCCTGTGGTGAAAGCAATTCCCGTTCAACCGAGAGCTGATAGACCACAACGCGATACTGCTTCTCGATGATTCCTGATACCACCCGCCATCATATCACCGCCTCACGGAGTCACCTTATCAAGGTGTTGGTGTAGAGAGAGGTGTAGGTGTAACAGGAATCGGTGTGACAATCACTATCTGTGTTGGTTCGGTGGTTGGTTTGGATGGCGGGTTGAGTAGTGCAACCCCAATGCAGAAGATCAGCAGAACGAAACTGCTAATAAGCAGCAGGTATGCACGATAAAGGTATCGATGTTTTTGGGATGCCGCTTTGTAGTGAACAGTACTAATGCGTTTCCAAGCATCCAAACTTACGTCATCGTTGCCAATACCTTGGTATTCGCGTGGCATATAG
>JBBQSD010000102.1:0-22849 GCA_038214135.1 Chloroflexales bacterium | reverse complement strand
CCGCCGCACTAGGCCTCTATGCGACCTCCCCATGTGCTTGTTTGGTGTGGCGGAGGGGGTGGGATTCGAACCCACGGACCTTATTGAAGGGTCAATCGTTTTCAAGACGATCGCGTTCAACCGCTCTGCCACCCCTCCAGGGATACTATCGATGTTGAGTGGCAGGCGGGACAGGAATCGAACCTGCAACCTGCGGATTTGGAGGCCGCTGCTCTGCCAGTTGAGCTACCCGCCTATAACGCCTGTTATCATACCATAGGCAGGATGACTCCGCAAGTAGCGGGGCAATGCTCGCCCAAGGAGCCAAACAATGGCAAAGCAACCATGGCGTTATGATCACCTCACATGGCCCGAGATCAAGCAGGCGATTGCCCGAACACCCCAGCCGGTTGTTGCAGTGCCGATTGGCGCTGTCGAGGATCATGGCGCGCATATGTCGATCTCGACCGATAACGATATCCTGGAGGGTATTCTGGCCGAATGTGGGCGTCAGGCCGCTGGCGATCTCCTGATCCTGCCGACAATCCCATTTGGCTTGGATGAGCATCACATGGATTACCCAGGAACGATAGCGATTGAGATCGAGACAACCCTGGCGTATCTAACACAAACCGCGACATCGGTGGCGCGGCATGGTTTCACACATCTGTTGATCGTCAATGGCCATGGCTCAAACGCCTCGATCTGTGATCTCGCTGCCCGCAAGGTGGTGATCACCACCGGTGCAATCTGTGCCGCAACAACAGTTAATGCAGCGGTAAACCCGGCCTTGGTTGCCGATGTGCTTGATGCCGAACGCAAGGGTGGTTGGGGTTCGGTTGGCCATGCCTGTGAATACGAAACGGCCATGATGCTGCATTTGCATCCAGATCGGGTGGACATGAGCCAGGCTGAGCGTGATATTGGCCAACTGAAACTGAAGTATTTTAATTGGGATTATCCCGAACCATCGGCCTATAGCTGGCAGGATTGGTGGAGCCGCTTCTCGCGGGTGGGGGTGTGCGGCGATGCAGCAGCAGCAACACCAGCATTCGGAAAGCGCCTGTTTGATTTGACCGTCGAGCGCTTTGTCGAGATGGCCCGCGAATTTCGTACCATCCCAATTCGCCCGCGTGTCGATCATCATTAAACACAACACTATCTACCGCAGTCTGAAGCCTGCGGCTAGGGTTCATTGCCCCCTGGCCGCAGGCTTCAGACTGCGGATTCCAATCATGTGCCTATGCTACAATGGGCATATTCTTGCGTCTATCTCTACACATTATTTCTCTACACATTGTTTCGCCAGGGCACACGGAACCACTATGGCAGAATATACAATCGGCTTGCTCAGCCACCACCTGACAGGGCCATTCAATTCGGCGGTTCTCAGCGGTATTCAGCGTGCGGTTGCCGAACAACACGGCCATACACTGGCTATTCAGCTAGCCGCGCATGAAGTTGCCGTTTCCCATCTGGCTGAGGAGCTTGTTGATGGATGGATTGTGCTGGTTCATGCCGATGGCATTGATCAACTGGCCAAGCAGGGCAAGCCGATTGTCACGATTAGTACCCCAACTTCGGATCACAATGGTACAGCGATTCTGCCAGATAACCTGCATGGCGCAATGGCGCTTGTCACGCACCTCCTGGAGCATGGACATACGCAGATTGCATTTGTTGGCTATATGGTCAATCAGGATTTTCAGCAGCGCTATCAGGGCTACTGCGATGTATTGTTGGCGCATGGGATCACGCCAGATCCAGCATTACTTGGCGAATGTGGTGGGTATCGGCCAGAGCATGGTCGTGCAGCCATCGAGCAGGTGCTTGCCACGCAGAAGCCATTCACAGCCGTTGTTGCTGCAAGCGATGATTATGCCATTGGCGTGATCGCTGGGTTAGGTGCCGCTGGGCTGCGTGTGCCACAAGATATTGCGCTGGTTGGGTTTGATGATATTGACGCAGCGCAGTACACAAACCCGCCACTGACAACCGTGCGGCAGCGGTTCGATATGCTTGGCGAGTATGCCGCACGGGCCTTGCTTCAGCAGATCGCCGGAGGGTCACGCGAGCAATCGCCTATCTATGTACCGACGAGCCTCGTCATCCGGGAATCGTGTGGATGCTTTGGTGCCCAGATCACTTCCAGCCAGAGCCAGCTTGTTGATAATTGGATGCAGGAGCTGATCATTGATCTTGTTCGTTCAGCTATGCAGCCGCTCGCGTATGATACCGCTGTTCCACCCGATCACATGTGGCCTGGTATCACCTGGATTGTTGAATGTTTAGCGGCGAATCTGGCCGGAGAGAAGCAAGCAGCCACCGATCTGAGCCTTGCATGGCAGTCGCTTCATCAGCTAACCTCTGATCTGCATACGCTATATCAGATAGGCTCGATTCTTGAAGCTGCTGCACACCAACAACTCTCCCTGCAGGGCCAGCAGCTGATGCCTGCACAGGTGGCGGCCTTCTTGGTTCAGTGCCGGCTTGGCATGTTTCGTGCATACTTCGCACAGAGTTCAGTTGAGGTTAGTCGCTATCGTCGGCTGCTGGAGGCTGAGAATCAGGTCATGGCCGATGTTCTTGGCACCGATCAGGTGGATCTGAATACAATGAATTGGCTGCGGCCCACCGATATTACCTGGGCTATGTTGGGGTTATGGGTTGCGTCGCCCGATAATAACCATGCAATGCTCCAGGTACGTAGCACCTACAGCCGTGAAACACCTGGCCTTGTTTCGGGCGGGCAGATTCAAACAACCGCATTCCCACCAATCAACGATCTCCCAATTACACAGCATGGATTTGAACACTGCCTGCGGATTCTGCCAATTCGCACGCCAACACGCGATTGGGGATTGTTCGCGTATATTGATTCTGCGGTTGTAACCGGCTACGATAGTAGTGTACTCGTTACTGCACTAATTGGTATGACACTCGATCAGGAACAGTTGCTCAATGCCGTTCGGCAGAGCCAGGCAACACTACAGCTTGCCTATGAACAGGCACGTGCGCTGGCCGATACTGTCCACGAACTTGGCTGCCCACGCATTCCACTCCTGCCAGGAGTTCTGCTGATACCATTGATTGGAGCGATCAATGGGCGACGCGCCCAACAGATCATTGAACGTGTGCTCGAAGGGGTTAGTCAAGAAAAAGCTGCCTGGGTTCTGCTCGACATCACTGGTGTGCCGTTGGTTGATACACATGTGGCGGCTGCCTTCATCCAGATAGCACGGGCCGTTAGTTTGCTTGGTGCGCGTGTGATTATTGTTGGAGTGCGCCCTGAGATTGCCCAGAGTATCGTGAGCCTTGGTGTTGATCTCAACCAGATCGAAACCCGCCCAACATTGGCAGCAGCAGTACAGGCATTGATCAAACGCTGAATACGCGACAGGGTGAGGGGGTGACACGGTGACAGATGCCCATCGAAGCTGTACTGCACCAATCAAGCACGTTCACCTTGTCAGTTTGTCAGCTTGTCACCTGGTTAAATAGTCACCGTGTCACGTTACCCATTCTCTGTGCGATGGAACACCTCTGCAGCGCCGAATCCATACGTCTCGCCATTTTTCGCAGCCCATTCGCGCAATCGCGGTTCCATCTCGGCAAATCTCGCGCCGACCTGGCTATCGTGGGCACGCAAGGCCTCGATCTTCAGATCGAGTGTTGCGCTAATATCAATGGCATGGTTGACTTCCG
This sequence comes from Chloroflexales bacterium, assembly GCA_038214135.1. Classification (GTDB taxonomy): domain Bacteria; phylum Chloroflexota; class Chloroflexia; order Chloroflexales; family Roseiflexaceae; genus JANLSE01. The sequence goes on along the minus strand of JBBQSD010000102.1, from coordinate 19,165 downwards.
GTGCGCCCATGACGAATAGTTCGCGGATTTTGTGTGGTTTCAGGCCCTCGGCCAGGAGTTCCGGGAAATCCCAGCCATTTTGGGAAGCAGGGTAGAGTGCGGCCATTGCAGCAACACCAGCTGCCAGATGATCGGGATGATGGCGCCCGATGGCATACTGCGGCTTCCAGGCTCGCTCTGGCGATTGGCAGACCAGGCGGGTTGGCTGGTAGGTTCGATACAGCCTTACAAGATCGCGGCGCAGTTCAATCGTTGGTTCAAGAAGCCCATCCGGGTAATCCAGGAAGATAACATCCTTGAGGCCCAGCACGGCTCCAGCAGCACGCTGTTCGGCCTTGCGTGTCTCTGTGATCACATGGCGCGCAGCCGGCCCGACATCAGTTGCGTCATCGGGGCCGCCACCCGATGCATCGGTGCAGACGACATAATAGACATCCCAACCCTCGCGAACCCAACCGGCGATTGTTCCTGCACACCCAAATTCGGCATCGTCGGGATGCGCCATCACGACTATCGCAACCCGCCGCTCCGTTTGCTCACTCATGGCTTCCTCAATCTATGCATCTCTGTAAACATGTGATACAGCAGTATACCGTATTCGTACGACAGTAGCCGTCAGCCGTCAGCCGTCAGCCATCAGCCGTCAGCTTTTTGGTGCAAGCGCAGGTTCTTGCTGTCACTACAAAGCTGGTGCTTGTACAAACCTCTATTGTTAGCAAGCTGAGAGCTGAAAGCTGAGAGCTAGGTTTGCTGAGAGCTGAAAGCTACATGCTTACGCAGCAGCAATTGGCCAATGAAACCAAACCACAAAGGTATCGGCATGTGCGGTTGCACCAAGATGTCGTTCGGCGATGGCTTGCAGCGCAGATGGTAGGCCATAGGCATTCGCAATGATTTCGGCACAGACCGACATGCCCACACCATTTCCACCAGTCGTGAATCCACCAGCGAAGAGGGCTTCCCAATGTTCAGCAAAGCGCTGCTGTAGGGTCGCAGATTGGGTTGCATCAATATGATTGGCAATCACAAATCGTAGGCTTGCTTCACCGGTTTCGAGCAGCGGCACAATCGTGAGATACACCCGCCCATCCACGGCAAAGCGTGTAGCATTATTCATTAGGTTGTAGAGTACGCGATCAAGAGCGGCAAATTCCACACAGCGATCCGCAACGGTTCCATCATACTGGCAATCGACAAATACCTGTGCATCACTGCCTGGCAGTTGATAATGCACCTCGTGCCATTTATCGAGCAGCAGTTTGACACCATGCGCTCTATCAGCGAGATCGCGAGTGTAGCGCTCTGAATCCAGATCCGGGATGCAATTACGCATAATCTTCAGGTGATCGCGTGTGAGTAGGAAGATGCGCTCCAGGCTGACCGCCTCTGATAGCCCGAGATCAATCAACTGAAGCTGTATGCTTATGGATTGAAGGCTGCCACCACGCAGATCATGCAGCACCTGGCCAACAACCGGGCTGCTCATTGCTACATTGCCTGGATCGATAGTGATTGATCGTAGATCCTGCATTTGTTGAGTCCAGCGATGCTCACGAACGAACTGCGATGCTCGTTCGAGTGTTGGGTTATTGGTGACGCTGGGCCTTGCCCCTTCAAGCAGCTCGATCAGCGTTGTGTAGATGCGCTGAATGGTAGCTTGGGCAGAAGGCGGAAATGTCGCCAGTGGCACATCGCTGCCCGCTCCAGCATAGCGGGCCGTGCGCAATGAGCGTAGCGAACGAGGCGCAAGCTCTTGTACTTGCTGCAGCGTGAGAGGAAATGTCATCATTGATGTAACCTATCTATCTACAAGAGGCGCGGCGCATGCCATAGATACCTATTATAGGGCATCTCATCCAGAAGGAGAAGCTTATTACGATGCCAAGATCGCGTCTAGATCAACGACCTTGCGAATGTTTGTAGGAGATAATCGGCGATGCGATGACGCATTGTAGGGGCGGTTGGTGAACCGCTCACCATGATGGGCAATGCGGACGGTTCACCAACCGCCCCTACGCAACGATCGGCATCGACATCATTGAATAGAAGGGTTTTCAGAGATAATCGGCTATCGGTCTATCAGCTATATTCGCAATAGCCCTGTAGCCTAATTTATGCTAGACTCCTGCTGATAGGCGCATTCGCAAGCCAAGGAGTATTTCATGAGCGACTCGTTTGTGATCTCTCAGAGTCCGGCTCCGCGTTCGGCTAGCACGACACGGCGGGTTGTGCCGATTAGTGCAATCGTGTTCCATCTCGATTCGACCCCAGCCAGCCAGGCAATATCCTCCTACACGGCGCGTAATTCCCGATCCGCCCCACATTACCATGTTGCCCTGAATGGCACGATTACCCAGCTCGTTGAGGAAGAACGGGCCGCACGCCATAGCGGAACAGCCAAACTGGGCAACCGCCGCCGCAATATTGATCTGCTCAGTATTGGGATTGTAGTTGAACAATCTACAGCAGCGCCAGGAGGCATTGCTGCGCTGCACTGGCTTGTGGATCTGATCCAGGCGCGCTATGGGTTGTTGGCCGATGCAGCACTCCTGCGTTGGATTCCTGCGCAACCCGGCACACAGGATGGCAGCGTTGAACTATACACACTCCCAGAAATTGTTCGCCGCCGGGCCGTGTTGGGTGTGGATACGAACCGCCGGGCGGTGCTGGGTATTGGCGATGATCCGGCAGCGGCACAGCGCTTCTGGAGCTTTTTGCAGAATGAGGCCTCCAAGATTCGTGGTGGTGGCTTCAATATTGGTTCGGCCTTCCATCTGCACGCGGCTAAGAATGGAATGGGCATGGCATTGGCAGCAAGCTCGCCGCGTTCCGCATGGGTTACGGTTGGCGGCCGTTCGTTCAACTACCAGCATTTCGCCTGCGATACCGCATTCAATGAGGGCGAGAGCTGGACGGCAGTACAGAATCTGAGCGAACGACTCCAGGGCAGCTTTCCTGCTCCCGGCAGTGTTGAATATAATTTGCTACAATCGGCCTATGCGGCAGGGATTGCTGGTAGCAAGCCAACCAGCGGTAATACCAGCTTTAACCCGAACTGGGCGACAACGCAGTTCGCGGCAGAAAATCGGCTTGGCCCGATCCTGAGTGGAGCCAACCGGCTTACTGTTGATCGGGCCAGCTATGCCTATCAGGTCTTCGGTGCCGATACCGTTTATACCCCAATTGCCAACCCCGAATCGGCCACGGTCTGGTCCGATGTTCGTAAACTGAGCGATCTGCAGGCTGGCAATCTGCGCGAGGCGCTGTGGGCAGCAACCTATGCGCCATCTGGCGCGGCCTATAATGCGAATTCGCCATTCCAACAAGCAGCAGTGAATGCGAAGATCGGCACACCACTTAGTGGTATCTACCAGGCCAATTTTGAGGGTGTTGCCGTGAGTGTGCAGGTATTTGCGTTGGATGTGTTGTTCCAGGAAGCTGCTGGCGCAGTTCAGCGGCAGAGCAACCTTGCCAAGCCACCACAGATAACAAACTGGTCGCCCCAACCCGCTGCTGCGCCGCCGCCACCACCAGTACAGACTCAGCCGGTTGTTGTTCCGGCTGCAAAGATCATTGTGCCAGGTGGTGATAAGGGTAGTGTCAATTGGCCGCCGCCGCCAACCGATCTGCATGCACTATTTGTTATTGAAGATCGCCAGCGCATCTTTTCCAAGTTCGATTATCGGCCAGCACCGGTAGCTGGCAACCCAGAACGAATTGAGGTGCTTGGCACCTGGAAGCAGGATAATATTGTTCCAGTTGCCGTACCGCAATTGGCGGCACTGGCGGCCAGAAAAGTAACCGGAGCGCCAAAGAGCGGCACCCTGTTCTGGCATCGGCTGGCTGTCAAACAGTTGCTCGGCCTATGGAAAGCCTGGGAAGATGCTGGCCTGCTTGATCGGATCATCATCTATGCTGGCGATTATAACCCACGCTTCATTCGTGGCTCAACCAGTGTACTCAGTAACCATGCCTTTGGCACGGCCTTCGATATCAATGCCGATTTTCCCACAAAGCTAAATTGGCTTGGCGTTCCAGCAGCGCTGGTTGGCCAACGCGGCTGTGTGCGTGAATTAGTGCCGATTGCGAATGCCTTCGGGTTCTATTGGGGCGGCCACTTTGGCTCGGGGCGTGTCGATGGCATGCACTTTGAGATTGCGAAGGTGTTGTCCTAATAAGCACGGAGTATTCAGGAGTCAGAAGTCAGAATACTCACTTTGGCCACTGTGGCTATCGTGTAATATAGGGCAAGGTAAAAGTTGATCCGCATTGCTCGTTCGGAAGAGCTTTGGAATGCGGATGTGATCTGCAATCTGTATCAAACAGTTTACATTTAGCTATATGGTTTATCAAGCACATTCTGACTTCTGACTTCTGACTTCTGACTCCTGGTTCTGAGCAAGGAGGCTCAATCATGCAGCATCCACGATTTCTTTCCCGTACAATTATGCTGGCCTTTGGCTTTGCGATTGCCAGTGTGACACTCGCTGCGACTGCCCAATATTCAACCTATTTGCCACTTGTTGTTGGAAGGCCTGCCGTTCCCGTGATTGGTGGCTGTGAGATCTTCCCATCCGATAATGCCTGGAATCAGGATGTCTCGACGCTGCCTGTCGATTCGCGTTCAGCTAACTATATTGCCAGTATAAATGCGGGTGGAGCAACACGGCTGCATCCGGATTTTGGGTCCGACCCAAGCTATGGGATTCCGTTTGTGGTTGTTCCGGCATCGCAACCACTGGTTCCAATCACATTTGTCGAATATGCCGACGAAAGCGACCCTGGCCCCTACCCGATTCCCGCCAATGCACCGGTTGAGGGCGGTGGTGATCGCCATGTGCTGGTTGTGCGCCAGAATGAGTGCAAGCTGTATGAGTTGTATCATGCCGCCTTTACCGGCCCTGGCTGGAACGCCGGATCTGGGGCTGTCTGGAATCTGCGCTCGAATGCGCTGCGCCCTGCCGGGTGGACATCTGCCGACGCTGCGGGTTTGCCAATTCTGCCTGGATTAGCGCGCTATGATGAGGTGAATGCTGGCGAGATTCGCCATGCACTACGCTTCACCGTCTGGCGCTCGCAGAACGGTTATATTCTGCCGGCAACTCATGCGGCTGGCGCAACCGATGATCCCAACTACCCGCCAATGGGCCTGCGCCTGCGCCTGAAGGCCAACTACGATATCAGTGGCTTCACTGGCCATGCCCGCGTTATTCTGACAGCGCTCAAAAAGTATGGCATGATCGTCGCTGATAATGGCAGCAGTTGGTTCATCAGTGGCGCAACCGATTCACGCTGGAACGACGATGATCTCAACCAGCTCAAATCGGTGCCTGGCAATGTGTTTGAGGTGGTGCAAACGGGGACGGTGGTGCGGTAGTATTCAGGAGTTCCCCTACACGCCGCGGGCTGAAGCCACGCGGCTATGGTGCATCGTCCCCTGGCCGCAGGCTTTAGCCTGCGGATGCTAGGCATCCATCGTGTATCTGGCGGGCATATCAAGCACATTCTGACTCCTGACTCCTGAATCCTGACTCCTCGCTCTCCAACACATCTCTAACACAATAGCAATCCCGCTCTGATACTCGCGTGCTATCATACAGATAGTTTACCGAGAGGAGTACCGCTATGTCATTCAATACGAATAGACGAACACAAAAAACTGAGGAGGCGCTGCAATCCGCCCAATCAATTGCCGAGCGCAATGGCAATGCGAATCTGGAGCCGGAACATCTGCTGCTGGCGCTGCTCGATCAGGGCGATGGCGTTGTTCCACAGGTGCTCACCAAGCTGAATATTGCGGTTGGCGCACTGGCCCAGCAGGTTCGTGAGGCGCTCAACAAGCTGCCACGCGCTACGGGTAGTAATGTGCAATTAGCAACCTCTCCGCGCTTCCAGACGGTTCTACGGCAGGCCTATGATGAGATGCCGCAGTTTGGTGATGAATACCTCAGTACCGAACATCTGTTGCTTTCAATCCTGAGCCGCTCTGGTGGCCAGGCCCAGCGCCTACTCGAACAGGTGGGATTGACTCGATCCAACCTGCTTGATGCACTGCGCGCCGTACGTGGCTCGCAGCGGGTGACGAGCGCTAATCCGGAAAGCACGTACGCAGCCCTTGATCAATATGGCCGCAATCTGACCGATCTGGCGCGCAAGGGCAAGCTGGATCCCGTGATTGGCCGTGACGAAGAGATTCGGCGGGTCATTCAGATTCTTAGCCGCCGTACGAAAAATAACCCAGTACTGATTGGCGAGCCGGGTGTCGGCAAAACAGCGATTGTCGAGGGGCTGGCCCAGCGCATTATTCGTGAGGATGTGCCAGAGGCGCTCAAAAACAAAAAGGTGTTTGCACTCGATATGGGCGCGCTGATTGCCGGTGCCAAGTATCGTGGTGAATTCGAGGAACGCCTCAAGGCGGTGCTGAAGGAAATTCAGGATCGCGAAGACGTCATTATGTTCATCGATGAGTTGCACACCGTTGTTGGGGCCGGTGCAGCCGAGGGCTCGATGGACGCTGGCAACATGCTCAAGCCAATGCTGGCCCGCGGTGAGCTACGTATGGTCGGCGCGACAACCCTGGACGAGTATCGCAAGCATATTGAAAAGGATGCAGCACTCGAACGGCGCTTCCAGCCTGTGGTTGTGGATCAGCCCAGTGTTGAGGATACGATCTCGATCTTGCGTGGTTTGAAAGAGCGCTATGAGACCCATCATGGTGTGCGGATCACCGATGGCGCGATTGTGGCCGCTGCAACCCTTTCGGATCGCTATATCAGTGATCGGTTTTTGCCAGATAAGGCCATCGATCTTGTTGATGAGGCCGCCGCTCGCCTACGTATGGAGATCACCAGCGTCCCCCAGGAACTGGATGACCTGAATCGGCGTGTGACCCAGCTTGAGATTGAGCGGGCAGCGCTCAAGCGCGAAACCGATCGGGCCAGTAAGGAGCGGCTAGAGCGCCTGGAACAGGAGTTGGCCAATCTTCAGGAGCAGCGTAATGCGCTCAAGGCGCAGCTTGATCGCGAGCGCGAGGTGATCGCCCGCGTCCAGCAGTTCCGCGAGCAGATCGACACAACCAAGGTGCAGATTGAGCAGGCCGAGCGTGAGTATGATTACAACAAAGCCGCTGAACTGAAGTATGGCCGGTTGGCAGGGCTGGAAAAGCAGCTCACTGAGGCCGAATGGCTGTTGGTATCGAGCGGCAGCCCGCTGCTCAAACAAGAAGTGAGCGCCCAGGACATTGCCGAGGTCGTTTCGAAATGGAGTGGCGTGCCCGTCACCAAAATGCTCGAAGGCGAAGTCGAGAAGCTTGTACATATGGAGGAACGCCTGCAGCGGCGGGTGATCGGCCAGGAAGATGCTGTGCGAGCCGTTTCGAATGCGGTGCGGCGTGCTCGCGCTGGGCTACAAGATCCCAATCGGCCACTCGGTTCGTTTCTGTTCCTTGGCCCAACCGGCGTTGGCAAGACAGAACTGGCTCGTGCGCTGGCCGAGTTCCTGTTCGATGAAGAGCAGGCCATGATCCGCATCGATATGTCCGAATACATGGAGAAGCATACCGTCGCCCGGCTGATTGGTGCGCCTCCTGGCTATGTTGGCTATGATGAGGGTGGGCAACTGACAGAGGCCGTCCGCCGCAAGCCATACTCGGTGATTCTGTTCGATGAAGTCGAGAAGGCCCATCCAGATGTGTTCAATGTGCTGTTACAAGTGCTGGACGATGGACGGCTGACCGATGGCCAGGGGCGGGTGGTCAACTTCAAGAATACAGTCGTGATCATGACCTCGAATATCGCCAGTATGACGATCCAGGAGATGACACGCCAGGGCGAGGAAGAGGAAGCCATCCGTCGTGAGGTGTTGGATGAGTTACGCGACAAGTTGCGGCCTGAGTTCCTCAACCGGATCGATGAGACGATTGTCTTCCGGCCACTCAGCCGTAGCCAGATCGGCCAGATCGTCGAAATTCAGCTCGGGCGGCTGCGCAAGCTGCTGGCGGATCGCAAACTGACACTCACGCTGACACTTGCCGCCCGCGAGCGGATCGGCGATGAGGGCTATGATCCAGTGTTTGGGGCGCGGCCACTCAAGCGGGTGATCCAGCAGCGCATTCAGAACCCATTGGCGCTCATGCTGTTGCAGGGTGAGTTCCGCGATGGCGAGACCATTCAAGTCGATGTGGATACGACAGGCTTCACCTTCACCAAAGTCGTTGAGGGCGAGGTTGTGGGGGCGTAGGAACGAGGAGTCAGGATTCAGGAGTCAGAATAAAGCCATTCGGCTATTCTGGCTCCTGATGTTTTTTTGCGAACAAATAGGCGCAGGCTGATGAAGATGGATGCCCTTCCCTCCGCAGGCTGAAGCCTGCGGCAAGAGAACGAACACCCATAGCCGCGTGGCTTCAGCCCGCAGCGGAGTAAGGGTGACTCAATCTCCTTCAGCCTACGGATTCTGGGAACCCGTCGCGTGCTACCCATCGGTGAGTTTGTAGCCAACACCGCGTACCGTCAGAATCAGGCGTGGGCGTGATGGTTCGGTCTCGACCTTCTCACGCAATCGGCGGACACACACATCGACAAGATTGGTCTCGCCGACATAATCATAGCCCCACACCTCACGGAACAGGGTTTCCCTGTCGAAGACCTGCCCAGCATTGGCTGCCAGGAAATACAGCAGCTCAAACTCCATCGGTGTCAGGTTGACATCTTCGCCGCGCACGACGACGCGATGGCGTGGTTCATCGATCTCCAGTTCACCAATCCGCACAATCGGCGGCGCGACCCGATGTTTGTAGCCCTCAACCCGCCGCAGGATCGATTCCACGCGGGCCATGAGTTCGGCGGTTTTGAATGGTTTAGTGATGTAATCATCCGCGCCGAGTTCAAAGCCATGGACAATATCATCGGTGCCATCACGCGAGGTCAGAATCACAATCGGCACATCGGAACGTTCGCGGATGCGCTGACATGCCTCAAAGCCATCGACATATGGCATCATCACATCAAGAATGACAACATCGAATGTGGTTGTTTCAAAGGCCTTGAGTGCTTCGAGACCGTTCTTGACCGACACCAGCTCATATCGCGGGTCTTTGAGTGTCACCTGAATGAGGGTGGCAATCGATGGGTCATCATCGGCGACGAGAATCCGGCGAGGGGTATTGCCCTCATCGGTAGCACGATCAGAGGTTCTGCGGATCAGTCGCATAGCCACCCCAACTGACGAATAGCGAGTAACAAAAACCTACACATGTAGATTGTACGATCATCGGTCGCACAGATCAAGGGGTGTGCGGCAGTGGGTGCCTACGTAGCATGCTCGTACTATGCCATGATCATCGCCGTAGAGACGCAAAATCTTGCGTCTCTACGGCGGTACGATCGGATCTATCAGGCTGCCTCATTGAGCTTGCGGCGTGGCTCACTTCGTTCACCTGTGCGGGAAATGGTGATCGGGTGGCTGCGATTGCGCACGACTTCCGCATTGATAATGCAGCGCTCGATATGATCCTGGGAGGGGATTTCGTACATAATATCAAGCAGCACGCTCTCGACGATTGAGCGCAATGCGCGAGCGCCAGTGCTTGCCTGCATGGCTTGTTCGGCAATTGCTTCAAGGGCATCCGGGGTAACTTCAAGCTCAACATGATCAAGCGAGAGCATCTTCTGGTACTGTTTGATGATCGCATTGCGTGGTTCGGTCAGAATTCGGATCATGGCCTCGCGATTGAGTGGCTCCAGGGCTGCCATCACAGGAATGCGGCCAATGAATTCTGGAATGAACCCATAGCGATGCAGATCATCTGGTGTGCTGCTGGCCAGTAGCCGTGCTGCTTCTTGTTCGGCTGTTTCAATCGTGCGCTGCTGAAACCCGATTGTGCGATTGGTGCCCACCCGTTGAGCGACGATCTTGTCCAGCCCTTCGAATGCGCCACCACAGATGAACAACACATGCGTCGTATCAAACGAGATATATTCCTGCTGGGGATGTTTGCGGCCGGGCACTGGCGGAACATGGGCAATGCATCCCTCAAGAATTTTGAGCAGTGCCTGCTGCACGCCCTCGCCAGAGACATCGCGGGTGATCGATGGGTTATCGCCCTTGCGAGCAATCTTGTCGATCTCGTCGATATATATAATGCCGCTTTGGGCGCGTTCGACATCGCCATCGGCAGCCTGAATCAGCCGCAAAAGAATGTTCTCGACATCCTCACCAACATAGCCAGCCTCGGTGAGGGCAGTCGCATCGGCGATGGCAAATGGTACCTCAAGAATACGAGCCAGAGTCTGCGCCAGTAATGTTTTGCCGCTACCAGTCGGGCCGATTAGCAGTATATTGCTCTTACCAATCTCAATATCCTCGGCGGCATGCGTTGCTCGTAGCCGTTTGTAATGATTATAGACAGCAACCGAAAGAACGACCTTCGCCCGATCCTGTCCGATCACATATTGATCAAGATATTCACGCAGGCGGCGGGGCGTTGGCAGGCGCGCTGGGCCTGGCGGTGTCGTGCGGCGCGCAGCAGCAACTTTGGTGGCTGGATCTTCGGCAATAATCGCGCTACACAGCGACACGCACTCGTCACAGATAAAAACAGTGCCCGGTCCTGAGATCAGGCGTTGGACTTCGTCCTGGCCACGGCCACAGAATGAGCACAGGTAGGTGGTGCGGTTTGAGTTGCCGCCACGCGCACGAGACATAGTGATCTCCATTATTCAGGAGTCAGAATTCAGGAGTCAGAATGATGATTAAGATATGGAGGGGCGCGATATATCGCGCCCGTACACACCCAATTGCTTTGCTGACTCCTGACTCCTGAGTACTTCAGCTACTTCCGGTCAGTCAAGGTCGACATATCATCGCGGCTAAGAATTTCGTCGATGATGCCATATTCCTTGGCTTGTTGCGTATCCATAAACAGGTCCCGGTCGAAATCGCGTGAGATGCGCTCAATCGATTGGCCGGTATCCTTGGCGAGTAGTTCACGAATGATCTGCTGCTCACGAAGCAGTTCGCGGGCCATGATCTCGACATCTGGTGCATAGCCGCGCGCGCCACCGCCAGCTGGATGCATATGAATGGTTGAATTTGGCAGTGCATAGCGCTTCCCACGGGCACCACCGGCCAGCACTGGCGTGGCCATGCTTCCAGCCATACCAACACACACAGTTGCGACCTGTGGGCGAATAACTTGCATCGTATCATAGATCGCCAGGCCAGCGGTAATCGAGCCACCAGGGCTATTGATATACAACCAGATATCGCGCTCTGGATCTTCGTGTTCCAGGAACAGGAGTTGAGCAACAATCAGATTCGCCATCTGGTCCTCGATTGGTGTACCAAGCAGGATGATCCGTTCTTTGAGCAGCCGCGAGTAGATATCGAACGACCGCTCCCCACGGTTTGTGCTCTCCACGACCATTGGGATGAGTGCCTCTGGCCGAGGCGCAGTCCAATCGGTTCGAACTTTAGATTCCCACTCCATTGCTGTCTCCTTCGCATATGACTGGGCGTCATCCGACGCTGCGGGTGTATAGTAATTGGTACGGATGCGCCCCCTCGCAGGATGCGGCAGGGGGCGCGTTACGTAGCACCATCGTTGGCTCTACTCTTTGCTTTGCTCCGCCGCAACTTCAGCTGGAGCATCTTCTGCAATCTCGGCCGGAACTTCCGTTGCTTCGGGGAGTTCGGCGGCAGTCATTTCGGCTGGTGCATCATCTGCGGAAATAATCTCGGCTGGGGCACTCTCACCATTCTGGCTTGGTGCGCTGCCTGTTGCCAATAATGCAATATGTGCGCGGAGTTTCTTATCCAGCGCAGTATCGGCCATCATCGAACGCAGGTTGGTGCTCAACATGGCCCGCACCTGCTCGCGCTGTGCTGCATCATACTGTTCCAGCGTTGATTCGACCTCAGCATCAACCTCGGATGGACTGACTGTCAGGCCTTCTGCGCGGATGACACCCTGGAGCGCGAGGCTGGTCTTGAGGCGCTGCTCGGCCTCTGGTTTCAGTTCCTCAAGCAGATCTTCGCGCTTCTGGCCGCGATACTCATAGACCTGCTCTGGCTTGACGCCATAGCGGCTATATTCCTGCTCCTGCACCTTGAGCATACTATCGGCTTCGCGCTCAACCAACGCATCGGGAGTATCGAATTCGCTCTGTTCTAGCAGTAATCGAATATACTCATCGGTGGCATCACGCTCGGCAATTGTTTTCGCATTCTCGGTCAGTTCGCCACGGGTTTTTTCGCGCAGATCTTCTAGCGTCCCATCAAATTCTTCCAGCGTGGGTAGTTCTTCCCAATCGGCTAGAACGCGCTCTTTGATCCCCAGCACATTCACTGCAAAGGTCGCTTCCTTGCTGCGTAGTTGCTCATTGGTGTGATCATCAGGCATCTGGGTAATAATCTGCAGGTTCTGGCCAACCGATGCGCCGATCAAGCCTTCATACAGGCCATCGACCAGGCGGTTCGGTTCGAGGATGAGTGTTGATGGCGTGAGTGGCTGGCCTTCCGGGCGCGGCTCGAGTGGTTCGCCATCGACAAAGACTTCCAGCTCGGCGCTCATCTCATCGCCCTCACGAGCTGGGCGATCCTCATCGAGTTCACGGAGGACGGCATGCTTATCGCGGCGCGCCCGCATCGCACGGTCGAGCAGTTCTTCGGTAATGGATTCTACTTCAATCGGTACCCGAATAGCGCGATAATCCGGCAGCGTGATCGTTGGCGAGACAGGAACGGTCACTCGAAACGTGAATGGTTCAGTTTCAAGATTGATATTTTCGACATTCACTTTGCCAACCGGATTAACATGTTCCTGTTCGAGCGCGGATTGAAACGCCTTATTCAGAATATCGTCGCTCGCTTCTTCCATCAGGGCGGAGCGACCAAAATAATTCTCGATGATAAAACGAGGTGCTTTGCCTTTGCGAAACCCAGGAATAGTGTATTTTTGTGAGAAGCGGCGTGCTGCCCGCTCCAAACCCTTCTCGACTTGCTCGCGATCCAGCTCAATATCCAGTGCTATCAGGCTGCGAGGTAGTTTTTCGGTTGTGACCTTCACCGTGGATGCTCCAATCTTCTGAGCACGCGGCTCATTACTGAGCCAGAATCAGCGACTATTATAGCACGAAGGAGCGAGTCTGCAAACAAACCGTATTCAGGAGTCAGGAGTCAGAAGTCAGAATACCGAACCAAGAACCAAGAACCAAGAACCGTGCAGCGCCAGCCAATGCGGCATTCGTGGCGGGCGATTACAAATCGCCCATGCATTGTCCGTCGGTGTAAACGGAGCGTAATTGTTCGCGGTGGCTGCTGAAGATTGAGAACACATTCGGGAAATAATGGATGTTCTTTCATCCGCAGGCTGAAGCCTGCGGCAAAGGGATGGTTGCCCAGCGCGTGGTGTTGCCCATAGCCGCGTGGCTTCAGCCCGCGGTGGGTAAAGATACCAATACCCTATTAAAATCTAAAGAACCATCAGCCCGCAGCATATAGGCATATTAACCTGGATCATACATATTCTGACTCCTGACTCCTGACTCCTGACTCCTTGCTCGACTCTTGACTTCCGTGATTGTACAATAAGCAGAATGATCCCCAGGCTTACGGCTGAATCCTGGCTCAAAGAGGAGTACTTCATGGCGCGCATGCTGGCCCGTACTATGGCACCAAACCTGATTCTGTTCAATGGCATGATTACGACGTTTGTTGATGCATTGCCGGAATGTACGGCGATTGCCTGCCAGGATGGCCGGGTTCTGGCGATTGGCGATGATGCCGATATTCGGGCATTGGCTGGCCCGAACACACAATTGATCGATCTTGCTGGTCGGCGGGTGATTCCGGGGTTCAATGATGCCCATAATCATCTCTTGCAGGTTGGCATTAAGTTTTCGCGGCTGGAAGTTGAAGCCTGCACCTCAATCGCCCAGATGGTTGAGATGGTGCGCGAGCGAGCCAATAGTACTGCACCAGGCGAGTGGATCATCGGCGAGGGCTGGAATGAATCGCTGTTTGCCGAGGGACGCCTGCCGAATCGCCATGATCTGGATGCAGCCACAACCCGCCACCCGGTGATGTTGCAGCGCTTCTTCAACATGGATGTTGTCAATAGCCTGGCACTTGAACTTGGCGGTGTAACCGATGATATGCCAGATCCGTTGGGTGGGAAGATCGAACGCGAGGCCGATGGCCGCACGCCATCTGGTATTCTACGTGCTGCGGCGAAGTTGTTCTGCCGCCAGCTTATGCCAACCCCAACCGAAGCGCAGTGTGTGACTGCTATTGAATTGGCTGGCAAAGCCTACCAGAAGGTTGGAATTACGAGTGTGCTTGAGCCAGGATTGTACCCATATGAATTACGTGCGTATCTGCGGGCGCGTCGGCTTGGTAAATTGCCAGTGCGGGTCAATCTGATGCCCTCCTGGCATGGCTTTCGTGAGGAAGAGAACCAGGCCGAGCTCGAAGATCGGGCGGCTAATCTGGGGGTGTTCAGTGGGCTTGGCGATGAATGGTTGAGCTTGGGTGCCTTAAAAATGGCGGTTGATGGTGGCACCACCAGCCACACGGCCTGGATGTTCCAGCCATTCGTTGGTGAGGAGAAGGTTCACGATTATAATCGGCTTGATCCAGAGGATCTGCGTGAATTCTTTGCGCGTGGCCATGAACTGGGCTGGGATATTGGTATTCATGCGATTGGCGACCGCGCCCACCATGAGTCCGCGCTGGCCTATGCCGATATCCTTGAAGCTGCTGCTGCGGCTGGTTCAGACATTCGTTCGCCTGGTGATCATCGCCATAACCTGATCCATGCCTATTTCGCCACCGAAGAGAGCCTGCAGAAGATGGCCAAACACGGGATTGCGGCGGTGATCCAGCCAACCTTCATCTATTATGAGGGCGATGATCTGTTTCGTGATGTTGGTGCAGAACTGGCCCAGCGCTATAAGCCAATGCGCACATATCTGGATCGTGGGATCCGAGTGGCAGCAACCAGCGATATTCCCAGCACAGTTCACTACAATCCATTCATCGGGCTGTATAGCCTGGTGACACGCAAAACCTGGAAGGGAACCGTAATCGGCGCGCAGGAGGCCGTCACCCGCAGCGAGGCGCTATATGCCTATACCGTAGCAGGGGCCTGGCTAACCCGTGAGGAACAATTCAAAGGCCCGTTGGCACCAGGGTTTCTGGCCGATATTGCTGTGCTGGATCGCGATTATTTTGCCGTTGCGGATGAGCAGATCAAGGATATTGTGGTGGATCTGACAATCATTGGCGGTGAGGTGGTCTATTCACGGTGAGCCGTCAGGAAATAGCCGTCAGCTTTTTAGTGCAGACGAAGGCTCTTGCTTTCACTACAACATCGGTTGTTCCAATACATCTATTGATTGAAAGCTGAGATATGAACCGACGTTTACTGTTAGTTGCGCTCGTGATCGTTATGATCGGCGTGGCTGCTGCATTATTGCGTGGTGTGGCGCGTGAGGCACTGATCATCCCATTGCTGAGCCTGCTGTGGGGGATGGTCGATCTGTTTGAGAGCTTGCCACAGTTTTTGGTATGGATAATCCTGATCGTCATCGTGATTGTTATGGTAGTGCGCAGTGTTGCTGATCCGCCGACACTGCGCTGGCGGATGCGCGCCGAGGAATCCCTTGGTGGGCGCGTTGCGGCCTGGACGCGGGTGGTATCGCTCGCCAAACGCGATGGATATTCGCGCTGGCGGCTAGCCCAGCGGCTGGCATTGCTGGCCACTGAACTCATCGCCGACCGCGAAGGGGTTGATCTGCGCCAGGCACGGCAGATCATCGAATCTGGAGCAAACCTGCCACCAGAGGTCTGCACCTATCTGCGTGCTGGCATGAAGGCCTACCGCCCCGATGGCCGTGGCGTGTTGGCGATTCTGCAACGTGGTAATCCAAACGATCCGCTGGCCCTCGACCCGGCCATTGCCGTTGCAGCGATCAAGCGCATAGCCCCGCATCCCTGACGATCAACCGAGGAGTCAGGAGCCAGGAGTCAGAATGCTGAACTGCAGAACCAAGAACCCAGGAGTCAAAATTATCCGCAGATTATGCAGATTACGCAGATTTATGAACTACGGAACTGCAGAATACTGAAAGGCCAAGAGCCAGCAAACAATCACAATACCGGCAGCACCGATTCATCACAGCCGACGCATGAACACCGGGTGCGGGGCGCGTAGCCCCGAAAGAATAGCTACCTCTGTAGCTCCCTCGCAATCCGCAACGCACCAATTGCCGGGTCCTCAACGGGAGTTAGCGGATCTGCGGGGCGGCCATGCTGTGCCAGTTCTGCACACAGGAATTGCAACAGCAGTGGCGTTCGTAGGCCAACACTGCCCGCAATAGCCAATGGAATCGGCCCGTGCATGTCGATCTGATCGGCGACGGCCAGAACAGCAGCGGCGAGTTCGCGTCCGGCTTCGTTAAGAATCGCCAGGCTTGTTGGATCGCCCTGATTGGCGAGGCGGGAGATCAATGGCGGGAGATCGGCAAGAATCGCACGCGGGTCGGCGCGATGATAGACAAACGGAATGAGCTCGAATGGTTGCTGGAGGCCCCACAGCTCAAGAATCTCGGTGAGCAACTGTTGGCCAGAGCCACGCCCATCTGCCGCCTGGGCAGCGCTGCGCAGGGCACGTAGTGCAATATCATAGCCGCTGCCCTCATCGCCGAGCAGGTAGCCCCAGCCGCCGGAACGGCCACTGCGGCCATCGATTGCCCGGCCAATCGCAATTGAGCCAGTGCCACAGATCAACCCGACCCCATAGCCATGCGGTGTGCCAGCCGCCACAACCAATTGGGCATCGTTGACCACCCGCAGCGTTTGAGCTAGCCGCCTGCGGTCGGCCCAACCCTGAATAAGTGCCTGATCCTCTGGCCGATCCACCCCGGAAAGACCCAAACAGGCGGCGACGACTGGCTGAACCGGCAGATTGGCCAATTCAAAAACCCGATCAACCGCCAGGCTCAGGGTGTCGAGGGTTGCCTCCACACCCGAAACCTGTTTGTTACTGCCGCCAACCTGCACGCGCCCGAGTACGATTCCATCGGTATTGGCCAGTAGCGCGATTGTTTTACTGGCACCGCCATCGATTCCAAGCAAGAGTGGTGTTCTGGGCACGCTATGATATTCTTTCGTTATTACTGTTTCTCGCGGTGGCATTTCGGCCACCGCATTCCCAACGGCCATGTTGGGTTGAATTATATGCTAAGAAGTAAAACCGTTATCATGGATCACACCACGATAGAAACGGGCGCTATCTTTGAGAATACGGCGCTGGCTGGCATAATCGACATACACAATCCCGAAGCGCTTGCTATAGCCAAACGCCCATTCAAAATTATCCATGAGCGACCAAACAAAATAGCCCTCCAGCTTCGCCCCTTCGTCGATGGCGCTTCGGCAGGCGGCCAGATGCCCAGCCAGATAGCGTTTGCGCCCTTGATCATGAACCTCGCCTGTCGGGCTGGGTGTATCGGGGTAGGCGGCACCATTTTCGGTAATCAGCATGCGGGTCGGCTGGTAATCGTTCTGGATACGAACCAGCAGCCGCCGTAGCGCATCCGGGTAGACTTCCCAATCCATGTCGGTATATTCGCCATCGGGTCGCACAGAATCATAGCCGAGTGGTGCCTGCGGATTGGCCTTGATCACCGCACGATTATAGTAATTGACGCCTAGGAAATCGAGTGGTGCTGCAATGGTGGCCATATCGCCATCCTGGATTGGTGGCTGGCCAGCCGAGATCCGATCATAGAGTTCGAGCATGTCGGCGGGATACGATCCCCGAAACACTGGATCAAGAAACCAGCGATTGAAGAAGCCATCGTGGGTGTGAGCAGCCTGTGCATCGGCCTCGCTGTCTGTCGCGGGATCTGCTGGCGAGAAGTTGAGCACAATGCCAACCTGGGCACCAGGGCTGTTGGCTCGCAGCACGGGAACTGCCATTCCATGCGAGAGCAGGACATGATGAGCAGCCTCGATTGCTGGCCCATTCGTCAGGCCAGGGGCGTGTGCGCCGATCCAATGGCTAAGGAACGAGATACACCATGGTTCATTATGGGTTATCCAGTGTTTGACGCGATCACCCAGGCGACGGCTGACGACATCGGCATAATTGACAAATGCCTCGGTGGTTGCGCGATTCGGCCAGCCCCCCTGATCCTGAAGCACCTGCGGCAGATCCCAATGATACAGGGTCGGATAGGGTGTGATTCCTGTTGCAAGCAATTCATCAACCAAGCGATCATAGAAATCCAGGCCAATCTGATTGACCGTACCAGTACCATTGGGCAGAATGCGTGGCCAGGCAATCGAGAAGCGATAGGCATGCAACCCAAGATCGCGCATCAGCGCAATATCCTCACGCCAGCGCTGGTAGTGATCGCAGGCTGGATCGCCGGTATCGCCATTGAAGACTTTCCCTGGCGTAGCGCAAAAACGATCCCAGATCGATTCGCCCCGTCCATCGGCAGTTGTTGAGCCTTCAATCTGAAAGGCGGCTGTCGCACCACCCCAGATGAAGCGATCAGGGAAATGAATCGTTGCCATTGGTTCTATCTCCCAGTTCTTCGTGCCGCTGTGCGCGGCAGCAATAAGCCGCTGTGCGCGGCAGATGTTTCATGCTGCTGTGCGCGGCAGATGTTTGCGGGGCTACGCGCCCCGTACCCGCGGTTGGGGTGGCCCACCACCCCAACGCCCCCGGTCAGGGACCTTGTCCCTGAACCCTGAATGAACCATCTTGGCCCACCAATGTCAGTGGGTTATGCCACGGCTGCGAATCGATACTTGTTCTCGGCTATTATTCCAGACGCTCCAGCGGAGCGTCTCTACCTGTCTTCGGTTCTTGTTCGCTTGTTCGTTTGTTCTCGGTTCTTGGGTCAGCATTCTGACTCCGTACCGACGTGATGCGTCGCGTCGCTGCTGATTTCACACCAACCCATAATATTGATCAATCTCGCGTTGATAGGTATCGACTGCGCCACTCAGTACGTCATCCTGGGTGACGGTTCGGCCAAGCGCTGAGGATTCGAGGATGGCAAAGGCACAGGCAAGGTCACGCAATCCTTCTTCACCACTGGTTTCGGGGTCGCCGCCATGCTCAATCGCACGCAGCCAATCCAGGTTTTGAATG
>JBBQSD010000101.1:0-23018 GCA_038214135.1 Chloroflexales bacterium | reverse complement strand
TACAAACTGCGCTGGATCGAGAACCGCGATCTGCCGTTCACATGGCGCGTCACAAAGATGAAGCTCTCTGCCGATAAAACAACCCTGGTCGTCAATGAATCGCTGACACTGGCTGGCATCCCGGCTGAATGTTTGCGCTATCGGCTTGGCAACCGTTCAGCATTGGATTGGATCATCGACCAATATCAGGTCAGCACCGACAAACGCAGCGGGATCGTCTCCGATCCGAACCGCGCCGACGATGAGGAATACATTGTGCGGCTGATCGGCAGGGTCATCACAGTCAGTTTGGAGACAATCAAGATAGTCGATGGGCTACCGGCGTGGGCGTAGAACTGTTGGTGGGACGGCAGACCATCAGCACCATATCGTTTCATCTCCTTTCCTCTGTTCGTGCAATCACAGCGCATCATCAGGAGGCTATTTCCCTTCATCCTCACCAGAGGTACGGTATAATAAAGGTCGCAACGTTACCATGGGTACAAGAAAGCCGGTATACTATGACAACCGAGACGATTACCATTCGCGTTGATGCGCGGGCTGCCGAAGCTTTCAATACCGCTTCGGACGAAGACCGTCGGAAATTGGAAGCGCTCCTCAGCCTGCGCTTGCTCGAAGCTGCGCAGACGACTGAGCCCCTTGAACAACTGATGCGACGCATCAGCGCCAATGCACAACAACGTGGGCTTACTCCCGAAATATTACAGGATATCCTGAATGAATCCGAATAAGCGCTTCGTCTTTGATACGAATGTGCTTGTGAGTGCATTGCTTTTTGCCGAGTCAAAACCCGCCCAGGCCTTTTTTCTTGCGGTACAGACGGGAACCTTGCTGACATCACTCGCTGCGCTTCACGAATTGAGCGACGTGTTGCGTCGCAAAAAGTTTGATACATATCTCACGATTGACGAGCGGGAGGCATTCCTCGACCGCTACACACATCTGGCAATCACGATCAATGTCACAGAATCAATTCAAGTATGTCGTGACACAAAAGACGATAAGTTCCTCGAAATTGCCGCCAATGGTCAGGCAACCGAGCTTATCACCGGTGATCCTGATCTGCTGGTACTGCATCCATTTCGTGGGATTTCGATTATCTTGCCCAATACCTTTCTCCAAATGATCATACAACCACCATTCGATGAGCCACCAACTATATAGCATTCCTAAATAAGTTGTAACCGTGCGTGAGCACAGAGCGGGAGTTTGAGGGCCGGGCACCCTTTGGGTGTCCCCGAGAGAAATCCCTTTCCCTGTTTTACAAATCCGATAGGATTGCTATATACGGGATAGCACACGCCGACACTTCGTGACATTCCCACTCAGGCCGTCATGATGGTGGATGCGAATATATCATCGTGTACGCCTTGTTTCCGCAAGGACGCTACCACCAAACCTGTAAAGGGGTGTGACGGAACGTTCTGCACCGCTGCCCATACCGGTCAGTGGGTAGTGGGCAGCTTTCAAGTGTAGGGTTTTTGCGCGAAGGCGTCCTGATGCGCTTTCCCCCGCGCCCTCTAACCCTCGCTCCCACGCCAGGGCGCGGGGGAATTGACCTCTTGCAAACCCTTTGCACCCCTCCCCACCGGTGGGGGCGGGGCTGGGGGCGAGGGGAATGCGCAACGGTCTGAGAAAACCCTTCACCTGAAAGGTAGTGGGCAGACCGATGGGTCGGCCCACGATGATGGCGTTGTGCTGCCCAATGTGGGCGAACACGAGGTTCGCCCCCTACGCGATGGTTGGGCATGGTGATTCACTGCAGAAGAATCCGTCGCACCCCCCTGTAAAGGGGTGTTGCAACGCGGTGCGCGAGGCGATATGCACCTACGCCTTTGCACACCTGTGCTATAATTCCTGGGGAATTCCCACGGCGAGCTGTCGATTCAATGCCGCCCCGTTCGTCGGTAGAGTGAAGGTATCAAACGATGGTATCCGATCAGCGAAACGAGGAGTACGATGACACAGCGCACTGAGACTCTGGCAACGGCGTTCGAGCAGGTGGCCAGCAGGACCCTGACGGTGGCGGATGGCCTGAGCGACACGGCTTGGGGCATCGCCCCGGCCGGCGAGGCCCGCACAGCCGGCCAGATCGCGTACCACACGGCGGAGGTCTACCACAACGTCAGCGGCTTCATTCAACTGGCCTTGGGCGGACAACCGCTGCCGCCCCTGACCATGGAGATCATCCACGGCTTCAACGCCGAGCAGGCCGCCCGCTACGCTGGCGCGGGCCGTGAGGGTGCCCTGGAGTTGCTGCGCCAGAATGGAACCGCCACCGCCGCCATGCTGCGGACCCTGAGCGACGCCCAACTCGACACTGGCACGGAGTTCCTCGGCAATCCCATGACGGTTGAGAACCTGGCCCAGAATGGCCTTGTGGCACACGCCAAAGAGCACCTCACCAGCATCCAGAGTGCAGCCGCCTCGGCCTAGTCCACACGTTCCCCACCAATCGCACCGCCCTGATCAGCGTAGTGCGATTGGTGGGATGCAGCAATCAGCCCAGTGCTTTCGCCCTACCGACAGTGTCTGCGGGCGCCTCCTTTCATCCCATGCTTCCCATAGGTGCTGCATGCTTGTGTAGTCATGGCCAACATCTACGCGTTCGAAAACATGTCTCGTAGGCGCACGGCCCAACTCGGCATTGCAACTGACCGCTTCGCACGCGAGATCCTTGCTATTTTGATGTGATCCTGTGTCGTGCGCTCGCGGTGGCTGATGGGCAAACCGTTGGACGGCAACTATTAGCACAGTAATAAAGCGTCAACAACTTACGAATCAAAAGGCGAGCAGATCTCTCATTGCTTGCCTCTCAGATTTCCAAACTTTGTAAGATGCTCTATGGTAAAACTAGTTCACTGCTAGGCTGTTCTGTTGCTTGATTATAACTGACCCGGCCAAGAAAACATCTGGGCCGGACTAATCTCTAGCTTGTAACCATTTCTTCGTGGTCACTAACTCACGATGGATACAATCAAGTGCGACAGCAGAGGCTGCCGTTACAGCAGCACATTTTCGATAATCCAAAATGGCTTGCTCATAGTTGCCGAGACTCAAAAAATTATCTCCACGATCACGATATATTATTGCGTTCTCTGGATTAAGTCTAAGAGCTCGGTTAAGATCATTAATTGCACTCTGTGGATCACCACGCTTATAATAAGCAAATGCCCTATCAATGTAAACATCAGCAGAATCATTACTAAGATTTACAGCTTGGGTTAGATCCGAAACAGCTTCATCGTACTCCCCTTCTTGAATAAACGCGTTTCCTCGTTTACTATAGTACTGAGCACGAGAAGAATCAACCTCAATACCTTTGTTATACTCAAATATGGCGCGCTTGTAATCCTGATTTCTGGAGTACTCGTCACCCTGAGCAATGTGGTGTTCCGCAGCAGGGTTATTACTTACAGAGTGCCAAAAAGCAGGAAAATTTGGGATGCCTGTAAGGAAAGCAAACAATCCAATTACCCCAGTAGCCACGGAGATCATAACAATAAAAGGATGGTCTCCCCAATTCCGCTAACCCGCATTAATAGGCTGAGATCGTGAAGGACGACGTAAGTCTCGTGATTGAACTGCCATGAGCTTCCTCCAACGCAAACCGTAAACCTAGCTACGTAGGATAACCAATTCTAGCACAGGCGTTCTCGATTAACAAGATGATCCTGTTGAGAATTTTCAGTGAAAAAACTTAGGCCAACTGCCGTCCAACCCGCCGCTCAAGCCGACCGCCTCCGGCGCAAGTAATCTAGCAAATTTTATGCGGTTTCTGGCGCGCCGGGCGGCGGCTTAGCGGCACTCCGTCGGACCACCAATACCGCGCGCCGCTCTTTCAGCCCACCGCTTCATTTCTCGCACTGTCCATCCGCTCGTGCTACAATGCTATCGAGAGCAATAACAAGGAAGCACCAATGACGACAACAGCGCTGACACAAGCACGCACCATCGTGCGACAACTGACGGTTCAGGAGAAGCTGTATCTCTTGAATGACATTACCGCACAACTGGTTCAAGCAACGACCAGCGGTTCGGTCACATCACGACCAAGCTTCCCGATTTTTCACCTAGCTGAATGGCCAACAGATACGCCCATGCGGCGCGAGGACTTATACGATGACCGTGGCCGCTGAACCAACCTTTCTCGACACGAACATTTTAGTCTACGCGAGTGTGACGCATCCCCCTTTCATGCGGCAGCACTCAACGTGATTGCCGCGCTTGAACAGCAACATGTGCCGCTCTGGATTAGCCGTCAAGTGATCCGCGAGTATCTTGCGACGTTGGTGCGACCCCGCATGGGCATACCGCTGGTCGAATTGGCGCATGCGGTTCGCTCGTTTGAACTGCGCTATCAGGTCGCAGACGAAGGCCCACTGGTAACAACACAACTCTTGACGTTTATCGAACAAGGCATGAGTCGCCAGGTGCATGACAGTAATATTGTAGCAACCATGCTTACCTATGGAATCTCACGCATTGTGACCAACAATCCCGACGATTTTGCGCCCTTCGCGGCGCTAATAACCATTATACCGCTCACCTAATGCCGTGTCCAAAGGCGTTGTAGCAACAGTCTAAATTGACCGTTTACCGCATTCTAATCAAGCAATATCCCTATCATTCTTCATCCAACAAGCCCATGCAGTTGACGCCGCTGCGCGTCCCCAAGATCCTCGCTTTTTTGAACGTCAGAATCGGCCCGAGCGTGATCCCGATCTATCAGTGGCGGCGCACCCGAATGCCAAACCGTTAGGCCGCATGCATCAGGGTGCGACGTATCTTCTTGTAGGCGGTGGGGCGGGTTTGAAACCCGCCCGAACGTTCCCGCCATAGCACCATACGTCGCACCCCAACCATCAATCAGCGCCCGCAACACATCCATGCGTATGGTATACTGTCATCTACTGGAATGGAACATGACGATACTGCTCATGCTGGAGGATGCCCATAACGTACCACAGCATTGAAATCCCTGAGACGACCTACCAATTGCTGCGTACGCAAGCGGCGCGCCTTCAGGTACCAATCGAGCAACTGATCGAGCAATTGGTCATGGGCGATCTCGCACTCCCTCCTATCGGCGCAACCGCCGAACGCGATCAGACCCGCACTATGACCGATACCGTCACTGCACTCGCGGCAGTCGAGCGGCTCACGACTCTGTTTCTGGATGTCACCGTTCCTGATTTTGAGCATCACCTTACTGATCCCATGCTCGCGCTTGCCAACACGGTGATCGAACCGCTGCTCCCATGACGACGACACTTCGTGACATTCCCACGGCGAGATAGCACGTTCTCACGCCGAATGCTTGCGCTATCGGCTTGGCAACCGTTCAGCGCTGGATTGGATCATCGACCAATATCAGGTCAGCACCGACAAACGCAGCGGGATTGTCAGCGATCCGAACCGCGCCAACGATGAAGAATACATTGTGCGGCTGGTCGGCAGGGTCATCACAGTAAGTTTGGAGACAATGGTGATTGTCGATGGGGTGCGACGTATTCTTTTGGAAGGGTCGGGTGCGGACCCATGTGTCCGCCAACCAGTGCGGAACAGCGCGGGCCGACACGTGAGTCGGCCCATACGCGTGGACGCAGCGCAGGCCGCCGCAAAAGTTTACGTCACACCCGTTGCGATGTGAGATGAGCCGCCGAACAAAAAAGATATGGTATACTCAAGCCAATAAAATAATGCTGGATGACGGGCGCGGGAGAGGATCGCATTGCGGTCGCCGAAGGAGCAAGCGGGTTCGCCGAAACCCCGCGAAACTCTCAGGATCACGGACTGCGCCCCGACGGATCTCTGGAGAGCCGCGATGTATGCGGCACCGACGGAGTAACCCATACGGGGAATCTCTCAGGTTTGCGGACAGAGTGCAGGCGATTGGCTTGCACCTGTTCGCTTTTTATTACTCTCAAGGAGCCACCCGATGGCAGAGGCTGCGCTGAAACGCACCCCGCTCTATGAGCAACACCTGGCTGCTAATGCGCGTATGGTCGAGTTCGGTGGGTGGGAGATGCCCGTCCAATACACTGGGATCATCGATGAGCACCAGGCGGTTCGCACCGCCGCCGGCCTGTTCGACATCAGCCATATGGGTGAGGTCGAGGTTCGCGGCCCGCAGGCACTCGCATTTCTGCAACACCTCGTCAGCGCAGATGTTGCGGCCATCCCGGTTGGCCAATCGAACTATGCGCTGCTCTGTCGGCCAGATGGCGGGATTGTCGATGATATTTTTATCTACCATCTGCCCGATCTGTATCTGGTGGTTGTCAATGCCTCCAACACTGATAAAGATTTCGCCTGGATGCTCGGCCAGGTTGGCGATTTCGATGTTGAACTAACAAATGCATCAGCGAGCTATGCCATGTTGGCACTTCAGGGGCCAGCGGCAGAATCTCTTCTGGCCAGTATCGCCGATATTGACGTTGCTGCGATGCCGTTCCATAGCGTTACAAGCGGAACACTGCTCGGCAGTATTCCAGCCCTGATCGCCCGGACTGGCTATACTGGTGAGGATGGCTTTGAGCTATTTACAGATGCCAGTGCTGGCGCTTCCGTATGGGATGGCCTATTGTCGATTGGGCGCGCTGCTGGCCTGAAGCCCTGTGGCCTCGGTTCCCGCGATAGTTTGCGCTTCGAGGCTGGCCTGGCTTTGTACGGGCACGAGATTGCCGATGATGTCAATCCCTATGAGGCCAAACTGAGTTGGGTTGTCAAACTCGCGAAGGGCGATTTCGTTGGGCGTGAGGCGCTCGTTCAGATCAAGGCGGCTGGCGTTGAGCGGAAACTGGTTGGCTTCGAGATGGTTGGCCGTGGGATCGCACGAGGTGGCTATGCGATCCACAGCATCACTGGCGAACAGATCGGCAGCGTGACGACAGGCATGCCATCGCCAACACTTAGCAAGAACCTGGGGCTTGGGTTTGTTCCTTCTGCATTGGCAAGCGAGGGCAACGAGTTCGATATCATCGTCCGCGAGAAACCAGTGCGCGCGCGGGTCGTCAAGACGCCCTTCTATAAGCCGCGCTATAAGAAGTAGCTACGTAGCATTGGGCATTCAGCTTTCAGCCTTCAGGAGCGCTGAAGATACACGTATGAGAACATACCAGCCACCCATGGTGTGGATGAACCAGGACATCCACAGATTTTACCCTGCGTCAAAGCTGAAAGCTGCTGGCTGACGGCTCAACACTGAAGGAGCATAGGTATGTCATTCAATACCCCAGGCGAACTCAAGTACACAAAAACGCACGAATGGGTTCGTTTCGATGGCGATCAGGCCATTATTGGAATTACTGATTATGCCCAGGATGCCCTTGGCGATGTTGTCTATATCGATCTGCCTGCGGAGGGCGCAACACTGGAAGCAGAAACGATCTTCGGTGCGGTCGAGTCTGTCAAGGCTGCCTCGGATCTGTATCTGCCGGTATCGGGAACGATCATGGCTGTCAATAGTACCCTGATGGACACACCAGAGCTGATCAATAGCGACCCATATGGTGCTGGTTGGATGTTGAAAATCAAGGTTTCTGCCGATGGCCCGCTGATTGATGCAGCAGCCTACGAGGCGTTTGTGGATTCGATCAAGCACTAGAGCATAAGCCCTCAGCCGTCAGCTTTCAGCTTTCAGTATTTTGATGCCAGATTTTTGGCGAACGATCACCGTTCTGGCTAAAATAACAGCACTCTGGATGATCTCCTGATGGCTGATGGCTGAGAGCTGAAAGCTTACAAGAAGAGTAAACCATGTCACATTATATCTCGATCACCGATACTGAACGCGCCGAGATGCTGCAAACGATTGGCGTTGAACGGCTTGAGGATCTGTTTGCAGCAGTACCAGAGAGCGCCCGTTTCCCGAAGCTCGATCTGCCACGCCCGATCTCCGAAATCGAACTGCGGCGTGAACTAGCCGCCCGCGCAAACCTGAATGGTAGCGCTGCCCGCAACAGCATGTTTCTTGGTGCTGGTGCCTATAATCACTTCGTTCCAAGTGCTGTCGATCAGATCCTGCGCCGTGCCGAGTTCTACACGGCCTATACGCCCTATCAGCCAGAGGTGAGCCAGGGCACGCTCCAGGCGATCTTCGAATACCAGAGCCTGATCTGTGCCTTAACGGGCATGGACGTGGCCAATGCCTCACACTATGATGGCGGCACCGCCCTGGCGGAAGCGGCAATCATGGCCGCCGCGATTGGTCGCAACCGGCGCACAATCGTTGTTGCACCAAGTGTGAATCCGCAATATCGGGCCGTGATTCGAACACTACTGCAGGGCGCGGGGTTACACGTCATTGGTGATGAGAACCCGGCGGCCAGCCTGGCTGATGTGGCCAAACTGGTTGATTCAAGCACTGCGGCACTGATCGTACAAAGCCCGGATTTCTTTGGTACACTGCACGATATCAAGCCATTGGCCGATGCTGCCCACGCCGCAGGCGCACTGCTCGTCTCACACTTCGATCCAATCGCATTGGGCTTGTTCCAGACACCAGGCGAATCGGGTGCCGATATTGCAACCGCCGAGGGCCAGCCGCTTGGCGTCGGGCTCTCATTCGGCGGCCCCTATCTAGGGATCTTCTGCTGCAAGCAGCAGTATGTTCATAAAATTGCTGGGCGCGTTGTTGGCGCAACCCGCGATCTAGAAGGTAAACTGGCCTATGTGCTGACATTGCGTGCCCGTGAGCAGGATATTCGCCGCGAGCGTGCCACCAGCAATATCTGCACGAATCAGGGCCTCATGGCAACGGCTGCTGCCGTCTATCTGAGCCTGATGGGCCGCCAGGGCATTCAGAAGGTGGCAGAGTTGTGCTACCATCGTGCACATTATGCTGCCGACCAGATCGGCCAGCTGCCAGGTTTTACTGTGCAGAACCGTGGCCCATTCTTCAAGGAATTTGTTGTCGAATGCCCACGGCCCGTCGCCGAGATTAATGCGGCATTGCACGAGCAGGGCATTATTGGCGGCTATGATCTGGAGCAGACTGATCCGGCGCTTCGCAACGCCATGGTACTATGTGTCACAGAGATGAACAGCCGCGCCGAAATCGATGCACTGATTGGCGTACTTGCAGGAATATAGATGCCACTCACCCGCGAACAACTAGAAACAATCGTCGCAACGGCGCTACCAGGCGAGAAGCTGCGCGAATACCGTGAACTGCCCCGTAATCGGGTGGCACTCAGCCTCGTTAGTGGTGAGAAGCTTGATCTGCACATGTTTGCCGATCGCGATGCAGCAACAACTGCCGTTACAGCCATACGGCGGCTACGCGGTGAAGTCGATCTGCCATTGCCAGTACTGCGGGCCAGCGACGCAACGGGCGATCTGACGGGGCAGCCATGCCTTCTCGCAGAACCATTGGCTGGCGAACCACTCGACCAATGCCTGCCGCGCATGAACGACGAGCACCTGAATGAGATCGGCCGGCGATTGGGAGAAATTGCCTATCGAATCCATCGCCTGGCCTGCGAAACCTATGGAGCGCTTGGCAACACCGATGTAATAACAACCGAGCGCGAATATGGGCTTGCACGGCTCAATTATGGCATCCAGCAGGCCCAAGCATTTGGTCTGCTGGATGAGCAGCAAGCAGCCGAGCTCCTGGAATGGTTCGATGAACGGTTTCTGCCAATTGGAACACAGGCAGCATTAACATGCGGCGGTTTCGCGCTCAACACAATCCTGGTACGCCAAGGGCGCGAGAATTGGTCGATTTCTGGCATCCTTGGTTGGGAACAATCGCTGGGCTGGGCACCCGCCTGGGATCACACGATCTTTCTCGAAACAGCCCGTTCTGCGGCCTGCTTCGCTCTACGGGTCGGGTATGGCAACACCTACGATGAACTGACCCCCCGAACCTATGAGCAGGTGCGCGAGGGCATTCTGCGACCATATCGGATGCTACTTGCCTTGGATCGGGTGATTATTGCCCATCGAGCAGGCGATGTGAACGAACGCGAGCGCAATCGGCGGATTCTTGGCGCACTGGTGCGCCTCACATAACCGATGGCCGAGAACCGCCCTCATCCCCGGCCCCTCTCCCAATGGGAGAGAGGGAGCGCAGCAGGGTGAGGGAAGAACTACTGAACCAAGACCGATAGGTTTTTGCCATAAAGAGTGGTTCAATACGTATCAAACAGACGTTGCCCATGTCATTCTGAGCGAAGCGAAGAATCTGATACATAGAGCATTACATCCTGAGAGGAATCGATACTACATGGAAACCTACGAAGCGCCAATCTTTGAACTATCGAACCCTGGAAAGATCGGGGTGAATCTGCCGGAACTCGATGTTCCCACCGCCGATCTCCCCACAGCATTATTGCGCAGTGATCAGCTGGCTAAACTACCCGAACTGACTGAGCCAGAGGTCATTCGCCATTTTACCCGTATTTCACAGCGGAATATGTGTATCGACACCAATTTCTATCCGCTTGGCAGTTGTACCATGAAGTACAATCCCAAAATTCACGAAGAAGCGGCCCGATTGGCAGGCTTTGGTGATGCCCATCCATTACAGGGCGAGGCGCTCTCACAGGGCGCGTTGCGGCTCATGTATGAATTGCAACACTATCTTGGCGAAATCTCCGGCTTCGATGCGGTGTCGCTGCAACCAGCCGCTGGCGCACAGGGCGAATTAACCGGCATTCTGGCGTTCCGTGCCTATCATCTGGATCGCGGCGATGCTGATCGCAATGAGATTCTGGTGCCCGATTCGGCCCATGGCACCAACCCGGCAACTGCCGCAATGGCTGGGTTCAGGGTTGTTGAGATCAAGGGCGATACACGAGGTAATGTCGATCTCGCTGATCTCAAAGCAAAACTCTCGCCCCGAACCGCTGGCCTGATGCTGACCAACCCAAACACGATTGGCCTGTTCGAGGAACAAGTTCAGGAAGTCGCCGCGCTCGTCCACGCAGCTGGCGGGTTGATGTATGGCGATGGTGCCAACTTCAACGCTATTCTTGGTATTGCCAAACCAGGAAACATTGGCTTCGATTTCATGCATTATAATCTGCATAAGACCTTTACAACACCCCATGGTGGCGGCGGCCCAGGCTCAGGTGCCGTTGGCTGTTCGGCTGTGCTAGCCCCATTCTTGCCCGGCCCACTGGTGGCTGTTCGCACAGAAACGAATGGCAAGCAAACATATTACTTTACACAACCAGAAAAATCGATTGGCCAGGTCAAAACATTCTGGGGCAATTTTGGCATGCTGGTGCGGGCGTGGACCTATATTCGGACACTTGGCGCAAAGGGGCTGCGTGAGGTCAGCGAGACAGCCGTGCTGAATGCGAATTACATTCAAGCGCGATTAAAGCATGTTTACCCACCGGCGATTGACCGAACCTGCATGCATGAAACCGTGTTGATGGGGAAACTGGCCGAGGCACCAGATGTTCGTACACTCGATATCGCAAAGCGATTGATCGACTATGGCTTCCATCCGCCAACAGTCTATTTTCCTCTGATTGTTCCTGAAGCATTGATGATCGAGCCAACCGAAACTGAGAACAAGCAGACCCTTGATGCCTTTTGTGATGCGATGCTGATGATCGCACAGGAGGCAGCAGAAGATATTGAGATCTTGCATCAGGCTCCAACAACAGCACCGGTACGGCGTGTCGATGAAGTGCGGGCCGCACGGCAGCCAATTCTGAAGTACGACCCTGCCAAGATTGCAACGCTACTTATCGTGTAGGTGGTATAATTAGCCGATACGGCACACGCATACTATGGAGGATGGATGGATCCGCGCAGCCAGGAAGACCCAAGCAAAGAGCTTGAGCGCCTTGCCGAAGAGCAACTCAGCAATCTCGAAGCTGAGGGGCAAGAGCGTGTGCGGAATGGAAAGCGCCGCCGCGAGCGCGTGGTATCGCTGTACGCCGCCGGGGCTGTCCAATCGCCAGAAGATCATTACTATGCCGCGCTTGTTATGCTCTATGGTGAGGAAATTGGTCACTTTGATCTTGCTCGCCAACTTGCTCGTTCCTCCGCACACGATGGCGAAGAGCGAGCGTGGTCGGTTTTTGCTGCTGCATGGGATCGAGGGCTGATTGCCCGCGGGCAGCCACAACGCTTTGGCACACAATTCGTGCGTGAACAGGGCCATTGGTCGCTTGGCGGCGTCGATGAGCAGACGACCGATGCCGAGCGTGCGTTCTATGCTGTGCCACCACTCTGGGTGCAACGCCAGAATCTCGAACAGATTCGCCGCCGCGAGGAAGCTCCCGGCGATTAGCGCCAAAATCACTTGTTGATCGGTAATTGCAGGACCAAGGCATTCGCGCCTTTGGCCCCGCATTGTGTTACTATCCAGTATGCTTTTGTCAAGCGCCGGGGAATGTGGTAAAATACCGTTAAAATTACACGCATATAAGAATTAGTGCAGATAATCATCGTGCAAGAGCAAGCCACAACAATTGCTGCTCCGTTTAACCAACCGTCGGAGCCTGACATCCTACAAAGCAGTACAGCTGAACATCGAGGGTTTGAAGCTACTGCATTGCGCCTGATCGCGCAACTCAGCACTGATCTGGCGTCAACCGCCACGCTTGAAGCTGGTGTGAACTGCTGCCTTGCGGTGATTGAACAATGTTTTGCCCCAACCACGGCCCAACTCGTCTGGGGCAGCCCTCCTCGCCAGCAGGTCTTCGGGTTCATTGGGCACCAGATTCACCAACCAGCGCCCGATATTGTCGATAAGCTCGCTGCTGGCCAGATCATGATTCACAGTATCGATGAGCAATCCCAGGATGTATGGTTGCCATTAATGGCTCGGCAGATGCTCGCAGGATGGATTGTCTTCCAGCATAGTGCTGCCTGGAATGAGACACACCGTAGTGTTGCAATCGCCATTGCCGCGCAAGCCAGTGCTGCCCTGTCCATGATCGAGATGATGAACCATCGTGATGAGCGTGTTACCCAACTTCAGACGCTTGCCACCGTGGGGCAGCATATCAGCGGCACGCTTGATCTGGACGCCCTGCTTGAATCGATCTATACCGCAACAAGCCGGGTTATTTCGGCACGCGATTTCTTCATTGCACTCAACGAGCCAGATACTGGCACACTCGATCTTGCCTATATTATTGTGGATGGTGAGCGTCGCCACCTGCATGATCGCTGGTCGACACGGCTTGGGCTTGGCGGGCTGGTGTTGCGTGAACGGCAGCCGATCCTCACCGACGACTATCTCGTGGAATGTGACCGCCGTGGCGTGGCACCATACCCAATTGCAGGGCTGCCGGTTGGCCATGCCTGGATTGGCGTGCCATTGATCGCCCGCGACCAGGTGGTAGGAATCATGACGGCATCCAGCCGAAATGGGCATCGCTACCAGGCCGAGCATGTTAATCTACTGACAACAATTGCGAGTCAGGCAGCTGTTGCAATTGAAAATGCCCGCCTGTATCGCAGAAGTGAGCATCAGGCCCGCCAACTGACGATCCTTAACCGGATTGGGCGAACAATCACATCCTGGCTGGATTTCGAGCAGATCCCATCGGCGATTATGGATCAGGTCACCCGCCTGCTTGAGGTCGAAGAGGGCTCACTACTGCTCACCGAAGAACCAAGTGGCGATCTTGTGTTCGCCTATACCACTGGCCCAGTTGGCAATCAATTGCGTGGATTACGCCTGCCACGTGGCACCGGCATCGCTGGATATGTCATCACCAGCGGCCAATCGATTATTGTGAATGATGCCCAGCGCGATGGCCGTTTCGACTCGACCACTGATCGTTCGACTGGGTATACAACCCGCCGTATGCTGGCCGTACCATTGCGGGGATTAAGTGGCGCGCTTGGCGTGATTGAGGTTATCAACCGCCGCGATAATAGCCCATTCACCGATGAGGATCGCCGCCTGCTCGAAGCACTCGCCGATTATGCCGTGATCGCGATCGAGAATGCCAGACGCTTTGCTCAAGTCGATCAGGCATTGGCCAGACGCGCCCAGGATCTCGTGCGAATCAATGATCAACTTCAGCATAACCTTCGTAGCCTCACCGCGCTCAACGCCCTGGGGATGGCGATCAACACCAGCCTGCGTAGCCCGGATGAAATCTACCGCATGACGACCCGCGGTGTTGTTGAGATGACTGGCGCACTTGGGGCTTGGATGCTGTTGCGCCATGGCAACGAATGGCGGGTCGCTATCACGGTCGGGCCAACGCTCTCCGATGAGCAGACACTGATTCCACAGATTCGCCATGTTGCCGAAACAGGCCGCCCGGAACTCGTAACCAAAGATCTCCCACAAGCCATAACAAAGCTTGGCACACAGGCACTCCTGATTGTTCCAATGCGAGCAACCCGTGAAACGCTTGGGTATCTGTGCGTTGGGTATACCGACAATCCACCCGACGCACCAGAGCGCGAAACCGTCGTATTGTTTGCAACACAGGCCGCCAGTTCGGTCGAAAGCATGCTGTTGTTCAGCGCAGTCAGTAGTGCTCGTGATCAAATGGCATCGGTGCTGGCATCAACCCGTGAAGGGATCATGCTGGTTGGTGCTGATCGGCGGGTGGCGGTTGTGAATGCGCGCCTGCGCGAATTATGCGAACTCCACGAGGATCCAACCGGCCAGACACTCGAACAGTTTCTTGCCAACTGGGAGCAGGAGGCAGGCCTGTTTGCCGAAGAATGGCAAGTATTCCAGCGTGGCTTTGGGGCAGCGGTTGATCGCCAGGAAGCGTTTGTCAGCGGTGAAATTGGCAATCAGCGTGGGCGGGTGCTTGAATGGGCAGCTATTCGAGCATTGAGCAGTGGCGACAGCCATGGCGGTGCGCTACTCGTGCTGCGCGACATTACCGAAGCCAAGGAATCCGAGAAGCTCCGCCAGGATCTGACCCATATGATCGTTCACGACCTGCGCAGCCCGCTCTCTAGTGTTATGGCATCGATCGAGATGTTGATGCGTGGCGTTACTGGCGAGATGAATGGCGGCCAGCAGCACGTTCTGAGCATTGCAAACGATAGCTCGCAGCAGATGCTGGCAATGATTAACACGCTCCTGGACATCAGCCGGTTGGAGGCAGGGCGTATGCCACTCAGCCTTGCGGCAATTGATGTCTGCCCACTGATTGAGCGAGCCGTAAGCCAGATGGCATCACTGGCCCATGATCGCGGGATTATCCTTGCGACAAACTTCGAGCCAGCAACACCAATGGCCCACGCGGATGCTGCACTCACCGTGCGGGTGGCTCAAAATCTGATCGCCAATGCGATCAAGTTTAGCGGCCGGAGTGGCGTTGTGACGGTAATGGTTGGGCCAAGCCCAGATGGCATACTTGTATGCGTTCGCGACCAGGGCATTGGAATTGCTCCGAAAGACCGCGACAAAATCTTTGCCAAGTTTGGTCAGGTTGGCGAACGCCGGGGCGGCACTGGCCTTGGTCTGACATTCTGTAAGCTGGTGATTGAAGCGCATAACGGGCGAATCTGGGTGGATAGCCAGGTTGGTGCGGGCAGTACCTTCTCGTTCATTCTCCCAGCAATTGAGCAAGATCCCACGACCTACAACCGCACCTCAAGCCCCTCATAGGCTGCACATGTGTTTGGGTACAGGCTACGTGCATGCTCCTCAACTGATGCAATAGTATCATCATCATAGAGCGGTTCGTGGTGAAAGAGCACAAGCTGGCCAACCTTCGCCTCGCGCGCAATCGCACAGGCCATCTCTGGCGTACTATGGCCCCATCCCTGCTTGGGATTATTGGTGTCGATATAATCTTCCTGGCGATACTGTGAGTCGTGGATCAGCAGATCGGCACCCTGCGCAAATTTGACCAAGCGCCGGTCGGTTTCAACATACCCCTCAGTATCGGTCGCATACACAACCGAGCGACCACGCCAGGAGATCCGATAGATATTGACGCCATTCTTGGGATGGGCATAACTATGGTATGTTCGCACGCGCACCAATTCGGGCGATGAATCAATCTCGTTATGGTAGAGGTTGAGCACGCGTACATCAGCAGGAGTGTGGCCAAGCAAAACGATATTATTCTCACTAATATTACGCATAATCTTTAATGAGGCCAGATCCTCCAGGCTAAATGGAAAGCTGGGTGGCAGCATGGCATGCGAAAGCGTTTCCTCCAGATCACTCTGAAAGACTTTCGGGCCAAGGATGTGCAGCGTGCTGGCTCCCGCATATGCTGGGCGGAAGAACGGAAACCCCTGCGTATGATCATGGTGCATATGGCTAAAGAACAGTGTCGCCACGACTGGCTTGTTCCCATCGGCCTTTGCACGTCGTAACAATTCCATGCCAAGGTTGATGATGCCCGTGCCAGCATCGAGAATAATCGTGTGAACACCAGCCTGAACCTCAACACATGAGGTATTGCCGCCATAACGAACAGTTCGCGAACCAGGGACAGGATAACTGCCCCGCACACCCCAAAAACGGACGATCATTTCATCCGGCATCGCGTCCTCCTCGTGCGCGTCTGCCGTTGCGCGCAGTGTGTGTTGTGTTCTGCTGTGATGTTTGCATAGTAGTTATAGTAGTTATTGAATGCTATAAACTGCTATCGAAAACCAGCCTTTTGCGAAGAACGCCAGTTTCTCGCCATATTTGCAACCAGAGACTGGCATTCTTCATAAATGACATATCTTTCAGGCAATCCAATCGCGGAGCAACTGAATCAACAGCCGCACACCAACACCAGTGGCACCCTTTGGTGTATAGGCCCGTGGCTTTGCATCGGTCCATGCTGTACCGGCAATATCCAAATGAACCCAGGGATAATCTCCAACAAAATTGCTCAGGAATGCTCCTGCCGTGATCGCACCACCAGGCCGACCGGAACTATTCTTCACATCAGCGATATCGCTCTTGACCATCTCGCGATACGGTTCCCATAATGGCAACTGCCAGGCGCGTTCGCCAGTGGCCTCGCCTGCTTCCAGAATTCGCCGCGCAAACGCATCGTTATTGCTTATTGCGCCAATTGCGTGTGATCCAAGCGCAACCATAATCGCACCGGTGAGTGTCGCCAGATCGATGATTCCATCTGGTTTATAGCGTTGTGCATAGAACAGCGCATCGGCAAGAACAATTCGGCCCTCGGCGTCGGTATTGATCACCTCAATCGTCTTGCCACTCAATGTCTTGAGGATATCGCCTGGCTTGTAGGCGGTGCTACTTGGCATATTCTCTGCCGAAGCAATCAGCCCAACAACATGCAATCGCAACTGCAACTCACCAACGGCCTGCATTGTTCCAAGCACCGCCGCCGCACCACCCATGTCCATCTTCATCAGTTCCATGCTATCGGCAGGCTTGATCGAAATACCACCGCTATCGAAGGTGATGCCCTTGCCAACCAGGCACACCGTTGGCGCATGCCCTTTATACTGGCTGCCATGCTCGATCACAATAAAGCGTGGTGGGTTAGCCGAGCCTTTTCCAACGCCAACAATCCCACCAAAACCTTGGTCAACGAGTTCTTCCAGCCCAAGAACCAGCACATCGAAGCCAAAGCGGGTGCCTAGCTGCTCAGCAACTTCAGCAAGGCCAGATGGAACAAGCACATTGCCTGGCTGGTTGGCCAGATCACGGGCGAGTATTGCGCCACGGGCAACGATATCGCCAAGCAAGGCACCCTTCCCGGCATCGTCTATCGCTTCTGCATCAGCAATAATCTCTAGTTCTGCAATCGTGTGGGCATCGGCATCGCTTTTGTACTCATCAAACCGATATAACCCTAGTGCTGCGCCCTCGGCCAGGGCCTGAGCCGTTCCAAAGGCACTGATCTCGGATAATGTAGGAAGTGCAATTGTGAAATGATCGACCTTGAGATCGCGGGCCTGCTGTGCCGCGACTGCCGCCACTTCACGCAACCGATCCGTGCTGAGTTGTTCGTGCTTGCCAATACCCACAAGCAGAACGCGCCGAGCAGAGAGCGCTGTGCGCGGGTAGATCAGCAGTGTTTTACGATAACCACCACTCCAATCGCCATCCTCAACAAGATCACGAATGCTATCGGGCAATTGCTCACCATCGCTGCCAAATAACACAAGCAGCGGCGTTGCGTGTTGAAGAGCTTCGCCACCGATTACCGCGATTCGCATGCCATCAACTCCATTTCAATTGCGAGAGAATCTGCCAGACGCCCCACCGGAGCGTCTCTACCGATCTATGCCATTCTATGCCATGAAACGCATAATTTGCAGTCTATTATGCGATTATATCACGATGGGCAACTAGAACACTGGTACCATCTTGCTGCAATATTGCTTACGAACGCTTGTTATCGTCCTTGTCCAATTTCTCCATGAATGTCTTCAGGATATCGATAGGCAATGGGAAGATGATCGTACTATTCTTCTCCACCGCAATCTCGGTTAGGGTCTGTAGATAGCGCAATTGCAGCGTAACTGGTTCTCTGGCGATCACATCCGCTGCTTCGGCCAGCATCTTCGAGGCATCAAACTCGCCCTGTGCATGGATGATTTTCGCACGTTTTTCGCGCTCTGCCTCGGCCTGTTTGGCCATGGCGCGTTGCATGCTCTGTGGCAGTTCGACATCCTTGACTTCCACGATTGTCACCTTCACGCCCCATGGCTCGGTTTGCTCATCGATAATCCGTTGCAGGCGTTCATTGATTGCCTCACGCCGAGCCAGTAGTTCATCGAGTTCAACTTGGCCAACCACACTGCGTAGGGTTGTCTGGGCGATCTGCATGGTTGCGCGAATGAAATCGACAACCTTCACCACGGCATATTGTGGATCGACGACCATAAAATAGAGTACCGCATTGACCTTGATCGTCACATTATCCAGTGTGATGACTTCCTGGGGTGGCACATCCATGGTAATGACACGGATATCAACCCGCACCATCCGCTCAATAATCGGGATGAGCAAGAACAATCCCGGCCCACGCGAATCGACCAATCGGCCAAGCCGAAACACAACGCCGCGCTCGTATTCTGGCACAATCTTGACGGCTGAGAGTGCTATCATCACAACAACAAACAACAGCACCCCAACACAGAACAGCAGTGGCCCGATACCCATTGTGCTACTCCTTGTTTCCTATTCCGTACGCTCGATTGGGCGCACAATCAGGCGTAACCGATGAACCGCGATCACGCGAACCCATTCACCAGGTTCAGCGGTGCTTTCTTCACATATTGCCTGCCAGAGTGCGCCATCGATAAACACCATGCCCTGCGGGTCGAGCCGTTGGCGCACCTCTGCTAACCGGCCAACCAATGCCTCGCTGCCTGTAGCAGATGGCCGTGAGCGCGTGCGTAACGCCAGCCCAACGCCTGCCGCAACAACACCGGCAAGCCCTAGCACAACTACTGTCACCGCAGCTGGCGCAACGCTTGCCCCTGGTGCCTGAAGTGGATCGATCAGGTTCAGGCCAGCCACCGCCAGCAGGATCAGGCCAGCAATGGTGAAGCCGCCATGGCTGACAACAACAAATTCGAGTCCGAGCAGCACAAGGGCCAGTAGCATAAGGGCAATTGCCCAGCCCTGGACTGGCAGCGCAAACAGGCCAATGGCAGCGCCAATGATCATCACAACGCCAACGCCAGCAAAGAAACTGGTGCCAGGAGCCGCAAACTCAAGGTAGATCGCCAGCGCCCCAAGCACCAGTAGTGCAAATGCGGTATTTGGTTCTGCCAACAACTGCCATGCTGTTTCAGTCAGCGTTGGTGCAATTGATATCACAGGCTGGCCAAGTGTTGCCAGTTGAATGCTCGTACCACTGGTCAGCTTCGG
Source organism: Chloroflexales bacterium (assembly GCA_038214135.1). Taxonomy (GTDB): domain Bacteria; phylum Chloroflexota; class Chloroflexia; order Chloroflexales; family Roseiflexaceae; genus JANLSE01. Next base: position 3,253 of record JBBQSD010000101.1, on the reverse strand, counting down.
CATACGACCATCCAGCAGTGTTAAGAGCTGGTTCTGATCGACAGCGACAAGATCAATGGCTGGTGGATTCGTCGCAATCGCCTGTTCATTGGTCAGGATCGCACCAGACTGAACAGCTTGCTCGATCCAGGCGACATTGCGGCCACGGGCGCGGTTCCAATCGCGTAGCTGATCGGCAATACTATCGGTAATGATTGCCTGGCTCTGCTGCGAGAGCGCTGCATCAACGCTGGTGAGCGGGTATGGGCTGCCAAAACTGGAACCAGGTGCCATCGCGCTGATATGTGCAGCACTGGCCAGAAACGCCCCTGGCGCACCGGCCTGCGTTCCAGCCGGGCCAATATAGACAACTACCGGAATGGGGGATTGCACAATCTCGGCAGCAAATGGGCGAATCTCGCGTACAACGCCACCGCTACTACTCAGCGTTATGATCAGCGCTTGAGCATTGGCTGCTTCGGCAACATGCAATGCTCGCCGCAGATAGCTGATCGTCGCAGTTGTAAGGGTGTTCTGAACCGCAATTGTGTAGATCGGCCCCTTTGCAAGCGGAACCTGTGCGACAGAGTTGGCACGAACGCTCGAAACCAGAAGCAGGGCAAACACAATCGCAAGCACGAGCGATACACTGGCACGATATAGCATCGCAACAGGCTTGGTAGCATTATCGGAATATGTGGTAGCAATCACAGATGCATGATACCACAGGCTGTTGTGGTAAGCGTTTGGCTCTCAGCTTTCAGCCATCAGGGGAAGAAGAAGCGCCACGCGAAACGAAACGCTTGACGCGCCGCTCGAATGTTGAGCGCGGCAGTAGCACTTTATGATCACAGGTCAAACAGCGCATGCCTATTTCGGCACCAACCCGAACAACCCGCCATGTATCACCGCCACACGGATGCGGCTTACGGGTCTGAACGATATCGTCTAGGTAAATATCAATTGGTGGTGTTGGCATATGCGCTCAATTTAATCGGGTATTGTCACCCTACTCTACCGCGGGCTGAAGCCACGCGGCTATGGTCATCATCCCCTTGCCGCAGGCTTCAGCCTGCGGAGGGTTGGGCATCTGATCAACCAACATCCTTCACGCCATCGCTCAACACCTGCTTGGCGGCTTCCCACAATTCCAGCGCATCAGCTAGGCTCAGTTCGGTCATGGTTTGGCCTCGTTGCGTCAGAATATGCTCCATCGCCACAAAACGTGTTTTAAAGCGGCCACTCGAACTACGTAGTGCCGTTTCGGCATCAATTCCATGGGTGCGGGCGAACACGGCGGTTGCGAGCAACAGATCGCCAATCTCCTCTTCCAGGCGGGTGGCTCGCTCGCCATCTTCGAGGTTCGGATCATCGGCAACCGACTCAACCTCGGCGATTTCCTCCCGCACCTTGCGCCAGGCATCACCAGGGCCAGGCCATGCGAAGCCTGTTCGGGCGGCCTTGCGCGCCAATTCCTGGGCAGTCGCCAGGGCGGGCAGGCTCGGCGGAATACCATCGAGCGTCCCACGTAGTTTCTGGCCCTTTTCCTGCCGTTCGGCCTGTTTGATCGCTTCCCAGTTGCGTAATACCTCGTTACTCCCAGCGACTGCCAGATCGCCAAAGACGTGTGGATGGCGATGGATGAGCTTGGTCGCAATCTGTTCATAGACATCACCAGGCCCGAAATCACCAGCCTGGCGAGCCATCTCGGATTGCGAAAGAATATTCATCAGCAGATCGCCAAGTTCCTCGGAAATGGCCTGTGGATCATCGGCATCAAGCGCTTCGAGCACCTCATGGGCTTCATTCAGAATAGCCGAACGTAGCGATTGTGGCGTCTGCTCGCGATCCCATGGGCAGCCATTCGGAGCCAGCAGGCGCATCACAATATAGTGTAGCCCATCCGGCCCGCGCAGATCCTCAAGAATTGGCAATGGCGGAACATAGCCGGATGTTAGGTGATCAACATCATCGTGGTGATCCAGTTCGTGCAAGGGCACCGTCCAGATGCGCTCCTGGCCGCTCACACCGGCTGCTCGAACAAGCGTGATCGGGTGGGCCGCCGGGTAGCGTTCCAGCAGGGAAAGCTTTACTTCTGAAGCAACCCGCCGATTGTAAATCTGGCAGATCAGCGCCGGGCGGGTCGTCAGGATCGGAAACGGCATCAACAATGGCTCATAGCTATGGCCATGTAGGCTCGCCCACGAATCCGATGCTTCAGAATCCGTGTGTTCAAGCGTTGGAATAAAATCCAATGCATCGAGCAATTGCAGCCCACGCTCAAGCGGATCAAGCTGTAATGCAGCACAGACCGGTTCGATAAAGCTGACGCCGGAGAGCACCCGCACCGCAACACCGTGCTCACGAGCTAACGTAAGTATGCGCCGTGTGGTTGCCTCAGCAGTCAGGGGATCGCCGGGAACCGCATAGGTAATTTCTGCACCAGTAACCGCCAGCCGAACTAACTCATCGGCAATCTGGGCATAGATCGCAGCAAAATCAGCGGCCTGCTCATACAGATAATCATATGAATGCAGCTGTATATCTGTCGGCAACGCCGCAATCGTTGGATGGATTATCGTTCGCACATACAGAACGCGAGTGGCCTGCAAGTGTTCCCAGGCAGCGCGTGTCAAACAGCCCGGATCGCCGGGCCCAAGGCCAATAATCGTTATGCTCATAGGTGCCATTGTACCATGGGCACAGGCCAGCCCTGATGCTGTGATAACCAATATGATGCACATAATAATGCGACCTTTTATTATGTTTTACAAGAGCCTCGGTGCATCACCACCGATCATGGCCTACCCCTGCCATATCTGCATCTAAAGCGTCTCTTTCGTGGGTAAGCAGACGATCCAATGCTGCGGAGGAACAAGGGAACAAACGAACAAACGAACAAGGGAACAATGAAACAATCACGCAATCGTGCAATTCGTTTGGTGAGGAACGTGTTCTCCATGGTTTAACAAGAATATCACAGAGAAGCATGCAATCACCTGAGCGCGTTAACCCGACAATTCGTGAATAGCACGCCATGAACGCGTGTGCCGCCCTTATAGCATGTGTGCTTGACTCTCTGTGCAGTATTTGGTAGAGTTGCAATCACTCCAATGCAGTATGGTACCAGTCATTCAGTACACCCCCATAGATGCCTGCACCACTGCGCCGTTGGTGATCGCGGGCGTAGCGGTGCAACGAAAGGATTATCGATATGTCCTATGGATTTGCTACCCATCCGACTCAACGCCCCCGACGATTGGCCGTATTGCCG
>JBBQSD010000100.1:0-23063 GCA_038214135.1 Chloroflexales bacterium | reverse complement strand
GGGGGTTGCAATACGCGGGTGTAACGGAATGTTCTGCATTTAGGCAGCGTTGGCATGGCGATGGGGTCGGGGTGGTTCGCGAACCGCCCACCATGGGCGCCATTGCCGGTCATGGAGAGGGCGGTTCACGAACCGCCCCTACGGCCATGATTGGTCGTTGCAACATCGCATACAGAACAATCCGTCGCACCCAGACGCAAAATCGTGCGGCTCTATGGCTGTGCGGTTCGATGGCTATTCGACCTGATATGTTGTCGGTGAAAGGGCCAGTATTTCGAGGACGCGGCGCTGAACGGTTGAAAGGGCCGTCAAATGGTAGTGTTGTTCGTGCCCATCGGAGAAACTCGTCAGTGTAATATCGCGGAATGCCTCCAGCAATCGTTCGCCGGTTGGAATACCCTGCTGCACACCAGAGCCGGGCCGTTGCCAGAATGAATTGGGCAGATCGGAAACATGGGCGCGTGCTGTTGTATCAAGCAGCACCATACAGCGCAGCCCAATTGTTAGAAAGCGCACCAGGCCACGAATATGATCGCTACGCTGAATAACTCCTGGCAGGAGTGAGAGTGGACGCCCACGCATTCGTTCGAACGCCTGCTCTGGCTCACTATGCACTCGTACTGCTTGATCGAGTGGTAATGTCTCTGCTGATAGGGTTGTAGCATAGACCTGCCATCCCAATCGTTCTCGCGTTGCAACCAGTTCTGCTTCATCAACCGATGAAGAGACAGTCACAAGCCGTGCGACACGGATCGTTGTTGGGCGGCCACGATAACGACGCACACTACGCTCATCCACCACCTCATCGAAGCTGGGCTTGATCAGCCCGGTGACGCCATATTCCGCCAGAATGCCATCAACGGCTTCACGCATTGCTGCCATAGTTTGCGGTCGGCGTTTTCCACGCTTACGCTCATTGAGGCTCAAGAGCTCACGCTGCGCTCGTACGATCCGCCCCATCAACTCGGTTTCTTGATCATGCGATTGTCGGTGTGAGCGCACAAGCAGCCGGCGCTCAGTCCATTCAATCATATGCCCATCTTGTTCAACGCACATTAATTGGCTGCGCTCGTATGCGTTCGCAGAAGCTGATGTTGGTAGCGTATCGCCAACAATATGCTGAAGCTCGATCAGTGTCTCCGCAGGTGGCAACAGATATAAATAGGTGTCACTTCCCTGGTGGATGGCCGCCCGAATATGGGCTGGGCTAAACTCGCCATTTCCAATGAACAAGATTGGTCGCCCTGGCAATGCGATGCGGGTTTGCAGGATAGCATTCAGCAGGGGTTCGTTCGAGCCATGGGATGGTTCCATCCATACCGTTGCTGGTAGGCCGATTGGATCAAGCGATGCGAGTGTAATCTGCACCTGAAGTGCGCCAGGCCACCATCGGCGGCTCTGATCGAACTGAAGCGTTCCATCGGATGTGATATACCACAAACCAACCGAATGGCTTAGGCGAATACGCTCGGGTCGCAGCCGGTGGAGGCGCAGGATCTGTTGGTTCAGCGATGCCTCGAAGATCGACCAGTTTGCGTCATCGTCCAGTGCTCGCAGAACATCACGCAATCGCCCATCGCTGGCATCGTTCTGCCGAACTGGCTGATTGATCAACCAGTGCAATGTTTCTGGGTGGCAAGCAATCCAGGTACGCAAATGAGGCATTTGTCGCCCGCTCTGCGAGAGGATGTGGGCAAGCCACAGCACGGCAACCCAGCCAAGCGACAACCCACCGGTGACAGATGGGAAGTGTGCATCGATCAGGCGCTGAATGCCGAGTCGTTGAATATGGGCCATGAGTAGTGGAATATCATCAACTGACTCACTGCTCGTGGTTGGTCTGGGGCTTACTTCGATTGCGTGTGACATACCCGACGCTACCTTGCATATGCATCTTTGCTTCCATTCTGTTACCAGGGTACGCTGTATGGATGTATAGCGCTTGTATTCTGCACCCGAAAATTGTGAACGTTTGGTAACACTCTTCTAAAAACAGGTATAATGAATCATACTGCTTCGATTGTCGGAGCGCGATAAGCTAATGATGTTTTAGACAATGCCACACATATCTGCACTTCCCAGCGGCCTCACACTCCTGGTTGAAGAACTCCCCCATACTCACTCGGTTTCGATTGGTTGCTTTGTTCGGGTTGGCTCTGGCCACGAGCAACGCCCAATTGCCGGGATAAGCCATTTTATTGAGCACATGCTGTTCAAGGGCAGCCGCAGCTACCCAACACCGAAACGGATCTCGGATGCCATCGAAGGGGTTGGCGGCATCCTGGAAGCCTATACCGAGCTTGAGTCGACTGTCTATTATGCGAAGGTTGCCGATCTGCACTTTGATCGGGCGATCGCGGTGCTGAGCGATATGATCACGCGCCCGCTATTCGATAGCCGCGATATCGAAAAGGAACGGCGTGTGATAACAGAGGAATTGCGCCAGACTGCCGATACGCCATCGGAACTGGTTCATAGCCTGATCGATGAAGCAATGTGGGGCGATCAGCCACTTGGGCGCGATGTGGCCGGTGATGAGGAGAGCATTGCCTCGCTCAGTGCCAGCCAGATCACATCATTCTGGCAACAGCACTATACGCAATCAAATCTGGTGATCTCAATTGCTGGGAATATTCGCGCTGATTATGCTGCCGATGCGCTCAATCGCGCCTTTCGTGATCTGCCTGTTGGAACCCGATCACAGATGCTGCCCAGCCACCCACCATTACGCGGGCCAGCGATTGCACTGGAACAGGACGATAGCGAGCAGGGGAACTTCTGCTTTGGGTTTCCTGGCATTGCCAAGCAAGATCCGCATCGGCGGGCGATGCTCGTCTTCGATACAGTCCTTGGTGGCAGTATGTCATCGCGGCTGTTCCAGGAGATCCGCGAGGAGCGTGGCCTGGCGTATAGTGTTGGCTCGTATCGCCGTGAGCATCACGATGCTGGCAAATGGGTTGTCTATGGCAGCGTGGAACCGGCAAAACTCGAGGAGTGCGTTGATGCAGTGATGATCGAACTGCGCCGCGCTCGCAGCCAGGGCGTGACAGCCGAGGAACTAGCGCAGGTAAAAGAGCAGGTCAAGGGTGGCATTCTACTCTCACTTGAGGATACCTGGGCGATTGCGGCACGCAATGGTGAGCATCAGCTTCATTATGATCGAGTCATCCCGGTTGAACAGGTTGTTGCCGATGTGGAGGCTGTCACTCGTGAGGATGTGCAGCGCATTGCCCAACGAGTGTTGCAAGAAGATGGCATGCATCTGGCGCTGATCGGGCCGTTCGAGGAACAGGGCAACCTGCCAGCGTTGTTGACACTTTCGTGAGCATGCAGATGAACATCATCCAGGAAGCCAGTAGCGATGCTATTGAGGCACTCATCCCGATTCTGCTTCAGGCTGAAGAATCCGAGCGTGCATTACGCTGGGGGCTTGCGAATCTTGTCGATAGTGTCTACCAGATGGATATTGACGGAAAACCAGCCGCTGCAGCAACGGTACAATGGCGCAATGATCCAGCCGAGATCATCGAACTGGCAGTTGCGCCCAACTTGCATGGCCAGGGCTATGGGCGCAGGATGCTGCAGTCGATCATTGATCTGGCTCGCCAGCGTGGCAAACAGCGGCTGATTGTTGGAACCGCCAACAGTAGCATTGGCAATATTGCGTTCTACCAGAAATGTGGCTTTCGGATGGAGAGTGTCCGCCGTGATTATTTCTGGTACTATCGCGAGCCAGTCTATGAGCATGGCATTCGTATCCGCGATATGCTGGTGTTTAGTTATGATCTGCGCGAGGATCAGGCGTCATAGGGCTGTTTGTATACAGATGTGGAGTGCGCAAGCCATGCTTGCGCGGCGGCAGCATGGCTGCCGCATTCCAAACTCCCCGCGTATCATTCCACCGGCTGCTCGCGTAGTATCGGAGCCACACCAATAGATGCTTGCCCACGTGGCTCGCGCACCCAGCGCCAGAGCAGTATCGCCCCGATGATCGCAAAGATCGAGGCGCACGCAAACATCGTTGGGAAGCCGAATTGTGCCGCAATCCAGCCGCCAATCAGTGGTGCCAATGCTGCAACAGGAGCCATCAGCGTGTTTGTCAGGCCAATATAGGTTGGGCGATCTTCATCGCGGCAAAACTCGGGCAGGATCGTCAGAAATGATGCGCTATCGGCAGAGATAAATGCGCCGATCAGCAGGAATGCCACAACAAGCCAGGGCCAGCTTGGCATCACAAATGCAACCAGTGTGGCCAGCGCGAGTGCGATAGCCCCTCCAACGAGTACCATCTTATGGCCGCGCCTGTCGCCAAGGGTGCCCCATAGCGGGTTGAGAATGGCCTGACATCCGATCAGCACACCGGTCAGCAAGCCGATTTCGGCACCGCCAAGCTGAAAGCGTTGGACACCATAGACGATCAAGAAGCCGCCTGCCATCGTCCCCGCACGAACAACCACCATCGCGATCAGGTAGCGCGCAAAGTTGCGGTCGCCTCTGAGGATCGCTGGTAATGCCTGAAAATAACGTTTCAGTGATGTTGGCGCTCGAACACTAATGCTGGCTGGTTCGCGGTTCAGCGCCAAACCGACCCAGGAGATGATCATTGCCACAAAGGCGATTCCGAACAGCAGCGCGAAATTCTGTGGGTAGGTGGCCCGTTCGAGTACAATGCCGATCACCGCTGCCCCAGCAACACCCATCAGCGCACCCAATCCATGGCTGAGGCCGGTAAAAAGCCCACGCCGCTGTACTGGAATCACCTTGGCGATCATATCGAACCAGGCTGGCGTTGCAAAACCAGCCGATGCGCCAGAAAGCCCGAACATCAACAAAATGGCAATCAGCGCCAGTAGTGGCATGGTTTGGGCAAACAACAGCACCGCAAGCCCAGCAAACAAATATGGCAGCCGCTCGCCGACAGCACCAATCAGCATCACCAGTGGCTTCTTGCGCGGCAGTGCCTCGGTCATGCCAGCACCAATCAGTTGCGGAAGCGAGATCCCCAGTGTGTAGATTGCGGAGAACAGGCCAATTGCTATGGTTGAATCGGTCAGCTTGCTGATCAGCAGGGGCATGACGGTTTCGCGCGAGATCAGGCTCAGCCCAAAGGTGATGAATGATACGTCGAGAATGTTAACAGCGAAATTCCAACGCACATGCTGTGCAACCTCATGTTCAAACTGTTTGATCGATTCGATGGATGCTTCTGCCACAACGATGTGCCTCTCTGTTCAACCCTCTGATACACCCAGTATGCTGCGCGCCTATTGTACTGGATACTCTGCGATCCATGTGCATTTCCCTGACACACGCATTGCTCGTGCTATAATTGTTAAAGGTTCTGCTGAGATGTAGCCGTTGAATGGTAAAGGTTCATTATGAAGCTGGCAATTATTGGCGCTGGTGTTGCTGGTCTTGCTGCTGCCAGATCGCTCTGTGCAGCGCAGCCTGATCTTGAAATAACGCTCTATGAGAAGAGCCGTGGCCTTGGCGGGCGAGTTGCCACCCGTCGCCGAGATGGGTTTGCCTTTGATCATGGCGCGCAGTATCTCAAGGCCCCAACGGATGCATTGCTCAAGTTGATTCAGCAGGAATTGCCAAGCGATGAACTGTTCGATATTGGCAAGCCAGTATGGACATTCGATACCAATGGTACGATTGCTGAGGGTGATCCAGCCCTGAATACAGAACCAAAATGGAGCTATCGTAGTGGGCTGAGCATGTTTGGCAAATTGCTTGGCGCAGGGCTGGATGTGCGCCGTGAAGTGCGTATCGCAGCGCTGAAGCGCGAAACGAATGAATCTGGCTGGTTGTTGGTCGATACGACCGGGCGCAGTGTTGGCAGCGCCGATCTTGTGTTGATTACGGCTCCTGGCCCACAGGCGGCCGATATTATTGCGGCAAGCGATATTGTATCTGAACGGCGGGATGTGCTTGTCGAAGCCCTACAATCTGCCATCTACCGGCGCTGCATATCGCTCGCATTTGCGTACCCGCGCCTGGTTCCACGGCCATTCTATGCGCTGATTAGTAGTGATCGCGGACACCCGATTGCGTGGCTGGCACTGGAACACGATAAGGGTCCACAGCGCTGCCCACCAGGCCATAGCCTGATGATTGCCCAGATGGCACCTGCCTATAGCCTGGAACACTGGGATGTTGCGCTTGAACAACTGGTTGCGCCTGTTGCTGCGCTGGTTGGTGATGTGCTTGGTGAAGATCTCGATCAGCCATTGTGGGCAGATCGGCAGGGCTGGAAGTTTGCACTACCAGATGGAATTGCCGAGCCCAACACGATTGATGCGCCGGAGCTTGGGCTCTTCTTTGCTGGTGATTTCACCGCCGGGCAGGGACGCGTGCATCTTGCCGTCGAGCAAGGTTGGCGTACTGCTGCTGTGATCTCGTCTGTTCTTGGCTAACTATAGAAGCCTCATCACATATTCACCCGTGTAGCGCTGTCCCGTTGTATAATAAAATTGATTAGCTGCTATCAGCATTGTATTCTTGCTTGATCACTGTATGAGGTTTCGTATGGCTACCCCAGAAATTCAGCCTGTTCGCCCTCCGAATCGCATGTTCATCTTTGGCGGAGTGATGGCGGTGGTGGTTGTGGCGCTGATCATCCTAATGCTGAACGCCGGGCCAGATGCAGCGTTTGCTGCCCCCGGTGCAGCCAGTATGATCGTTCTTGCGCCAGCTGCTTTTCTGGCTGGCCTGTTTAGTTTCCTCTCACCATGTACACTGCCAATTCTGCCAGCCTATTTTGCTTTCACCTTTCAGGCACGCCGTGAACGAGTTGTGCTCACAACGATCTCATTCTTTCTTGGGCTAGCAACCACAATGGTGGTTCTTGGCGCGAGTGCGACGGCCCTCAGTCAGGTATTATTTCGCAATCTGAATACCTTTACGCTGGTTGGTGGCCTGGTGATCATTGTGTTTGGCGTCATGAGCCTGCTTGGCAAGGGTTTTTCTGGCATGCAGATTCTTGATCGCCCTGCGACAAGTGTGGCGGGTTCGTATCTCTATGGCGCAACCTTTGCCCTCGGCTGGACATCGTGCGTCGGGCCAATTCTGGGCGCGCTGCTGACTCTTTTGGCCACCCAGGGCATTGCGGTGTTGCAGGGTGCTGTGCTGGCGTTTATCTATGCGCTTGGCCTTGGTTCACCGCTGATTATTGTTGCGGCCTTCTTTAGTCGGCTTGGCACTGGCTCACGCTTCTGGAAGTTTATGCGTGGTCGTGCAATCGAACTGAACCTTGGCTTCACAACGCTGCATCTGCATAGTACAAGCGTTGCCAGCGGCCTATTATTGATTGTGATGGGTGTCATGCTGGCGACAGGGCAGATGACGGCATTGACTGCCTGGTCACAGCGGACTCCGTTGGGTGAATGGGCGGTTGGGCTTGAGCAATGGGTTGAGAATATGTTCTTCGGAGTTCGCAATGGCGGATAATGACCGAACGCGCAGCCTAAAGATACGCCGAGCAGCGGGATGTGTGGTGTATCGGATCGAGGGTGGCGAGCCATGCTTCCTGCTGATCCGCGATCCATACGAGCGCTGGTCGCTGCCCAAAGGCCATTTGGAGGGTGCGGAAACCGATGCCGAAGCTGCGGCCCGCGAAGTGCTCGAAGAAACAGGGATGCGTGGCGAACTCGGGCTGCCGATCACAACAATTGCATATAACTTTGCCACCGGCGGCCAGATGGTCGAAAAGCGGGTGGCATTCTTCCTCATGCATGCGGCGGATGGGAAGGCGACTCCGCAGACCGACGAGGGCATTAGTGCAATCGATTGGTTTCCCGCGCAGGAGGCCATTCGGCGGATTGGCTACGAACAGGTCCGCGATGTGCTTGTCAAAGCCGTTGCGATGCTGAATGCCACCTGATTCAGCTCTCTTGGCGTAATATGTACAGGCGTATAGCTCTACGACCCTCCTCGGAAATTATCTACATTCTGGGTGGCACCACTCCAACCTGGTTCTGGTATTTGCCGGATTTATCCGCGTACGATACCGCACAATCCTCATCACTCTCAAAAAATAACACCTGTGCAATACCCTCGTTTGCATAGATTCGAGCTGGCAACGGGGTTGTATTCGAGATTTCAATCGTCACAAACCCTTGCCATTCTGGTTCCAAGGGGGTGACATTGATCACGATTCCTGTTCGTGCATAGGTACTTTTGCCCAGCACAACCGAGAGCACCCGCCGTGGGATGCGAAAATATTCAACTGAACGAGCAAGCGCAAATGAGTTCGGCGGAATATCGATATGATCGGCCTTGATATCGACAAACGAGCGCGGATCGAAGTGTTTTGGGTCCACTAGCGTATTGAAGACATTGGTAAAGACCTTGAATTCATCGGCCACGCGCATATCGTAGCCATATGATGAAAGGCCATATGAAATAACTCCCTGGCGCACCTGCGCGTTTTCGAATGGCTCGATCATCCCGTGATCGCGGGCCATCTGCTCAATCCAACGGTCGGCTTTGATTGCCACAGATCTGATCCTTTCCGATACGAACCGTGGCAGTGTATCACATACTCCTTATGGGTAACGATTGGAAGGACACAAACGCGCATTCAATCGCATCGACGGGCGAGCAGCGCTTCCGATCAATCTGCGTCATCTGCGTCATCTGCGGATACACTATCCAACCCAACCTTCAGCCGCGAGGAGTATAATACGCTGCCACGGCCCATACTCAACGATTACAAATTTCTATCCAGCGACGACAGCATTACGCAGAATGCCAATCTGATCGATCTCGGCCTCCATCACATCGCCAGCCTTCATGTATTCTGGCGGTGTGCGGCCCATGCCCACACCCGATGGCGTGCCGGTTGAGATGATCGTCCCGGCCTCGATTGTCTGGCCAAGGGTAAGATACTCAATAATCGTTGGAATATCGAAGATCAGATCGCTCACCGATGAATCCTGGCGTGTTTCGCCATTCAGGCGCAGGCGCAACCCGAGTTTGGTTGGATCGGGGATTTCGTCCACCGTAACGACACACGGGCCCATTGGGCAGGAATTGTCGAGGCTCTTGCCCTTGAAGAATTGCATGTGGCGGTTCTGCAGATCGCGTGCGGAGACATCATTGATGATTGTATAGCCGAACACATAGCTGAGTGCAGCGGCCCGCTTCACATTCTTGGCGTTCTTGGCAAAAATAAAGGCCAGTTCAACTTCATAATCGAGCTGGCTGGTCACTGCGGGATCGAGCGGCACTCCATCATCTGGCCCACACACCGCCAGCACTGGTTTGCTGAAGAACACCGGGAATTCAGGCAGTTTTGGCTCGCGGCCACGTGCCCGATCCGATTCGATTGCATGGGCAACATAGTTCATACCCAAACAGACAATATTGGTGCGTGGCCGGGGGATTGGTGCCATGAGTTGTACGGAACTGACGGGGCGCGCAACCCCTGATTCGGCAGCTTTTTGCGCTTGCTCAAGGGCTTGCTGGCCAGCACTGATCAGGCTCAACAGATCGGGTGCGACACTATCGAGTGCAATAACCTGATCGCCACGCAGGGCACCCAAATGAACCGAATCTCCATCGCGGTATGTCACGAGACGCATGAATACTCCTCCTCGAGTTGGCTCAATGCAAAGCGAAACGACACGAAGAAACACATGAAACGACATGAATGCCTGGATGGTACCACACTTTTTTCAACCAGTTGCAGATTCAGTGCATGCTTGGTGGTGTTCGTTCAATGTCAACATATCGTCCACAGATGACCCAGATGACACAGATTAGGTACCACAACATCTATGTTCTTGACATCTGTATGCTCCCCGCGTACACTCTCGCGTAATCTGAGCATAGTATGAGATGACGAGATAAGGCAAGGAAATTATTGTGAATCTGCGGGATAGGGTGATCGTCATCACTGGGGCATCGAGTGGCTTTGGAGAGTTGACGGCACGCATGTGTGCCAAAGCCGGGGCACGCCTCGTACTGGTGGCACGTTCAGCCGATAAACTGGAACAGCTTGCAGGCAACCTTGGTGGGCCGGATCGTGTGCTGGTGGTTCCAACCGATATCACCGATCAGGAAGCCGTCACACACATGGCTGCCCAGGTGATCAGCCACTATGGGCGGGTGGATGTGCTTGTCAATAATGCTGGCTATGGTTTCTTCGATCCAGTTGAGAAACTCCCGCTCGATGCAGTAGCGGGCATGTTGGATGTCAATGTGCTGGGAGCATTACGCTGTACACAGGCATTCTTGCCGCATATGCGCGCTCAACGCACTGGCCAGATCGTCGTTGTTGCTTCAATTGCTGGGCTGCTGCCATTCCGGAACATGGGTGGCTACGCGGCCTCCAAGTTTGCGCTGGTTGGGTTGTTCCAAACGCTCCAGCTTGAGCTGGCTGGGAGTGGTATTCGTTGTGCAATCATTTGCCCTGGGCCATCGCTGACAAGTTTTATGCAGAGTCCAAATGCAGATATTCACAAGTTTCCGCGCATCACGCGCATGCTCCCATGGCTGAAGCCCGAACAGGTTGCAGCCGAGGTTGTGCGAGCCATTGCACGGCGAGTTCATGGGCGGGTCATTATTCCACGGATCACCATTCCATTGGTGATCTTCGGGCAGGCATTGCCAGGATTGGCGCGCTTGATTATGCGCCTGGTCGGGTAACATTCTGCTATTCGGCTGGTTTCGTTTCGGTACTATTTTTGTACTCGGTCATTCTGCACACACCTCGATAGGCATGCTAAGATACGATAGTACGTTGTTCTGTGCATTCATACGAGAATATGGCTGCGGTGAACCAACGCCGGCTCTGCCGGAGGAGATACATTCAAACCAATGAGCATTAAAACTGCACAACGGATGGAACGGGTTCCTGCCTCGGGCATCCGCCGTTTCTTCGATATTGCCGCCCAAATGAGCGATGTCATTTCACTTGGGATTGGCGAACCCGATTTTGTGACTCCCGATTCGATCCGGCAGGCTGGGATTCGTTCGATTGAACAGGGCCGAACTGCCTATACCTCGAATTCGGGCTTGCTGGAATTGCGTGTCGCAATCGCCGATCACCTAGAGCGGCTGTATGGTGTTCGCTATGATCCAGAACAGGAGATCCTGATCACGGTTGGGGTCAGTGAAGCACTCCAGAATGCCATGCTCGCAACGATCAACCCCGGTGATGAGGTGATCATTCCCGAGCCATGTTTTGTCGCCTACCCGGCCTGTGTTATCTTTGCCGATGGCAAGCCTGTTTCGGTTTCGACATATGCCGCCGATTCATTCCAGGTCTCGGCGCAGGCGATTGCACAGGCAATCACGCCGCGAACACGGGCACTGCTGATCGGCTACCCGAACAACCCAACCGGCGCGATTATGCCACGCGAGCGCCTGCTTGAGGTTGCTGCGCTGGCGGAACAGCACGATCTGATCGTCTTTTCGGATGAGATCTATGATCGGCTGACCTATGGCACACAACACACCTGTTTTGCCTCGTTGCCCGGCATGCGTGAACGAACCGTTTTAATGGGTGGGTTCTCGAAAGCCTATGCCATGACAGGCTGGCGTTTGGGGTGGGTTGCCGCGCCCGTAGAGGTGATCAGCGCGACCCGTAAGGTACACCAGTATGCGATTATGTCGGCTCCGACGATGGCCCAGTATGCCGGGTTGGAAGCGCTACGCAGCGGCGAACAGGCGTGTGTCGAGATGGTTGCCGAGTATGATCGGCGGCGCAAGACGATTGTATCTGGCCTGAATGCCATCGGGCTGCCAACCTTCGAGCCACAGGGCGCATTCTATGCATTCCCAAGCATTGCCCATCTTGGCATCTCCAGCGAAATATTTTGTGAGCGCCTGCTCCAGGAGCAGAAGGTTGCCGTCATCCCTGGCGATGTATTTGGGCAAAGCGGCAGCGGATTCGTGCGGGCCTGCTATGCCGCATCAATGGATAAAATCGAAACCGCACTTGATCGAATCGAAAAGTTCGTCCGAACGATTACATAATAGGCAATTGACACTATCTGTCAAGATCATCTATCAAGGAGGAGGATTCAATGGCCATGCAGGTGAATACAACACAACAGCCAAGCCCAGAACAGCCCGCTATGGTTGTCGATGAGCAACTCCACTGTTCGCTAACGGGCAAACCAATTCGTTCGGAAGAGGCCTATTGGGCACCACCGCTGATTACCTTTCGTGAACTGGTGACAACGGTTGTCCATACCGTTATGCACACACCGAATGAGCTTGGGCAGGTGCTGTTCGGCGAACAGCCGAATGTGCCATATGCACAGGATGCCCGCGATCTGTTGGCCAAGCGGCGCTCTTCCGAACAGCTCAAACTGCTGATTGGATTGTTGGTGTTGGCGGCACTAATCGCCACGCCGATCTTCCTGATTGCAATGCGCTAAAAGAAATTGTTATGAATCGGATTGATGCCTACCTGGCCAACCTTGCAACAACCCTTGCCGCAACGCCGCGCGAGCCGCTTCAGGCGATCGAGGATGCCCTGTTGGCAACCTATCAGCGCGATGGAACCATCCTGATCTGTGGGAATGGGGGCAGCGCCGCCACCGCAACCCACTTTGCCTGCGATCTTGCGAAGTGGACAATTCGTGATGGGCAGCGGCGTCTGCGGGCGTTGGCGCTGACGGATAATGCCGCGCTGATGACGGCCTGGTCGAATGATTCTGCCTATGAACGCGTGTTTGTTGAGCAATTGATCAGTTGCTATCGCCCTGGCGATGCGCTCGTGGCAATTTCGGGGAGCGGCAATTCGCCAAGTGTTCTACGCGCCATCGAATGGGCCAAGGCTCAGGGTGCGCCAACAATTGCACTGACTGGCTTTGGTGGCGGGAAACTTGCGCCATTGGCCAGTATCGCACATATCGCCCCAAGCCAGTTCATGCCCGAAGTCGAAGATGTCCATAGTGCGATCTGCCATGCGCTGGCGGTTACACTGGCGGAACGCATAACCCGCTGATCGAGCAATCCTCGTGCTTGATTGTATATACTGAGACACCCACATGCTGATTCTGGGCCTCGATTTCGGCGGCACGAAACTCGCCGCTGGCCTGTACGATACATCGGCTGGCGTGTTGCTCGCCCGCACCCAATGCCCAACCCCGCTTGCGGGTGGAGCGATTGCCAGCCGCGCAGCCATGCTGCTGCTCGCTAGGGATCTGCTGGCGGCGCACACAGGAACACTGGCTGCGGTTGGCGTGAGCTTTGGTGGCCCTGTTGCGCCAGATGGCCGTGTTGTGCGGCTTTCGATGCATGTGCCTGGCTGGGAACAAGCAGCACTGGCCGATTGGCTTGAGCAAGAACTGGCTGTTGATGCACGGATCGCCAATGATGGTGATGCCGCTGCCATGGCCGAACATCGATTGGGCGCTGGCCAGGGCGTGCAAACATTGCTGTATGTGACGGCCAGCACTGGCATTGGCGGCGGCGTGATCATCGCCAATACCCTGCATCGTGGCGAGCGCGGCTGGGCTGGTGAGGTTGGCCATATGGTACTCGATCCCAATGGGCCGCCCTGCCCGTGTGGCCGCAATGGCTGCCTCGAAGCACTGGCCTCGGGCCTCTCGATCGCCCGTGATGCCAGAATTGCGCTCGATTCTGATGCGAACGCAAGCATCCTCCGCACCCTTCCACGCGCCGAACTGAGTGCCCGCCATGTTGCAGAGGCAGCGGCACAGGGCGACACAATCGCCCATATGGTGTGGCAACGGGCGATGGCCTGGATCGGGATTGGCCTTGGTTCAGCGGCTAACCTACTCAACCCCGGTAGGATTGTCGTTGGTGGCGGGCTCACTCTTGCTGGCGATCTATTCTTCGAGCCTGTTCGGCGTGGAGCATCACAGCGCGCAATGGATCCCGAACTGAGCATTGTTCCAGCGCAGCTCGGCAATGATGTCGGCATCCTCGGTGGCGTATCGTTGTGGTTATAAAATACGCTCGTGATCACTAAAAACGACACGCACTAGCATCGAGTTCTGCACAAAAGCAAACTGTTTTGGTAGTCTCCCTCGTTTCATTAGGTAAAGACCGTTTATGTACATGGTCGATGCCGAGTATGAGCGAGATACAGTGATGACTACCTATACAATCGATAACCAGCAGATCTATGTGGAAGAACACGGCCCCACAACCGCGCCCCTAGCCGTGCTCATTCATGGCTGGTCCAGTTCCTCATTCACCTGGGCACCGATATTGCCCGATCTCAGCAGGCGCTATCACTGTATCGCCATCGATCTGCCAGGGTTTGGCCAATCGCCTGATCCATCACGCAAGCCGAGTATTGCCTGGTATGCCGATCTGATTGCCGATGTGATCGCCCGTTTTGGGCACGAACGGCCAGCTCTTGTGCTGGGTCATTCGATGGGCGGACAGATCGCTGCAACGTTGGCACTCCACTATCCGGCATTAGTCGAGCAATTGGTGTTGCTCAACCCATCGCTGAGTGGCCGCCTCTCAACCCGTGTGAACCTGCTGCTCTCGCCACATGTATTTGCCGAACGGTTCCAGTTGCTGGAATGGTTGCTGCATACACTGGCCAAGACGCGCTTCGATTATACGGATTGGCTGCTGAAACCATCCAATTTTGCCGAACGCGCCATGATTTCGGCAGAGGATTATGGCCGCATTCGGGCCGATGCCCGCCGCCGTGGGCAGGGGCGCACCCGTGCGATCTGCTATACCGCAATGCGCTCAGGCGATCTACGCGGCAAATTAAAACAGATCGAAGCGCCAACGCTTGTATTATGGGGTGCGGAAGACGATGTGGTGCCGCTGCGTGATGCCGGGCTAGTTGCCCAGGAATGGTCAAAGGCCGATCTGCGAATTATTCCAAATGCTGGCCATTGGCCTCAGTTCGAGCAACCAGATGCGACACGCCGCCATATTGCCCATTTTCTGGGCCTCCCGCCAGCATTGGCTGGCCAGAGCCGTACCAGTGACGATCTTGAATATCTGCGCGGGATCGCCCAGTTTCTCAACAACTCCGAGATTGGCGGAAATTTAACCGAAGCCCAGCGCCTGCAACTCGCATCGCTGGTTCATTCGCATGGCTATGCACCCGGCGAGAAGATCGCCACGATGGACAGCCAGGGCCACGAGATGTATATTGTCAGCGGTGGTTGCCTTGATGTCTGGATCACCCCAACAAACACCGATGGCAGCCTGCGCGAGCCAATTTTGCTAGCCAGCGTCAATGCCGGGCAAGTTGCTGGCGAACTAGCGCTGCTCGATGGCGCACCACGCAGCGCCGATCTGCGCGCCGGCGAACAGGGAGCAACCCTGCTGACACTGACCGAAGAGGGACTCGCAACGCTTGCCAATGATGATCCAGGCATGGGTATGCGCCTGATGCAGAATCTGGCGATCTCGCTTGGGCGGCGCTTGCGCACCCAGAACCGCCGCGCCATCCAAACCGAGCCAGAGCCGATCATGTTTGAATGAGCGTCTGTGGTTGCACCATTGATTGTGGCGCTCCTCAGCCACCAGCGCATCCACCACGTCTCTTTTTGATCGCCAGCTTGGCAATCCATCCCGCATATGATTGATAGGTATGGATGCACCCATCGGGTAGGGGTAATTCGCGAACCGCCTACTCTGCTGCAACACCCCTTTATGATGGGCGGTTCGCGAACCACCCCCACCTGATGGTCACGGAAACACCACACCGTCATTCCGAAACAATACACCCCTCTCCAACGATTATCTCATTCACATACCTTGCGGCGTGGCTTGGTACTATGCTACTCTTGCAGCACATTGATTCGATCTGCAAGAAACGAGGATAGTATGGCAAAGGCTGGTTTGCTGTTTGTTGGAACAGACGACGGTGTCGTGCTGTATAGCGAACCGGGTGCGGCTGGGCGCTGGATTCGGATAGGCCAGGAGTTGCGTGGTACAGCGATCTCAGCGGTCTGGACGTGCTCCGACGATCCAACGATTGTGTTGGCCGCCACGGAAAAAGCGCTGCTGCGCAGCACGGATGGTGGCGCACTCTGGGAGCCAATAGCTGGCGTTGCGGGCGGCCTCCTGGCTGGCTCAAAAGCCGATCCATTTGTTGTGTATTGTCTTGCACCGGATGGCAAAATCTCGCGGAGTTCCGATGCAGGCGCAACCTGGATGCAGGTTGGGTTGGTGCCTGTCGCAGCGGCCAGTGTGTTCATCGCAGCCCCCGACGACAAAGCAGCGTTATATGCCGCTGCTGGCGCTCAGATCTGGTCAAGCGGCGATAGTGCTGCATCATGGGCCATGCCTGGCGAATTACCTGGTGTTGTTACCGGGCTGGCGGTTCTGCCTGGCCACGCTGGGGTGTACGCAAGTGCTAAGGGCCTGCTCTATAAGTATGATGCAGAACAGTGGCAGCCAATTACGAATGCCCAGCCAGTGGCAGGGCCACTTGCGATACTCGCAGGCCGCGAACCAACGCTGCTTGCCGCATTGGCTTCCGGTGAAATCGGGCGTAGTAGCGATGATGGTGCAACATGGGAAGGCACAGGCTCAGAGATCGATTGGGGCACTGGCCTGCAGGCGCTGGTCGTGGCACCATATCATATGGATATTGCCTTTGCTGGTGGCGGGCCATCGGTCGCGCTATCGGTTGATCGCGGCCGCACCTGGCAACGCCTCAAGGGCGATTCCACGCAGGTTCGCGCAATTGCTGTTGCACGGCTGGTGTAGTATCGTTTCCCCGCGCAAAATTATGGTCGAATGATCAGGCTGGCGAATATCTGGCATGATCCACTATCGCGGATTGTCAATGTGAAATCGCGCTGCTGCAACGCAATGCTGGATGGGTCGGCACTGAGTTGGAGTGTAAGGGTTACATCTCCGTTCAATAGCGCATTTGGGTTGATCGAGATCGACAGGAATTGCTGCAACTGGCCTGGCGCAAATGAGATGGAGCCAGTCGGTGGGAGTGTGTAATCGCTGGGATTGGCGCTCCCACCAGTGATTGTATAGGTCAGTTCACGTGTGTTGACTGGCGCGGTTGCGCGAGGGAAACAGCAGGTAGTTGGGGGTGCATCAGATCAATTCGGCATAGGCTAGCGCTGGCCTGTGATGTACAGATGCCAAAGAACAGCATCCAACGCTGATCTGGAGAGAAGAGAACCGGAGGAGGCGCAGCATTGAACTGTGGTGGCAATGCCGTTGTGCCAACCGTTTGTATACGTACGCTCGTTGTTTCGATGATTGCCAATCGTAAATCGCCACTTGTGTCATTATTGAAAGCGACAAAGCGGCCATTTGGGCTGAGTGCTGCATTATATGATTGGAACATCTGCGATGGCGAATTCTCGATCTGCGCGATTCGTGTGGCCGTCGGCGGATCAGTATAGTGAACCACAGAGATCTCAACCATTGGTGTATCGGCTGGACGAACCCATGTCAGCAGTGATTGGCCATCGGCGCTCCAGATCAGCGGGTAGTTAAAGCTCAGCGGTGTCTGGAATAACACCTCCTGCCGACGTGCGCCAGTAGTTGCGATTCGAACAATCTGGTCGGGGTGCGGCAGATAATCCAGTACCCGGCTGCGGTGAGCCTACATTGGGATGCCATAGGATCCAATGCTAAAGTTCAGCGAGCCCAATTCCTGTGTGGCACCGCTCTCGATTGCCGTGGCAACGAATTGGTGTGCTCCTGGCGTCGATATGATCGAGAATGTGTCTATCGAGGCAATCAATCGGCCATCTGGCGAGATCTGGTTTGTGTAGCCATCAGGAAATCTCGATGGATACGGGCGCGATGCAGCATGTAGTGGCATGCTACCAATGCACAGCGCAATCGCTATGAGTAGAAGAATCATACTGCCAAACCAGCTTCTACGCATACGCGCCTCCTGATCAATGCTCATACGAGTAAACATATCGGCCTGTATAGCATAGCATAGCATAGCGCGCTATGTGGTGTGCGAGCCTGGCGGATCGGCAGCGTATGGAGTGCCCTTGGCTTAGGGCACAGATCTCAAAGGACTTTGCATATGCCCTGAATAGATGTGCAACGGTTTGACAACAATTGTGCGTCATGATAGACTGCCATATTCTAGAAGAAAAGAACACCTAGCGAGAGTTTGCCATGGCGCATCCACCAGTACTGGCCCAGCTTTCAGTTGCACCAATATTTAACACGAAAGCGGTAGCTCGGGATACGGGTGTACCGCCTGATACGTTTCGTGCATGGGAGCGCCGCTATGGTGTGCCACACCCACAGCGAACTCCTGGTGGGCATCGTTTGTATTCCGAGCGCGATATTGCCATCATCCGTTGGCTGCGGGATCGCACCGAAGAGGGTATGAATATCAGCCATGCGGTCATGCTGCTCACCAGTGTGACCGATTCTGCCGATAACTCCACACTGAATAATGAAACTCGTTCGTTGGCGACCATGGCGGAGGAATTGATCAATGCGCTGATCAGCTTCGATGCAGCCGTGGCTGAGCGTGTGCTTAGTGAGGCTTTTGCCATCTACGCATTCGAGGAGGTGCTCCTGAACCTGGTTCAGCCAACCATGATCGAGGTTGGCGAGCGCTGGCATCGTGGCGAGATCAATGTTGCTTCCGAGCATTTTGCCACAGAATTTGTGCGCCGCAAAATGGCCAGCCTGCTGAATGTGTTCGAGACGAACACACAGCGTGATACGATTGTGGTTGGCTGTGCGCCAGCAGAGTTGCACGATATTGGCATTCTGTTTGCGAGCCTGTTCCTGGTTCGCCGCGGCTGGCATGTTGTCTATCTGGGCGCACAAGTGCCACTAGCCGATCTGCTTGAGACAGCACAAGCGGTAAAACCAGCGCTGATCTGCCTATCGGCCTCAACCATTGATACAGTTCCAGGGCTGGTAGAGTGTGCGCACGCTATTCAGAAGCATTTCCCTCAGGTGCGATTCGGTTATGGTGGGCGAGCCTTCAACCAGAACCCACAGCTGTGTGAGACCGTTCCTGGCATTTTTCTTGGCCAGGATGCACGCACATTGGTCGATACCGTTTCCAATGTGATGTTGCATAACCCGACATCCGGTAACAGTTCTGCTTCGTAGCATGTCATATTGTTGGCAGTTAGCGGCTCCTTCATTTGTTGACCATTGTTGTGTTGAGAACCGACCAAATAGTGTGCCATGTCAGCGTAACCGCTGTTTTTTGGGCCATCCGATTGCCCGCGATGTATTGGCTGAATTTCTGATAGGAAGGAGCCTCGTGTGTCGCTGAGCCATCCCTCTGGTTGGGGTGCCGTACAGGGGGACGAGCGCACGGCGGTGTTCAAAGAGGCTGGCATATTGCTGGCTGAACTACGCGAGATCGCCGACCTCGACCCGTCCACTCATGTACACGAGCATGTCCCAGAGTCGTTTAGATTGACTCTGCAGGAATCGTACCGTGCCTGCGAAGCGATTACACGCCAATATTCAAAGAGCTTCTTCTTTAGTTCACAGTTATTACCTCCCGAAAAACGTAAGGCTGTTCGTGCGCTGTATGCGTTCTGCCGTACCAGCGATGATCTTGTGGATCATCCAGGCGATGAATTAGCACGCGCATTGGCAACCTGGGTAGAACTTGTGCATGCACCCCAGCCACCAAACAACCACCCGGTGTTGTTGGCATGGAGCGATACAGCACAGCGGCATGCCATCCCAATGGCACTTGTCGATGAACTGTTGGCTGGCATCGCCATGGATCTCTCGATTAGTCGCTATGCCACATTCGATGAACTGTGGGTCTACTGCTATCGGGTTGCTTCGGTTGTCGGCCTGCTCTCGATGCAGATTATCGGCTACCAGAATGGCGCATCGCCATATGCAGTGAAGCTTGGGGTGGCACTGCAACTAACGAATATTCTGCGTGATGTTGGCGAGGATGCCTGCCGTGGTCGCATCTATCTGCCGCACGAGGATCTGGCGCGGTTTGGGTTAACCGATGCCGATATCCTGGCTGGCTGTTGTGATCAGCGCTTTCGTGCGCTCATGCAGTTCGAGATCGCCCGCGCACACCAGTTGTATGAAGAAGCCTGGGCAGGAATACCCATGCTCAATCCAGATAGCCAATTGGCGATTGGCGCGGCAGCAGAAGTCTATCGTGCCATTCTTGGCAATATTGAACAAAACGACTATGATGTCTTCACACGCCGGGCACATGTTCCGTTTCTGAAGAAGTTATGGATCTTGTGGAATGTTCGGTGCAGGCTAGAACAGAAACCAGCATGACGACCCTGCCAATGCCATATCTTGCCCAGAACCGTTCTTCAGCGAATGTGTTGCTGGTGATCCTGTGGGTGCTGTTTCTTGGCCCACTTGTTGCTGCACTGTTCCTGGCGACAGGCTTGCCGCTGATTGCTGATGCCGGGTGGTTGGCGCGTGATCTGTTATCAACATATGTCTGCCCGACACCAGCCAAGTCGTATTATCTGATCGGCCAGCCGATGGCTGTCTGTGCGCGCTGCTGGGGCGCGACGATTGGCTTGTGGGTTGGGTATCTGCTCTTTCGGAGCCAGATTACCAACCCGCATCAATGGCGGCTAGTCACTGGATTTCTGGCATTGCCCTGGCAGGCTCGCTTCTTCTTGGTAGCACTGCCATTTGGGCTATGGGTTGCAGAAATCGTTGCCTGGCCAGCGGCACCACTCTGGCTGCTGGTGTTGAATGGCGCACAGGCAGGGGCAGGGGCTGGTCTGTTCTTCTGTTCTATCTGGCCAGGATTGATGCCGCGCATATCCGAGTAGTCGACACGCAACGAACACACGCAGGGTGCCGTCGGCAGCGATATGGCCCACCTGCGTGTTTTTGTGTCTGCAGAGAAAGAGTATCACAATGAGCACGATACGACGGGTAATTGTCACAGGCGCAACGGGCATGATTGGCCGGACACTCTGTCGGAAGCTGACCGAGCGCGGCTATCAGGTTGTGGTTTTTTCGCGTAGCCCAGAGGCGGCGCGGCGCACGGTGCCAGGTGCCAGTGAATATGTGGCTTGGGCGCCTGGCGAGCCGGGTGCCTGGGCTTCGGCAGTCGATGGAGCATATGGCATTGTCCATCTTGCTGGAGCATCGATTGCTGGGCAGCGCTGGGATGCCGCCTATAAGCAAGAGATCCTGGGCAGCCGTGTGAAAGGAACCCGCGGTATTGTGAGTGCGATTGAACGTGCTCGCAACCGCCCAGAAGTCCTCGTCTGCTCATCGGGCATCGATTACTATGGCGATAAGGGCGATACGCCAATCGATGAGAGTGCTGCGCCCGGCAACGGCTTCATCTCGCAGGTCTGTATTGCCTGGGAACGCGAGGCCCAACGAGCAGAAACCTTTGGCGTGCGAACAAGCATGATGCGAACGGGGATTGTTCTCGATAAACACGATGGCGCGCTTGCGAAATTGCTGCTACCATTTCAGTTGTTTGTTGGTGGGCCAGTACTGCCAGGAACCCAATGGTGGTCGTGGATTCATCTCGATGATGTAATTGGCATGCTGCTGCTCGCGCTTGAGAATCCAGCTGCAAGCGGGCCATTCAATACAACTGCCCCGGAACCAGAGCGCAACCGCGATTTCTCGGCCATCCTTGGGCGCGTGATGGGCCGCCCAGCATTGCTGCCAACGCCAGGATTTGCGCTGGAACTCATCCTTGGGGAAATGGCTATTCCATTGCTGATCGAAAAGCAACGGGCACTACCAAAAAAAGCAATTGAACTTGGCTATCAGTTTGCATACCCACGGCTAGAAGCTGCACTGCGCGCTACGCTTGGGTGACTCGCGGTGGTATGATATATACACCATAGTAAGGTCAGTTCGCGAACCGCCTCTACGTTTTGTTGTCGCAGGAACTGATCAAGAGGAGCGAATAATTCGATGCGATATCTGCATCTATCGATATGGGTTGCCATCGCGGCGGCGCTAACGGCATGTGGGCCGGGCGCATTCCCATTCCAGCGTGTACAAAATCCATCTGCAACCGAAGCTGCGACACCACGCTCAACGAGCATTGTGCGGCCAACTCGTTCTGCCGAGACGCCAGTACCACTTCCGAGTGCCGCACCGGTTGCGACGATTGCGCCAGATCTGACCAATGCGCTTGAAGAAGAGCAGAATCTTCTGATTGAACTCTATCGGCGCAACAACCCGGCGGTTGTTAGTATTGAGATTATCGGCACACATCCGGCTACGGCCCAGGGCAATGCGCCAGAAACGATTCCGCTTGGCCAGGGATCGGGCTTCCTATTCGACGATCAGGGGCATATTGTTACAAATAACCATGTTGTTGAAGAAGGCAGTTCGTTTCAGATCCGCTTCGCTGATGGGAGTGTCGTCGAGGCTACATTGGTTGGAACCGATCCAGGCAGCGATCTGGCAGTTCTAAAAGTCGATGAATTGCCGCCTGGAACAGCACCACTCACGCTTGCCGATTCGCGCATGGTTCAGGTTGGCCAAACAGCCGTTGCGATTGGGAATCCGTTTGGGTTGCAGAATACGCTGACAGTTGGGGTGGTGAGTGGTGTTGGGCGCAGCTTAACTGGCCCATCCAGCCAAACGGGTGGCCGATTCCGTATTCCGAATGTCATCCAGACCGATGCTGCCATTAATCCTGGAAACTCCGGTGGGCCGCTGCTGAATGTACGCGGTGAGGTTATTGGGGTTAATACGGCCATTCGGTCGGAAAGCGGCACGTTCGAAGGGGTTGGGTATGCGGTGCCATCAAATGCGGTAGCCCGCATTGTCCCAGCGCTTATTACTCAAGGGCGCTATCTGCATCCCTGGATGGGGATTGGCATGCAGGATGTGGATCCACTGCTGGCAAAACGCTTTACACTGGCCGTACGCCAGGGTGTGCTCGTCACCGAGGTTCAGCAGGATAGCCCGGCCAGCAAGGCAGGGTTGCGCGGCGGCACACAGATAGGCGACTATGCCGGTGGGCGGATTCCCTACGATGGCGATATTATCGTAGCTATCGATGGAATGAAGGTCGTGAATGCTGATGATCTTGTCAGCTACCTCGAATTAAATGCCTCGGTCGGTGATCTTGTGGAAATGACTGTCAATCGCGCCGGCCAGGAACAGCGCATCCAGATGACCCTTGGCAGCCGACCGGGTGA
>JBBQSD010000099.1:0-23106 GCA_038214135.1 Chloroflexales bacterium | reverse complement strand
TCGCCGCTTGATGTGACCCATACGGTTGGTGCGGCACGCCTGATTCGCTATATTCGTGAAATGGGCCATCTTGGCGCTCAGATCGACCCACTTGGCAGCCCGCCGCCTGGCGATCCAGGGTTGCTCCCAGAGACCCATGATGTCAGTGAGGCTGATCTGGCTGTGTTGCCGGCCAAAATCGTGCGCGGGCCATTTGTCCAGGATTCGGCCAATGCGCTCGAAGGCGTACAGAAATTACGGGCAGCCTATTCGGGCCTGATTGGCTATGAGACCGATCATCTCCAGGATTATGCCGAGCGTAACTGGATGCGTGAGGCGATTGAGGCGCGCAGCTTCTTCTATGGCTTCGATGCCCGCCGTAAGCGCGAGATCCTCGAACGGCTGACGGAAGTGGAAGTTTTTGAACGCTTCCTGCATCAAACCTTTGTTGGCCAAAAGCGCTTTTCGCTCGAAGGCTGCGATATGCTGGTGCCGATCCTCGATTCGATCATTCGAGCAGCAGCAGCAGCCGGAACCCGTGAGATTGTGATTGGAATGGCCCATCGTGGCCGCCTGAATGTGCTTGTTCATATTCTTGGCAAGCCATACGCGAGTGTGTTTGCAGAATTTCTTGCCGCTGGGCGCGATGCCAGCCAATCGGCGGCTGGCCGTGGCGCACTCGGCTGGATGGGCGATGTCAAATATCACCTTGGTGCCAGGCGTGGCTTTCGTGATGCTGGGATCGAAGAAATGCCGATCACCCTTGCGCCAAATCCAAGCCACCTCGAATTTGTGAATCCGGTGATCGAAGGCCGCGCCCGCGCCGCTCAGGAGAATCGTAGCGCCCCTGGTGAACCAGTTCGCGATCAGCATGCCTCATTGGCGATATTGATCCATGGCGATGCGGCCTTCCCTGGCCAGGGGATTGTGGCCGAGACGCTCAATCTGGCCAATTTGCGCGGCTATAGCACCGGTGGCACGCTGCATATTATTCTGAATAATCAGATCGGCTTCACCACTGAACCGCGTGACTCACGCTCGACATTGTATGCGAGCGATCTGGCCAAGGGTTTTGAGATGCCAATTGTGCATGTGAATGCCGATGCACCGCTTGAGTGTATTGCCGTCGCTCGTATGGCCCACGATTACCGCGAATGCTTTGGCAAGGATTTCCTAATCGATCTGGTTGGCTACCGGCGCTGGGGCCATAATGAGGGCGATGAGCCTGCCTTCACCCAACCCAAGCTGTATGAGAAGATCCGCAACCAGCCGACAATCCGGGAATTGTGGGCACGCCAACTGGCCAATGAAGGGGTGATCGCTGCCGCCGAGGCCGATACTATTGTTCAGGCAGCCACTGAGAAACTCAAGGCTGCGCGTGCCGATGCGGAACAGAACCCGCATCACGATGCGCCGCCACCATTGCCGCCGCCAGGGTTGGCCCGCCGAACTCAAACCGCGGTTTCGGCTGAGCGCCTGATTGCCCTGAATGATGCCATGTTGCAATGGCCGGATGGGTTTACGCTCAACCCACGGCTGGAACGCCAGATCCAGCGCCGCCGGACTGCTCTGGAAGAGCCAGGGGCAATTGACTGGGGCCATGCGGAAGCGCTGGCGTTTGCTTCATTACTGGAAGAAGGCGTGCCAATCCGGCTCAGCGGCCAGGATACGGAGCGCGGTACCTTCAGCCATCGCCATGCGGTTCTGCACGATGCCACTGGATCGGTGCGCATTACGCCGCTTCAGTCGCTCCCACAGGCCAAGGCATCGTTTGCGATCTATAACAGCCCGCTCTCCGAGGGAGCAGTGCTTGGCTTTGAATTTGGTTATAGTGCCCAGGCACCAAGCACATTTGTGTTGTGGGAAGCCCAGTTCGGTGATTTCGCCAATGGTGCCCAGGTGATTATTGATCAGTTTATTGTCGCCGCTCGCAAGAAATGGGGCCAGACGCCCAGCCTGGTGATGTTATTGCCGAATGGCTATGAGGGCCAGGGGCCAGAACATTCCAGCGCCAAGGTCGAACGCTTCTTGCAACTGGCCGCCGACGATAATCTGCGGATTGCGAATTGTACAACTGCCGCACAGTTCTTTCATCTGCTGCGCCGCCAGGCGCTATTGCTTGGCAGCGATCCACGACCATTGGTGATTATGACGCCAAAAAGCCTGTTGCGCCACCCAAAGGCTGGCTCATCGCTGAGCGACTTGACCGATGGACGCTTTCAACGGGTGATCGATGACCCGACCGGGCCGGAGCGCGCCGCAGATATTGCGCGATTGGTGCTGTGCTGCGGCAAGGTGTATGTTGATGTTCTGGCAGCACTCGGGAATGCACCAGCAGCGCAGACAGCAGTAGCGCGGATTGAGGAACTGTATTCCTTCCCTGCCGATGAACTGCGCGATGTGATCAAGGGCTACCCAGCACTCCGCGAGATCGTCTGGCTACAGGAAGAACCACGCAATATGGGCGCCTGGAGCTATATTGCACCAAAATTGCGTGAACTCGTGCTGCCAGATGTTGAGCTTGCCTATGTTGGGCGCGAGCCATCGGCCAGCCCATCTGAGGGTTCGCTGGCGCTGCACACAATCGAGCAACAGCGGATTGTGGAACAGGCACTGCATGGCACGCTATCGGTCGAAACGCAAAGCACCGCATCTGTATAAGGAGGCTATTCGTGGCTATCGAAATTAGCGTCCCAACATTGGGCGAATCAATTGTGGAAGCGACCGTTGGCCAATGGTTAAAACGTGAGGGCGATTCCGTCACCGCTGGCGAGATACTCGTTGAACTTGAGACGGACAAGGTGAGTGTGGAGGTTCCTGCAACACAATCTGGTATTCTTGAAAAAATACTAAAGGCAGAGGGCTCCACCGTGGCAATTGGTGAGGCACTCGGCCTGATTGGCAGCGTTACTGCACAGAATGGCACATCTGCGCCGGTTGCTGCTGCGCCAGCCGTTCAGGAAGCGCCACCGGCAGCGCCGGTTGTTGAGCGGATTGCGGCCACACCAGTCGCTCGAAATATCGCTGATCAGGCTGGAGTCGATGTACGCACAGTGCCGGGCAGCGGCCCAGGCGGGCGCGTCACCAAAGAGGATGTGCTGGCCAAAACTGATCCGACCCCGATTCCAGCACCTGCGCCGATTCCCGCAACGCCAGCACCGGCACCGGTTGTGCCAGCAGTTGCCGCAGCGCCACGCCCATCAGTTGCATCAGCGGTTACTGGGCGGCCAGAAGAGCGCACGCGCATGACCCGCCGTCGGCAGACGATTGCCCAGCGACTCGTTCAGGCCCAGCAGACTGCAGCGATGCTAACGACCTTCAATGAGATCGATATGTCGGCGGTGATGGAATTACGCAAGAAGCGGCGGGATGCCTTCAAGGAGCGCCATGGCGTCGGGCTGGGTTTTATGTCATTCTTCACCAAGGCCGTGGTTGGCGGGCTGCGCTCACAACCCTTGCTGAATGCCGAGATCCAGGGTGATGAGATTGTCGTCAAGAAATACTACGATATTGGCGTGGCCGTCAGCACCAATGAGGGCCTGGTTGTGCCGGTGGTACGCGATGCGGATCGCAAGACGTTTGCGGAGATCGAAAAGAGCATCGAGGATCTGGCCAAACGTGCCCGTGATGGCAAGCTGGGCATCCCAGACATAACTGGCGGAACGTTTACGATCACCAATGGCGGCATCTTCGGCTCGCTCATGTCCACCCCGATCTTGAATGCGCCACAGGTTGGCATTCTGGGTATGCACAAAATCCAGGAGCGGCCCATCGTCGTTGGCGGGCAGATCGTCATCCGGCCAATGATGTATGTTGCACTCTCGTATGATCACCGGATCGTCGATGGCTCAGAAGCCGTCCGCTTCCTGGTACGCGTCAAGGAACTGGTTGAAGACCCGGAGTCATTGTTGTTGGAGGGGTAGGTTCCCAGTTGTTGTAATCGCCGATATAGGCCTAGAGCACTGAGGTATGGATGGACAATGCCTGGTGCCCTAGGCAATATCTGTTCTCGAAATCAAAGTTTCCTGGCCCGTGCTAATATATTTATAGAGCTACAAAAATTGACGGTGGAATGGGTAGCAATCCCCGATTGCGATATGGTATTGTAAAGCGAACGGTGATTATGATATACTCGCAATTGGCAGACAGGCATCGATAGAGCGTTAGGGTAGACTACCAAGAGTATTATTTTGATATGTACTTGTGTATTGCATTGTTGGGTTTCTCGCGATAGTTTTCAAGGGCGAATGGGATTTTGAAGGGTGAGGTTCTTATGGCCAACGACGTTGAATCTATATTTTTAGTTCCTGTAAGCAATTTACAATTTGACCCTAAGAATCCGCGCTTGCCATCAACAATTGATGGTCATAATGAGCAGGAGGTGATAGATTGGATGCTCAAAGACGCTACTATTATTGAACTAATGGGTTCTATTGGCGAAAAGAATTATTTTTATGGCGAACCTTTGCTGGTTTCGCCAATCGCAGGTAAAAAAGATTTTTACGAAGTTGTTGAAGGAAATAGAAGGCTTACTGCCGCTAAATTACTACTTAATCCAAGCCTAGCCACTATACGAAGGAGTGCAGTCCAAGCTGTTAGTGAGATGGCAAAATATAGACCCTCCGATCTTCCTGTTATATCTTACGCTCATCGAAATGATATTATAAATTACCTGGGATATCGTCATATTACAGGTATTAAAGAATGGGGTTCACTTGCTAAAGCCAAATACCTGAAGCAACTTCTTGAAACAGTCAAAGATGAGAGTCGAGAAGTTCAATATAAAACACTAGCGAAGATCATTGGTAGTCGTGCTGACTATGTGGCTCGCCTACTTACTGGTTTAGCTGTATATGAACAGATATCTGAAAACGATTTTTTTGATATTAAAGGATTGGATGAGGACTCTGTTAATTTCTCTGTCTTGACTACTGCTCTTAATTATAGCAATATTGCTAGTTTTTTAGGACTGGAAAGTGGGCGTGATTCAACAATTGAAAGCCTTGATAATCGTAGGCTGAAAGATTTAGCCTCTTGGCTTTTTGCGAAAAATGCAGAAGGTAAAACAAGAATAGGTGAATCAAGAAACCTTCGTCAGCTTAGCGCGGTTGTAGTGAACGAACAAGCATTAAAATCCTTTGATTCCGGCGCTTCACTCTCTACGGCGTATATTCTTACAGACGCTCCTGCAGATATATTTCGAATTACTCTTTCAGAAGCAAGAGAGAAATTACAGACTGCACAGAGTTATATTCATCGAGTTAATAAACCTACAGAAGGCGATATCGATCTTTTGAAAGAAATCCAGACGATCGTGAGAGACTTACGAACACTTGTTCAGCAAAGATTAAATGATGCTGAAGATATTTAGGTTATGTAGAATATATTATGGCTAAATCTATTGTTGATTTTGATATTCTTCCTAGATCATCTGAAGATCATATATGGGCAGACTATATCGAAATTTTATGCCTTTTTAATGTAGATGGAGTGATATCAAAGGCAGATATATTGGATCGTGTTCGAGAAAGATCAGATTTAGGAGGAGAAACGGATGAAATTGATAGTGAAATCATCGATGAATCTAGCTATTCTTCCGACCTTTCAACGGCTGAGATAGATGATAGATACTCATTACGCGTTGATGATTGGTTTAAGCACTTAGTCCATAGAATTTATATATTTAAGACATTTTATCCTTTTATACTCTCAGATACCGAAGATGTTCTCTATAGAAAATCGGTAATTGACAATCGACATAGATTATATATATTTCTCTTGTTGGCTTCTGACTTAAGACGTATTAAAATTAAAAACAAAAACCCTCTAACTGATAGCTTTGAGGTAATTAGTCGAGAAGCTATGAGAAGGTGCCTACCTGAAAATGCCCAAGTTCACATTTTTAGTAGAAATCCGTTGGTCGATAGTAGCTATCCTGGACATATCTGGAGGAAGCTTGAAAAGTTAGCGTTGGATCTCGGAGGGAGAATTCTTGCAAATGAAGAGGAATTTTCATCGCAGAATACCGCAGACGAAGGGCTAGATATTGTTGGATGGGTTAGCATAGGAGATAGTGCTAATGGAATTTTGCTCGTTTTTGGTCAGTGTGCCTGTACAACAAATTGGCCTGAGAAACAACATTCTTCTAGTGCTACTAAATGGAGAGAGATTATACATATGAAATCTCCTCCTACTAATATGATTTTTATTCCCTTTTGCTTTCGCCATGCAGATGGTTCCTGGTGTAAAGAACATAAGATACAAAAGAGCATTTTACTTGATCGTCCTAGACTTCTTCATCTGCTCCAAGATTCATATGAGTTGCTTAGTGACTTGCCCTACTATGGTTTTGTAAATGATATCCTTGTCGAACGGGATGACCTGTTTTGATTGGCCATTTTCCCAGAAGCATGCTATAGTCTCGCCGTATCCATATTGTGTCAGAAGGCGATACACATATGACCAGCAAACTAACTGCAGTTTCGCTATTCTCTGGCTGTGGGGGATTCGATTGGGGTGCGCAGCAGGTAGGTGTAGAGATTATTTGGGCTAATGATATCGACCCACATGCTGTTGCTGCATACCGAGCTTTATTTCCACATGTTGAATGTATTATGAGCGATGTTCGCGATATACCTACGTTTCCTCAAGCGGATATCCTGATTGGTTGCTACCCTTGCACTGGCTTCAGTGTGGCAGCACGTCGCCGCTGGCGGGACTCTTCTGACCGAGATCTTCTTGGGAATGATGGCAACTTTCTGTATCGAGAGTTTTTGCGGGCATTGAAACAAGTGCGCCCTAAGTATCTGTTTGTCGAGAATGTTCGGGGCATGGTTACAGCAGTTGATGGTTGGTTCTTCGAGCAGCAGCTCCAAGGGTTTCGTGACCAAGGATATACTGTTCAGTATACATTACTTAATACCACGAACTATGGTCTGCCTCAATCACGCAGGCGTATATTCATTGTTGGGGTTCGTAATGATATCCGCGAATTGACCTATGAGTTCCCTCAACAAACACATGGCCTTGAAGGGCAATCACCCTTTGTTGTGCTGCGTGATGCTATCGCGCATATGCCAGAATGGCCAGAGGGAGAGTACTTTGATCGTAGTTTCCATGGGCACTATTTGACCAGAAACCGTAAGCGTGCGTGGGATGATGTAAGCTATACGATTGTGGCAAATGCACATCATGTCCCACTACATCCCATGGGCGAGCCAATGAAGTTTATTAAGAAAGATACATGGATCTTGCAGGGGCAGGCAAATAGGCGTTTGTCGTGGCGTGAATCGGCTATGATACAAGGATTGCCGCCCAATTTCGCACCACCAGGCAATCTCATGGACAAGTATCGTATCGTCGGAAATGCAGTTCCGCCTATTTTCGGAAAAGTACTTCTTGAATCAATAGTCCGCTTTGAGTCGTGACGACGAGCTGAACTCTATAGAGTGTAGCACAGGAGTACTACTGATTACATTACACCAGTACGCCAATCACAACGGTTTGCTATGGGTGCTTTGCCTTGTATTGTTGAATGGATGTGGCTCGTCACCGGTAGCACCCACGCCAAGCACACCAGTGCGTGCGGCCAATAGTGATGCCACAGCCACGCAGCCATCTTCTGTGATGACACCCGTGATACCAGCAACGCCACTGCCAGTCACGCCAATAGTAGTCGCCACTGCCAGCCCAACACTAGCTCCAAGCGCAACGCCACCGCCAGCCAGCGCAACAGCAGTAGCAACACCCGTGCCGGCTACTATGGCGAAGGAGCAGGTGGCAGAGCGCGTGTATGTGTTCCCGGTGAAGAGTGCCGCCTGCCAATATTCATCATCACACCATGATTACCCGGCAGCGGATATTTTCTGCCCGATTGGAACCGAGTTTGTAGCAGTGACCAGTGGCGTGGTCGATTTTGTTAGTTCGGAGGATCTATGGAACCCCGCAGCTGATAATCCGGCAGATCGGGGTGGCCTCTCTGTAGCAATTATTGGCGATGATGGGGTACGCTACTATGGCTCGCATCTATCGGCGATTGCCGATGGGATTGCGCCAGGGGTACATGTAATCGCAGGGCAGCTTTTGGGGCGAACCGGCAGAAGTGGAAATGCCCGCAATACTGATCCACACGTCCACTTCGGTATTTCACGGCCAACGACTCCCGATGATTGGCAGACTCGGCGTGGGCAGATCTGGCCACAAAGGTATCTCGCTGCCTGGAAACAAGGTAGAAATATGACACCGGCCTTCGGATGAATGTCCTAACCCTATACCGAAGGCTGGTTATGCTGCCCACGAAGTTTTCCGGTGTCCTGGCCTCACCCCTGCTGCGCCCTACATCGATCAATCTGTCACTCGGTCAGGGTTCATACCAACTTCGCCACCACCTCAATGCCATTGATCGCCATATGATGCAAGAACAGAACATGGTGCAGATCGGCATCGTGCGCTCTGATACCCAGCTCGCGTGCCACTGCTACTGGTGTATCGAAGGTATCGACCTCATCCGCCGAGACGATCACCCGCCGTGTAAAGTTGCCAGCGTTGGCTTCCAGACGCAGCGACATGGCTGCCTGATAGGTGCATAGATCGGTGCAATCACCAACTACAATGAAGGTATCGATCTGTGGATGCGCTGCGATCCATGCCCCAAAATCTGTGCCAATTGTTGAGTTAATCGAGTTCTTCTCAACAATCTTGATTGAATCATAGAATGGCAGTTCTTTGAGTTCATCGACTGCTTCACTCTCTGCCGTGCCCTTCAGGCAGTGCGGTGGATAGACGCTGAATTCGGGGGCGCTTGGATCATGGGTATCCTGCGTCAGCACTAGGTTACGGATACCAAGGATATGTGCGCGCCGGAATAGATCGGCAACAGGCTTGGCAATCCGCCCGACCCGCGCACTGGCTAGTGGGCCACTCACACAAAACCCATTGATCACATCGATCGAGATAACCGCCACACGCTGTGGCTGGCTGCCGATTATCTCAGCCAACGATTGCTCGGTAAGTTGCCCATACCATTCCTCCAAATATGCCAGAAATGGCTGCGCGTTTGTTGTGAGATTGATGCTCATGAGTGTATCCCTTCATTTATTGTCTTATTGACACTATTATATCACAGGAAAACCTCGTGTCAAGGGCGAGTATTCAGGAGTCGGAATACGAGAACCGAGAACCGAGAACCAGCATGCAGGGGTCAGGAGCGACGCGAGGCCTCGCGTCTGGAAGATCGATTGGTCGCGGCAGAGGCACCGCCATCTAATATGTCATCATTGTGGGCGAATCGCATTCGCCCCTACATCGATTGCCTATTGGTGCGAACGGGGTATAATCGGCCACAACGTTCCATTGGTCGCAGCCGAGGCATAACCAACAGGCGTTGGCGAGCCACCCACGTTCATTCGCGACAGCAATCGGAAGAACGATAGAAGCAGCCACCAGCGCCTATCGATCACAGCCGAGGCATGACTAACAGGCGTTGGCGAGCCACAAAGCTCGATTCGGGGTTCGGGGCAAGGCCCTGACCGCTCGCCACGCGCAGTGGCAGGATTCGCTCGCCACGCGCAGTGGCATAAACTCTACTCATCGGGAGATGCAGCAACCCGCGCCTCGCGCCAGCGGAACACAAACTGCTCATCGCCACGATCATGCCGAAAGCGGTAGAGTGCAGTCGGGCGGCCACGGCCCTCACGGCGTATGCCCGTATCTTCCAGAACATGGGCATCCTTGATCTTGCGATAAAAATTACCCTTGTCTAGTTCTTCGCCAAGAATCTGCTCGTACATATACTTCAACTCAAGGATGGAAAAGACCTCCGGCAGCAACTGAAAGGCCAGTGTCGTATATTCCAACTTGGAACGCAATCGATCCAGCGCCGTGGCGAGGATATGATCATGATCGAAT
The DNA here is from genome assembly GCA_038214135.1 of Chloroflexales bacterium. Taxonomy (GTDB): domain Bacteria; phylum Chloroflexota; class Chloroflexia; order Chloroflexales; family Roseiflexaceae; genus JANLSE01. The sequence continues at coordinate 13,221 of JBBQSD010000099.1, read as the reverse complement.
GCCAATGGGCCAGGCAATCGCTGAACCGGATACCAGCGCACATCCGTGCTTTCCTCGGAGGCGCGTAGCGTCTGCCGATCCGCACGGATAATGGCAAAGTAGGCGATGCTGATCACCCGCGTGCGTGGATCACGATGTGGCAGGCCGAATGTGTAGAGCTGTTCGAGATAGATGTCGCGAACACCCGTCTCTTCCTCTAGTTCACGCCGCGCCGATTGCTCAAGCGATTCGTCCATGTTGATGAACCCGCCTGGAATCGCCCAATGCCCATCGTATGGCCAACGCCGCCGCTTGACAAGCAGCATATTGAGTTCCTTCTCCAACAATGTGAAGATCACAACATCGACTGTTACCGATGGGCGCTCATAGCGTGATGGATCATAATTTTCGGGTGTTTCGTCAGTCCGCTCAACGCTTGTACTCATACAGTTTACTCCGATCATTTATTGTCATATTTACACTAATTCTAACGATAAAATGCGGGTTTGTCAAGAGGTATGCAGCAGATCGTGATAGAGATCGAGATGACGTGTTGCAATCGCTTCCCAGGAAAACGCTCCGACGAGTGTACGCCCTGCATTTCCAAGCCGCTCCCGCAACGCCGGGTCGGCATCGAGCTGCTGAATCCGGGCAGCCAGTGCGTTGGGATCACCGATTGGGACGAGTGCCACATTCTGCTGATCAATAAGTGTGGGCAGCAGGAGTGAGGGAATTCTCGGCTCTGTGGCTCTGTGATTTTGTGGTGCTTGGTCAGGTGTTTCTATCGTGGTTGTCACCACTGCCAAACCGTGAGCCAGTGCTGCCAGCAGACTTCCGCGCCGAAACGATGCTCCATCGCCAAACGGTAGTGCCGCCATATCGGCTGCCAGCAGATGGGCCGAAACCTCCTGTTCGGGACACTGGCCAGTGATGATCACCCGTCCATGCCATTGTGGCCCAGCAATTCGTGCGCGTAGTGATGCAGCATACGCCCGATCCTGTGCTGCCGGCGCTTCACCGCCAATGATCAGCAGGCGAAATCGCTCTGGCAATCGTTCGAAGGCATCAAGCAGAACATCCAGCCCTTTGGTGGCCGAGATGAGGCCAAAATAGGCAACTAGTGTCTCATCTGGCGCTATTCCCAGGCGTGCGCGCCATGCAGCGCGATCATAATTGGTTGGTGGATGCACCGTGATATTTGAACCAATTGGAATGAGCTGCGGAGTGATTCTCAATCGGCCTGTGAAGCGTGGAATATTGGCCGCCGAGGTTCTGCGTGTTGCTGGCATTTCCTGCCCATCAACCAATTGTGCCAGATCATCGGGATTGGTGACAATAGTGGCATCACTATCCTCAAACAAGTGCCGTGTGACCCAATTACGTAGCGGTCCAGCCTTCGGGAAAAGGTATGGCAACAAAAGATCATGGGCCGTTATCACTAATGTAGGCTGTCTGGGCGAGCGACTCAAACGCCAGGGCAACAGGTTGATCGCTGGATGCATGGCATACGCACCTGTCTGGTATTGGATGTGCAATACATCTGGCTGCGCCTGTTGCACAGCATCTGCAATGGCCTGCCAACAACCCCAACCCCAGTTGGTTCGGCCAAATGATGCGGTAATCTGGTTATGTGGATCGGTTGGATCGAGTGCGACCAACCGCTGTTCGCGGAGCGTCCAGACATTAATAGCATGCCCACGATGCGCCAATGCGGCTCCCAAGCGTTGGGTGTAATCGCCAACACCGCCTGGTATAGGCCAGTACTCGGCACTCAGTAGTACGATTCGCATCCTGCTATCGTCCTGTCATCTTCTTGCACAGTATCTCGTGTTAGATTCAGAGCAAGCACACTATTTGTTTGCTGCCACACATCATTGTAGAACGTTCTTGGAGGAACCAATGCGGATCGCGCATCTCGGCGTGCCAGCGATAGGGCTGGCCTTGTTATTGGCAACCGGAACTGTTTTCGCCGCCCCAACAGCCCAGAACACCACAGATCCAATCCCTACCATCTCGCCAACCAGCGCTCCGCTAGAACCATCCCCGACGGTCGTGATTATAAGCAGTGGCCCACCAGTCGAAGATGCACCAGTGGTTAGCAGTACACTTCCAGTCGGCCAGGCACCACTGAGCCTGGCGCAACGTGCAACAAGCGAGAATGCTTCACCAGGCAGTGAGGTGCGCTATATCATCCAGATCGCCAGTTCGCGAGCTGGTGCAATGATTGAAACACAGAGCCTGCTCCCAGCACAACTACGCCTGCTTGGTGCGAGCATTAGTGGAGGAAACTGTACGAGCACTGGAGCCGTCATTTGCCGCACAACCCTTGGTGAGAGCGGCAGCGCAACAATCGAAATTGTCGCACAGGTTCTCCCGAATGCTTCAGTCGGCAGCACCATCATCAGCCAAACGCTCGCCCAGGACGACCTGAGCTATACGGCAGCATCAGATCAAACGGCAGTTACAATTGTTGCTGCACCCGCTGTCCAGAAAATCAATGCTCAACCCAACAAACCAGCCCAATCGGCCAAATCAGTACCACCAGTACTGCCAGCCCAATCGGCTAAACCAACACAAATAGCTCGTGCGCCACAGTCACCAGCAGTCATGGATGTGTCAACAGATCGAACCAGCAATAGGAATGCGCCGCCTGTAATCGCGCCAGCCGATCCAAGCGCCAGGCCCAGGCCAGAACAGGCTAACCCAAGTGTTCCAGCGCTACAGCAGCAGGGCAGGGTGATCACCAGATAGAACCGAGGCAACCATATCGCATGTCACGCCGTAATGGCCGTAGGGGCGGTTCGCAAACCGGCCTCTATGCCGGGCAATGATAGGCGTTGTGGGCGGTTCGCGAACCGGCCTCTATGCCGGGCAATGATAGGCGTTGTGGGCGGTTCGCAAACCGGCCTCTATGCCGGGCAATGATAGGCGTTGTGGGCGATTCGCGAATCGGCCTCTATGCCGGGCAATGATAGGCGTAGGGGCGATTCGCGAAACGGCCTCTATGCCGGGCAATGATAGGCGTTGTGGGCGGTTAGCGAACACGCCTAAAAGCCGGGCAATTTTTGGCGTTGTGGGCGGTTCGCAACCCGGCCACTATGCCGGGCAATGATTGGCGTTGTGGGCGATGCGCGAATCGGCCTCTAGGCGGGGCATTGATAGGCGTAGGGGCGATTCGCGAATCGGCCTCTATGCCGGGCAATGATAGGCGTTGTGGGCGGTTCACGAATCGGCCTCTATGCCGGGCAATGATAGGCGTTGTGGGCGATTCGCGAATCGCCCCTACCTCTTGATGATGGTATGTCACACCATCATTCACCAACTGCTATCTTCTGACTCCTGATTCCTGACTTCTAACTCCTGTGTTCTTCGTTAGCTCTTCCGCCCCAACAACCGATTGGCGATTGCACGCAGTTCTGCCAGGGGTGCCTGCTGGCCAGGGGCTGCATTGAGAGCGGTGAGCGCCTGATGATGGTAAGAGGCGGCGGCTTGCTCGCAATAGGCCCGCGAGCCAGCCTGCTCCAGGATCGTGAGGATATGGTGCAGTTCTTCATCGCCAGCGTGCGGCTGCTGATAGAGCTGTGCCAGTTCCCTGCGCTGCTCTGCGTGCTGAAGACCATAGATCACCGGCAGGCTGACTTTCCGGCGAATCAGATCAGCAGCAAATGGTTTGCCCATCTCAGCAGGATCGCCCCAAATGCCCAGTAGATCATCCTGGATCTGGAATGCCAAACCCAGATTCTGGCCGAAATCGAACATGGTTTTGGCCAATGATGCCGAAGCGCCACCAAGAATGGCACCCAACCCACAGGCTGCGGCAACCAGGGCTGCCGTTTTACGGCTAATCATTGCGATATAGGCGGCTTCATCAATCGCCAGGTTGCCTTCATAGCTGAGATCAAGATACTGGCCTTCGCAGATTGTTATGATTGTCTGATCAAAGCGTCGTAATATATCCAGCACAACCTCTGGCGGCACACCAACATCGCTCAGCCGATGGAGCGAGAGATGGGCAATCACAAACATTCCGTCGCCAGCATTCAGGCCCTGGGCTAACCCCCAGACCTTCCAGACCGTCGGTCGGCCACGGCGCGTGTCGCCATCGTCCTCAATATCATCGTGGATGAGTGAGAAATCGTGAATGAGTTGAATGCCAGCAGCCAGTGGCATTGCGGTGTGTGGATCGCCACCAGCCACCTGGCAACCCAGCAACACAATATATGGCCGCAGTAATTTGCCTGGGTCATAGTTGGCCAATTGAAGCTGTTCATCGCGCCAACCCAGTTGATATTCCTGCATGTGGTAGAACGTCGCCACCCGCGCTTCAGCCTGTGGAAAAGCTGCGCGCATAGCGGCCTGAATTGCTATGCGATCATCGGGTCGAGTCATCGTTCATCTTTCTAGTAGTGGCGTACGACAGACCATCGTGAGAAATATGGGCCAAATTTCGCTGCGACAGATGCCCGTAATGCTCTAGTAATCTTGTGTAACCCTGTAGTAATCCAACTCTATTGAGCTTTGCGTGGCCTATTAGTACACTGCTGGCAAGTAGAACGGTTCTACACAAACACTCGTATTTGTGGCCGAACCCCTCGCCAGCATGGGGCCAGGATCACAGCAATCCGAAACCAGCAGCCAGCTACTACATCGAAAAGGAGCAACCCCATGCCGCTTAACATGCGCTTCCGCTTCAGCCCAACCAAGGATGGCCTGGTCAAAGTCCTTGGCCCGCTCGAAACCGAGATCATGCAGATTGTTTGGCAAGATGAGCGTAGTACTGTCAAGAAAGTTCATCGCAAGCTATCACATCAGCGCGATATTGCGTATACGACGGTGATGACAACCATGAGCCGCCTTGCTGAAAAGGGTGTTCTGCACCGCCATCGCGAAGGGCTGGCCTATGTCTATACCCCCGCAATCAGCGAGGACGATTTCGTGACGATGGTTGTTCAGCAGGTGCTCGATGGTCTTCTGGATGACTATAGCGCCACGGCTGTCGATTATATGATCGATTACCTTGCGCGACGCAACCCCAGTGAACTGAAGCGCCTCCAGAAGCAACTCCAGGCGCGCATTGCCGCTTGAAGGGAACCGGACGACCGTCTTCATTGACAAGGTGACAAGGTGACAAGGTGACAAGGTGACAGATGTTTGATCGAAGCTGTACCACGTTTCATAAGCCTCGATCACCTTGTCACCCCTCACCAAGTCACCGCATCAGGTTCACCCTGTCAAAAACGTCACCCTGCCACAACAGCCACCGGCTCACCCCACAGATCATATTCCAGCGCCTGCGTGACGCGCACATCAACGAAACTGCCGACCGGTGCGCTGCCCCACACGAATACTTGCCCATCAACTTCGGGTGCATCGCGGAATGAGCGCCCAACCACCAGCGCGCTGCCATCATCGGCGCTACCCTGGCCCTCAACCAGCACGCGCAGTGTGCGCCCTTCCCAACGCCGATTACGCCGCAGCGAGATCTTCTGCTGGAGTTGCATGACTTCGTGCCAGCGCTTCTCTTTGACATTATCGCGGATTTGGTTTGGCAACGTGGCTGCGTGCGTGCCCGGCTCCAGTGAATAACGAAACACGCCAACACGGTCGAGTTGCGTTTCGGAGAGGAAACTCTTCAGCGCCTCAAACTCCTCGCGGGTCTCGCCTGGGAACCCAACAATAAAGGTTGAGCGAACGGCCAGATCCGGCATTGCGGCCCGTAGATCGCTAATAATGGCCTTGGTTCGATCCGTATCGGGGGGCCGGCGCATGCGCCGCAGCATTTCGGGATGGGCATGCTGAAGTGGCATATCCAGGTAACGGCAGATCTGCGGATGGGCCGCCATTGTCGTAATCAGTTTCTCGCTGATTCCATGTGGGTAGGCATACATCAACCGAACCCACACATCATCTGGCAGTACCTGGCACAATTCCTCAAGCAGGGTCGCCAGGCCATCCTTCAGGCGCAGATCACGGCCATAATCCGTTAGATGTTGTGCAACAAGAATGATCTCTTTGACGCCCTGCGCCGCGAGTTCGCGGGCCTCGCCAAGTATGGCACCAACCGCCTTCGAGCGCATATCGCCCTTGAAGCTGGGAATGGTGCAGAACGAACAGCGCAGATTACAACCATCCGAGATCTTCAGATAGGCCGAAGGACCACCGGCATGGCGGCGAATCTGGGCGGTGCGCCAATCGGCATACTCACCCGGAACGCTGAGATCGCTACCAGTTTCGACAAGTGGCAGGATCTCTGGCGTGTTGGCCGCACGCGGCGTTGACGTCAGCGTCAGCGGAATGATTGAACTGGCCGCAGGCGAGCCTTCTGCCTGTGCGCCCAGAACATCGCCGATCTTCATCCACTGCTGGGTGCTGAGTATCGCATCAACGCCGGCAACCCCACCGACGAGTGCGCCATGGCTTTCGGCCATACAACCCGCTGCAATCAGGCGCTGGCCCGAACCCTTCGCCTCCGCCATCTCACGCAGAACATTCAGGGTTTCTTCGCGGGCCGAGGCAATGAAGCTACATGTATTGACGATCAGCACATCGGCTTGATCGGCCTGTGCGACAGCGGTATGGCCCTGAGCCGCAAGAATGCCGCCCATGCCTTCGCTATCGACCTGGTTTTTGGGGCAGCCAAGGGTGACAATATGGTATTTCATGCCTTTGTATTCAGGAGTCAGAAGTCAGAAGTCAGCATATCGTGGTTATCAACGCCGCTGATGCGAACGTAGAATGCATTGATTTCCTGGCTCCCGAATGCTCACTCCTATCTCCTTATCTGTAGTTGTTGAATTGTAGGGCCACATTAAACTCATCCTGGCGTTCGCGCAGCAGCTTCATCACTGCCTGAAGCTCATCCTTGCTCTTGCTCCCTACGCGCAGTGCATCGCCCTGGATGCGTGGCTGAACCTTGGGGAAACTATCGCGGATGAGCTTCTGGAGCTTCTTGGCGACATCATCGGGAATGCCCTGTTGCAGGGTGATGATCTGGCGAACGCGGCTGCCTGCAATATCCTCAATCGGGCCATCCTTGAAGATCTTGAGCGAGAGATTGCGGCGCAGCACCTTCGTCTGCAGAATATCCCGAACGGCTGCCAGTGTCATTTCCGTATCAGTTGTGATCGTGACATCCTTCTCGTTCAGGGCAATCTCGGTCTTGGTATCCTTGAGATCATAGCGCGAACGAACATCGCGCAGAGTCTGATCGACCGCATTCACCAGTTCCTGGCGGTCGAATTCAGACACAACATCAAAGCTGCTTTCAGCTGCCATAGGTTCCTCAGTAGCATACGGGAGGCGCGGAGGGTTTCCCCCGCGCCTCCATCGATCAAATACAGGAGCATTGCTGGTTTATGGTGGCCAAGAAAACGTCACCACTTCACCAGGCGTCGTACTCAATGGCGGTTGCGGCTGGCCATTGATCGTCAGCGAAACCACCGAGGCATTCCCAGCCCGAATCCACACATCACGCTGGGCAGTATAGCGCAGCGATTGGCCAGGCCCAAGCACCTTCTGAAAAACCGTCTTGCCATCGGCCTTGATCTGTAACCACGAACCAGGGCTATTGCCAGCATCCGTGCGAACTTCCAGGATGATCGGAGCCTCTGATTGGGCGGTTGGCGCAGGAATTGCGGTTGTTGCTGGAACTGGCACAAACCCTGCTGGCCCGAGTGTTGGCACGGCAGTTGGCGCAGAAGCAATCGATGGAAGATCAGTTGGCGCTGGTGGGGCGGTTGGGAGGGGCAGCGGTGTTGGTGCATTCGTTGGCGTAATCGTTGCGGCTCCACCAACACCAGTACCCATGCTACTCGTCGCATTCAACACAAGATAGCTGATACCGACAAGTGAAAGGACAACGAAGAATACACCAAAAAAACTTGGTAGGGAAAACCCGCGAATGCGCGGTGCCGCAGTTGCCTGAATGATCTTGATCGGCTCACTGCGCCCACGATCACTACGATATAACTCAATCAGCTCCTCGGCCGAGAGATCGAGAAGCCGTGCATAATTGCGAATGAAGCCACGAGCATACACATCACCGGGGAGGTTGGCATAATCGCCTTCCTCAAGCGCAACCAGATACCGCTGGAGGATGCGCGTCTCAGCCGCCGCCTGCGACAAGCTGATACCCTGGCTTTCACGGGCTGTTCGCAGCCGCTCGCCAAGCTGGCTCATAATGATGACAAACTCCTCATCTGCTTATGTTGATCGCATTATACGCGAAATAGATGCTATGGGCAAACTTACTTCCACCAGCCATCGATCTCATCCAGGGCGCTAGCAACACTCAGCAGTAGTTCGGGCCGATCAAGCAGAATAAGTGCATCGGCGGCCCATGCGATACAAGCCAGGGTTTCGTTCCTACCAAGCCTGGCCACTCGATGGAGTGCTTCTGCGAGTGCGTGCATTGCCAATGGCCGATGATCAATAGCTGCAGCACGAGTGAGTGTGATCAATGCTCGCGCCTGTTCGATCGGGCGACCAATCTGTGCAATGAGCTGCACGGCCTGTTCCAGCAACCCATGCTGTGCCATGGCGGTTGCTGCCGCTGCCTGATAGCGACTTCGTAGCTCAATTGTTGGTGTGCGGGCAGCAGCAATCGCCACAAGATGCTGTGATCCATCTGCAACCAATGGCCCAACGATCAGCGAGAGTGCCCGCACACGCTCACTCGGAACGACAACCTGATCGGCGCACTGGTGGGCAGCCCCTGGATCGCCAGCACGCGCCCATGCAATCGCCAGATCCGCCTCTGTGTGCGCCCGTTGGGTTGTATCGGCAATCTGGGCAGTTAGGCTAAAAGCAGATTGCCACTGGCCTGCTGCTGCGATCTGGCGGGCAAGTTCATCGAGCGCCCACGCTCGTTCATCATCATCCAGAATGCCAAGTGCAATCGTGTGTGCGGCCAGATCATCGCCACGGCGTGCCAGTGCTACAGCAATACGGGCCTGTGCGCGATCACGTTCTTCGCCAGGCGGAAGCCGTTCTGCTGTTTGCATTGCGTGATCGAGCCACCCGACTGCTGCGTGCGTGGCGGCCAGCACGGCCAGGAAGGCATGTTGTTCTTCTCCAGTAATCGCTAGAGCTGTGTGTGCAGCCTCGGCAAGTAACGGCTCGGCGTGGCCGGGATTGGCCTCGGCGGCGGCGGCTAGTGCGCGTGCGCGGATCTGGACATCATCGATTTCGGCTGCTGCCGCCAATGCCGCATCAAGCCAGTGACCAATAGCATATGCTTGCACGATCTGTGCCAATGCGCGATCACGCAATGCCGTATTCTGGATGACACGAACCCGTGTAGCGGCACCCAGATCGCCAGCACGGGCGGCATCGCTGGCAAGCTCGCCAATCACCCAGGCGGTTGCTGTTGCGGTGCGTAGGGTTGCCAATACCTCTTCTGCACGTAGGCTATCGCCAGCACGGGCATGCCCAACCGCAACCTCGGCCATGGCCCATTCGTGTGTGCCAAGATGGGTGATGGCATAGGCGACTTCTTCGGCGCGGGTGTATTCTGCATTGGCCAGCAGATGGCGCACGACCTCAGTATCGATCAGGCCACGCCGTTCTGGATGGGTAATCAGGGTGGTAATGCCGAGTGCGGTATCGAAAGCACCAGCGGCGATTGCAGCACGCGCCAGAGCGACCATGGCCTCTTCTCGCTCATCACGCCAGGAACGCGGCAGCCCCTGAGTTTCCAGATCAAGTGCTTCGGAGAGCATGCGCATGGCCGGGGCGCGCATGCGTAGGGTATAGCAGACCTCACCAAGCCGCCGGAGTACCAGGGCTTTATCGCGGCCATTGGGCAGTTGATCAACCAGGGCGCGGGCGCGGCGCAGTGCTGGTTCGCGGGCACCCCCAGCTTCGATGGTTGCCATCAGCGCACTACCAATCGCATCTGGGGCAATCGTTCGAGCCAGCAGTGTGAGTGTTCCAGCCAGTGCAGCAACACGGACGAGCCGTAGTGCAGGCCCATCCCTGGTGGCCGAGAGGCTCCAGATCAGATCATTGGCAGCGGCGCGCATCGACCCAGTGCGGCGTTCCTGGGCAATAATCCAGGCTCGCTGCTCGATTGCCGGGCCGAGTTCTGCACGAGTCTGGGGATCGCTGAGTGCAATATGGCGGGCCGCATGATTGATCAGATACCCCTGTGGGACGAAGCCATGGCCAGTGCCATCCTGATGGTTCAACAATCGAGCCAACTGAGCGTGGGCCTGGGCCAGTTTGGCAGGCGCATATTCTGTAATCAGATCGTGAATAGCAGTATGGCAGAGCCTGGCGCGCCCCTGGATATCATCAAAGAAACAATGCCAGATCGCCAGGCGCTCATCGATTGTGGCGTATTCAGTATCGAGGAGTGCAGCAAGATGCTGCGGGCCAAATGGTTCGCCAGCAGCGGCATACAGAGCAAACATCCGCTGATCAATTGAGTCCAGATCATTCCACCAAAGTGTCAGTAATTCATTCAACCCGAATGGCAGCGAATCCATATCGATCTGACTGGTCGCAACCAGCCCAGTAACCAGGCGGACATACAGAAATGATCCATTCGCCTGTGTCGCAATGCGTTCGGCGGCATCCGGTGCATAGCCAACGTTGCTTGCAACCTGCACAAGTTGGGCATGTAGGTGTTCGCCATCATTCGATAGGTGAATGCGAACAATTGGGCGGAGTGGTAGCCGTGCGCCTGGCGTTGTTCCAGCCAGAACCATAACACCATCTGGCAGCATGAGCGGGAATGGTGGCAGATGCGGACTGGCCTGAAATCCATGCAGATCATCGATCACCAGCAACAGTGGTTGATCGGTTGTATGTGCAGCCATTGCTTCGCTGAGCAGCTGTTCAAGTACGGTTGAATCACGCCCGGCGGCGGGTGGCACAAGCGGCACTGGCAGATTATAGAGCGCAATAATCTGGGCACACAGCGCTTCATAGCCAAGCCCAGCATCATCGGATGGCAGCCACAGCGCGGAAGGGTGGGAGGCGGCAAACTGGCAGAGTAGGGTTGTCACACCAGTGCCAGGCGCGCCCTCAATCGCAATCACGCCACCGTTGACGGACTTGATTGCTGATTCGATTGCTGCGATCTGATCCGGGCGCGGCACGGCATTGCTTGTGCGTTCAAGAAGCCGATGCTCCTGTGCCGTGATGGCCGGGGCGACCTGCGCATAGAGTTGTTGGTTCCGGGCGACCGCAACCAGGGCCGCGATGGTGTCGGCGTGCATGCGTTGCTCCGTCAGTTGCCATTCGTGGTGGGCGTATGCGATACGCCCGTACGCATTGATTATCAATATGTTGGGGCGTATTGCATACGCCCTCTATGCCCGCAATGAAAGCACCATCGCCCATATGTGTTCGTTAGGTTGCCTGACCAACGGCCACCATGTTGGCGAGTAGCGCATCCAGCCCGCGACATGTGCGCGCCCGAATCCGCCGTGCCATCCACGGCCCGACCAACAACCATACCACGGCGTTGATGCCCGTGACCGCGACAATGGTGAAGAGCCAGGGTCCTGTGTTGAAGAGCGTGCCGAACAGGATGGCGAACAGAATAGCAAGCAACAGGGCCAGGCCAAGCGGAAAGAGCGTCACGAAGCGTGACATCCGCTCTACGCCACCCAGATCGGCCTCGATTGCGAGCGCACTAGGATTGCTGAGGATGTGGATGCGCGATGCACCAACCAGGGCGCTCTCCCTGGTGCTGTTCATGCCCGGCCCGACCATCTCCAGCGATTCTGCCGTTCGTTGCGTGAGCCGGAAGCCGATTGCGGTTAGGGCGAATTCGGCCAGGCCAAACGCCTTTTCGGTGTTACCACTGAATGAGAGCGACGCTGTGTATTGCATAGCACCACCTCTGCTTTTCTACATAGCCCTATTGTAGCATCTTGGCAGTGGGCGGTTCACGAACCGCCCGTACGCGTCGCGCATGACATAAGGGATCCAACCAGCCAGCATTGCTACCAATAATCTGCGAAATCTATGGATAATTATGCGGTATTTCTAGGGCACTGATGGTATTATGGCAGCTATGAGCAATACCAACAAACTGAATTACTATCTAGCTGTGTGGAAGCTTTCGAACCCGCAACTGCTCACGCAAACGAGAACCAGCCATATCTACAACGTCACCCACCGCGCTGAGACAGCCGTCCTCAAACTGCTCTCCCCTGCGGAGACGGAGGAGCAGCGTGGCGCGCTGGCGCTCCGCTATTTTGGCGGTTACGGTGCGGTGCGTCTCCTGAGGTACGACGAAGGTGCCCAACTGATGGAGTATGCCGCAGGCGACGAGCTTGCCACGTTGGTCGAGCGCGGTGAGGACGAACGCGCCACGCGCATCATCGCCGAGGTGATCGCACAACTCCCTGGTATTCCACAGGATGCGCCGCCTGATGGCCTGGTTTCGCTGGATCGCTGGTTTGCGGCGCTATTTGCCAAAGCAGTTGCGGACAAGCAGGCTAGCATTAAATCGATCTATGTGCGCAGCGCCGCGCTCACCGAGCGGCTACTCGCCGATCAGCGCGACATACGCGTGCTGCATGGTGATATCCATCACTATAACATCCGCCAGTCATCGCGCGGCTGGCTGGCCTTTGACCCGAAAGGACTCGTGGGCGAGCGCACCTATGACTGTGCGAACACGCTGTGTAACCCAGTCATGCCCGAACTTGTCCACAACGAGACCCGCCTGCTGACGAATGCGGCGATCCTGGCGGACCAACTCAGCCTCGACCCATGGCGCGTACTGGCGTTCACCTACGCATACGCCTGCCTCAATGCAAGTTGGTGGCTCGAACTCGGCGGGAAAGATATTGTCCAGTGGGCACTTAACGTTGCGGTGATCATTGAGCCACACCTTGCGTTGCCACAAAAGAACGCATAATGGCACATCGATCAAGTACTTCTGAGGCTGTGCATGCCGAACGACGATAGCATTGCAGTACAACAAGCGCTCCTGGCTGCCTAGTCTGGCTGGCAATTCACCCATCACCTGCTGCTGGAGCATCTGGCTCATCAGTATTCTTCTCGCAGGTAACGCCCGAACGCGGTGTTGTGTCTGTGCAATACACATTAGAAGGGGATCATCATACTTCACCATGTCATGACCAAGTTTGCCTCTACATGGTATAATAATGTACATTATTCAGAGATCAATCACGTAGCTCTATGTAGCTCTATTAGGGTAGCTCTATGACGACATTGTTGGAACAGGCATTTGCGGAAGTAGCTACACTTCCAACTCAGGAA
>JBBQSD010000098.1:0-23666 GCA_038214135.1 Chloroflexales bacterium | reverse complement strand
AAGCGCCCGCACCGCAGTGCTCTTGGCAGTTCCACGATGGCCCATCACCATTACACCACCAATTGTTGGATCGACCACACACAGCAACAGGGCCAGTTTCAGCTCCTCCTGCCCCACAATTGCAGAGAATGGATAGACCGGCTGGAGCGTGGGATGCTGCTGAAGCGTCGTTTCGCTTGCCTCTTCGCCCGGAGTTCCATTCAGAGAAGCCGAGGTCATGGTGTGCTCATTTCGTCGAGCCATCAGCTTTCAGCTTTCAGCTCTCTACGGAGCCATCAGCTTTCAGCTTTCAGCTCTCTACGGAGCCATCAGCTTTCAGCTTTCAGCTCTCTACGGAGCCATCAGCTTTCAGCTTTCAGCTCTCAGCTTTCTAATGATAGATGTTTGTACCAGCGATAAACGTTGTAGAAACCGCAATAACCTTCGCCTGCACCAAAAAGCTGACGGCTGATGGCTGACAGCTAAACTACGCATCTCCCGTCAATGCCACCAACTCCGTCAGGCTCGGTTGATGTTTGCGGAAGGATGCCACGTTAATGCGTTGCAACAGAACCAGCGAAACGACCAGGAGTGCGGCTTCGATCACAAACACCGTCACATAGCCACCACTAGCGCTATTTGTTAGTGTTGTGATCACATCACGAACCACACCACCAAGCAGTGTTCCAACCCCACGGGCCAGTGAATCGGCCAAGCCCCAGGCTCCGATGAACAAACCAACCTGCTCAGTCGTCGTCATATCCAGCATCAGCGCCAGATTGGTTGCCGTCGAGAAACCTGTTCCAAAGCCAAGTGCCGCAACACCAGGAACGAACAGCGCTCGAATGCCAAACATCCCGCTCGCTGCAATCAGCACTAAACCGAGTGTGGCAATCACGGCCCCAACAGTTGCACCGGTTTTCTTATTCAGCCAGCGGCTCAATAGTAGGCCATGCAACAGCAGCGCAACGAGTGTCGCTCCACCCCAGATCGCCGTCAGTTGGGTTGTTTCCTTGATGCTCATGTTGAATGCCGTTGCGCCAAATGGTTCGAGCAACACATCCTGGCCAAGGATAGCGGCGAGCAGCAGTATCAAATAGATGAAGAACAGCCGTGCCTGCGGGTTATCCAGCACAGCACGGATGGCTGCCTGCTGGCTATGGCGCGTTTGTGCGGTGAAGATCGTGCCACGCGGTTCGAGTCCAATCAGGCCCAGCACCATCAGGGCAATCGCAACACCACCAGCTTTGAGGAACACTGCAATCAACACATCTGGTGAGTATGGATCAAGCGCCCGTGATGTCACAATCGCGGTGATAATAATACTGACAATCATCATGAACCACATGATCGCAATTGTTCGTGAGCGGTGCAGTTCGTCGGAGAGATCGCTTGCCAATGAGAGGTAGGCAACAACCGCCAGATTGTAGCCAACGCCCCACATCCCAAATGCCAGGCCACCCAACAATAGCCCAGCAGTGCTTAGGCCAGTCGAGCCAGCTGGTGCCATGAGAAATGCTGCATGTGGTGTCAGCAGCATGCCACCAATACACAGCGCAATCCCCAATGCAATATACGGTGTGCGCCGATAGCCAAAGATTGGGTGAGTATCGGAATATTGCCCGATCCAGACCTGTGCCGGTGAGAGTAGATAGGGCAGCACCACCAACACCGCCACCACACTCGCTGCAATGCCCAGATCATGGATCATCACCCGATTGAGAATGCCATTAATCAGGACGAATGTAATCGCGACTGCGACATGCAGCAAGCCCAGCCGAATGTTCTTGATGATGCCCATACTGCCTCCTTAACCACGACAGCTCCTGATCAGCGTATCAGGGTTCGTCACACACCCACCACCCGCTCCTGCACGCCCTCCAGGCGATCCTCAAGATCGGCATAGATCTGCTGGAGCTGGGCAAGCGTTTCTTCATCCGCATCCCAGAAGCCACGACTCTCGGCCTCTAACAAGCGCCGAGCCATTGCCGCTGTTGCATGTGCATTCAGAGCCGCCATTCTATCACGCATTGCCTCATCCAGCAGAAACGTTTCGGCGACACCCTGATACACCCAGCCCTCAACGGCATCGGCGGTTGCGCTCCAACCAAACGTATTGCCAACCCGCGTCTCGATCTCGCGCACACCCTGGTATCCATGGGCCAGCATGCCCTCGAACCATTTCGGATTCAGCAACTTAGCCCGCGTTTCCAAGCGTACCATCTGCTCAAGCGTACTCAATCGCCCAGCGGTCGTGCCAACAGCATCGGCAACCAATACTGGTGGGCGGGCACCACGCTTCAGTTCAACAGACTTGGTGATGCCGCCAAGGTATTCATAGTAGTGATCGATATCGCTAATACCCATTTCGAAGCTATCGACATTCTGGAAGGTGACATCGACAGTGCCAAGCGCCTGCTCCATCACGCCACGCGCCTCGCGCCAACCGCCATATGGCGCATCCGCGCTACTACACCCAAGCCCGAAACTCTTGCGCGAGAGGAATGCCTCACTCAATTGTGATTCATTCTCCCATGTGCTGCTCTCAACCAGATGATTGACATTCGCGCCATAGCTGCCTGGTGCATTGGAGAAGACTCGCGTCGCCGCTTCGTCCACGCTACAGCCCAACGCAACCGCCTGCGCTAGCGCATGTTTACGGATGAAGTTGAACTCGGGTGGTTCATCAGCGGCAGCAGCCATACGGGCGGCCTTGTCGATCAGTAACATCTGGTGGCTTAACAGATCGCGGCAGATCCCACTGGCCGTCACAACTACATCAATCCGTGGGCGGCCAAGCTCGCGCAGCGGCACCAGTTCCACATCCGCAACCTTGCCAAGCTCATCAAGCACTACCCGCGTTCCAAGCAGTGCCAATGCCTGCGCCACACCCTCGCCATCGCTCTTCAGGTTATCGGTGCCCCATAATACCAGCGCGACTGTTTCGGGCGCGTGGCCCTGTTCACGGGTCAGGCGTGTGACAAGTTCGGTCATCAGTTGTTCGCCAGCAACCTGAGCGGCTGGCGATGGCACACGGAATGGATCAAGCCCATGTAGATTACGGCCAGTTGGCACTGTAGCCGTGTTGCGGGCCACATCATTTGCCGGAGATGGTGGAATATAGCCGCCAGCAAGGCCGCGCATCAAGCCATTCAGCTCCTGCTCGTCCATCAGGCGGCGCTGAACATCGGCCAGGCATTCCCACAATGGCAGCAGCACACCCGGCTTGATATTCGCCTCACGAGCCAGGAATGTATCGACCGATCGATAGGTATGATCATGCACGAACAGGTTCAGCGCTTCGCGAACAATCGCCTCGATTCGCTCATAGCGCTGTTGCGCTTGGGTATCATTGGTCAGCCGATCACGGATGGCCCGATAATCCCAGCCCAATCCGGTTGCGATCTGCTGTGGCAATGGGCGCATATCTGGCCGTGGCGAATGGAAACTGGCAATCAGGCCCAGCATATCGGCTGCTTCCGGTGCCGATGGCGGCTTGCCCAGAACATGCAGGCCAATCGGGATCATACGCTGCTCAACCAGGATAAGTTCGTGGGCCAACGCGGCAACATAGGTCTGATCCAATGTTGGAGCGCCATCAGCCTGATCCTCTATCGTCGGGCTGATCCCCAATTTCTCGGCCTGCGTGCGGATATCTTCGAGCAACTGTGGATTTGGATGGGATCGATAGGTCTCGATACTATCCTTGAGCAGGCGCAGCCCTTTATACAACCCGGCCTGCTGCAATGGCGGCACAAGGTAGCTCACAATCGTTGCTGCGCCACGGCGCTTGGCAATCGTCGCCTCCGATGGATTATTGACGCTATAGTAGTAGAAATTCGGCATGCCACCGAGTAGGCGGGTTGGCCAGCACTGCACAGACATACCGACCTGTTTGCCGGGCATGAATTCGAGTGCGCCATGGGTTCCGAAATGAACAACCGCATCGGCCCGAAACACTTGATCAAGCCATGCATAGAATGCAGCAAATGCATGATTTGGTGTCGCATCCTTGGCCATCAGCAGCCGCATCGGATCGCGTTCATAGCCAAAGCTGGGCTGCAAACCAACAAATAGTTTGCCGAACTGCGCGCCAAGAATATAGTAGCTCTTGCCATCATTGAGCATCTGGCCTGGCACACGGCCCCAGAACTGCTCGATCTCATGGTAGTGTGGAAACAGGTGTGTGTAATCCGCTACCGCCAGCCGAGCCGCGACATTCCCATCAGTTCCATGCAACGAGGCATTGCCCTCAACCAGCATCACCCGCAATTCCTCAACGGTAGCCGGAACCTGCACATCATAGCCATCCTCCTGCAAACGCAGCATCAGGCGGTGCAAGCTGGCAAACACATCCAGGTAGGCAGCGGTTCCGATATTGCCAAGGTTGGGCGGGAAGTTAAACAGCACCACCGCAACCCGTTTTTCGGCATTAGGAGAGCGCCGCAGCCCAATGCGCCGGGCAATTCGCTCGGCTGCCAGTTCGATCTGGTCATCGAGCGCAATAAACGCATCGCCACCATCGGCTGGGCCACCAAACACCAGTGGTTCTGTTGCGGCATCCAGTTCTGGTACGGCAACATTCATGGCCACCTGGATCGGCGAAAGGCCAGTATCGTCGCACCGCCATTCCTCGACGCGCTGGAACGAAAGCGGAATCATGTCATAGTAGCCAACATCCAACTGATGCAGAACTGCGGTTGCCTCTTCCGGGCGGCTCTCGGCCATCCCGCCAATCAGCGAGAACCCGGCACCATTCAGCAGGACATCAACCGTAGCCGGATATGGGGACGAAGTGCCATGATGATTATGTGCGCGATGCTGCGATTGTGTAAAGAATTTCTCAATGGCTGGCCGAAAATCCAACCCGGCCCCATAGGCCATGCGAACCTCAAGGCCACGCCGTTCGAGCGCCCGAAACAGGCCATTCAGATGCGCCGTATTGCCACTCAACGCAACTGTTCGCAGCGAGAGCAGCCCAACCACGCCGCGCTGCTTAGCTCTTGGTTCTTGGTTTGGGTGCCCTCTGGGCAATTCTTGGTTCTTCTTCGTCAGCCACTTCCGATAGCTCTCCAGATCAGCAAAGGGGGCATTTGAGTCGGGGTGGATCAGGGCCACATCGGGGTATTCGATTGGATCATGCTGCGGCAGGCGGCCCGTAAAACTTGGCACATAGCGATCAATCAGCATACACAACATGCGCTGCAAATTCTCTGGCGAACCATGCATCCAATACTGATGCACCGCAATATAGGTGTGCAGATCGCGGGCCTTACCAGGAATATGCTTCATGATCTTGCCAAGGTTACGCAGCATCGCCAGTTGGCGTTGCCCCTCGCCATGGCCACTTTTTGCAGGGCGCAACTTCTTCGACCACTGCTGGAAGATTGATGGCTGGCCTTCCGGCTCCTCTTTTTTCGCTAGGCTCAGCTTGCCAATCCGCGTCATGCGGATGAGCGTCGGGTTGCTTGTGATAATACAGATCGGGCAGGCAACCTGAGCGAGCGCACGCTGGAGCGGTCGCACAAAATCTTCACCAAACAGCATCGAACCAAACACAAAATCGGCCTGGGCAACCTCCTCCTCCAGCCGCGCCCAATCATCGGCACTACGCAGGCGCGTGGCATCATACAATCCAAGGTTCAACTCAACGTTGTGATCGCGGCGAAGCAGATCAGCAGCCAACCGCAGTGCAGCGGCATGATTGCCATCCATGGTCAGGAAGATGAAGCGCATTGAAGACCCCTAGTATTCAGGAGTCAGAATTCAGAAGTCAGGAGAACCTAGCCCAGCACTGTGCCCAGCTATATTCCAATGCCATCAGCGTAACCACGCTTCTGGCTCCTGACTCCTGACTCCTGACGACTTAGGCCGAAACCGTCCGCTCACGCCAGTTTGGTCCAGGATAATTGGGGAAACCCGCCAGCCCACGCCAGCGATTCGCATCTGTCGTCACACGCGCAGGCAGCCGATAGTTGGCCAGCAAACGCAACCCAATCGCCGATTTGAGTTGTGCCATACGGGCCAATGATATTGGATCGCTGCGGCCTGCCAGTTCGCGGGATTGCAGATCATAGCGCGCACAGGCATCGAGGTTACGAAAGAAGCGCGGGTCATCAACCGGCAGCGTGTGCGGGTATACCTGGGTGCTAATATCATTCGTCAGCCGAATAACATCCTGGTCGTAGGCGCGCCAGTTCAGGCCCAATGCGCCATAGAAATCGGATCGGCGTGAATCATTCAGATACATCGTCGCATAGACTGCCAGCAGGAAGAAGCGAATCCAGCGCAAATTCCCGCCCCTCAGCAGTTCGGGCTGGCTACGCATCAACAGTGAGAAGAACTCACCATGGCGATACTCATCATTGCACCACTTCTCGAACCATTTGAAGATCGGGTGAATCAGTCCATCACTGTTCTTCTCCAAGTGGCGATAGATATTGATATAGCGTGCATAACCGATCTTCTCCGAGAGATAGACCGTATAGAAGATGAACTTGGGCTGGAAGTAGGTGTATTTCTTGCGGGTTTGCAACACCGTCAGGTTCAGAGCCACATTCAGATCGCCCATGGTGCGGTTGAGGAACCCAGCATGGCGACCTTCATCACGGCTCATAAACTGAAAAATCGAGCGCATGGTCGGATCTTTCAGATGCTTGGTCATCTGTGCATACAGCAAGCAACCACTAAACTCAGCCGTGCAACTGCGCTCAAGAAATTCGATGAACATCTCGCGCACCGGCATATCATCGTAATTGACCAGGAATTCATCCGTGCGCTTAAAATGCGTGCGGTTGTAGTCGTTCTCGAACTCGGTCTTGATCCACTCAAACTCATCGCGCATGTGCTCAACATGCAACTTATCGACGGCCTTATAGTCGGTTGTATAGAAGCGCGGTGTCAGAACCGCTTCCTGAAGCGCGTGGCGGGTGGTTGGCGAAAACTCGCCAGGCATTTGCATCATTGCGGAACCTCTTTCTCAGCTTTCAGCTCTCAGCTTTCAGCTCGCTAACAATAGATGTTTGTACGAACATCGGCCTTTGCAGTGGCGGTAAACGTTCACCTGCACAAAAAGCTGACAGCTGACGGCTGATGGCTGACAGCTAATACTACGGATGCTCAACCAACTCATTGACTTCAATCAGGCTACTGCTCTTCACAAGGTTGCGGCGCAGCCAACTGGCCTTATACAGGCGAACAGGGCTGTTGTATGTGATCTCGCCCTGGGTTTCGCTATGCGGCACATCTGGCATTGTGAGAACATGCAGTGTATCGCCTGGCTCGATCTCCATCGTATCTGGCAGATCGACATGCATATGAAAATGCTCGTGCTCGCTCTGCAACCAGACGGTACCCTCGCCCTCCGCAATAGTCTCACGCTCATACCAGCGGATAAGCAGCGCAACAATCACACCACATAGCACTGCACTCAACAATCGCTTCATCCATTGCTCCTTTGGCTGGTTTCTCAGTAGTTTAGTTTCGTAACTACGGGTATCGAACTATGATCGGCAGGCTAAGCCTGCGGATGAAAGGGCATCTATTATTTCCTCAAAACCTATCAGCCTGCGGCAACCCTACCCGCGATCCACTCGCACCCCTTCAACCAGTGTCACATGGTAGAAGCCACGGCTTACACGGGCCGTCCGCCGAATCTGCATCCCGCAACGATTGAGTGCCTGTGCAAAGCGTCGCTCCGAGATCATCTGGATGTCGGTGCGCCGATTAGCATTCGGGAAGCGGCCACCAAGCCAATGCAGAGCCGCAAGTATCGGCTCGTGCGGCGCATATGTCACAACAATCCGCTTGCGAGCCATATCGGCAAGATGCGCGATCATACGCTCCAGATCATTGGTTGGGTAGTGGATCAACACATCAAGGCAGGCAACCGTAGCATACGAACCGGTGATCGTCTCCAGATCTCCAGAACGTGCTTCGACCAACGCCCCAACTCCAGCGGCGATAGCGGCACGCTCGGTTGCCTGGGCCATCTGTGGCGCCAGATCAACTGCCGTCACATGCATGCCGCGCTGAGCCAGTTCAACCGTTAGCAACCCAGTGCCACAGCCAGCATCAAGCACACTGGGCAATTGCGGATTCTCGCCGTGCGATTCGTTATCGGAGAGCCATGCAATCGCTGTCTCAAGCATGGCTGTATGGCCCTCGCGGATCGTTCGGCGCACTCCCGATAGCTCGGCATCGCCATAGATGGCGCTCCAGCGCTCAAACCCCAGGCCATCGAAATAATCGAGCAGCTTTTGCTTATGTTGAGTTAAGTCTGTCATAGTCTCTATTCTTGAGGGCTTGCAGCCCTCAATCTCCCGCCAGAGAGCATTCTTCAGCATCCTGCGCCCTCAATTATTGGTTTCCCTCTCCCAATCGGGGCGGGGTGAGGCATGAACTATCGGCTATCGGTCTATCGATTATCGGCTATTACTCGTTACCTCCACCCACCGATCACATTAAAGATCTCACGATCATGGTATGGTTTCGGAACACTCGATAGTGGCCCATCCATCAAATAATCGGCCATGTCGGTGAACGGCTTGGTGCATAATTCTTTGCCCTCGCCCTCCATCTCGAACAGGGTCTTACCGGCCAGACGCGAACGGCGGATCAGATCGTGATATGGTACCTTGCCAATCAATTGCGTATTAACAGCCTCAGCAAACTGATCAAGCAATGCTGTTCCACCACCATGATCATAATCGACACGATTGGCGATGATTCCAGCCAGCTTGACCTTATGTCGAGCGCTTTTCTGCTTGACAGCCAGGCACAATCGGTTGGCTGCAAAGATGCTATCAAAATCGTTGCAGGCGATAATAATGCCAAGATCGGCATAGTTCAGCGGGGCCGAAAAGCCACCGCAGACAACATCGCCCAACACGTCGAAGACGATTACATCGTATTTGGTATACAGACCAAACTCTTGCAGGAGCTTGACGGTCTCGCCAACCACATAGCCACCACAGCCGCTGCCAGCCGGTGGACCACCCGATTCAAGCGTGTCGACACCACCAAAGCCATGTTTGACGACATCATCGACATCAACTTCCTCAATATGGAAATCGACCTTCTCAAGCACATCGATCACGGTATTCTGTAAATAGCCCGTCAGCGGGAAGGTACTGTCGTGCTTCGGGTCGCACCCGATTTGCAGCACCTTCATCCCTTTGAGGGCCAGCGCTGCCGAGAGGTTTGCGCTCGTGGTGCTTTTGCCAATACCGCCCTTGCCATAGACTGCGAGAATCAGTCCCATATCATCGCTCCTTGTTATGCCTCCTAGGCAAATACCTACGACGCATCTGTCACCGACGCGAGATCTGCACGGGTTCCTCTTGTGGTGCCAATGGCCGCCCAAACGTCTGCTCATAGGCATCGGCATAGGGGGCCAGCGCCCGATACACATGCGCCGGAATAATCCGCCGCTCAAGTTTAGGGAAGCGCTCACGAACAAATTGCAGGTTACGTAGTAGCTTCATCTCGATCACGCTGCGCGCAAACTCAACGCCCTTCGGCCCGCGCCAGCGCTGCAACCCGGCAACCATCGTGCGAACCATCGCCGGCGGGCGCTTTGGTGGGTTCTTCAGCATCCGAATATAGGCACGCATACCAGCGCGCCGATTGCCGCGCTCCATCAACTCCGAGAATGTCAGGAATGGCCGGATCAACTCAAACAACTCCTCACCAAGTTCGGTTCGCACCAACAGCCATTGCCAGCCCAATGGTGCCCCAAGATACCCAATCGTGATATCGGATAACGTATTCTGGTAATCGAAGCACGAAAGGCATGCCGATGGGAAGATAGCTGTTTGCCCCCCAAGCTCGCCAACATCAAGATCAATGAAATTGACCTTCTCGATACTGCCGTCTTCGTGGGTCAGCCAGACCCGAAAATCCTGCATGAACTCGTGGTGAACAACCGTCTCGGGTGAACGCGAGACGACCTTCAGAAATCGCATCAGATCCGGGTAGGTTGTATTATCGGTGCAGGGAATGCCAATTACATACAGCTTTTCAAGGCCCAGTTCGGCCTGCATGGCCCGCAGTGCATGCACATGGCAACCAACCCCAATGAACGCAATCCGCTTCAATCCCGCCGCCCGCACCTCGTCCAGCATCTCCAGGTTTGGCGAAATGCAGGGCTTGTTGCCACGGCTCTCCAGGATTTCGGCTGGGGTACGCGCCAGAAACGGCTGCGGCGCATAGCGCGTCCCTGGAACCGCCCGCGTGGCAATCACGCCATCAACAATCCCGCGCTCAAGCAATAATGCGCCAAGCGAACTGACGATCCCACTCCATTGGGCACCAGCGACTGGTTGCGCCATGCGCGCCACATGGATCGCCCGATGCACACCCAACACCAGTTCATCACCATCGCGGCGGTTGCGCCCGTGTAATTGCAGCTCAATCTGCTCGCTCTGGTTGTGTACAAATACGCACGAACGGGCCATCAGTGGCCGAGCAGAGCTGCTACACACACCGCAATCGCTACATAGCTTTGGGCGGCCCTTCAGCCGTACATGCTGGGCTTCTAGCGTGATATGAAATGGTTCGGCTGCGGCAACTGCCATCCTAGCCCCCCGTGGCCTCTTTGGCTTCGAGCACCACATCACTCGTAATCGATGCGATCCCATGTTCGGATGCGTAGCGCTCAATCTTCTGCTGCACCCGCCCACGCACAAAGAACGGGATCTTCTTCAACATCCCCTGCGCCTCGGAAGTCCAAACCACTTGAACAGGTGACATACTGACATGGTGATCGGGTGAATCTGTCACCGTGTCAGCGTGTCGCCCGGTCACCTCGTCAGGAGATTCTCCTGTCACTGTGTCTACCGGTTCCGCGGGCGTGGTATATTCCAGGCCAGCATCGCCAAATAGATCAATCAGATGCTTTTCCATGCCGAGTGTCGCAGTGGTATAGACTTCATCGGCAATCACATCGGCTCCATCAAACCCCAAAAATGGCCGATAGGCCAGCAGATGGTTCTCGATATGGGTTGGTGGCGCAATCACCATGCATGGCAGATCCAACTTACGGCAGGCATGGCGTTCCATCTGCGTGCCACACACCAGCTCAGGCCGTAGTTGTTCGATCCGCGCCGCAACCTCCTGAAACCGATCTGTGACGAGCAAGCCAGCCGGCCCGCTGACATCATCATCTGGTAGATAGCCAGCCAACTGTTCGCGAACCCAACTGGCCTGATTCTTCAGGTATGTCCCAGCGCCAGCGATCTGCATGCCCAATTCATCGCGCAGAAACTTGGTGACACCCACTGTATGGGTTGCATTGCCAAACACAAATGCCCGTTTGCTGCTAAACGTTTCCATATCGGCAGTACGGGCAAACCAGGGCACCCCGCTCGGCGCGCTCATGCCATCCAGAGAGAACTGGGTTAATGGTGGAATGCGAATTGGTGCTCCGGTATAGCCAGCATGCATGCCAATCTCACTCAGGGTTTCGACAAGTTGGCGCAGCCAGCGCAAGGTTCCCTGCACCCCAATCGGCGCATCGGCAATCACTGGAGTACCAAACTGTTCTTCGAGATATTGCGTGCCAAGGAAACCCAACTCGCGATATGGTGCAATATTCACCCAGGCCGATGGCAGGCGGGCGATGTCTGCAAGGCTGGCACCCAATGGCGCAACAACATTCAGTTGAATACCCAGCGTGTTCAGCATCCGCCGCAAACAGATCAGATCCACACGAACATGGAAGCCAAGCGATGCCGGGCCAATGATATTCACGCTTGGCCGTTCTGTCAGTGGCTGCGGGCGCGCATAGCGCTTGACAAGCTCGGTGAACAATCCCTCGGCAGCCGTTATCTCCTGCATGCGATACGGGTTTGCATCATACACAAACACTTCAGCATCGGTTCCAGCGCTATCGGCCACCGTCTGCAGATCTTCCTGAAGCAAGATCGTGCTACAACTCGAACAGATCACAATCAGTTCGGGATGTAACTTGGCCTCAACCTGGCGCAGCGTTTCTGGCAAACGAATCGTACCCTGCGAGAGATCGCGCCCACTGACAACGCTGGTCGTCATTTGTGGGAAGGCAGGCGTGCGCTCCAGCATGGCAAAAATCGGGTTGATATAGTCATCGCCCTGTGGTGCGTGAAACACCGCATGAACCTTTTGCATGCTATTGGCGATCCGCCCAACCCCATGATGGGCAGTTCCTTCATACATCCACAGTGCTAATCGCATATGTTCCTCGTCGTATTCAGCTCTCAGCTCTCAGCTCTCAGCTCTCAGCTCTCAGCTCTCAGCTCTCAGCTCTCAGCTCTCAGCTCTCAGCTCTCAGCTCTCAAACAATAGGTGCTTGTTTGGCAACAGAGGTTATAGTTACCGAAAACATCCGCTTGCACCAAAAAAGCTGACGGCTGATGGCTGAAAGCTAGCTCGACTACTTCACCACCAGCGGTATCACACCCGGCATCAAGCCTGCGCTCCATACGGGATCATCAAGCGGATCAAGCAGTGCATGGCGGCGAATGGCCCGCGTGAACATGCCAGCCAGTGTTGCTGCACCACTCCATCCATGAATTGGCATGAAGGCAAACTCGGTGCTCCATTTCGCCACCACACCCTGACCAATCAACGGGTTGGTGGTTGCTAAGGCGCTAATCACCAGATCAGGGCGTTCCTCGGCAATCGTCTGGAGCTGCCGATCAAAGTTGGGCTGCTCAACAACCCGTATGCCATCCAGCGCGGCCAGTTCACGGGCATGGAAGCGCTTATTAATATAGGTTGTGCTGCACTCAATAATTTCGCAGCCACATGCCTTGAGGAAGCGCGCCAACGGCAGTTCCATCAGGTTATCGGCGGTGAACAGAACCCGTTTGCCACGCAGCAGATCGGTATGTTCACGCATGCGTGCCCATGCCTGGGCCTCGCGCGCCGAGAGATCAACAGTGATGCCAAATGCCTTCGCTAGATCCTCCCAGAAGGCCCGCGTTCCATCCGGCCCCAGTGGAAACAGCGATGATAGTACCGTCGCACCGCGCTCACGGGCGATCCGGCCAGCAACCTTCGCAAGGTATGGTTGTAATGGTGCCAGAATGGTTCCTGGCCCGATTGGTGGCATTTCATTAAAATGTGTGGCCGGCAAGAACCCAGCAACTGGAATACCAAGCCGAGCTGCTTCAAGCGCAAAATCATCGGCAATCGCATCATTGACCGAGCCAAGGAACACGACCCGGCGATCATCTGGTGCGGCAGGTGGGCAGAAATCAACCAGCGCCTGCAACACCGAATCCTCGGCCTGGCTGAAGGTATATTCCAAACCACTGGCTGGCACAAACAACACAGGTAGCTCAGGCTTGCTCAGGCTATCGGCCAAACCCTGAAACTCAACCTTCATGACCTCTGGGGTGCAGGAGGAGAGCAGGAAGATCACCGATGGATGGTGATCAGCCTTTATTTCGGCAATCAGTGCCTCGATCTCTGGCTGGCTCTTCGAGAGATCTTCCTCCTCGATCAGGGCAACACCAAAGCGCGGGCGTGCGAAGATCATTACGCCCATTGCCGTCTGTAAAAGATGTGCACAGGTATGCGTGCCAAGAATGAGAAAGAAGCTATCCTTGATCTTCTGGTACAACCAGCCAACACAGGTCAGCCCACAGAAACTGTGGTAGAGTCCGTCCTCTTTGACAATAACGCTCGCCATAATGCCCTCTGTAGTTCTAGCTCGGCACTACATATATAGAAGAAAAAACGTATACGCAAACAAACATGTATCAACATGCTTTGGTGATCGGTGGGTTACCTCTTTGTCACCAGATCGAAATATAGTATTAAAAGTAAAATGCTGCTTATGTGTCGAGATTATAGCATAGCAGCACTATCGTTGCAATTATTGACAATTCTTCTACTTTGCCTTCACAAACATTGTACATTTGAAATATCGCCAACACCACACGCAATAACATTCACAAAACATCTAAATATGCTATACAATCGCTATACAAATCAATATAACAAGAAATACGTGCGTAGAAGATGATTATTTGACATCCAAACAGTACTTATGCAATCATGTATGTATCTCATTGCGGGAAGGAACGAATTGTGACATTGTCTCAGCACTATGGCGTGCATGGCGTGCATGGCGTGGCTCTATGCCCCGCTGCCGAACGTACGTCCCTAGCGCTCGATACCGCAGATTTGTTGGCCGATCTGCCGCACCAGCGACAATACGGTCGATCACCCTGTTGGTGATGCAGCCAGCGATCTGGCGGCTTGGGTTGCCAAGGTTCGCGCACCACTGCCAACATGCGATCATCCCGTTCTGGTTACGTGGGGCGATACGCGCCGCATCTATGATGTTCCACACAGCCTCGTCGATGAAATCCTGGCTGGAATTGCGATGGATCTGAGCGTTGATCGCTATGCGACCTTTGATGAACTCTGAGGAAGCCTGGCCTGGAATCGCACTCCTGCAGGAGGATAGTCGGCTGGCGATTGGGGCAGCTGCCGAAGTCTATCGCGCCATTCTGCACAAGATCGAAGCAAACGATTATAATGTCTTTACGCAGCGCGCAAGTGTTCCGCTGAGTAGAAAGCTCCACATTCTGTGGAATGTGTGGCGGAGAATGCAACGGGAAAATAGCCGTTAGTAGCGACGCGATGCCTCGCGTCTGCTGAGAACCAGAGAACCAGGGAACAAGAACCTATAAATCTGCGTCATCTGCGTAAATCTGCGGATAATATAGGGCGTATGCGTTATGTTTGGGCGCATACGATACGCCCCTACTGCGGATAATTTTGTGTCTATCCATGTGCGGATGCATAGAGATAAGGATGCGTCATGGCAACAGAGATTGGTATTGGACTGGTTGGCTATGGCGGTATTGGGCGTATCCACGCGCTGTGTTGCCAGATGCTACCACTGGTATACCCAGAACTACCAGCCACCCGGATTGTCGCGGTACTCACTGCCAGCCCAGAATCGGCAGCTCGTGCCCAGCGTGAACTCGGCAATATTTTCACAACCACACAACTCAGCGAACTCCTCGCCCACCCAGCAGTGCAGATCGTGGATTGCTGTGCGCCAACCGGCGATCACGCCCAGATTGCGCTGGCAACCATCGCCGCTGGCAAGGCATTATTCTGGGAGAAACCACTGGCCGCAACCGCCGAGGAATCACAGGCGATTGTTACTGCTGCTGCAGCACACGGCTTGATCAGCGGCATCAACTTTCATTTCCGCCAGATTCCGGCGATCCAGGAGGCCCATCGGCTGATCGGCGCTGGCATGCTTGGCAATGTCGTTGGCTTCCATCTGCGCTACTATCGATCCAGCAATCTGAAGCGCGACCGTGCGATCTACTGGCGGTTTAATGGCCCAGGCAGCGGCGTGCTTGTCGATCTCGGTTCACATATGATCGATATGCTCCTGCATCTGTTTGGCCCGATTGCATGGGTTTCGGCACGCACCCGCACGCTAATCAGCGAACGACCAGGGCCAGATGGCAAACCAACACCAGTCGAGAGCGATGATGTCGCCTGGTTGCAGATCGGCCTAGTTGGCGGGGGAATAGGCAGTATCGAGGTTTCTAAATTGGTGCCTGGCGCTGGCGATGATATTCGGATTGAGGCATATGGCACAAATGGCACACTGATCTATGATGCCAGCGATCCAAATGGGCTACGTGTTGTGGAAGGGGCCAATGCGCCAATTGGGGATCGGCGGATCGCAACACTGAGCCGCACCCGCCCAGCCGCTAGCCTGCCAAATGTCGAGACGCCAACGGGCGTTATTGGTTGGCATCTGGCATCGCTACGGGAATTTCTGGGAGCCTATATCGAGCAGCGCAGCCCCAATCCCAGTTTCCAGGATGGCCTGTTGGTCGATCAGGTGATTGCCGCCGCCCAGCGCTCGGCAGCACAGAGCGCGAGCGTCGAGATGATGCCCCACGGGTAGGGCGAACCTGCGTGTTCGCCCACAGAATGCAGTATTGCCCGGCATCCTGGCCTCTCAGCTTTCAGGAGCGCAAACAATAGGTGTTTGTGTGGCGACAGAGGTTATAGTTACCGAAAGACCTCCGCTGGCACCAAAAAAAGCTGAGAGCTGAAAGCTGAGGGCTGAGAGCTGAGAGCTGAAAGCTGAGAACTGCTTCATTCCACTGTTTCCATCATATGCAGAAACACCTCCAAGATCTGTGGATCGAAATGCGTGTTGGATTGTTTCGCCATATACGCACGCACCTCGGAAACTGGCAGGGCTGCCCGATACGGGCGATCATTTGTGAGGGCATCCCACACATCGACAACGGCAAAGATCCGTGCTGCCAATGGGATCTCTTCGCCGCGCAGCCCACGTGGGTAGCCCTTGCCATCCCATCGTTCATGATGGCAGTAGGGAATCTCTAACGCAGGCTGGAGGAAGCGAATGGGGCGCAGCAATTCGTAGGCATGGCCTGGATGCAGGCGCATAATCACCCATTCCTCATCACTCAGTGGCCCTGGTTTGCGCAGGATCTGATCGGGAATGCCCATCTTGCCAATATCGTGCAACAATGCGCCACGGCGGATGTTCACAAGTACCTCTGGATTAAGCCCAAATGTGTGTGCAAGCCGCACCGTCAGATTCGTCACACGCTGAGAATGGCCCTCGGTCTCGTGGTCACGCAGATCGAGTGCCCTGGCCCACCCTTCCAGTGTAACATCATAGGCATCCAGCAGATCGGCATTCAGCGATTGAATGGCCGCCTCAGATCGCTTGCGCTCACTAATATCACGAACAATCACCTGCGCTGTTGGGCGATCCTCCCATAGAAACGCCCCGATCGTCAATTCGGCTGGCAGCGTTGTACCATCAGCACAGATCAGCACCATTTCGCGGCGCTCAATATAGGCAAGATTCGCAGATGCGGCCAGTAAGAGTATGTCGCATTCACGCTGATACGGCTCGGCAATCAGATCCCGCAATTGCATGCCAATCAGCGCCTGTGGATCGGTGGCGCGTGTCAACCGGATCATTGCCGGGTTCACCAGCCGAATCATGCCATTTGTATCGACAGCGGCAATGCCATCGGGCGAGCGCACAAACAACTGCTCGAAACGCACCCGCTCATCATTCAGATGCCGGTAACGGTTGAGTCGCACAATCGTACGCACCCGCGCACGCATCTCGGCCCGATTGAATGGTTTGGAGATGAAGTCATCCGCTCCGACTTCAATGCCAGTAATACGCGATTCCTGATCATCGAGTGCTGTGACCATAATAATCGGCATCTCCTTCGTCGCGGGTATCTCACGAAGGCGGCGGCAGACTTCAAAGCCATCCATGTCCGGCATCATCACATCAAGTAACAGCAGATCCGGCTGATGTTCCACAGCTCGTGTCAGCGCCTCCTGGCCGTTGGCAGCAAATAGCAACACAAAACCAAGCGGTTTCAAAAGATCTGCGAGTAGTTCGCGCATCTCGGTGTGGTCATCAACAATCAAGAGCGTTGTTGGTCTAATCATGAAAAAGCCTTTCTGAACATCTGAACATGGGCAGGGCAATGTATACGTTTAGCCTGGCAATCTGAGTTGGCTGGCGAGAGGCCACGGCAGTGTGACAGTAAAACGGCTGCCCTGATCTGGAATGCTATCGAGTGTCACCCGCCCACCATGCATGGACGTTAGATGAGTAACCAACATAAGCCCAAGTCCTGTGCCTTCATACTGGCGTGTGAGGCTACTATCGATCTGTACGAATGGCTGAAACAAGCGAGATTGATCTTCTTTGGCAATACCGATACCCGTATCCCATACGGTAAAATGCGCTTCTTGCGCCAAAACATCAGCGCGTGCTTCCAACCCAATCTTGTTATCTGCAGGGGTGAATTTTATCGCATTCGATAGCAAATTGACGATAATCTGTTTGAGCCGCCGCTGATCGGCAATAATCGTCGTAAGCGCTGGATCTATCGAGGTATGCACCGTCAACCGCTTTTTAAAGGCCGTCGAATGAACCATACGAATGCAGGATTGACACAACTCAGCGACGGCAACCGATTGCAATTCGAGTGTAATCTTACCAGCCTCAATCTTCGAGAGATCAAGAATATCGTTGATCAACTCCAGCAGATGGCGACCACTTTCCTCAATGCTTCGAATTGAGCGTCGCTGAAAATCCGTTAATAATTCGGATTGATCCTCCTGCAGTAATTCGGCTCGGCCAAGAATAGATGTCAGCGGTGTGCGTAACTCATGGCTCATATTGGCCAGAAACTCATCCTTCAGCCGGCCAGCCTGCGCAAGTTCACGGTTTGCTCGGGCTAGTTCCTCACTACGCTCACGCAGATCCTGTAGCGTGCTTTCGAGCTGGGCGGTGCGATTGGCAATTCGTTGCTCAAGTGTGTGGTTCAGCTCTTCGAGTTGCCCATGCGCGATTTTCGCATCATGAATATCCGTCAACGAACCAGCCATACGAACCGGGCGACCCTCAGCATCCCACAATCCCTGGCCACGCACAAGAAACCAGCGATAGCCATCGGAAACAGTATTCAGCCGATACTCAACACTGAATGGGACGCGATCCGTGAAATGTGCCGTAATTGCAGCAACCGTACGATCACGGTCATCTGGGTGAATAACTGCATCAAGTGATGCCATTCCACCAAGAAATGGCGCATAGCCATAGCCCATAAGCTCGCGGAAGCGTGGCGAGAAGTAGACCAGATCAGTCTGCACATTCCAATCCCAGATCCCATCGCTAGAACCCTGAACCGCCAGATCATAGCGCTCGTTACTATCCTGCAGCAATGCTTCGGAATGTTTACGCGCTGTAATATCGTGGATGATCCCGGTGAAAATGCGGCGGCCATCCTGCCAGGCATCACCAAAGGAGATCTCAAGCGGGATCTGATGACCATCGCGGTGCAGGCCAGGTAACTGAACCCGATTCCAGGTATGCAGATGCCGTTGCCCAGTTTCAACATAGGCTTGTAATGCATTCCGATGCAGTGTACGCAAATAGTCTGGGATCAGTACCACAAGATCCTGGCCAACTAGTGCCCTGTATGAGTGGCCAAAGATCGTCTCAACAACCTCATTGGCATACAGGATCACGCTATGCTGATCAATTGTGATGATCGCGTCTGAAATAGTCTCGGTGATCACACGATAGAGCTCTTGAGTCTGCTGTAATGCCGCCTCCGCCTGTTTGCGCTGAGTGATATCCCGCATCGTAGATATCAAAAAGCGCTGCTGATCGACGGTAATGATCCGCTGATCATAGCGAATCCAGACAATATGGCCATCACGATGGTACTGGCGGTATTCATACCGGAAGCTGCCATGATTTTCAGCGAATGCAGATACGGCAGCAGCTTGGAGGCCAGGGAGATCATCTGGATGCGCCTGCCGCCGCCAGAGATCAGGCTGTGCCTGCCATTCTGCAACACGAAATCCAAGCAACTCCTCGATCTGCGGGCTAATATATGGTACCGTGCCGGGTTGATCAAGCACAATCGTTAAGATCGCTAGCGGAAGGCTTTCGACCATCATTCGGTAGTGTGCCTCGGCAGTGCGTAGCGATTCTTCGGCAACCTGGCGTGCGGCAAGCTCATGCTGTACCGCATGGAACAACCGCAGATTTGCAACCGATAGCGCCGTCCATTCAGCGATCTCCTGAAAGAACGAAAGATCAGCAGTGGTATAGGGTTGGTTGGGCTGATTGCGAACCGCGATCATCATCCCAATAACCTCACGTTGTGCCCATAATGGCACCAACATCAGTCCATGCAGCCCAGCGTGCTCACGATACGCAAGTAGGCTTGGTTGGTAGATAGATGGCAGCAGATCGATCTGTTCGCTGGTGAGGATGAACGATTGCCCATGGATAAGCAGTGGTTGCGTATCTGGTTCATCCACAGCATATTGCAACCTACTAAACAACACGCGGCTGAGTTCTTCGATGTTGGGATCAGCATGATACAGTGCGGCAATCTCAAGCCTCTGCCGATCAGCGCTTATTAACATGATCGTACACGCATCACCCACAAGTTGGGCGACATGCTGTGCCGCTTGCTGAAGTGCCATCGTTTCATTCAAGCGAATATCGGCGAGTGCCTTGCCAACCTCGCTCAAACCTTGCTGGCGAAGATGCTGCCGGCGAAGATGTTCTTCTGCCTCAAGGCGGATCGTAACATCCCGCTGTGTGCCGACCATATGGGTCAGGTGGCCATTCTGATCAATAACCGGTGCCAGGAAAATCTCATTCCAGAATGGTGTTCCATCGCGCCGGTAGTTACGCATAACAACATGGCATGGCTTCGCCTGTTGGATTGCATCGCGCATCACACCACGCATGCTTGACTCGGTCTCTGGCCCTTGCAGTATATGACAATTCTGCCCGACAATTTCCTCAACAGCATACCCCGTAATCTGCGTAAAGGCAGGATTACAATAGATCACTGGCTGATTTGACCATCGCATATCAACAATAACAATCCCATCGTTGACGACGGCTATCGCCTGGGCACGCAAATTAAGCTCGGTCTCTGCATGATCGATAGTTGTTGTTAGTCGCGCCATTGTTGCTGCACGCTCGATCATGTGTGGGAGGCGCTGCAGTTGCAGTGGCGTAGCCAGCAGGTAATCTTCTACACCCGCATGCAGGGCGGCAGCCGCTTGCGCTTCTGCTTCTGGCGGTACCACCAACACAATCGGGCAACCAGCAGCAACGCACAACGCAACGTTCAGCAGGGCAGGCAGATCATCATCTGCTGCATACAACCGAATGAATACCATTGTATAGCGTTGGCTTGGCCCTACATGAGCAGCAATCTCAGCGAATGATAGAATCTGTAGATCTGGCACCAACTGCAGCACGATATCATCAATCATATCGTGGCATATTGGAATAGGGAGGAGATACGCAACCGGAAGCGCTTGCATGATCGGCCTCACTTGGCAAGATTGGAGCACCAAGCGAGTGACCACACGTCATCTGCGGTGCGCTCCGATACACTATGGTATCCGAAACGAATACAATAGGCGCACTTATGATGCCGATTGCACCATCAGGAGGCGATAGTATACCGAATGGTAAGCCCTGGCCTATGGATTGTCAAGCATCAGAATCGCACACCAATTGGCAACATTCTGGTCTGTATGCCAGAAACAAACGACGAGGAGATCTGCATTTGCTTGCAGATCTCCTCGTCTTCATCAGCCAAGCAATTATTCTGCTGGCAAGACCTCACGTGGCTTGGCATTGCCAAAGAATGGCACTGGCCCGGCAACTGGGGCAGCCCATCGGCTGGCATTGGCCATCACCCGTCGTACATCGGCATTAAAATAGGTCGGGTATGATTCATGGCCAGGGCGGAAATAGAAGATCTTGCCACGGCCACGGGTATAGCAGCAACCACTGCGGAACACTTCGCCACCAGTGAACCAACTGACCATTACGAGCGTTTCGGGGGCCGGGATATCAAAGCGTTCACCATACATCTCTTCTGGCCCGATCTCTATTGTCTCACCCAAGCCTTCAACGATCGGGTGGCCCGGTTCGAGAATCCATAACCGCTCATTGTCGGTCGACTCACGCCATTTCAGATCGCATGTCGTCCCCATCAGCCGCTTAAAGATCTTCGAGAAGTGGCCAGAGTGCAGAACGATCAAGCCCATCCCATCCAACACCCGCTTCTGAACCTTATCCACCACCGCATCGCTGACCTCGTGATGGGCCATGTGGCCCCACCATGTCAGGACATCGGTGCTATTCAGCACCTCATCGGTCAGCCCATGCTCAGGCTGATCGAGTGTCGCAGTGCGAACGACAAAATCATCATGGACGCTCAACCCAGCAGCGATCGCCCCATGAATCCCATCTGGGTAGAGTGTGCTTGCTGGATGATCGGCATGCTTCTCGTGGCGGAACTCATTCCATACGGTGACACGGATCTTGCTCACGGAGTGCCTCCATTCGTTACAACGGTACCTCGGCAAAGCTAACAAATGATACGTTATACGGTCGCGATAGATCGCGTCCCTGCATAGCTATTCTGATGATACGTTATACGGACGTGATCTATCGCGTCCCTGCAAATCGTACCCTCTCCATTGAACCTATCAAAGAAGGTTGAATGCACCGCTAGTATAGCACGATCCCTCGAACCGTAAATAAAAACGGTAGTTGTCGGATACCTGCACCCGATAACTACCGTTTGGAAGATATGTCATAGCGGATCACGCCACCAACAAGCAACCTATGCCCGCACAACCTCGTGAACAACCCCAGTTGTAACATCATAGATGGCACCACTGACAGGGAAATCCTGTGGAATCAATGGCGATTGGCGTAGGATCGCAACATCATCACGAACACTCTGCTCCAGATCACTAAAGGCCAGGAAATCCCGCCCGTGTACATCAACGCCCAATTCGGCCTGCACCTTGTCGGCCAACTGCTCGTTTGTGAACGTCAGCATGCCACAATCGGTGTGATGCAGAACCACAACCTCGGTCGTCCCAAGCAATCGCTCCGATATCACAAGCGAGCGAATAACATCATCTGAAACGCGCCCGCCAGCATTACGGATCACATGGGCATCGCCAATATCAATGCCGAATACCTTCTCTGGGTGCAACCGCGCATCCATGCACGCCACAACGGCAACATGGCGGGCCGGCGGCATAGGCAGATCACCGCGATCAAACGCGGCACTGAACTGCTGATTGGCATTGAGAAATTCATCAAATCGGCGCATCGTGGCCTGCTCCTTCTGTATATATCAATGTGTACATGTCTATTTTACTAAATCGGTCAGGTTTGTCAATAATGATTAGGTTTATTGATGCCGCTATGAGCAACTGGCAGCCAGAAACCGCTGCCGTCTGGTTGGAGTGCCCGGCCCAAAGGGTACCCCGGCCCACCTTCCCTCGGCCAGGCGCTCCGGCACCCAGAGGGTACCCGACCCGTAAGGAATGTCGGTAGCACCGCAACACCCGTTGATCATGCCTCGGCTGCAATCAATCAATGGCTTGTTCGCTTGTTCGTTTGTTTATCTTTTGTTCGAATGATTGTCCGTGGCCCGCGAATGTCTGTTGGTCATGCCGCATAACAAAGACGCCCCGCTGGGGCGTCTCTACATCAGGGTCTTGGTTCCCTATTCTGACTCCTGACTCCTGACTCCTGAATACTCGGTGTCCTATCGTGCTGTTGACCATTTTGCCGTCGACCAACTGGCCGAGTTCCAGACGGTCGGGTTGCTGCCATCCTGCAACATGAGGCTGATTGGTATGCCAGTATTGGTGCTACCAGTGCTGGTGCTATCGACCATAGCTGGGATGTTCAGATACCCAGCACCCGTGCGAGTGCGATCCCCAAATGGCCGTGAGGTCGTCAGCAACCGCTGCTTGACCTGATCCGGGGTGAACTGAAGCAGCAGTGCGACAGCACCGCTCACAACTGGGGCGGACATTGAGGTTCCCGACATACGAAAGGCTCGGGCACCAGTTGCCAGCGTAAAGAGATTCTGGGGGGTAGGCGGCTGCAAGTAAGCTATTGTCAGATGAAAGCAGGCTCACGATATTCGTACCTGGAGCGACCAGATCGGGCTTGTTGAAGCCATCGATTGTTCGGCCAGATGCCGACCAGGTTGGCACCGTGTCATCGGTGATCGCTGGTGTGCCGCGATCATCGGTGGCCCCAACCGTGATCACAAATGGATCGTTGGCAG
>JBBQSD010000097.1:0-24135 GCA_038214135.1 Chloroflexales bacterium | reverse complement strand
TGGCCCGGGCGTTCCCCCACCCGCCCCTCCGCTTTTTGGGCGTTGGGTGGCGCTTTTCGCGTTGGGGCGCATATCGGGCGAATGGTGGCTCATATCTGGCCCGGGCGTTCCCCCACCCGCCCCTACGCATATCGGGCGAATGGTGGCGCATATCGGGCGAATGGTGGCGCATCGTGAACGACCCCTACAATACTGGCCAGATCAAAATGCTGATCCTCGCCGCTCAGGCAAATGCCAGCCGAGATAACCTCAAGCTGTGGATTCACCAATGTGATACTACGCTGCCCTGCGCGTTCCCAGGTCACGCGTAGAACCCCATCACTGGTTTCGTAGCCAATCAGTTGTGCTCCACCGATCAGCAGGGTCTCACGGAGGCGCTGTTCTAGTTGGGTAGCCTGTTGTGTTATTGCTGTTGCCATACGGCGGCCAAGAAGCAGGGCATAGCTGGCCTGTTCACCAGGGCCAAGCCCAGCGATCAAGAGTGTTTCCTGATCAGTGGCAAGTTCTGCACGGAGCAGTTCAGCAATAGCCGGATCGGCGCGACGATCTACATCATCGTACCAAATCGTACCACCCTCAACGCGCCCAATCACGCGCTCGAATGTCTGTCCACTATCAACCAGATGCACAACCAGCGGACCCTGGAGCTTGAAGCGTTGGGCTGCATCGCTTGGGTTGAAAGCCATTGCGATCCAATCATCGCCGCGCAGTGGCTCAATCAGTACCAGCCGTAGGGCTGGCCAGAGTGCGAGATAATCGTTATGCTGCCAGGGCTGCGCTGCAGCAACAATCCTGGCCCGCTGTGCATCAATCATCTGGCACATCCACCAACCTGGGCGCGCTCCAACAACAGCCAGATTGTAGATCAAGCCGTGAACACGAATGTGCGTCCGGCCATGGGCCAACAGCGGCGCAAGAAACGCCTGCCCGCGCAGCGCCGCCTCGTCACGGGCCAGGCGATCAATCAGATTATGTGTGCGATTGTTCATGCGCAATCTCCAAGGTTGTTGTATCGGGTAGAGACGCCCTTTCAGGTGAGGAGGTTTTTGGCCGAAGGCGTCCTGACGCGCAATTCCCCCTCGCCCACACCAGGGCGAGGGGTTGGGGAGAGGGGAATCAGCAGGAGTATACAAGGGAATGCTACGCACCACGGCGTGGGAGTGGTACTGCCATCACCTGCTCAACAAGCTCAGCCCGGCTTGGTGCGCTCAACAGGCTCAGAATATTTGGCAATGCATAATAATCCCCCTTGAACTCCCAGACTGTCAGCGGAATGCCCTGATCGCGTAGCCGCTTCAGGAACTGCGGGTTGCTGCCACCAACGGCAACAATTGTCACCATTGGGCCAACGCCCATTTCGCGCACATACTGGGCATAGGCATCGTGGAACAGTGGTGCAGTGTTCTCACCCAGATCGGTGATTACCACCACCTGCTCAACATACTGGCGCTCGCGGGCGAGCTTGGCCAGCGGCGCACCAATGCTGGTAGCGCCATCAGGCTTGACCATCCGAAACGCACGCTCCCAGGCACTACGCTCTGGTGACTCCGCTGTTACCGCGAATGTCTCGGTATCGAAGGCCAGCACCCGGAAATCGCTACAGATCGCGCTCACCAGTGCAGCAACCTCCTTCGCAACCGCGATTGCCTGCGTCATGCTGCTGCTCTTATCCACAAACAGTGCGGTTGGGCGAGTAATACGGGCAGTATTTGTAACTCGCTTGTCGGTCACCTCCGTCAGCAGCGCCTCGGTTGATTCGTCCAGGGCAACGTTGGCCAGCGCACGAGTAGCCTTGAGCGTTGAAACACGCGTATCGTGCTCGGCGGCCTTGATCTTGGCCTCAATCAGCGCCTTGACCTGCGGGTGATCAAAGGCACCACGGCGCTTGAGCGCTGCCAGGTGGTTAATCACCTCCTGGGGTGTCATCACATCGATCAGCGCCACCAGCACGCTTGGTGTGAGCACCTTGATTGCACCAACGGCGATGGTATACGGAATGCGCTGCTCGATAATCAGACGCGCCTGATCGGCTGGTTCTGTCGCCTGTGCCAGTTGCTTCAGCGCCAGCAGCGAACTGCCAACTGGCGGATTGCCATCGAACAGAATCTGCTGCGCTCGCATTGCCGGTGCGATACGCAAGCTGGCATACAGATGCTTCAGATCCTGCTTGCTACGCAGCGCTGCCCGGTCAAAGCGCTCTGGGTTGCTCTCGAGCGCACGTAGGTAGCTCACCATGGCACTCTTCAGCATCCGTGGTGTCTTGCCGATCACACGCTTTGCATGATCAAGTACTGCAGCAACCAGATGTGGCGGTAGCTTCTGGAGCTGCATCCAGCCAACCTCACGTAGCTCTGCGAACTCGCTGGTCAGCAGATGCGCCACAAACACTACCTTATGGTCGCGCACCTCGCCTCGGCCTGCATACCATACCGCCAGATGTCCATAGAACAGCGGATCGCGATCAAGTGCGCTGGCATGCAGTGGCGCGATTTCAGCGAGCTTGCCATGTGGCGTACTCAGAAACGAATTCAGAATCTGGGTGCGAATATCAAGCTCGTCAATTGCATCGCCAGTGCTCGCTACAAGTGCTCGATTCACTGGGCGGATCGGCACTGTTACTGTTGATGCTACTTGCACTGTTGGGATTGCTGCTGGTGGTGCAATTACCACAGCTGGCAGATCTGCTGCTACAACCGGGCTTGCAGCAACTGGCTGCTCAACCGGCGCTGGTCGGTGGAGCAGATTGATCAGGAAGCGTAGCATACCAAACATGGCACCCTCCTTGTATTGAGATGAACCGGCGTGCAAGTCGCACGGGCGGCAGAAACACATTCCATCGTGGATAGCCACTCCACCACTACTTCGAGAAGTAGGCAGGATTCGAACCTGCGTGTCTTTGCAGACAATGGATCAAATAGTGTGTACGCCTGTGCAGTTAGGGCACGCCAGAGAAATATGAGCCGTCAGCCGTCAGCTCTCAGCATTTTAGCGCAGAGGGAAAGTCGTACTGGTACTGCAACGGCTGTGGTGTATCCAAACGTTCATCGTTAGCGGCCTGAAAGCTGAAAGCTGAGAGCTAGAAACTATCCATAGAACGCGACAGGCCGCACAATAATCGCCTGTGGCTCACGAACGATCACGGAATCGGCAAAATCAGCGAGTGTGCAATCATAATGGCGTGCCAATGCAGCCCACAGCTCCGCGTCACTTGCAGAACGGGATAGCCCAAGTATGGCAAGATCGAGATCCTCACTGCGCCCATTGAAGCGCACATGCAGGCGCAGGATTTCGGTTACAAGTAGCATTGGTTCGCTCCTTTCCAATAGTGAATTCGTGGTCTGGGCGGCTGGGATTGAACCAGCGACCTCCGCGATCCAAACGCGGAATGCTCCCGCTACACCACACCCAGAAACATGGCGGAAGGGGGGCGAGTTGAACGCCCAAGGCGGATGCTCGTCCGTTTTCAAGACGGATGCCGTCGCCAATCGGCTTGCCCTCCCGTATGGTCCACTCGGCAGGAATCGCACCTGCACCTCCCGTGTTTCAGACAGGCGCGCAAACTATTACGCAACAAGTGGCAAGAATAACGACGCGGCTGGCTATTACGCAACAAGTGGCAAGAATAACGACGCGGCTGCGCCGCTCCTGTGCGATAATCACCGTTTCACCTCCTCACCGTGTCATGCGATCATTTTCGTCGGCGCGCCTGGATTCGAACCAGAATCGAGAATGTATAAGATTCCTGCTCTGACCATTGAGCTACGCGCCGATATGCCAATAGCATGGTGCCAGCGGCGAGCAACGATCTCGCAACCTCCGCGGTGTAGGCGCGGCGCTCTGCCAGTTGAGCTACGCTGGTGTGGTCGGACGACATGGATTTGAACCATGATCGTGAGCGTATCAGGCTCATGCTCGAACCAGATTGAGCTATCGTCCGATTACTGGTGGGTTGGAGAGGATTTGCACCTCTTCAGCAATTGCGGCGCTGTTACAGAGCGTTGGGCTCACTCATGCCCAGCCAACCCCTGAATAGGGAAATTGGTGCTGCTCCAGGGATTCGAACCCTGACCACCTGCTTGGAAGGCAGGCACGCTTGTCCATTACGCCAGAGCAACACATGGTCTCGCCAGTAGGAATCGAACCTACAACCGCCTGATTAAGAGTCAGCTGCTCTACCAATTGAGCTATGACGAGTAAACTGGTGCCACCGAAGGGAGTTGAACCCCCATCTCATCGCTTAAAAGGCGCTTGCTCTGTCCATTGAGCTACGGCGGCACATGATGCGCGAGCGCATCTTGATTGGAAATGGCATCGGGACAAGGATTCAAACCTTGGTTCGCTGCTTCAGAGACAGCTGTCCTCTCGCTAGACGATCCCGGTATGCTGGCGCCACTCGGAGGCTATGATCCCCCAACCTCCTGGTTCGAAGCCAGGCGCTCTGTCCATTTGAGCTAGAGCGGCATCTGTGTGATCTGGTAGCCTCGGCGGGAGTTGAACCCGCGTTCCCTGTTTGAAGGACAGGAATCCTGGCCGTTAGACGACGAGGCCATAGTTGATGGTGACGCTGGAAGGAATTGCACCTTCGATTGGCGGCGTATGAGACCGCTGCGTTTGCTCCTTCGCCACAGCGCCATAGTCCGTGATACAATCGTGAGCGAACCTACAGAATGCTAAAGAGATATATCAATGCTACCATCGACTCCGACTCGTTCTGATCAATCGCAGAACTCCATGGGCGCATCTATTCCACGCTGGTTGCCGATTGTGGTGGTGATGACGATTGCCCTGTTCATTTTTTGCACCCAGAGTTTGCGCTCCGAGCTACCCGATCACGGAGATTCGTGGACGGATTTTGCGCATATCATCGCTGCACGAAACCTTGATCGCTATGGCTTCTTCGCGCTGAACTTTGCTGTCACCGTCGATGATCGGCCATTAATTGGCCTGCCGCCAACATATTTGCCACATCATCCATCATTCCCAGCAGTTGTCCTTGGGCTGTGCTATCGGCTCGGTCTGGCATCGACAAGCGCACGTGTGGTACCGCTCCTTTTTTCATGTTCTGGGCTGTTGGCCCTGTATTTGTTGATCGAATGTGTGTTTAAGGATCAGCGCCTTGCGTTTCTGACGATGCTGCTTGCGGCAGCCGCTGCGCCATTCCACCTCATGGCCGATGCGTTCGGATATCAGTCATATGATTTCGCCGCTAAATACTGGAACTTGCTGTTCTTATCACTGGCGGCGCTACATACGGGAACTCGCCGCTGGCGCTGGCTCGGGCTCTGTTCATTAGGAGCCATGCTGACGATTTCACTATCAGGTTTCGAGATGATCCCGGCGATGCTCTGTTACGCACTTGGCTTTCCACTCCTGTTCGGTACCGGCATGTGGCGGGAACGTGCTGGTATTGCCATCCAGCTCATTGGCAGTGTCGCCGTTGGCCTCGCAATCGGCTTTGGTGCACGCTTTATACAGAATAGCTACATGCTTGGTAGTGCTCAGGCAGTGCTCAATGATTTCACTCAGGCCTTCACCAAGCGCGCTGGCGATGCTGGTAGCGGAACTGGCGAACTGAACTGGGGTATCCCATACAACGCCGAACTTCTGCGCCGCCTTGTAAGTTACTACCTGCTCCAGGTCCTCACCCTCTTGGGTGGGCTGTTGATATTGCTTGTACACAAACGTGGCATTCTCCAACTCAATAGCCACGCCCGAACATGGCTTGGGCTGATCATTGTGTGTGAGCTACTCTGGTTTATTGGTTTCCGGCAGCATGCCTACATCCATGTGCATACAAGCACCCATATCCTGACAAGTATGAGCTTTGCAATCGCAATGGTGGCGCTTGCTGTCTGGGATCATGTGTGTACATCAAGGCTACTACGCTATACTGCACTGCTGGTGAGTAGCGTGCTGATAGTTCTACTGATGGCCAATGTTGGTGTCACGCCATATGGCAATATAAAGCTAGCGACAACCTGGGATCAAGAACAGGCTGAGGCCACCACCATACGAGCAGCACTCCCACCCAATACCGTGCTCTTTGCTACATACGAAACATACCCGATCGTGAGTTCGCTGATCGACAAGCCCTTCATTCTGCAACCAGAAACCCTGAGTAGCGATACCGGCAGTTGGGAGCCGCGCTACCTCATCACAATGGCGAATGATTCCAACCCACTCTACCAGCAAGCAAAAGCCAACTATCGCCTACTCCAGCGCGTTTCCTATGCCGAGCTGTATGAGATTCGGTGACGAAACAGATCCCAACGTGTGTGCGCATAGGTTTCAAGAATGAAGCTGCTGCGTCCGACGACTACATGGCGACCCTGGCGGGAATTGAACCCGCTCCACCTGTACGAGAGACAGGTGTCCTAACCAGTAGACAACAGGGTCGTAGTATGGTGGATCGACCGGGAATCGCACCCGGATTTCCTGCTTGCAAGGCGGGCGTCCTGCTGTTGGACGATGCGACCCCTCGTGACAAAGTGACTGCGCTTGATCGATGTTGTGCAGCTCCTCATCAGCACAGTCACCTCGTCACCGTATCAGATGTCACGCTGCATAGGCATACTTCTGCCAGACAGCATGGCGCTCCAGTGTGCCAAGCAGGGCAAATGCGACATAGCTTGGTCGGCGTGGCAAGCTTGCCAGTGTCATCCCTGCCTGCTGCGGTGTGCGGTTGGCCTTGCGGTGGTTACAGGCTGAACATGCTGCCACAGCATTCTCCCAGGTTGTGCTGCCGCCCTGTGCCCGTGGCAACACATGGTCGATTGTTAGATGCGCACGGCCTGGTTGCACACCACAATACTGGCATGTCTCCTGGTCACGGGCCAGCACACCTCGGCGTGAGCATGGCAACTGGTGCGTTCGCCGAATGGCGACATACCGAACCAGGCGGACCACCAATGGCACCGCGAATGTCATGCCCTGCGCTCGTAGCATCTGTGTCGCCGCCTCGACGAGCTCGGCCTTCCGCTGAAGGAGCATGACCATTGCTCGCCGTACCGAGACGATCCGCAATGGCTCGTAGCTTGCGTTCAATACCAACACATCGGTCATTGATGATCACCCCCTTTCGGTTGTTTAACATTGCATAATGGCGGAAGGGATGGGAGTTGAACCCGCAAGGCATTCTGCTCGACGCGTTAGCACCGCGCTGCCGTCGCCAATCGGCTTGCCCTTCCATAATGGAATCGCACATGGGATTTGCACCCACCCAAACACGTTTTGCAGACGTGGGCCTCACTACTTGGCTTGTGCGACACATGGGGGGATGGGCCGGTGCTGCCCCGGCGTCGCCTGGTTCACAGTCAGGCATTCTGCTGCTGAACTAACATCCCCATAATCGCTGTGGAGAATGGAATCGAACCATTGCCTCTGGTGCCAAAGACCAGCGTTTCTACCAACAGAAACTACTCCACATCATAGATCTGGCGCCGCCGCGAGGACTCAAACCTCGAACCATG
Organism: Chloroflexales bacterium; assembly: GCA_038214135.1. GTDB lineage: Bacteria > Chloroflexota > Chloroflexia > Chloroflexales > Roseiflexaceae > JANLSE01. Next base: position 16,666 of record JBBQSD010000097.1, on the reverse strand, counting down.
CGTGTAGAAGACGCCTGCGCTATTCAGTTGCGCCACGGCGGCATGTTGAAGAAAGAAGCAGAAAGAGAAATGGTACATCTGACAGGAGTCGAACCTGCACTGTGCTGGGTCTAAGCCAGCAGCCTCTGCCAATTGGGCTACAGATGCACATGGTCAGGTAGGTAGGCTACGCTCCCACCACCTCCGGCATGGCGCGCCGGCGCTCTACTGAATGAGCTACTACCTGGTATAAGAATGATGAATGGCAGCGTCCGAGTTGCGTCGGCGAGTATTCTTGCTCTACCACTGAGCTACTCCCCGGTCGACGGGGAGATCGGATTCGAACCGATGACCAAGCGCTTAGAAGGCGTGTACGCCAATGCGATCAGAGGACGCTACCATTCCATGGTGGACCCAGCGGGATTCGAACCCGCAACCTCCGCAGTGCAAGTGCGGCACGCTTCCATCTGCGCTATAGGCCTAGAATATCGGCATGGGGGCAGCTTGCCAGATGAATGATGGATGCCCAGAATCCGCAGGCTGAAGCCCGCGGCCAAGAGCAAACGAATCCCTGGCCGCGGGCTTCAGCCTGCGGGGCAGGTGGATGCAAACCATACCCAATGAACATGTAAATGTCATTACTCGCCCCCATGCACTGGAGCCGCCTATCGGCCTCGAACCGATAGCCCTCTGTTTACAAGACAGATGCACGTCCACTTGTGCTTAAGCGGCATTGGCGACGCTGGCGGGATTTGAACCCGCGATCTCAACCGTGACAAGGTTGCGGGGATTCCGCTCCCCCACAGCGCCACTGGTATCGCCCCCAGGATCTGCCCCCGGAACCTCCGCCTTCGCAGAGCGGCGCTCTTTCAAATTGAGCTAGGACGATATGGCTCCTCGACCAGGAGTTGAACCTGGAACGCCCGCAGTAACAGTGCGGTACTCTACCAGTTGAGCTATCGAGGATCAGCAGGGCGCGTGGTTGGGATAGCCGTGCTCGATGCCGCGCCCCCTGCAAGTCATATGCGTTTCTTCACTTGTTAAGGTAGGCGCAGCCGAAGCTGCAATGGCACGAGTGGAGGGACTTGAACCGCCCCACGTCGGGACGGCACGATGTGTACGGGCGGTTCGTGAACCGCCCCACGCGATCCGAACGCGGGATGCTTCCGGGCTGCACCACGTCCCGTGGTATAAACAAAACGCCGGGACTGCCGTAATGGCTGGCCCGGCGCATCGATGCTCGTGCATCGTTGATACGGCCAGGTCATATGCGCTCACCTACCAGCAGACACATACCATTGGGGAGTTGTGACAGGTTCGAAGAGAAGCTCCCAGCTTCATCAACCTGTTTACTGCCTCGTATGTTGTACCTGTGGATTGTTATCGTACTCATTGCCCGTATCCTGCCTCGTTGGTGCGCTATCGCGTGTTTGCGACCGCTACTTGATTTGATGTCTGGACTATATCACGGTTCAGTATGGTTGTCAAGGGGTCATTTCGAGTGTATCTGGTTCATTATGGGGCAGATATAGCATTCCTATTTGAGTTGTAAAGGCGCGTAGCGCAAAGTGGGGTTTGGGGCGCAGCCCCGAAAGAAATTCCCCCGCCCCTTTTTTACAAATCCGGTAGGATTGCTATATATCGCAATTTTTGGTCTGGTCTGGTTTATTGGTTTGGGAGTTCCGCAGTTCCGTGATGCGTGGTTTTTGGTCTCGGCGCAATAACGCATAATGCCGCTGTATTTCGCGATAAATGTAAATTTTATTATATATGTTTCACATGTTTGGTATAGCGCTTACTACAATTTAGGGTATAATATTCAAGTACATTACATATCAATCGCAATAATCTGCTACACCCTGATGTGGTGCTCTCCGCGAGAGTAATCGTGCGCTATGGATGATCATAGGGTATAGCTTCGCTATGTCCGCTATATGAACAGTTGTGGGAATGTTGTGCGAATTAGTGCAACACACGCTGTTTAAGTGAGATAGTTGAAATTGGGTATTGGGTATTTCGTGATACTGGAGCGAGAGGAGCACACCTGATGCAGTTCACGCGTGCTTCATTAGGAAACCTGAGATACAGCTGGTTTATGGTTGTTGTAGTGATTATTCTGATAGCACTGCTGTGGTTCGGAATCCTCATAAGCAGCACTGGAACTGGAAGTGGCCCGGTTGTTATTGCTGACACTCAAATCCTCCCCGATGCAACCGAGGCATCGGAATCATTTTCAATCGGGGCAACCATGGATTTACCAAACGAGGGTAGCACGACACAGTTTGGTTCGACGGTTGTTCTCCCACTACAGCAAACCGTATCCGCCCAAACTTCGCTGGTTGTTACGCTCACCAGCACGCCACTGGTTCAGGTGATCACCAACGGACAAAACATCAATACAACTCTCACGCCGCCAATTGGAGCCACGGTTGCGCTCCCAGATCGCGCAACACCAGGGCCAGCGACGCCAACCCTGGTAAAGCCAACAGCAACTCTGGTGCAGGGTGCAACAATCGCACTGCCATCGCTCACACTAGTGGAAGGTGCAACAATCGCGCTGCCAACATTGACCGCGACACCAATTCCGACTGCAACACCAATTCCGACTGTGACGCCAATTCCGACTGCAACGCCGATTCCCCAAGATGCTCCAGGCGTATCGCAGTTCCCGACCCTGACACCACAGTTATCACTTGCGCTAACGCCTGAGGTTCCATTGCAACAGACAGCCGCATTGGGTGGCACACCACAATCAACAATCACGGCCACTCTGCTGCTGCCGAAGGAAACGATCATCGTCGCAGCGAACACACCAGTCATTGCACCGCTCATTCCAATCAGCGATCTGATCATCAATGCGCCGCTCGAAGGCGAACACCTGCGCGTCGGGCCAATCACCATTATTGGATCAGGGCCATCCGGACGCATGATTGAGGTCTTGAATGGCGATCAGGTGCTGGGGACGATCAAAGTCCGCAATTCCATGTGGGAGCTCAATATTGTTGCCGACAAGCCTAGTGCAATGTCGCTGATTGTTCGCCTCCAGGGCAGCGAACTGATTGAGCGCCGGCCTGTACGAATCACGATTGGTGAGCCAATTCAGGATGATACCTGTAGTACAATACTCAAGCCCAACTGTGATGCCTGGGTGACGCGCAATGGCGGATTGTCGTTGCGTATGCGCGCTCAGCCAGGCACGGATCAAGCAATTGTGGTGCTGCTGCCGGTTGGGACGCAGGTTAAATTGCTTGATCCGCCGCGCTCTGTCGGTACTGCTGCCTGGTGGCGAGTACAAACGATTGGTGGGCGTGAGGGCTGGGTGGCTGGCGAGAATCTTGTCACCAAGCCAGATTAACGCCTAATGCTCGAGTAATCGTCGTTCGAATAGCCGAAGCAACGGCCGCTCATACACATCAAGCACAACCTGTGCATTGTCCGGGTTCTGGGCGAAGAAGACGGCCAGAGCAAAGAACAGATTGAAGTTCGGTGTGGTGAAGACCTGATCGGCCAGTCCTGAGAGTTGCGCGTCATCTGTAACCAGGCCAATCTTGGCATTCGGCTCAATGGCAATGATCGTCTGGCCACGCGTATAATCGGTATTGGTCACAATACGTACTAACCCCGAGGTTGGCGTGCCCACACTCGGCTGAACGACATACACAGCCGCTGCGACATCTGGCAGCCCAACTAGCCCGCCCTGGCCTTGTGTCAGGGCATTGCTATATGGCCCAAAGATCGATGCCAGAAATTGACCAAGTTGACCGCCATCGTTGGTGAGTTCCTGGGTGAATTCAGCACTATCAACAGTGACCTGCTTGAATGCGTCAAGGGTGATCATCGTTAGGTTGAGGCCACTTCTGAACACAATCTCACTTGCCTGTGGGTCGATAAAGACATTGGTTTCGGCCACTGGCGTGCGATTCCCTGGGCCACGCGCTCCCGCCAATGCGACAATCTTCACGCCTGCCAGATCCTGCGGGAAGCGTTGCGCTGCCTGTGCCACATTCGTTAATGGCCCAAGCGTCAGCAATGTCATACCAGGGTTGGCTCGTGCTGCTGCGGCAATCGCTGCTGGCGCATCAGTCGGTAGCGCCGCCAGATTATGCTGAGTCTGTGAGAACCAAATACCACTTGGGCCATGGATCAATTGGCCAACACGCGATGCTGGTAGCTGCAATGGGGCTGCTGCGCCAATCGTGACGGGCTTGGTTGTGCCGATCACATCAAAGAGTGTCAGCAGATTATTGGTTGCATTCGAAACGGTTGTGTTGCCATTGACAGTTGTGAAGCCCAATACGTTGATTGATCGTTCCTTCAGTAGGTACGCAATTGCGAATATATCATCAACACCACTGTCTGTGTCGATGAATACCTTGGTTGCCGCTGGCCTTGGTCGATCTTCTGCATTGGCAGTGCCCACCTGCATGCCAATCACTGCAATAGCCACGAATAGACTGAACAGGCGATAGGAGCGTGCCATACTACTTCACTTCCTTCTTCTCTGACCCTCTGCTGAGAGAGTTGACTACTGAGGGCGTACGACATACAGTAACAGTATCTGCGATAGGCAGCAACATGACCTTCGTACCTCACTGAATAGGATTATGAACCATATGGATGAGCAACTTTTCGCCAAACCGATTGCGGCAGTCATTTTTGATCGTGACCATACGCTACTTCATTTCGATCTTGCAGCGATTGCCCACTTTGAGCAGCGCATTCATTCTCTTCTACCAGAGATCCCGCTTGGCGCTGCTGCTGCGCATTGGCAAGCGTGGCGCGGCCCATGGCCGCAGACGATTGCCGACGAAGAGAAATTCTGGATTCTCTTCTGGGAGAGCCTTGCCCAACAGTATCAGGTCTCGGCAGAGCGCAGTATTCAGCTTCAGCAGTTTGGGCCATTCTACCATACCTGTTTTGTTGCGTACCCCGATACGCTTGCCTGTTTGCAATCGCTGCGTACCCGTGGGCTGCGCCTGGCAGTACTGACAAATTTTGAGCTACCGAGCATCCATCTCACGCTCCAGCATGTCGGTATTGATCCAGGCTGGTTTGATGCGCTGATCTCCAGTACCGCCATCGGCCTGTGGAAGCCCAACCCACAGGCGTATTTGAACACCGCAGAGACACTCGGTGTTGCGCCATCGGCATGCCTGTTCGTTGATGATCTTGAGGAGAATGTTGAAGGGGCACAGGCAGTTGGCATGCATGCGATTCTGATCGACCGCAAGAAGAGGTCTACCTATAGCGGTACACGCATATTCAGCCTGCATGAACTCGCGCAGTTCATATAAGCTGAAATGATAGGAGTAATGGCCTATTCTACTTTTGGTTAAAGCACCTTTACTTTCACTACAGAAGTAAGTATACTTTAACTATTAGAGGTGCCATGGCTGCCACCTTGATGCATTCGTTCACCAGCCAGGTATCTTTAGGGGAGTAGAATGAGCCATTTGCACAAACGCCTGCTTGCTGACCTACGTGTACTGCTGTTGGAGATGGGCACAAATGGTGGGTTGGTTGGGCCATCGATCTATGATACCGCACAAGTACTACGTTTTTCGCCACCACAAGATGTTGGGCCAGTCGTCGAATGGTTGCTCGAACAGCAACACAGTGATGGCGGTTGGGGAAGCCTCGTGGTTTCACGGGCGCGTGATCTGCCAACACTGGCAACACTGCTGGCGTTACACCAGGCCGCACCAGAGCGCACGTGCGCTGCCATCGAGGCCGGGCTTACCTTTCTGCGCTCACATGCAGCCTGTTGGTATGGCGCGCTCACAGAAGATATTCCTGTTGGGATTGAGTTGCTGCTTCCGGCATTGCTCGAAGAAGCCAAACGTGTACACCTGTTGATCGATTCTCGTCCATATGCCGAACTGATAACCCTTGGCCAGAAGCGCAGGCACATCCTGAAAGGGCGGCGCTTTCCAGCAGGAACGACAGCACTGCATTCCTGGGAAGCGCTTGACATACCCCCAGATATGAGTGTTATTGATGGTTCAGGTGGGATTGGCCATAGCCCAGCAGCAACGGCGGCCTGGTTGTTCGCAACAGCAGATCGGGTGGATCTGGCTTCTCAGCATGCTGCTGCCGTTCGATTTCTGGAGCAGGCCAGCCTGGCTACTGGTGTTGGAATCGCAGGTGTGATGCCAACGATCTGGCCGATTATGCATTTCGAGCGCGTATGGATGCTCTACACGCTGCAACTCGGCGGGTTATTGCGCTGGAATGAACTGCACAATCTTGTTGAACCGCAGATCGATCACGTGAGCCATAGCCTGCGGCATACTGGCCTGGGAATGAGCGAATGGTTCATCACCGATGGCGATATGACATCAACAGCTCTGGCTATGCTGGCTGGCAGTGGACGTAAGCCCGATCTGGCGATACTCCAGCAATTCGCGCAACCGGAAGGCGGCGGATACACCACCTATTTTGGCGAACTACAGCAATCGATTTCGGTCACAGTTCATGCAGCGCATGCACTGGCCTTGCTCAATGGCGATGCTTGCAGGCCATTGCAATCGTTACTCAAGCAGCGCAGTGAGGGCAAGACATGGGCCGGTGATAAATGGCATGCATCGTGGTTGTATCTGACGAGCCATACAATCGCTGCCTACTGCGCTGCTGGGCAGGCCGCTATCGCACGCGAGAGCCTTCCAGCCCTTCGCAATGCCTGCCGAACCGATGGATCGTGGGGATCGGATGGCTATGCCTTTGAAGATACGGCCTATGCGGTTCTGGCACTGCTTGCGCTGGATCGAGTGGATGCATTGGACGCAGATGACTACACCATGATGGACCAGGCGCAGCAGTGGATGCAACACCACTACTACTCACTTGTACAACACAGCCAACCACGCTGGATCGGCAAAGAACTCTTTCGGCCATCACGGATTGTTCACGCAACCATCCTGAGTGCTATGCTCGGGATTACGCGATCTGTCGAGCGTAGAATTATAGTATAAATAGCAAACCTACATGGTTGGTACACGCAAAGTAGGGGTTTGGGGGCGCAGCCTCCAAGAAACCCCCTCTTTTTACAAATCCGATAGGATTGATAAAGAAGGCTATCATGGATCTTGCGGCGTTTCTGGAATGCGAAGCAGGCATGGTTGCCCAGCAGATACAGGCTAGTGGCCGATCATGTTGGGCCGTGGCAATGGGTGGTACGCGGCGTGCGTATCTTGCCGAAGGTGGCAGTTTTGCCGATGCAGCAGGCATGGAGGGCTACTTTCGCTGGGCCGAAGCGACCCAACGGGCAGTCTATGAACAACTCTTTACCCTGGGGATCGAAACAATCATTCTGGTTGGGCGCATTCCAGCTGATCGTGGGCCTGCGTATGCTGCGTTTATGCGAGCAATTATGCAGCGCCTTGTGTGCGGTGATGAACGCCGAGCAAGCTACACACGATTGCAGGCACGGGTGCGGATTGCTGGTGATATCGCACAGATAGCGCGAACGGTTGGTGTCGCGGAATTAGCCGATGAATATAACGGAATTGTTGCCGAGACGGCGCATGCAAGCGGGCCATTGCTGATCTACCTATTTCGTGGCTCCTGGTACGATCCTGCCAGCGAAGAAGCCCAGATCGGCTATCAGGTCGGTTCGCGGCTGCAACGGATACCAACCCGCGATGAGTTGGTTGATGCATTCTATGGCGGGCCGGTTACAGCACTCAGCGCCTATGTCGGCTCGGGCCGCCCTCGAACAGGAATACTCAGGCCGCCATTCGTATGCGGTAGCGAAGATCTCTACTGGGCACATGGGCCGCTCATGCGCCTTAATGAACAGGATTGGCGACGGATGATTTTCGATCATCTGTATAGCCGCCGAACGACCGGCGGTCGTTCATATCCAGAGGATGATCAGGCGCGGGCAGCGCTTCGTACAGCGCTGGAAGTGCAGGATGGCCGGGTGTTGGGTCTTGGGCATACGCATCCATTGGGTTTTTGGGTAGCAGAGCCATAGATCACCTATTCACAGGCCAATTTGCGCCGATCTATAAACGATCTTGATTCGATAGTGACACCTTGCATAGCTGCTGATGATCTGCGAAAATGCCTATACTAGATATAAGTGGTGCGGATCGATTCGGGCATTGTATAGGAAATTGACATGATTAGGTCAATGCAGCAGCGTATTTGTCAGGCACTTCTCGCCATTCTCACTGTTGGTATGGTGCTGTTCGCAATAAATACGATTATTACCAGTGGGTGGACAAGCACTGCACTGTTCTCAATCGTTTCTGCGCTGGTATATGCTGCATTATTGGTGTTGTACATACGTGGATGGGAAATAGTTCGCTATATCTCAGTTGTCCTTGCAACACTTGGTATTGTTGTTATCAACGAGCCATATGTAACCATGCAATTTGCCGCTGCGGTGTTTGTCGCACCAGTGATTGCACTGGTGTTGGCTGGCCCTGTGTGGGTCGTTGGCTCAGCGATCTTGGTTATCAGCATCCTGCTGATCAAAGCTGGTGGTGTTGGTGTCTATGCAGACCCACTGAACCTAACGATTATTGCAATTGTGATTGGTGGGATTTCACTCGGGCGGCTCATGTCGGATCGGGCACAGCATCAGGCAGAGCTGAGCGCACAACAGGCTCGCGATGCACTGGCACGCAGTGAAATACAGACGCGTGAACTAGCCCAACTGAACGAGCAGGCCAGCATTCAAATTGATGAGCAGCGCCGATTAATTGACCTAGTCGGAACTCTGGAGACGCCAGTTGTTCAGTTGGCCAATGGCGTACTCTTTGCCCCATTGGTTGGCCATCTGGATACACGGCGCACCCAAACACTGACAACACGCTTGTTGGAAGTTGCACATACCCAACGAGCGCGCCTGATCATTATCGATATCGCTGGCGTCTTAATGGTCGATACGGCTGTTGCACGCGCACTATTGGACACATCTCAGGCACTGCGACTGCTAGGGTGTGATGTGAATATCAGTGGTATTTCTGCCGATGTCGCTATTCTGCTCACACAGTTGGGCATCTCCATGGAAGGTGTCACCACCGTCCGTACACCCCAGGAAGCCCTCGCGCTTACTCGCTCCGTCGTACGGTAGTCGGTTTTCTACCAACAAGAGCGATTCTATTTCGTTCCAACCCCTCATTTAGCTCTATGATTAAGGGTGAACCTGGTGGCATATCTTGTGTCGCCAGTTCGTTGAGCATGCCGACCCCTGACTCCATGCCCCAGCCATCGATAACGGCATCCTGCTCAACTTCTTAATAAGGAGTGCTTCCATGAAACAGTTATTGCATACTCCCACGGCAGTTCTTCTATCTGTTGTGTGCGCACTCTCGCTCATGGTGTTGGCAACACCACTCTATGCCGTATCGAGCGCGGCTGTGCCACTGATCATAGCTATTTCTCCAAATCATATCTATAATGACCAGGCAACAATGGTCACTATTACAGGAGTTGGCTTTGCAGCGACCCCAATCGTTATTGCGGATACTACAAATGCTAATCATCAGGTACTTTCGAATGTCACCTTCATCGATAGCATCACGATCTCGGTCATCATACCGGCCAAGATCTTTGAGGGCGTGTATAGCATCACCGTCATGAATCCAGATGGTCAGAAGAGTGATTCCATAAACGATTTTATTATCATGAACCGTGGCGATGGCACGATTGCGCCGTGGGTGAGCACATCTCCTATGACGACACTACGTTGGAGGTTTGCTGCGGTCGTGGCCCACGGATATATCTATGCAATCGGCGGGAATGGGCGTGATAGCTCCGTGATTCTGAGTAGTATCGAGCGTGCCAAGCTTGATACGGATGGTTCGATCAGCTCCTGGCAGATTGTTGGTGCTTTAAGTATGCCGCGAGCGGGGCTTACTGCGGTTGTTCTTGGGAATGATCTATATGTTCTTGGTGGCGAAACGGGCGGTTTTGGGCCAAACCAGAGTAGTGTTGAGCGCTTCGCATTGAATAGTGATGGCTCACTCGGACCAGCCCAGGTTGTTGCATCTATGACGACCCCGCGGGCCGATTTTGCAGCTGTTGCAGTCGGCGAGTATCTGTATGCGTTGGGTGGCTTTCCTGGCAATGGCACTGCGCTCAAAACCGTTGAGCGTGCTGCTCGCCAGGTTGATGGGACCCTTGGCCCATGGGAGCTGACAGCATCGATGACGATGCCCCGATCTCGTGCGGTCGTGAGCGGCCGCGTTATCTATGCGCTAGGCGGTGATAATACGATTGAGCGCTCCATTGCTGCGCTGGATGGGTCACTCGGGCCGTGGCAGATAATATCTGTCATGGTGGCTGAGCGTTCTCAATCCAGCGCTTTCGTTGATGGCCCATACATGTATGTGTTGGGCGGCTTCTACCCAGGCCTGTATGCAACAAACAGTATCGAACGAGCGATGATTCAGAGTGATGGGAGCCTTGGACCTTGGCAACTCAGCGCTTCAATGTCGCAGGGCCGATCAAGTTTTGTGGCGCTTGCGCTCAATCAACGGATCTATGCTATGGGCGGGATGATCGGGCAGGCAAGAACTGAGCGTAGTGCTGAGTATGCAACGATACGAACATTCTCGCATTATATTTTCACACCACTGATTGTTCGGTAGGCCAAGATGGACAGAAGCGAGCGATAGCCCGCTCAGGATGCATGTAGAGCAATCGCTAGGTTGGCAATCGATTGAAGGCGCATACGCCAGCGCTCTGCTCCCGTTCGAACATGGGTATTAGAAACAATCGCGACGACTAGGTGTTGCGCTGGATCGGCGACGAGTAGACAACCGCTGGCTCCACCATGCCCAAATGCGCTAAACGATGCCAGATCGGCGAGCACTGCCGGAACCGATGGCCTTTGCAGATACCAACCCAAGCCCCATGGCATTGCGCCAGTGGCACTATAGCCGCGCATCGCTGGGTGTGTACCCGGCGCTCCACCCGTTTGATCAGCGATCATGGCCTGTACCGTCGCCTCATGATGGATTCGTGGCCCGCCTGGCATGAAGTGCAGCGCAAAATAGGCCAGATCGCGCACTGTTGCAACGACTCCAAATGCGGGATGGGCCAATGCCAGTGCGTAGGGTGAGTTGTACATTGAGCCAGCACTACCCTCGGCCAACGCGCCACGGATCTTGGCAATCCGTGCATATTCGGCAGGGCTGGGTGGGAAGAATGTTTCCTGCAGCCCTGCTGGCGTAAGAACCAGCTGCTGAACCAGTTCTGCCAATGATTGGCCAGTGGCCTGTTCTGCCATGCGCCCAGCGATCAGGTAATGATAATCCGCGTAGCTGACACTTGTTCCGGGTGCGAACAAGAGCTGGGATTCCAGCGCTTCCGCTACCATATCCGCTAACGGTGTTTGAGCACGCAGCCGCTGCTCCATCTCGGGCGACTCATAGATCATTCCGGCGGTATGAGTCAGTAAATGGCGCAGCCGCACCTGTTCGCGATCAGCACCACTGAAGCTTGGCAGGAGTTGGCAAACCAGCGTGTTGAGCGTGAGTGCGCCTCGTTCGATCAAGCGCATGATCGCAGCGGCGGTATAGACTTTTGAGATTGAGGCGATTGGCCAGAGGACACCTGGCCCGGCTTCTACACCAGGCGCAGAGCTGCCAGCATAGTATTCGATGATGGGTTGGCCGTGTTTGCGGACGACGAGACCAGCACCAGCAAATTCATCGGCGTGAATATAGCGCTCAAACAGCCCGACAATCTGTGCATTTGTTTGATTGGTCATTGAATCTCTCACCCCCGGTAGGCAGACGGCATTGGTCTATCCTACCAGGGGTGATGAGTTTTGTGCAAATACGAGAGCCTATGCAGGAACCTGTGCTCGCCTGACCTGCATCTGCCGCCATGCATAGATGCCACCAACCAGGAGCAGCAGCACGACGATCATGGCGAGGATATTATGCAAAATCACCGAGATTAGGATGGTGATGGCCGATAGTACAAATGCCACAGCGAAGGTCACGAAGCCAATCATGCCCCGGCCAAGATTGCCCAGAAATGGCAGGACATCCAAAAAAGCACTAATTGGCCCAAACAGCATGCCAAGCCCAATCCACATCATGAAGAAACCCACCAGCCGCAATATCCATGTGATCGCCGTATATTCACTATTCATCGTCGCAATTGCGCTATCGCGATCACTAAGAAATGCCCGATACAGCCGATCCTGGCGGTTCGTGATAAATGGATTCAGCTGGCTGCCTTCTTGTTTGCCAAACACCGTGACCTGGCTGTTCTGCGGCAGGCCACGGTACGATACACGAACATCGCCAACCTGCGGCTGCTGTAATTGGCCACGGCCACTGAACAGATAGTTGCCAACCAGGGTTTGGCCTTCGGCTGGCTTGGTATTACTGCGGGTCAGTTGGATCGCATTCCCACCCGGCAATTCGAGCGCGCTAGGCGATAGCACATAGGCCCCCACATTGGCATTACCAACCGTAAACGTCTCGCTCTGGAATGGCAGATCTGGATTTTCGTGGCCCTCGGGATGCTCGAAATTGCTTGATGTTGCTGGAGAACTTGTCCACTTCTTTGTATAGGTATAGGTTGTTTTGGTTGTGCTACTCCCACCAATCTCCTTGGTCGTCTCGCTGGATTTTTCTTCTGCCCAAGCAAACATCTCGACATTCCGTTCGATCTGAATGTACCCACCGGGCTGGAGTGTTGGCGCATCGCCAAGTTGTTCATTTGATGCCAGCAGGCCACTCACAGCAACCAGCTTGCCATCGGTTGATGGATTGATCGATGTGCCAACAACCGGCGTACTATTGCGGGCCACATCGGCCATGTTTGTGCGCCCTTCATTGAACCAGAGCACCGCAAATGATCCAATAAACAGCAAAATACCAAAAAGAACCCCAACAAAGGAATTCATGATATTCGAACCCCAACCAGTGCGTGTTACCGTCGTAAAGCTATCCGGCATAGTGGCGACTCCTTGAGATGTTGTGATAGGGCGGCATTCGGCAGAGTAATAACATATTTAACGTAGCACCTGAATAACATTAGATCAAGCCAGCATCGGAATCAATAATGCGTCGGGCGGATCACAGCATCGCACGTAAGGCGTAGATGCAATACACCCTGCAATCTGTGCGAAATTCACAAAAGTTCTGAACATCTCCTGAACATCTGGTTGCTACAGTAGATCTAGGTTCAATCGCCGATCACCCTATCCTATCGTCAACCGCATCACTATCAAACATAGGGAGTCACACCATGCAGGAGCAGGATCACACCGACGCGCAGGCTCTGATCACACGCCCATCCGACAAGAATCGAGGGAAGCGCCTATTCAACCGCCGACACTTTCTCCAACTGACTGCCAGCGGCGCAGCGGCGCTCCTGCTGTCCGCTTGTGGCCGGACGGTCGACTTGGCTGTTCCAGCACAAGCTCCCACGAACAACGCCACGGCTGCGCCACCAACCAGTGTAGTAGTTCCGACACCAACTTCCGCTGCTGCAAGCCCCCCGACCGACAGCAGCCATTATGGGCGCATGTTCCCGACCCTTGCTCCAGCAAATTTTGAGCAAGAGGCATTACTGAAACTGGCCGATCGGATGATCGCGCCTCCAGAAGCCAATGATCAGGGCCTGCTTGAAGTGACGCCCGAGACCGAGATCGATGATGAAGAGAATTTCGGTCTGCCAGCTGGATACACCTACTTCGGCCAGTTTGTCGATCACGACCTGACCTTCGATCCGCGCAGCAGCCTGGTCACGCTGAACACGATATCGAGCCTGACCAATGTTCGTACGGCGGCATTTGATCTAGATTCGCTATATGGGCGCGGCCCCGATGATCAACCCTACATGTACACGCCAGATGGGCGAAAATTCGTGCTTGGCGAGCGCAGCCTGACGGGAGCGCTGCGCGATAACGGGCCGATCCAGCCATTGACCCAGGATCTGCCCCGTTTCGGCGGGCGCGCTATCATTGGCGATAAGCGCAACGATGAGAATGTGATTGTTTCACAGCTGCATGGGCTGTTTCTGCGCTTCCACAACGCGCTGGCCGATTCCTACCCAGAACGCCCATTTGCCGAGATTCAGCGCCTGGTGCGCTGGCATTATCAGTGGCTTGTGCTGTTCGATTATCTGCCACGCATTATTGGCCGCGATCAGGTCGTGGCGATGCTGCCGCATCTTGCGAACAAGAGCAGTATTGCAGTACACAAGCCGAATCTGCAATTCTTCGATTGGCAGACGACAGCATCCATGCCGATTGAGTTTAGCGGCGCTGCCTACCGATTTGGCCATAGTATCGTCCGGCCTGTCTACCGATTGAGCGCTGCAGATCTGAGCAGCAGCGTCAGCACGATTGGTCTGAACGGCCGCAGAGCGCTGTTCTCGCCCAACCCCAACGATGGCCTGAATGGCTTTCAGGCGTTTCCCGCCGAGAATGGCATCGATTGGCGGCTGTTCTTTGAGACCCGCGATCACCGCCTTTCGGCGGCGGCGCTTGGCAAAGGGCGCGTTCAGCCGAGCTATAAGATCGACACATCGCTGGTGACGGCGCTTGGCTTCTTGCCCGAATTTTCCAAAACAGGAACCAATGTCGCTGCTGGCGCACCAAACACCAATAGCCTCTCCTACCGAAACCTTCAGCGTGGTGTCACGCTTCAGCTCCCATGTGGACAGGCAATCGCCCGCCTTATGGGCCTGGAACCGCTTGCTGATCAGCGATTGCAGGTTGGCAAAGCCAATAGTGATGGGCTCAAGGAGAACAAAACGATTGTCGAGATCGATGCCCGCTTCGCCGGCAATGCTCCGCTGTGGTACTACATCCTGGCCGAGGCCCAGGATCAATGGCGTATAGCCGCCGATACGCAGAAAACTGATCAACAGAAGGATATTCAGCCGACACTGCTTGGGTCGGTCGGTGGGCGGATTGTTGGCGAGGTGCTGATCGGGCTGCTTGCTGGCGACAATAGCTCATTCCTCAGCGATCCAACTTGGCAGCCATTGTTTGGCGATCCCCAGGCAACATCGGTCTTCGAGCGCTTCACAATCGGCGATCTGTTTGAGCGCGTTCCGGTGATCAGTTAATCTATAGCCCTATTTCTTCTTTTGAAAGCATGTTGGTGGCGTGTGTCTGCGTATGCCGCTCGTTGCGCGTGGCGTGCTCATTCCGCGCCGCCGTATACTGCTAGGATGGGGTGTCTGGTACGAATTATAAGGCGAGGGTTGAATACGCCCCAAATATATCCGCAGATTTTGCAGATTTAGATGAGTTTAGCATTCATGAGGAAATTGTGAACATAACATCTATCTTTACGTACTGAAAGCTGAAGGCTGAGAGCTGAGAGCTGAAGGCTTCTCACTGCACTGGTGCGACTTCCATTTCCAGAATTGTGCCGCTATTGGTGACGGGATCGGTATAGAGGATCACCGAGACACAATAATTGGCCCGTATCGCCGTAAAGTACCGCCGAAACCAGATCGTCAGCGGCGTGTCGTTGCACTGGTAGTTACGATAGGCATTCGCCAGCGGTTTGTTATTGCGATACACCGTGGTCTGTTGAAAGCCAGGTAACTGGCTATTGAGTGCAGCAACTACCTGCGCTATTGGATCAGGCGTCTCGGAAATGACCGTTCGCCGCATCCCGCCGGTTCCGCCGCCCATCCGTTCCGAGACCAGCTTGCTATTTCGATAGGTAGGCGGTGCTAGCAACAAGCCAGTGGAGAGGCGCAGCGATGGCACCACGATAATACAGCTCACAATCAATCCAATAAGCACAACCAAACCAACGATTAACAGGCGTCGTGGAGCGTGATCCGAAAGCCATACTGATTGATGAGTTGACATATATGGTTTCTTCCTACACATCGTGCCCGCAGGCTGAAGCCTGCGGCTATGATGCTCTGATTCTTAGGCCCGTTGCCGTAGGCTTATGATCTTCTCTATTTTAATCGAGTATGGTTCGTTCGCCCGATGCCTGGCGGGCTGAAGCCACGCGGATCTGAGATACCGTCCCCTTGCCGCAGGCTGAAGCCTGCGGATGGAAAGGCATCCCTTTACTATCTACCGAATGAGCAGATCGGAACTTGTCCCTGGCTGTTGCGGAGTCTGGTACGCTCCATCGACAACTATCGCTGGATGGGTGAAGTGCTGGCGCAGATGGGGAATATACTCCAGAAAGAGCACTTCATGGCCAAGCGCCACATGGTTGAATAACACCAGGTGCTGATGAATCTGGCCCATATCACCAACATGCGGAACAATCGGTTTGCCAAATGTGCGCGCCAATAAGCTGACGGTCAGGAATTCGCTGATGCCACCGATGCGCACACAATCGGCCTGTACGAAATGGATAGCTCCCGCCTGAAGATAATTCTTGAACAGCAGCCGATTTGGCAGGTGCTCGCCAGCGGCCAGCCGAATCGGTGCAATTGCACGGGCGAGTGTCTGGTGGGCCAACAGATCATCGGGGTGGGTCGGTTCTTCCACCCAATACGGCGCAATATCAGCCAGTTCAAGGCAGATTCGCAGCGCGACTGGCAGGCTCCATTGCTGATTGGCATCCAGCATGATTCGTGCGTCTGGGCCAACGGCTTCGCGGATGATCCTGGCGCGCCGCAGATCACGGGCGGTATCGCGGGCACCAACCTTGAGCTTCAGTGCCGTAAAGCCAGCCGCTATCGCACGCTGTGCATTCTCGCGGATCTGCTGATCGCTATAGTG
>JBBQSD010000096.1:0-24335 GCA_038214135.1 Chloroflexales bacterium | reverse complement strand
ACCAGATCGGTACCAGCATAGCGCTGCCAATGTTTGCGGCGCTGCTGATCGAGCATCTGCAACAGGCCACGGCTGAACATGAGCATGGCCATTGTACAAAACTCAGCCAACGGTTGGGCGTGAGTCCCACTTGCCGTAGTGAAGACAGTATTGGGCATGCGTTTGTCGTACTGCATACGCCGCACAAACTGGCCAATCCCAGCACTGCTGGCCTGAATCCAACGAATCTGTGGGGCCAGTTCGGGCAGATCCTGGCGATGGGTTGGATCAAAATCGAACAGAATATCTGCCTGTTTAAGCAAGGCCTGCCAACGAATCTCTTGCTCGTCGGTGCGAGTGATCGCATTATAGTGATCGCCGGGATAGCGTGAGGATGGCAGTAATTCGGACTCATAGATTATATTCAAGCGTGGGCTGACCTGCCGAAGCCGTTCGACATATTCAGGCTCAAGGTAGGTTGCGAGCAGCAGGGTATAGCGTACATCGCTCGACATAGAGGAGAGTCTCCTTCTCAATAAACCGAGGTTGCATGTCATCCTGAGCGGGGGTAACAGGCCCAAAGGGTGCCCTGGCCAAGGATCTGGCGGATCGTATCAGGATGCGCGATGCTTCGCTGTGCTCAATAGGACAGACCCTTGGTGGACGTCCGCCATTATGCACTCGCTTGATCAGCCAATGGCATATGCACAACGAGCTTCAGATCAGGTCGATTGCTCACGATAAAGGTCGTCTGGAGTAGCACAATTCGGCCAACCTGGGGATGGAAGAATTCGCGTTGACCACCATCACGCGTCTGAACATCATATGATTCCCACCAACGTGCAAACTCCGGGCTCACAGCCAGCACCCGTTCGACAAGATCAATCAGCGCTGGGTCCTTCAGATAGCGCCCACAGTCGGCACGAAATTCGGCCAGCAACCGCCTGGCACGCAACTCCCAATCGACGACCAATAGGCGTGCTTCTGGCACGACAAAGGTGTACCAGAGCATGTTACGCTCAGCAGATGGGAGCTTGGCGAAATCACCAAACAGCCAGCATGCAGCCTGGTTCCAGGCCAGAATATCCCAATAGCGCCCAAGAATATAGGCCGGGCAGGGTTCCTGATGATCGAGGATTCGTTGGAGTGTTGCATCCACTGCAACACGGGCAGCCTGAACCGTTCCCGGTGCCGGAGTAGCCAAACTCAACAAATAACTGCGCTCCTGGCTGGAAAGCTGAAGCACATGTGCAAGACGCTCTAATACCGCCAAGGAAACACGAATATCACGGCCTTGCTCGATCCAGGTGTACCAGGTGATACTCACCCCTGCCAGGGTTGCAACTTCTTCGCGGCGCAGGCCGTTGGTTCGCCGACGTATGCCGCGTGGCAGGCCAACATCTTCGGGCGCAAGGCGTGAACGTCTGCTTTTTAGGAATGCGCCAAGCTGCTTGCGCTCTATATGCTCCATTGCTCGAATCCTGGTAGCAGCACTACTAGCATAAGCAGACTCCTAGCATGAGTATCAGGTCTCGCGTATGATGCGATCATCTGACGCCAACTATACCATAGTAAGGAGCTAGCGCATGTCCACCGTCAAAACCGCCGTCCAGGATCAATTTGGGGCTGTTGCCGAACACTACCGCACCAGTGTTGTGCATGCACGCGGTATCGATATCGACCGAATCGTCGCTCGTGTCCGCGAATATTCGAATCCCGAGGTGCTGGATGTTGGCTGTGGGGCTGGGCATGTGACTGCCGCTGTGGCACCATGGAGCCGCAGCGTTATCGCCAGCGATTTTACGCCAGCAATGTTGGAACAGGTGCATGTGCTGGCTCGTGAGCGCAATCTGACCAATATCGAGACCCGCGAGGCCGATGTTGAGCAACTGCCATTTGCCGATCAGCGCTTTGATCTGGTACTCTCACGCCTGAGTGCCCACCACTGGCCACACCCATTGAATGGTATCCGCGAATGCCTGCGGGTGCTAAAGCCAGGCGGGTTGCTGCTGATCAGTGATATTATTGCGCCAGAGGAGCCAGCGCTGGACACATTCCTGCAGGTCATCGAGTATATACGCGATCCATCGCACGTCCGCGATTACCGTATCTCGGAATGGTTGGGCATGTTTAGCCAGGCTGGCCTTAGCGCCAATGTCGATCTGACCTTGGATGTGCCGCTCGATTTTGGCGCGTGGGTCACACGCATGGCCACGCCAGCAGCACAGGTCGCTCTTCTGCGCCAGTTCTTGTCCAGCGCGCCAATCGAAGCTCAGCAGAAGTTCGCCATAAGCGAAGATACCCATTTTACCATTCAGGGAGCATTGTTTGCCGCCCGCCTGCCTGATTGAGAGAGATGCAACTACAAACACTCTTGGCGTATAACCAGCCACAACCAAGCCTGACCCATCGCCGCTTGCTGATCGCCGGCTTTGCGCCGGTGGTCATCTTTGCGCTGGGTGCCGATTCGCGTTTTGTGCTGGAGCGCGGGTTTGATGGCCAGATTCTGAGCAATCTGGCCGCACCGCTCTATTTTCTGGTGATGTTGAGCGGACTACGCACCGAGCAACGGCTGATGGCACTAATCTTTGTGCCATTCTCCGCGCTTGGCGAATATGTCTTCAGCCTGGTATTCCAGCTATATACCTACAAATTTATGATGGTGCCGTTCTATGTGCCCTTTGGCCATGCGATCTTGTTTAGTACCGGGCTACTGATTGCCGAGCTGCCATGGGTGATCGCAAACGAGGGGCGCACCCGCTATGTGTTACTAGCATTTCACGCAGCCCTGTTCGGCGGGGCGATCCTAGCCCTGCACGACACACTTAGCGCGCTGTTTGGCGTGCTGTTCGTGATCATATTGTATCGCAAGCGCGGGAGGCCATTCTATTTAATTATGGGCGTGCTGGTGCTGTATATCGAATTGGTCGGCACAGCCTTCGACTGCTGGGTATGGGACCCAACGCCATTTCAGGTGTTACAGACAACTAATCCGCCGGTGGGGGCGTTTGCCTGCTATGTGGTTGCCGACATTCTGGTGATGAAGATTGCTGGTCGGTTAGGGCGGTTTCTGCCACATATCACCCTACAGGGCAATGCCAACGCCACGCATAACGATTGAAACAGCGGCCAGTGCTAAGACACCGCCAAGCAACAAATAGATCGCAGCAGGAGCAATATCGCGCCACGATGGCAGCGATGGCCTTCGCGATTTATTGACCTCAATCCGTTGCCCACGCCAGTACACCACCCGGCCACCACGCCCGCCACCAGTGCCAGCCCATACCTGCCAGCCGTAGCGCAGGAGATAGAACCCGCCAGCGCCTAGTGCAAGCGCGACTATTGGCCAGGGCAGGCGATTTGCTCCTGAAACAATAATCAACACCGCAATCAGGCCAACCCAGCGCCAATCAAATCGAAACCGGCCCACGACCGTACTCCCTCTGTGTTTGTTGGATAGGCAAACCATGCCGATCATGTACACAACATGACGATCATTCAGCCTGATTGTTGCGCTATAATGGCCCTATGATCAATATTCGCACTGGTCGCATCCTCGTTCATATGTTGCGCGCCCTGGCCCAAATCATTGCCTGTGGCCTGGCGATCCTACTGCTCACCGCCATTATGGTTGTTGTGCAGGCGCAGCGCGATGAGACGCGCTCTGCCGATGTTGCGCTTGTTCTGAATAGTGCAACGGTTCCGCGTGGGCAAACGCAACTGGACGCGGCGTTAGTGCTGCACCGACGCGGTGTCGTGAGCCGGATTCTCCTGGCTGGTACCGAGAATGTGAACGCAGGCCGCTACCTCACCCAATTGGGCACACCAACCGAGGCAGTATTGATCAGTGAACCTGGCATCACCCTCCCACAACAGATCGCCCATGCCGCTGCAATGGCCCGCGTGAGTGGCGCAAGTAGTATTGTTGTTGTTGGCGAACGATGGTCGATGTTACGTATGCTCAAAATCACCCGCGACACTGGCCTGGTGGCCTATGGATCGCCAGCACCCGCCTCCACTGAGAACAGATCCATCCTCGATACCCTAAGCCTGATTGTGCGCGAGAGCTGGGCCTATCTTGCGTATCTGTTTGTGGGGCAGTGACCAAGGGGCGGTTCGCGAACCGCCCATACGAGGGTGATAGATGTCACGTCGATTTCGCCAGCGTCTCCAGCACACCGGTTAGCGCCGCCAGCCATTCTGTCGATCCACGCCCTCCCAACGAGCGCCGATCCAGCCGAACGAACTGTGGCCCAACCTTGATATGCGGATCGCGCCCAAACCGCCGCCGCAAACGTTCGCGATCCAGTGGCCCACCCTCTGGCAAACGCACGATGAACTCCTCATCCGTTGTGACGATTGATGTGACTCCTGCCGCCAATGCTAATGCCTTGATCAACAGCCATTGCAGCAGCGCCTCGGCTGCTTCTGGCAGATCGCCAAAGCGCTCCCGCAGATCCTGGCGCAACCCACGCACTGCCGTTGGTGTCTGGGCTTCAACAAGGCTCTGATACACAGACAGACGCACCCGATCATCGGCCACATATTCGGGTGGCAAATAGGCATCGAGTGGCAGATCAAGCGTGACGAGCGGGGTGATCAGAACCTTCTCATCGACTTTGAGTACCGGGCGTTTCCTGCCTGATTCAGGGATATGTGGCGTCGGTGATGGACTAGCAGCATCGGTTTGAGTGCCATTTGTCGCTGCATCTACGGATTTTTGTGATCCTATATCAGTTGTTGGGTCCTGGTAGTTGGCCGCAATCAGTTGCTCTTTGAGTTGCCGCACCGATTGTTCGAGCAGCCGTGAATACAGATCAAAGCCAACCGCTGCAATATGGCCGCTCTGCTCCGAACCAAGCAGGTTCCCGGCACCCCGAATTTCCAGATCCTTCATTGCAATTCGAAAGCCAGCGCCAAGCTCCGTCGCCTCCTGAATGGCCTGTAGCCGCTCCTGCGCCTCTGGGGTCATTGGTTTATCCTGGCGGAAGAGCAAGTAGGCATAGGCCCGTTGGGCGCTGCGTCCAACCCGCCCACGCAGTTGGTAGAGCTGAGCCAACCCATAGTTGGTGGCATCATCAATGATCAGCGTGTTCGCATTTGGAACATCAAGCCCGCTTTCGATGATCGTTGTACACACCAGCACATCGTCCTTGCCGGTGAAGAAATCGAGCATGACTCGTTCGAGTTGATGTTCTTCGAGCTGCCCATGCCCGACGCCAATCTCGGCTTCTGGCACCAACAGGCGCAGTTTTTCGGCAACATAATAGATACTCTGCACACGATTATGGACAAAATAGATCTGCCCGCCACGGTCGAGTTCGCGCAATATTGCCTCACGAATGAGGTTATCATCGTAGGGCAACACATAGGTCTTGATCGGCACCCGATCCTCGGGCGGTGTATCGATCACACTTAGATCGCGGATTCCGGCCAGTGCCATGTGCAGCGTTCGCGGAATCGGCGTGGCCGTGAGTGTCAACACATCGACATTGGCGCGTATCTGTTTAATGCGTTCCTTGTGACGCACGCCAAAGCGTTGTTCTTCATCGATCACAAGCAACCCGAGATCCTTGAATGTAATATCCTTCGAGAGCAAGCGATGGGTGCCAACAATAATATCGACCTCACCACGGCGCAGTTTGTGCATGATCTCGGTCTGCTCCTTGGCCGAACGAAAGCGCGAGATCATCTCAACCTTGAGCGGGAAGGCCGCCATTCTGCGCGAGAATGTGTCGAAATGCTGCTGGGCCAGAACGGTCGTCGGCACCAGAATCGCCACCTGTTTGCCATCCTGAACCGCCTTGAATGCTGCCCGCAAGGCTACTTCCGTTTTGCCAAAGCCAACATCGCCACAGATCAGGCGATCCATCGGCTGGGTTATTTCCATATCGTGCTTGACATCAACCAATGCGCTTAATTGGTCGGGGGTTTCGACATATGGAAACGATGCCTCCAGATCGCGCTGCCATTCGGTATCCGGGCTAAAGGCAAAACCCTGGCTGAGTTGGCGTTCGGCATACAGCCGAATGAGTTCATCGGCGAGTTCCTGGACGGCCTGGCGGGCTTTGCGCTTGGCCCGTTCCCAATCCTGGGTGCCAAGCCGAGTCAGATGCGGGTCGGCATCGCCTGCACCAATATAGCGCGATACACGGTCGATCTGATCGATCGGCACATATAGTCGGTCGCCATCGGCATAGCGTAGATTCAGGTAATCGCGATCAATCGTTCCAACCGTTCGCCGCACCAACCCTTCGTATTGGGCGATTCCATGTTCAATATGGACGACAAAATCCCCTGGTTTGAGGCCGCGCAGAAAGGCTGCCCGCTCTTCCGCATTCCGATCTCGCCGCCGTCGTCGTTCTGCAACCGCCCGCCGCTGGCGCCAGCCAAAGATCTCGGCATCGCTATACAGTGTCATATTCAGATCAGTTGATCGAAAGCCCTCTTCGAGTGTTCCATGCACCATGTACAGCGAATCGGGCAGCGTATAGCGGGCAGCCGCGGCAATCGGGCCGTGTTCGGCTTCGCCGCGTTTGGCCTCAACCTCGCCAATCATCTCCTGAATCCGCGCGGCCTGCGGCGTCACTACTACAACCTGCTCGCCAGCACGCAGCCGAGCAGCGATATCATCAACAACCAAGCGCAACTGGCCACCATACAGATCGGCTGGCACGAACAGTGTTGCTGGCAGGTGCTGTGCCACAAATGGAATCGGCACGGCTTCCTGGCTTGGCAGCAGCTCATTATTCGTCAGATTCACCAGCGTCAGGCGGGTTGCCTGCGCCAATAGCTCATTCCAACGCAGGTATGGCCGTGGAAAGACGGCGGGCAGTTCACCAACCTCCACCTGAGTGGCCCGCCGCTGCTCCGATTGGATATCGAGATCGTCAAGATGCCGCGCCAGAATATTCATTTCGCTGCATACAACTGGCGTTCCTACTGGCAGATGATCGAACAGTGATGGCAACTGCCCAGATGCCAGATCAGCCTCAGCCTGAAAGAAGGGCGCATAGAAGGCCCGACCCTCAAAGCGTTCGCCATGGCTCAGGCGATCAAGCGCCGCTTCCCATTCGTCAAGTGCCTCGCGCCGCATCTTCGTAATATCCACAGCGCGTAGGCGAGAGAGTGCCTCATCGCGCCGCCAGAGCGGAATCTCGTGTGGCGGACCGACTAACACCTCACGTTCGCGGGTATCGCTGCGTTGGCTGATCGGATCGAAGCGCCGCAGACTATCGACTTCATCGCCAAAGAACTCGATCCGCAATGGCAACTCATCACCAGGCGGGAAGATATCGACGATGCCACCACGGCGATTGAGTTCACCTGGTTCCTCAACAGTTGGAGCCATGCGATAGCCAATCGCAATTAAACGAGCAATCAGGTCATCCAGATCGGTAGTATCACCGCGCTCAAGCCGCACGGTTGAGTCGGCCAGATCTGCTGGGGCCAGTGTCGGCTGCATGAGCGCCTTGATCGGCGCAACAATCACCAATGGGGCGCGAACACCAGCATCGGCATGTTGTAGCATTGAAAGGCGCTGCAACACGCGCAACCGCCCTGCAATCACATCGGGGCCGGGCGACATATGCTCATATGGGAGGGCATCGGCAGCCGGGAACAGCAGCACCTGTTCTGGCGTCAGCCACTGGCGCAGGTCATCGAAGGCCCGCAGCGCCGCCTCGGTCGTCGCAACGAGATATAATACTGGGCGATCCAGGGCAGCAGTTAGCACAGCAACTAATGGCGTACGGGCTGCACCAATCGCCGGAGCGACATGCAGGCGTGTACTCACAGCAGGTTGCAGCGTGGCAATCAGGGCCGCAACCGCTGGATGGCGTGCAATCAGATGACGGATATGAACAAGATCGGACATAATATTCGTTCCAGCGCAGACTCAAACCAGGGCTGATCCAGCTGATCAGCCCCTTGCAATAGCAATCGCTTCCGTTATAGCACGGTTCGCCGATCACGTAAAGGGCAGCACGCAGATATGGAGCAGATCATATGGCGCTATCGGATTGGGAACTGGCCCTGATCGAAACACAACGAGTTGCCCACCTTGCAACAATCGGGGAAGATAACCAGCCATCGGTGCTGCCGGTTGTGTATGCCTTCGATGGCGAACGCTTCCTGATACCGCTTGATCGCAAGCCAAAACGGGTGGATGTTCGCCAACTTCGGCGCGTGCGCGATATTGCGGCGAACCCACAGGTCGCGCTGGTGATCGACAAGTATGATGAGGATTGGAGCCAACTGGCTTGGCTGCAAATTCGTGGGATGGCAGTATTGCTCGAATCAGGCGCAACCTATGAACAGGCACTGCCCCTGCTGGAAAACCGCTACCCACAGTATCTGGCCATACCACTCACAGGCAGGCCACTGATCGCAATCACACCAATAGAAATACGGAACTGGCGTTGGCCCTGAGCCGTCAGCCGTCAGCCATCAGCTTTTTGGTGCCGATAGAGCGTTAGTGCTTTTACAGTAACACCGGTTGTTCGTACAAACATCAAGTGCTGAAAGCTGAAAGCTGAAAGCTAAACCTTACCGAACAATCAGTGGAAGCGCGATCTTGTTTCTTGGCTGGATCGTGCCTAGCGTCAGCCCAACAATGACCGGGTCGTGATCACTGGCTCGATACTGATCGGCAGCATATAGTGCCGTCTGCTGGCCGATACTCTTGAAATTGGTGTTGTAATCCAGAACATTTGGTTCATCGGCATTGATATGCCATTCGGTAATACCACTCACCTGTGCAGCGAGGCTGTTCGACGCCAGCATATGATCAAGATAGCCCCATTGGCCATCAAAAACATAGGAATATCCATCGGCACCAATCAGCGACTCGATCAGATTGGTATACCCCGCACCCGTAATCGCGGTAATCGGATTCTCCTTGGCATATGAATTCATGTCGCCAACAATCAGAATATCCGGGTCGCCTGTGCTGGTTGGGTTGGTTGCCAGCCACGCAACCAATTCCTGCGCCGCTTTCAGGCGAGTCTGATTACAGTTGCCCTGCCCATCACCGATATCCGGGTCGCTTGGCACCGGGCTAATATTATCATCACAGGCGCTGCCCTTGGATTTGAGGTGATTCGGCACAAGAATGAAACGCTGGCCAGTGGCATTTTCGGAAAATGCCTGTGCCAATGCAGGGCGATTTCGTCCAGTCGTGCCGCCACCAACGATTGTATATTGGCCGAACGCACCGATGTTCAACACCGCCGTCGTGCCGACTGGTGTTACTTTGCCAGGCTTGTAGATGATGCCGACTTTGATTGCATCGGTTCCAAGTGCATTGATTTGACTGGTATTTGCATCGGCCTGAATGAAGGCATAGGTGCCTACCGATGTCGCCGCATTCAGTCGATCAATCAGATCCTGGATGGCACTTGTCGGGCCATAGCCATCATTCTCCATCTCCATGATGCCAATCACATCGGCATTCATGCCAATAATCGCGGCGACGGTTTTGGCATTCTGGCGGGCGAATTCGGCTGCATTATCGGCACCACGGCAATCGGTGGCAGTTCCGTTCACACCATTTGTACATGCATTCGCACCAAACGTATTAAAATAATTCAACAGGTTTGCCGCCGAAACACGCAATGTCCCGCCAACTGGTGCTGGAGTTGCTGGGCGTGGGTTGGCCGCTTGGAAGCTCGGTGCGCCACCACCAAGCGCATTGATCGGGCGCAGACGATAGCTATTGCCACTGGCCACATTCCCAGCCCACGTATAGTTCAGGATGCCAACAATACCAGTTGCAGTATCGGCTCCACGCAATGTATTACTGGCACTCAATTGGTTGCCAGATCGCCCAAACAAGATTGGGTCGGGATTCTGAGCGTTCAGTTGGTCATCAACGATAATCTGGTTCAGATCATTGGCGGCCTGTTGTGCAAGGGCAGCAGAGCCAGGGGCCACATTCGATGTTGGTTGACGCAAACGCCCGCCGGATGACATCACGACCTGGCCGAAGCGCCCAAGCTGGAAGTGTTCCGTAACAAACAATGTCTGTGGGAAGCGCGCAAGCATGCCCTCATAGCGTTCCAGAAAGGCCACGCCATTCACTGGTGCAGGAATGGGCAGTGTGATATCGATTGGCGTGGGGGTTGCTGTTGTGCCGCAACTCACAATCGCCGTGCTGCTCACCTGAGTCTGGCCTTGGAACTCACTGACCGCGCCAGTAACCTCTACGACCTGGCCATTCGCCACGCTATCATTGCTATTATTAAAGATAAAGATGCCCTCCGATGTAGCCGGGTCGCTATCGGGGGTCACATCCTCAAGAAAGAACCCACGCAGATTCGGCGATGGACCCTCATAATCACCAACCACTACACCCTGAATGGTAACTGTCGTTCCGACGAGCGGCGAGGTATCGGTGCTACCTTGAATCTGATGGATCGGTGTTAGAACTCCAGAACAGATTGCTGCCGTATCGAATGCCGGTTGGGCATTGGCCAGTGCTAAGGGAACTTGGAATGCTCCCACAATCACAGCAGAGGCCATAACAATACTCAACACAAGTTTCCTCGGTAGTGAACGATGGCTTGACGATAATGTATCCATGGGTTCGCTCTCCTCACTGCATTGCTACTCTCGCATATACAAACGTTCACCAGCCGAAAACTGAGCGTATGGTAGATATTCCCTTCCCAACCAATATTCGTGATGAAGTGGTGCAGGCAGCCTCGCCGAACCGCCCATGGCTCGTGATCGGTGATCGTGTGATCGTGGGCGGTTCACAAACCAGCCATTACCTGTCGTGGTGGGCGGTTCACGCACCAGCTATTACCTATCATGGTGGGCGGTTCACGAACCAGCTATTACCTATCATGGTGGGCGGTTCACGAACCGCCCCTACTCCGATGACCATCTGACACATGCCGTTTGTGTTAACTACATGCATACGTTGATGGTTGCCCGTTTCACCGCGCTGTAGGCCGCAATAGCACCCCGAACGAACGTTATATGCTATAGAGTCGCTTCAATACACGGCCCGTTTTTGGCTGCGCTGATCAGTGGCGCGGCTACAGCATGGAGATTCGTTCATGATGCATATGCTTCGCCCTGTACTGCTGTTCCTTCTGTGTGCCACAATCGCCCTTGTGCCAAACAGTACCCACGCCCAGGCCACCCAGCGCTGCTTTGCTGAAACTGGATTCTGTATCAGTGGCCGCATCCGCGAGTTCTGGGAGAAGAATGGTGGGCTGACTGTCTTCGGTATGCCGATCGACATGCAGCAGCAGCAGATCATTGAGGGCCAGCCGATCCAGGTTCAGAACTTCGAGCGCCATCGGCTTGAATTGCATCCCGAGAACAAACGGCCATACGATGTCCTGTTGGGCCGCCTTGGTATCGAAAGGATCGCGCAATTGGGCAATGATTGGCAGGCATACCCAAAGAATGGTGTTCAGCCCACCTGTCGTTTCTTTCCCGAAACGGGCCAGAGCATTTGTGGGCCGCTGCTGCGCGCCTGGCGTGCGAATGGCATTGAGCTCGATGGAAAAGCCGGAAAGACAGATGCCGAACATCTTGCATTGTTTGGCATGCCATTGAGCCCACTCATTCTTGAAATGCAGGCCGATGGCCACGAACGCCAGATTCAGTGGTTTGAGCGGGCACGCTTTGAGATTCATTCCGAGAATAAGCCACCCTATATTGTGCTGTTTGGCCTGCTCGGCACCGAGATCCGCGATAACCCACAGCCACCTGTGCTAGCACCTGTTCCACAACCAGCATTGCCAGCAGCGCAACAAGCCAGCGTCACGCCCGAACGAGGCCCACGTGGAACCAACTTCAAGGTGACAGCCAGCGGCTTTCGGCCTGGAGAGCAGATTGGTGTGTATATCACCGCACCGGATCAGAGTGTCTTTGGCGCACGCTTCCAGGTGAAAGCAGATCAGAATGGCCAATCAGGGGTAGTCGCCTTCACCAGTGGCATCCTTAATCGCAATTACGGCATTGGGATCTGGGCCATGACCTTCGAGGGTGTTACGAGTGGCAACAAAGGGATTGGCTATTTTGAAGTGACACGCTAGTACAAGCTTCGAAATGACTGCCTAATCGGGCGGATTGAGATTGGACATTGCATCGCTGCTGGCTGATCGCCTACACCAATCTCGGCATACGCTTGCTCAGGAGCACCTGCCCATCCTCACGAATGAGCAGCCCTGCCAGTTGTGGCCGCGCATCGAGCCAAGCAATCCCGGCCTGTGTGCCAAGGATGAGCGCCATTTTAGTGGCTACCTCGGCCTGCTGTGCATGTGGTGCAATTACGGTTGCCGCCAGAACATCGGTTATCGCTGGTTGGCCGCTGCGCGGATCAATAATATGGTGTTGCATCACCCCATCGCGCATCCAGCGCCGCCTATCGCGGCCCGATGTTGCCACACCACCACGCGCCAGTTCCAGCAAGCCAAGCGATTGCCCTGCTTCCAGCGGGTTGGCCACGCCAATTGGCCAGGTTGTGCCATCGCGCAGCAACCCGCTTATAGCAATATCGCCGCCAGCATCAACCAGGCTTGGCCCAATATCTGCCAACCGCCGCGTGATCAGATCGGCTGCCCAGCCCTTCGCAATGCCGCCAAGGTCGATCTGCACCCCCGCTGGCAGCCAGATGCGCCGCTGTTCTGGGTTGAAGCGGATCTGTTGCCAATCCGATCTGCCACGCTCAATAGCCAACGCTGGTCGATTGCCGCTTGCTACTGGCTTGGCAACTGGTGCTGGCAGGCGATCAGCAAGCAGATCATATGAGCAGCCATACCCGGCGGCGGTCACTTCGTTCAGCAGTGTCGGCGTGACCAACCCGTTGCTTCGATGGGCCGCCCGAATCCCTGCCGTAAGTGCATCATAGAGCGGTTGGCTAACTCGCACGCTGGTTCCTGCGCGCCGGTTGAGCGCCGAAAGCTCACTCTCTGGCCGAAACCGGCTCAAGCGCCGCTCGAGTTCGAGGAAGTGAGCCTGCGCCCAGGCCAGGCCCTTGCGCGCCCGCTGCGGTTCGGCATCGATCACAACCAATATCTCGGTGCCCATCGCTCGAAACGTTATCTGTTGCATGGTCTTTCTCATCTATAGGGGAAAGATGATTTTCTTGGGGCTGCGCCCCAAACCCCACCCTGCGATTGTATGCTTCTAACAGCATAGCGGATCTGGATTGGGGTTTCTTTACCAATACATACGCTTCTTCCAATCATGCTCCAATACGAACACGCTATACTAGAACAGCATTCAGGAGTCAGAAGTGCTCTCGCTTATATAGAGAAGCTGCATACATGCTTTCTCCTATCAGCACTTCAAGCCTTGAATGGTACATTACAACATCCGAGTTGGTAAGGATAGAGGGCGATGCGTGTATTAGTGATTGAAGATGATCAGCGCCTGGCTCGCCTGATTGTTCGTGTGTTAGAGGAAGAGCACTATGGCGTCGATGCCGCCCACGATGGCGATACCGGCCTGGAACTGGCACTACGTGGGAGTTATGAAGTAGCGGTTATTGATTGGATGCTGCCAGGGCGCGATGGCCCAGCGATCTGCCGGGCTATTCGTGCCGCTCGTATTCCAACAGCCGTTCTGCTCTTGACGGCCCGTAGCCAGATTGAGGATCGGGTGATTGGGCTGGATAATGGTGCTGACGATTATCTGGTTAAGCCATTTGCCTTCGAGGAATTGTTGGCCCGTGTGCGAGCACTAAGCCGCCGATTTAGCGTGCAGACCAGTGCGCTCGATGAACTGCGGATCAACGATATTGTTCTCGATCTGCGTGCGCGTACGGCGCGGCGCGGGGAGCGCGCGCTGGATCTGAGTGGCACTGAATGGGAGTTACTCGAATTCCTCATGCGCAATCTTGGGCGAACACTGAGCCGCCAGCAGATCCTCGATCACGTATGGTCGTATGAGCGTGATGTCCAACAGACTCTGGTTGATGTCTATATTTCCTATCTGCGCCGCAAACTGAATGCCCCCAATCAGCGCGACCCGATACAGACGGTGCGTGGGATCGGCTACCGTATGGAGTCCAGCGATGTTTGATGGGCTACGGCTGCGGCTAACATCTGTGTATATGCTGGCGGTACTGGCATTGGTCATTGGTGTTGGTGGCGGAGCCTATGCACTGATGACCTACTATTTCGATACAAGCACCGATCTGGCATTACGCTACCGTGCGGCAATCGAATTGCGTCAGCGTGGTGCCGATATCCCACCCGATTTGCTCGTTGCCGAGCGCGAGTATGCAGCATCAAGCGGCAAGCCGCTTGCGACGCCACGCCCACAGACTACTGTAGAAGGTGATGACGATTCCGGTGCGGCACACACCAGTAATGATCATCGTGAAGGAGAGGTTCGCTATCAGCCGGAGCAGGCTCCGATCTTCGCGCTGCCCCTCACCAGTGATGGGCAGCTGGTTGTTCCGATCAATGTTGTTGCTGCACCAATTAGCCCTAATTTAGAAGCGGTGACATCGGCACTCGCCAAGGGCAGCGATGCGCGAATTGTGTCAAATAGCACTGGCGCACGCGTCCGATTGCTTACCTATCGGCTCGATGGGGCTGTTGGGCCGGCAGCAATTCAGGTTGGCCGCGTGCTCAGCGATCAGGATACCATCTTGCGCGGCCTGCTCTCTGGTTTACTGCTGCTTGGGCTGCCAGTTGCGATGCTCGTTGGTGGAGCAAGCTGGTGGATGGCCGGGCGTTCGCTGTTGCCTGCACGCCAGGCCTGGGAGCGCCAGCAGACATTTGTTGCAAATGCGAGCCACGAACTACGTACACCAATTACGCTTGTGCGGGCCAGCACCGAGGTTGCGTTGCGTGGGTTGGCACTTGCCGAGCATGATCGCCGCGAATTACTCCAGGATGTGCTCCAGGAGTGCGATCATATGAGTCGCCTGGTTGATGATCTGCTGTTGCTCTCGCGGCTCGATGCGGGCCACATGAACATCGATCAGCAACAGATCAATCTTACAGAACTGTTTGATGATGTTGCGCGCCAGGTTGGCCGATTAGCCGAGCAACGCGGGATTGCATTGAATGTCGCAACGGGAAATGGCGTGATTCGGGCAGACCCAAGCCGCCTGCGACAGGTGCTGTTGATCCTGTTGGACAATGCGCTGCGCCATACGCCGCCTGGTGGAACAGTGACCATATCGGCTCAGGGAAGCGACACAACTGCGTTTGTTGATCTGATTGTTGAGGATAGTGGCAGTGGAATTGATCCAGCCCATCTGCCACATTTGTTTGATCGTTTCTATCGAGTGGATAGCGCCCGTGGTGTTGGCGGTGGCACAGGCTTGGGCCTCGCAATTGCAAAAGGGCTGATTGAGGCCCAGCAGGGCCGCATCACAATTGCCAGCGAACTAGGCCATGGAACGCGGGTCGTGGTGCACATGCCAGCTGTGTGAATCTTAACTGATTCATGTACAGACCGCAGGCTAATGAAGATTGATCAATTCATCGGGGAGATTGCACCTGGCGCCTAAAGGCGCGGATGTGGATTGTGCACGCCATACACACCGCCGAACCCTACCTGATGAACATGTAAAGATCCATAAGCCTGCGGCAACGGGACGATGACCCCTAGCCGCGTGGCTTCAGCCCGCGGCGTGGTGTGGATGACCATATCTGATGTCCAGTAAAGATCTATTAGCATGCGGATTCAAGATTCCTATAGCATCATGGATTCTTGATGCGTAACTCCTCTGGCACATCCAGATCGCTGAGCTTGACGGTCTTACGAGTGCCGAATTTGATTGTCTTCTGGCCCTCGCTGGACATCTGTCCGTTCTGCTGAAGATTCGTAATCTCGCGCTGCATCGTTTGCGCCAGATCGACTTCGCCCTGGTTGAGGAGGCGGGTGACGGCACTTTGCAGTTTCTGGGTTGCTCCGGCAACATCGCCCGATTGTAGATCCTGGAGCGCTCGCGTCTGGAGCTTAAAGGCGCTGACCTTCTCGACAGTATTCATCACTGGCGGATCGACCTGTGCGGCCAGCGCTGAATCGCTGGTGAATTGCATCATCACATCGGCGCGGCTCTTTTCGCCAGTTGTTCCGAGCATCGGAATATCATAGGTTATCTCGATCTGCCCAAGGCGATACTGCCCAGATGGCCGTGGATCGACAAGCAGTTCGGCGAGCAGTGAACGACCGCCACCCGTTTCGATCTCGCCAAGCGCGACGCTCACATCCCGATCCGAGATTGGCTTATAGCCCAGATTGTTGATCAATGGGATGACCTGCCAGATCGCCCGTGGCGTCACTCCCTGCACCAAACGCAATGTCAGGTGTGCATTATGGATGGCAGTTGCCTGTGCCCGCTGAACGGTGCTCTGGAAATACTCGACAACTTCATCTGGCTGGCTAATATAATCGGCCTGGCCGCCAGATCGGTTTGCGATGTCAATCATCAGATCTTCATTCCAATCCTGGCCGACACCAAGCGCCGTTATTGGGATGCCACGTTGGCGCGCCGTATCTGCCTGGATGCGGCATTCATTCTCATTCTCAGTCTGGCCATCGGTGAGCAGAATGAGGCGCTTGAGCGCATTTGGATCACCACTTGATATTTCGCGCAGCCCGCGTTCCAGTGCTGGTGCGATTTTCGTTCCGCCACTATCGCGGATGCGGGCGACCTTTTCCTTCAGATCAAGTGCATTCGTGACAGAAGTAGCTGGAATCAAGACCTCATTGCGGTGATCGAAAATAACAACGGAAATAACATCCTGAGGGCCGAGCAGATCGATGGCGCGCGCAACGGCTCTGCGAACCCGATCAATCTTCTCACCCTTCATGGAACCGCTCCGGTCCAGCACAAAACAGACATTGACCGGTGTTCGCACGCTGGCAACAATCTGCCCAGGCGTGGCCTCGATCAATAAATAGGCCACCTGTGGGGTGTTTGCCGTTGCCATATACGGGCGCGCCATGCGAGCGCGTAGGGTGATCTCACCGGCCATTGTTGGATCTCCTTATCAAAGTTACGTATAGTACGCCGACTATGCCGCACGAGTTGCATTGTGCTGCTTGAAAGTATAGCATGGCAGCGACGCCTATGGTACAATAGTTGAACGATTCTCCAAGCAACGGCAGGGTTATTGTGGCGATAGCGACATCCGATCTTCTCGCTCCAGAGACACAAATCCATGGGGTTCGTGCCGAGTATCGTATTATCGGCCTGATCGGTCGTGGCGGGATGGGAGCCGTCTATCGGGCACTGCGTCTCGCCGATAGAACCATCTGGGCCTTGAAAGAGATGCGCCCACCCGATGATCTCTCTGCTGAGGATTTGGCCGAGAATCGGCGCATGTTCATGCAAGAAGCCGAACTGCTCAGTAAGCTCAGCCACCCTAACCTACCGGTGGTCGCCGATTTTTTTGAGCACCATGGCCGCCCAGTATTGGTGATGGAATTTGTGCCAGGCCAGACGCTTGAGGATCGGGTTCGTGATGCAAATGCGCCGCTGCTGGAACAGGATGTGCTGCGCTATGGTATTCAGACGGCCCAGGTTCTGCATTACCTGCACACCCGTACCCCGCCGATTATCTACCGCGACCTGAAGCCGACCAATATTATGGTCACACCAGATGGTGTGCTCAAGCTGATCGACTTTGGTGTTGCCCGTACCTACAAAGAGAAGAAATCCAAGGATACCGTTGCGATGGGTTCGGCTGGCTATGCCCCACCCGAGCAATATGGCAAGGGTCAGACGGATGCACGTTCGGATGTGTATGCGTTGGGTGCGACGCTCTTGCATCTGATGACGGCACTGCCACCCATTCCGCTGCAACCGCCAGCTCCCGATAGTATCCACAAAATCAACCCATCGGTCGATAAACAGACGGAGCAGGTCATTATTCGGGCGATGGCGCTTGCTCCAGCAGATCGGTATGCAACTGCGGCCGAGTTTGAAAAAGCGCTTCGTACTCGGCTGGATGGGCCATATGTCGATCCAACAGCACGATTGGTTGTGCCACCAGCAATCCCCCAGGAATCGACGGTATTGGGCCAGCGTCCAAAGCCAGATGCAGCACAAATACCCACCGTGATGCCAGGCCAGATGCAAACCGTGCTGCCAACGATTACTCCAGGGCAAGCGCCAACACCTGGCCCCGCACGCGGGCCACTTGTGAAACCGGTGCAGGCACCCGAAACCGGTGGCGTCACATGCCCACGCTGTGGGCGGGTCAACAAAGCTGGTGCGCGCTTCTGCGCCGCATGCGGCACCCCGCTGAGTCCCCAATCGGCGGCACGGCTGCGCTGCACATCGCCGCGCGGTTCGTGGGAACTCAAGATTGATCGATTGCCATTACGAATCGGTCGGCGTGACCCACGCCAGAATCATTATCCTGAATTAGATCTGGCCGAGCATGATCGGGGGATTGCCTCACGAAACCATGCGCTGATCAATCGTGATACGGGTGGCTATACAATTATGGATCAGGGTTCTACGAATGGAACCTCGCTGAATGGTTCGCTGTTGCCTCCTCGTGCGCCCCAACGCCTGCGCTCCGGTGATCGAATCAAGATCGGCGAAGTCGAAATCGAATTCCTTGGCGCGTAGGTAAAGCTTGTATGGCCTGCATTCGGCCTCATCGTGGGCAGACACAAGGTCTGCCCCTACGCCACGACCCACCGGCAACCCGAAATCTCTCAATCAAAAGGAACAACTGTGAGCCCTAAGGTTCTCATTCTGCGTGCGCCTGGCATTAATCGGGATGAAGATGCCGCCGCTGCAATTGAATTAGCTGGTGGCAATCCCGTTCGTGTGCATGTGAACCGGATCGTCGCTGGTGATGTGAAACTATTGGATCATGCGATGGTCATCGTTCCTGGTGGCTTTTCGTATGGTGATCATCTGGGCGCTGGTAAGTTACTTGCCATCGACCTAGCCTATCGCCTTGGCGATCAACTGGCTGCGTTTGTTGCCGATGGCCGGCCTGTGATTGGGATCTGTAACGGATTTCAGGTGTTGGTCAAGGCTGGTATTCTACCAGGAACGGGCGATTCCCTGACGAGTACATCAAGCGTTGGTCAATCTACGCCACAGGCAACACTGACGGATAATGCATCTGGGAAGTTTGAGTGTCGCTGGGTGACGCTTGCCCCTGAAGCGAGCAGCAGCTGCGTGTTCACACAGGGCATTGAGCGTTCGATTGAGGCACCCGTCGCCCATGGTGAGGGCCGCTTTGTTGTGCAGGATGCTGCGGTACTAGCAACCCTGAAGGCCAATGGTCAGGTTGCATTGCGCTATGTTGCGCCAAGTGGTGATCCAACAAGCTACCCAGCCAACCCCAACGGCTCAGATGATGCGATCGCCGGGATCTGCAATATCCAGGGCAATGTGTTGGGCCTGATGCCGCACCCCGAAGATGCGATCTACCCGCAGCAACATCCGCGCTGGACGCGCGAGCCATGGCGAAATGAGGGCGATGGATTGGTGTTGTTTCGGAATGCGGTACGCTACGCGAGATCGTTGTAGGGCCGTAGAGACGCACATAGGCCGTAGAGACGCAACATGTTGCGTCTCTACGGCCTACGGAACCAAGGCCTCAAACGCATCAATATCATCGCGGATCATATCGAGGCTCGCCCGCCAGAATGCCGGTGTGCGTAGATCGATCCCGACCTGTGCTGCCAGCGTTGCTGCATCGGCACGCCCAGTGGACGAGAGTAGCGCCTCATAGCGTGCCACAAATCCGTCTGGTTCACGCAGATAGATCGCATACAACCCCAGCCCGAACAGCAACCCGAACATATATGGGAAGTTATAGAACGAGAGGCCTGCACTATAGTAGTGTGGTTTGGCCGCCCACATATAGCCATGTAGGGACTGTGGGTCGAGGCCATCGCCATAGGTTTCGCGTTGGGTGGCAAGCATGGCGGCGCATAGTTCATCGGCAGAAAGCGCCCGCTGGCGGCGTTGCTCAAAAACCGCCTGCTCAAATAGGAAGCGGCTGGTAATATCAACGACGACCTGGCATGTGTTCTGCAGGGCTGCTTCGAGCATAACCAGCCGTTCCTGTGGGGCTGCTTGTGCTAGCGCGGCCTTGCGAATGATTGTCTCGCAGAAGATACTGGCCGTTTCGGCGAGCGTCATTGGGGTGCTACGATTGCGCGGCGTCTGCGAGGCCAGGCAGTGGTTATGGTAGGCGTGGCCAAGCTCGTGGGCCAATGTCATCACGCTGCCAATTGCATCGGTATAGTTGGAAAGAATGCGCGACTCACCAGTTCGCACGGGCATACAGAATGCACCACCAACCTTGCCAGCCCGTGGTTCAGCATCAATCCAATCCTCATCAAATGCGCGGCTGGCCAATTCAGCCATCTGTGGCGTGAAGGTGCTGAACTGGGTCAGAATAAAATCACGAGCAGCATCGAACGACCAATTCTTCCCTTCTGTCGTGCCTGCAATGGGTGCGAATAGATCATACCAGGCCAGCCGTTCTAGCCCAAGAAAACGAGCTTTGGCCTGCATATAGCGCCGGAAATCCGGGAATGATTCCCGCGCAGCCTGCAGCATGGCATCAAGGGTTGCCCGATCAATCGCATTATCAAACAGCGCCTGGTCGAGCGGCGTGGCCCATTTGCGTTTGCGGGCTAATATCCCGACCTCGCCCTTGATACCATTCATGGCAGCTGCCAGCGGAACCGCAGCCCGTTTCCATGCGGCCAGTTCTGCTTCATAGGCAGCCTGACGCCGGTTACGGTCGTTCTCGAAGGCAATATTGCGGATGAGCGTCATTGGCAGTTCGCGCAACTCGCCATCAAGCTGAACTGGCACCAGCAATTGTGAGCTGACATCGGCCTGTAAGCGACCCCACGATCTGCCACCGGTCGGGCTTAGTTCGGCGGCAAGATTCTCCTCGATTGGTGTCATCATATGGGCGGCCTGCATACGCACCCGTTGCAGCAGATATTCATGGGATGCCGCAACGGATGAGCGAGCGATCAATTCTTCGGCATCCAGCCCACTCACCCAGGCAGTAAAGCGATTCTCGATCTGGTTGATTGCCACACTGCGCTGTTGGAATTCGCTATAGCGCGCCTGTGCAACCTGGTTGCGCGAATCGGTTGCCACAAAACTATAGATGAAGGAGCGCAGCGTCAGGATCTGTTCATCCAACCGGCCAAGGGTCGCAATCAGTTCCTCAAAGGCTGCCACGTCGGCATCGCTGAATTGGCCTGGTTCACGCTGATCGATGCCAAGGGTATCGAAGCGCACCAGCAGCGCATCGAGTGCCGCCATTGTTGCATCGAAATCGGCAGCAAATGCAGGCGAATCCAGGCCAGTATAGATCTGGCTAAGATCCCAATGGGGGAGCGTTGCAGTCGTCATATCTATGCCTCTTTTTTCGGAACTGTAAACACCTGAACTGAACCACGCCATTGATTATCCTGATGCCATATCTCATCATACAACCCATTGGTGAAGGTATCGACAACACTGCGCCAGAAGGAGATCGCCTGCGTATTGGCACCAAGGGTCGCTATTTCCCAACGGCCGGGGAAGCGCTCGAATAGTTGATATGCTGCTTTCCGGCCAAGGCCCTGCCTTCGGTAGCGGCGCAGAATGAAAAAAGCGCTGATGGTATAGATATCGGGGACGGGGAGCTGGTGGCTGTTGCAGCCAACAAATGCAAACCCAATTGGCTGGCCTGCGTTATAGAAGAGGAATGGCTGGTTACTTGGTTCAGCAAGCCACGCCCGTAACGCACCATCGGCGAAATGTCCGTCCGGGCCAATATCTGCCAGTTCGTGCTCGCTGAGATCATAGAGATAGAACTGCATCAATCTCAGCAAGAGCGAGTGGCTTTTTTCGGCGGGCAGCACCGCAATCTGCATAGTGTTTGGCCCGTTACTTATACGGCATTCTACGAAGTGCCATTTGCCCTTGTATCGTTGGCTGGCAATGATTGGAGGAGGAGTTCGGCCACATCACGCCGTGCGATGGTTTGATCAACGCCGGTGTTCTTGGTAGCATCCTCAAACATCACCATGCAGAATGGGCAGGCCACTGCAATTATCTCCGGTTCGGCCTTGCGTAGTTGTTCGAGCCGGATGACATTCACATTCTTGTTGCCCCAACCCTCCAACCAGGCATTCCCGCCGCCACCGCCGCAGCACATGGCCCGCTGGCGATTGAGTTCGGGAGCCTCAACCAGTTCTAGCCCTGGAATTGCCTGCAGCACGCTGCGTGGCGGCTCGTAGACACCATTGTAGCGCCCGATATAGCATGGATCGTGATAGACAACCCGCTGCTCAACACGCTCGGTTGGCGTTAGTTTACCCTCGGCGACGATCTGGGCCAGGAATTCCGTATGGTGAATGACCTCATAATCAATGCCGGCCTTGCCGCCAAATTGGGGATATTCATTCTTGATCGTGTTATAACAGTGGGCGCAGGTTGTTACTAGGCGCTTGAATGTATACTGGCCAAGGGTGCCCACATTCTGCTGTGCCTGTTGTTGGTAGAGCAATTCCTCGCCCATGCGGCGGGCTGGATCGCCGGTACACGTCTCTTCTTCGGCCAGAACGGCATAATCGATTCCAGCACGCTGGAACAATTCGATCATTGTGCGAGCAACTTTCTTCGAGCGGTCATCGTAGCTTGGCGCACAGCCAACCCAGTACAGAACATCGACATGTTCCTTCTCGGCCATGGTCGGAACATCCAAGCCGGCTGCCCATGCCATCCGTTCGCGGGCCGGAAGCCGCCAGGGGTTGCCCTGCCGCTCAATCCCTTCCAGCACACGCTTGACACCGCTTGGTACCTCGCTCTGGATCATAGTCAGGTTACGGCGCATATCGACGATCAGGTCGACATGTTCGATCATGGCCGGGCATTCTTCCATACAGGCCCCACAGGTGGTGCAGGCCCATAGTTCATTTTCGGTGAATAGCCCATGTTCATACAGCGGAACGGTATTGATCGCCGGATCGGTCTGCTGTGTCAGCGAGCGAATCGAGTCGATAATCGAGTTGCCACTGGACGGCGGGTAGCTCACGCCATCCAACGCCATTTTCGATCCATCACGTAGTAAACTCGGCTCGCCGCGCTGCAGATCGGCTAGTTTTGTGATCAGGAATTTAGGCGAGAGTTGTGAGCCAGATGCATAGGCCGGGCATTTGGATTGGCAGCGGCCACAGCTCATACAGGCATCGAGATCAAGGCGCTGTTTCCAGGTTAGATCCATCAGCGATGCAACGCCAAGTTGGGGTTCGTCCTTCTCGATTTCGGCATCAAGATCGGGAATAAGCGCCAATGCACCTTTTGGCTGCATATCACGGAACAGCGTATTGAGTGGCGTATAGAGCATGTGGCGGTATTTCGATAGCGGGATCGATGCCACAAAAGCAAACGTCACAAGCATATGCGAATACCACAGAATGGCGTGTGCGCCGAGTGCGATACCAGAACCACCACCGAGGCCAATCGCTCGGAAGATGGTTGCTAGGGTGTAGCCAACAAACGAATTGATCGCCCAGGATTGGGTATACACCTCAACGCCAGCAATTGTTTGGTTGGCCAGGCGCAGTCCTTCCAACAGATACCCGCTGCCGCCAAGAAACAGCAGCGTGACAAGCACCCACGTATCGCTGCCACGGGTGTGTAGCCGATCCGGTTTGGTGCGGAAGCGGCGGATTGCTGCCCAGATTAACCCGGCCAGGAACACCAAGCCCATCGCATCGAGGATGAACTCATAGTTCTGGTAGAAGCCACCGACCAGGATTCGGCCAGCATCTGGGCCAATCAGTGGGACAGTAAAATCTTCCTCGACAGCAATAATATCCGTGCCAATAAAGAGTGCCAGGAAGCCAAAGAAGATCAGAGCATGCATCGATCCCGGCTTGCGGTCGCGGAGAACCCGTTTCTGGCCAAACACCTGACTGAGCGATTCGATGATGCGGGCTGGCAATTGGCCGATGCGCGCATCGGGGCGGCCAGCCCGCCAGCGGTTAATATCACGCAGGATACCAAACGTCATCGTTGCCAGGGCAATCATCGCCGTTAGGTAGAGAGTCGTCGCACCATACAGTTCGCCGATATTCCAATAGATCTCACGCACAGCTTCGGTCATGCGATGCTCCCTAGTGTTGCATTCTGTTGTGTTGCATTGTGGTCAAGGAAGGATACCACGACAGCGACGGTGCGTCAAAGCAGAGATATGTGGGGGTGGGGCGCAGCAGGTACCCGGATCTCAGCACAAACGCTGCATTTGGGTGTGCCTGCTGCGCCCCTACATGCATTGTCTATCGGTGTCCATGGCCCATCGCTGCGGGCGAACACAAGGTTCGCACCTACATGCATTGTCTATCGGTGTCCATGACGAGAAAATTACCGCGTTGTTTGC
>JBBQSD010000095.1:0-24687 GCA_038214135.1 Chloroflexales bacterium | reverse complement strand
GTTGAGGCATCGACCTTGTTTGGAGTGCAACGAACTGCGGTGGCGACTGTGTTTGTGCTATCGCCAACACCGCTGCCAACGCTGACACCCGTACCGCCAACGCTGACGCCCGTGCCAACATTGACGCCATTGCCGCCACTGCCACCAACCGCTGTGCCCACAGATGTGCCACCTCCAACGGCAGCACCACAACCGACTCTCCCACCAACTGCCACGGCAGCGCCGATTGGGCAGCTACTCACGATCAATGATTGCCGTGCAGGGGTACGGGTGATTATTACTGGTTCTGGCCCAGCGCGCGAACCCTACCTGCTGTTCTTTGGCCGCCGAGCGGTTGCGGGTGGGAGCGTGGCCCCCGATGGACGCTTCCAGACCAGCCTGTTGATTGGTAAGGAACGCCCAGGCACCTACCCAGTGACCGTACGCCAGCGGCTGAGTGATCGGCCATTTCTCATCCAAACCTTCCGATTGGACAACAATGATCCCGTTGTCGTACCAGCGAACACCATCGGCACACCAGTGAATATCATATGTACGGTGCTGCCAGCCAATTTAACACCAACGGTTGGCCCGGCAGTGCCATTCCTGCCGTAGGGGTGGTTTGGCCCTCACTCCTCTCCTCGGCGTGGGAGAGGGCAGGGGTGAGGGGGAACAAGCGCATTATACCCTTCACATAACAAGACCCCAGGGATCAATTGATCCCTGGGGTCTTGTTGTGGAGTAAACCTCTTACCCTGGCAATTCTTCGCCATAGCGCCACAGATAGTAGTGGCGGCCCACATTGCCAAGCTGGACGCGCCAGTTTGGATCATTATCGGGTGTGTATGTTAGCACGCGTCGCTCGAATGCCTGAACAAGCACATCGCGCTCGATCCCGCCAACCCGCACACGCGTCCAGTATGGTTCACTCAATGGGTAGCCAACAGTTGCAACCCAATCGAACAGCTTATCGTTATAGTAGCTATTCGATGTATAGACTGTTCCACTCGAGTTGAGGTAATTCCAGAAGACTGCCGGGATATTATGGCTGGTTTCGCCAACAAAATGCGTGAAGCGCATGTCGCCGCTAGTTGAGCCAGTATAGGAACCAATTTGCCCAGCGCGATTGAGCGTTTCGTCAACCGATTGCCCGGTACGATCAGTGGCGCGGCCAGTTAACCCAGCCAAACTCGCATAGGTAGGCGCGCTCGGATCATTGATATCGCCAACCATCGCAAGATCGGCAGAACCACGAGCTGCATAT
The DNA here is from genome assembly GCA_038214135.1 of Chloroflexales bacterium. Classification (GTDB taxonomy): domain Bacteria; phylum Chloroflexota; class Chloroflexia; order Chloroflexales; family Roseiflexaceae; genus JANLSE01. The sequence goes on along the minus strand of JBBQSD010000095.1, from coordinate 23,444 downwards.
TCGGCAGTACCGAGCTGTATCTGGCCGCTGATCAATTCTTGTACCAGTAAGCCAGAACTCACAAACCAGTTTGATTTCCGATCTCCGGCAGGATTGTTCAGTTCCATGCGGCCTTTATCGAAATACATCACCTGGCGTAAGCCCCCATTGGCCTGGGCATAACTCTCTGTTCGCGCAAGCCGAACTGTTGGCCCCCACAGCCAGCCTCGCGTAATGCGCTGCCGGATAATCGGCAGATCGCTGCGCTGCCAGAGTTGCTCGAATGCTGGGTCGGAGACATTCACCGGCTGAACGGACGGAGTATTTGCCAGTGTCGTTGGTTCAAAGGTTGTCTGCGTACTTGGTGACAGCGTTATCTGTGAGCGTTTAGCACCAGGAACAGTTGCATCAAGGAATTGAGGTGGTGCCTGCGGCACAGGTGCTGGTTGCTGCGCGCCTACCCCACTGCCAGGAACTCCAGCCAATGGTTGCCCTGGCGCTGGTTTCGGCTTGACGATATCGGGCGGGCCACATTCCAGCTGTTCCGGTGGGCAGGCTTTAACGGTAAGGCTATAGACGATCTTGATATCGCCAATATCGCCAACATTCTTGATCTGGATGAAATAGATACCATCAGCCGATGGGCGGAAGGTGACAGATGCATCCAAGCTTGTGCCACCAATAATATTATTATTGAAATCAATCAGCGTCTGGCCATCGCGATTAAACAAGAACATGATCGGATCTGCACCAGGAATTGGCGCGCCATTATCACGCGAGTCGGTATAGATGAAGTAGGTATAACCAGCCAGCGCAAAGAACTTGATCCAATCGGCATCACCGGCAGGGCACAACCGATGGGTCTTCTGCGTATCGTTTGGCTTGATTGTCGAGGCCTGCTCGGGTAACCCATCCGGCTCGTAGAGATCGTTGCAGAGCGAGGCAACCGGCGGCGGGTTCAGGTTGCCATACCCTTCGCCATTGACCACAACACGATAGGTGAGGTTAGCGCCACCAAGCCCAAGCGTATCGCGCACCCGGAAGTAATAGAACCCGCTGACTGGTGCTCGAAACGATTGGATTTTCGGGCGCGAGTTTTGCTGTAATTGCGTTGGATCTTCGGTTCGCGGGAAATCATCGTCAGCATCGATTAACTTCCCGTTCTCATCATACAATTCCAGCGCAAGATCGAGCCCTTTGTCCATCGTAGTGATATCGATAGTATAGTATTTGCCACCCAACGCACCAAACTTATACCAATCCTCATCGCCACGGTTACATATGCCATGGCCCTCTTCTTTATCAACGAGGATCAGGGTTGCACCGCCCTGATCGCCGCCCGGATCAGATGGCTCGGGGCAGGTACCGGTAAGCACGGGCGGGGTACCGGGCGGGTTCAAATTCAGATCAATGAATGTATCTGCAGAAACACCAGCGGTCGTCGTATCATCACCAGCCACTCGGATGGTGATAACATATTTTCCTGGTGTCGCGTTATCCGGAATGTCGATCTTGATGCTTAGCGCAACTGCCTGCCCAGCCGCCAGTTGAAACGGATTCTGAAGCGTTGTGGTGCCTGTCCATCCGCCAGGGAGGTTGGGAAAGGTAATTCGGTACGTCCCTGGACGCCCGGTTGGTGCAGCGGCGTTTGTGAGTGTGATCGACGTTGTAGTAATACTGGTTTTGAGTGGTGTCTGCAATGTCTGGGTCAGGGGGATCTGGGCGACACTCCAACTGATCTCACCAGCTGCATGGATGCGCTGGGGTACGAGAATGCTGGTTATCGTCAACGTCAGCGCAAGCAATAGCGCACGGATTCGGGACCAGATGTGCAATCGTCTCACGGTAGCACAGTCCTAGCACTAAGCGCTTGCAGAGGGCGCAATTAATCTCACTTGAAAGGGTTCTTCGATTATAGCATACGAGTGGTGCGTGTCAAGGCAAACACTTCTGCATAGGGCTTCAGTATAATACCAACAGGCGTTGCCTACGCCCTGCACTCATAGCCCTTTTGCGCCGTCTATAGCTATCTATAGAACAACCGTATGTCGCACTATTAAGCCAAATCAAATGCAGCCACAGACCATGTTATAATATGGACACAGACAATGAAATGTTTATTCGCAGTGTCGCAGAATGAAGAAGCAGCATTCATGGAGTATGCTGAACCACTGCGCAATGTTGCTGAAGCGAGTGAATGATGCCAAGCTTTCGTAAGATGTCACCCGAAGAGATTGATGCAGTAGAGGGGCATTCGGTAAGTTCGCGTAAAGCGATTGCTGAGCTATATGATGATCTTGTGCGCGATCTCACCGAGGGTGATAATATTGAACTTGAGCTCGAGCCAGATGAACGCCGCCAGACGGTGATCGCACGCTTGAAAGCAGCGGCAGCGCGCCGCAAGCCTGCATTACAACTAGAATTTAAATCGAGCGATGATCCAATTGTCTTGCACTTCCTCGTGCCAGTGGTGACTCCGCCACCCGTTGTTCAGCCTGCTCCTGTGCCACTCCGGCCTGCTGTTGAATTGCCAGATCTCATCGATGATCAGAGCCAGAGTTTGCTCAATCTGCGCGATACTCGTGATCGGCGGGATCAACAACCGCGCAATAATCGCTATGATCGGCGGGATCGCCCAAATACAAGCCGCTCGAGAACGGCACATGTTCAGCGCTCGAATACTGCTGGTCGCTTCCAATCTTCTCGGCGGCCCTCACAATTAATGAATGGCCAGCGTAATGGCTCATCACCAATGAATGGTCAGCGTAATGGCTCATCACCAATGAATGGCCAACGCAATGGCTCATCACCAATGAATGGCCAACGCAATGGCTCGCCACCAATGAACGGCCAGCGTAATGATTCGCCGTCTGATCGCTCGCCATCGGCACCATTTAACCGTCAGCGGCAGCGTCGGCGCACGCGCTGAGGATATTCTGGTTCGTTCAGATGCGGCTGTCTGTTTCGCCAGAAACCGTTACTGGTGCGGAATGCCGCCTCTCTTTCGCCAGAAACCGTTCCCGCCCAGAGAGGGCACCCGGTTTCCGGCACCTTCCGAGCGGGCAGGCGCTACGGCACCGGGGTACCCTTTGGGTCTGGTACCCGACCGGTAAGTGATGTCAGTTGTTCGTCAACGTCCGTTGGTCATGCCACGGCTGTGATCGATTTGTGTTGGTGGCATGTTCCAGACGCGAGGCCTCGCGTCTCTCCTGGTTCTTGGTTCTTGGTTCTTGGTTTCGTTCATAAATCTGCGTCATCTGCATAATCTGCGGACAATTCTCGGTTCTTCATGCTAAATATCTTTCGGATCGACCAATACACCCTCCCATTACCAGTAGGCCATCGCTTCCCCGTTCAGAAATACCCGCTGCTGCGTGAACGAGTGGCGTCGGCCAACCTTGGCGTGTTGTCGCTGCCTGAGCCAGCCGATGATCTCCAGTTGGGCCGGGTGCATACCGCCGATTACATTCAGCGCATGCAAACGGGTGCGATGTCCCCTACAGAGATGCGCCGGATTGGCTTCCCCTGGAGCACACAGATGGTCGAGCGCTCCCGCCGCTCGGTTGGTGCAACAATCGCGGCATGCCGTGCAGCCCTGATCGATGGAATCGCCGTGAACCTCGTCGGTGGCACGCATCATGCCTATGCCAACCATGGTGAAGGGTATTGTGTGTTCAACGATAGCATGGTGGCGGCGCGAACGATGCAAGTAGATGGATTAGCGCGGCGTGTTGTCGTGATTGATCTGGATGTGCATCAGGGCAATGGAACGGCTGCCATCGCTACGGAAGACGAGAGCATCTTCACGTTTTCGATCCATGGCGCAAAGAACTATCCGTTTCATAAAGAACATAGCGATCTCGATATTGCCCTCGATGATGGTACTGGCGATGATGCGTATCTTGCGGCACTCGATGGCGGGTTAGCCGAGGCGATTGAGCGCTCACACGCTGATCTGGCGATCTACCTGGCTGGCGCTGATCCATATCAAGATGATGCGCTTGGCCGCCTTAGCCTGACCAAGGCTGGCTTACTTGATCGCGACCGTATGGTTCTCGAAGCCTGCCGTGCAGCAGGCCTGCCGGTTGCAATTACGATGGCTGGTGGTTATGCTCGCAATATCGTTGATTCAGTCGATATCCACTTTCAGACGGTAGTATTAGCTGCTGCAATGAGTCTATAATAGGTTCCTTGATTGCAACTATAAGGAGCGTGCAATGAATCGCACACAATCCAGAAACCGTATGCGCGACCGTCTGGGCGCACGTGGGTTATTGATCAGCCTGAGCATGATGCTGGTCTGGACTATCTCGGCTGAGGCTGGTTTCAGCTCAAATGGTGCTGGTGGATGCGGCCAGCCAAAGGTCTCGATCGATAATGCTCAGGATGGTGATGCGATTGCGACGATGTTTGATGGTGGCCAGGGCTTCAATGCTGAGGGTGCCACGATTAGAAAGAATATTATCATTGAAGGTGGCTGGTTGCCGCCGACAAATGGATGCACCAACAACAACCAGAACTATACTACCGCAGCAGACATGCTCGCCGCTGGATTTGGCTATGGCGGCCCATCAAAGCGTTCGGCATTGAATGGTTTTAGCGGCCCTGTGTTAACGATTGATCCCGTGGTGAAGAACCTGCAGTTCTACGCAACCGATATGCAGGTGGCCGATGGCCAAGCGATTAATGGTGGCGGGATTTCCGGGCAAAATCTGAGCGGCGTGAATCTGCGCTTTAATCAGGTTGGCTTTATTGAGCGCCAATTCTCGGATGCTTCGGTGAGTGGCAGTGGTGGCGGATTGTTTCTGGATGTCAATAATAGCTCGCGGGTAGCGATCAGCGACAGCCAGTTCACCAATCAGAAAGCGATTGATGGCGGCGGCTTCAGTATTACTGTGCGTGGCAATAGCCAGCTCACCATGAACCGGGTGCAGGTCACGAATAATCAGGCAACCAGCGGCAGTGGTGGTGGTGGCAAGATTATCATCTATAGTGGCTATGTGACGATCACCGATAGCCTGTTTAGCGGCAATAGTGCGACAACAAATGGCGGCGGGCTACGGATCGAACGCGGCACGAACGCAACTGGCCCAGCAGAGGTCTGGATTATCAACACCCGCTTTTCGAGCAATAGCGCACCAACCAACGCCGATATCTCGGTTGGACCAAATGTGACGGTTCGGGTGCTGAATAGAACCGCAGCGCTGCCATCATTTATAAGTAGCAGGACACCAGGGGCGCAGATGAATCGCATCACCCGTACTGGCAATTCCTATTCGGTTGATTATGCGACGGTGGGTTTTACTGCTCAGTTACCAGGCACACACGTACACTTCTTCTTTGATACCGTGGCGCCGAGCCAAGCTGGCATGCCAGGCAGTGGGCCATGGTTCGTGTATGGCGGCAGCAGCCCATTCACGAGCTATGGTGTTGGTGATCGGCCAGCCGGTGCAACCAGTTTGTGTATTCTGGTGGCAAATACGGATCATTCGGTTATCCAGGGGAGCGGGAATTGCCTGAAGCTGCCATAGGATGGTGCGGGCGACTAAAGTCGCGCCTAGTGGCCGTTGGCCGATTGGTGGGAGTTTGAGGGCCACAGGTCCTCAGAAATCTCCCTTTTCTAGGGCGGTGTGGCGCAGCCACACCGCCCTAGAATATAGTTACTCCTCTTGAATAATATACTTTAGCCGAAAATTGCCGCCACGAATGATTCGGCTTGGCTCGGCGAAGCGGAAGTTGGATCGTAACAGCAGGTACGATTGGTGATAAAACAATGGCACCACCGCAACATGATCGACGACCAGCAGCCGATCTGCTTGATGATACAGTTCTAGTTGGGCGGGCTTGTTGGCGAGCGTGGCTGCCTGATCAACGAGATGATCAAATTCAGCGTTGCGCCAATTAAAGTAGTTCAGCGAGCCATTGCTGTGAAACACAACCCGCAGTATCGTGCCAGGGTCGGGGTATTCGGCATCATAGCCCATTAGGGCCATGTGAATATCACCCTGGCGCAATTGGTGAAGGATTGCATCAACAGGCAGATCCTTGATGATCTCAACTGCTATGTTGAGGTGTTGCAGCCAGCTCGCTTGCAAATATTCTGGCATGGTTTTTGTACCAGGTAAGGCCGCCAGGCGGATTGGCTGATGCGGTTGGTCAGGCTGATCGAGTAGATACGAAAGCGCTTGGCGGGCCGCTTCTGGATCGAAGGCCAGGCCGATTTCTGGTGTATGGCCTGGCATGCCTGGCGGCACAATCCCCCCAGTTGCTGGCTTTTGGACGCCAGACCAGATCTGCTGCACAAGATCATTGCGGTCGATACTTTGCCCAAATGCGCGCCGTGCCTCAGTACGATTAAATAGTGTGGTACTGCACGCAAATCCAATAAAATAGGTTTCTAAATACTGAAGTACCGATGTGTTATCGGGATACAGTTGCGGAATATCGGAGCGATCCTCGATCCGACAGAGATCAATCGTATTGGCGAGATAGGTTGGCAACCGGGGTTCAACAAAGAAGAGTTCGATGTGATCTAGGTTTCCGGCTGAAAAACCATTATAGAAGGGGTTTCGTTCTAGGGTAATTCCTACACCAGATTCCCAGCGTTGCAGCCGAAATGCGCCATTACAGACGATATTCTGTGGTGTAAAGCTTTCAATTCCATACTGATCGAAGATATGCCGAGGTTGCGGATAGGTGATTGGATGATCGAGCAGATACAAGAAATAGCCGGCCGGCATCGCCAACGTTACTTCGAGTGTTTGGTCATCGAGTGCGTGTATACCAATCGTTGTTGGATCGCTGCTCGCGCCTGTGTAGAAGGCTTCGCCGCCTTCCACGATCAAGAGTGAGCTTGCCAGTCCAGCGCCAGTCGTAGGGTCAAGGTTGCGCCGCCAAGCAAACACAACATCATGGGCCGTGAGAATAGTCCCGTCGCTCCATCGCAGCCCTGGCCGCAGTTCGAATCGATACAACTGGCCTGTTTGATCGACATTCCAGCGGCGGGCCAGTGCCGGAATAACATTCAGATCGGTATCAAGTTCAACCAGGCCCTCAAACAGATCCCTGATGATTTCGGCATCACCACTGCTTTTGAGCAACCCTGGATCGAGCGTTGCTGGCCCATGTTCAAACACGCCTAGCCGAATATGGCGCTGGTTCTCGGCAGTGCGCTGTACCGGCGGTTTGGCGGCTTCAACCTCTTCTAGCAGCGTAAAGGCTTGATCATAATAATCCTGCGCACCAGCGAAGTCCCCAGTATTCGAGCGCACCTGGGCCAGTTTGAGGTAGATTCGCGCCCGCTGGTCCGGGTCGTCGTTGGCACCTGCCGCAATCAGTTGATCAAGCAAGTTGAGTGCGCGGCGATAGAGTGCTTCCGCTTCGGTATTTGCGGCCAACAGGCGAGCGCTATCTGCGGCACGGATGAGCAACGTCACAGCTTGTTCAAGATCATCGGCACGCTCATAGTGGTATGCCAATAGGCCAGCCTGTTCAATTGCTCGTTCGGGAAATAACCTGGTGAGTGCCAGGGCAATCTGGCGATGGTAGGCTCTGCGGCGTTCGTATAGTAGCGTGCTATAGGCGCTTTCCTGCACGAGAATATGGCGAAAACGATGTTCATCCAAGTTATCGCCATATGGCTGGATGAGATCCTGATTGTATAATTCAGCGAGCTGTAGTTCTAGGGATTGTTCAGCATCGGCGATCAATATAAGAACTTGGGTGAGGAAGGTCGGCCCAATCACCGAGGCGATTTGAAGCAGATGATGCGCCTCACTATCGAGTCGATCAATCTGCGCCAACAATAACCCCTGGATCGTGTCGGGTAGCCCGAGTGTTTCCAGCGTATCGGTTTCCAGCGCTGCATCCGGGCCGCGGGCGATCAGGGCACGCACAAGTTCGCCAAGAAACAGTGGATTCCCGCCGCTCTTCTCGGCCACGAGCGCTACTATTGGCACTGAGAGATTGGGAGCCAATTGGCGTACGACCTGCTGGGCCGTTGTGCTATCAAAATCGCCAAGGGTTAGCTCACCCAGTCCACCAGGCTGCCGATCTGGTTGAGCGAGTATCTGTTGGCGCAGCGCCCAGGCTCGGCTCTCACGTTCCGGGCGCATGGCCAACAGCAGGGTGATTGGCACTTCCCTTGTCAACGAAACCAGTGCTTCAATCAATTCCAGTGATGTTGGATCCGCCCATTGCAGATCATCAAGCGCCAGAATGAGCGGGCGGCGGGCAGCAATCTGCCGAAATAATGCACGCAGGACGGTGAAGATCCGCCAGCGCAGGCTCTCGCCAGAAATGCCTTCCAGGCGACGCGATTCGTTTCCTGGAGGGAGCGACATGAAGCGCACCAGGTAGGGATAGCTGCCATCCAATTCTGCTGTACCAAAGTATTCAATGCATAGCGCACGCAATCGCAGATGCGCTTCATCTGGCCCCATACCCGCCTGCAGATCGAGTAGTTCGCGCACTATATCAATAAACAGATAGCCGCTTAGTGTCTGACCATAGGCTAGTGCGATTGCGGAAAGCCAGCGTGGTGGGCTTTCAATGGTGCTGGCTTCAGCCTGTAGGGCAGCAATCATCATTGTTTTCCCAACCCCAACCTCGCCGGTGAGGATGACAATTCCGCCCTGCTGAAAATTGGCCAGCAGATTGCGCAGTTGCGCTCTTTCCTGATCACGGCCATAGATCTGTGGTGCCGGACGCTGGCGTGCGAGAGTTTCATGAAAGGCCAGCACTGCAAAAACCTGGATCGGCTCGGCCTTGCCTTTGACGCGAATCTGGCCAAGATCGCTGATTGTAAATGCAATATTGAGCTGTGACTGAACGCTTGTATCAATCAGAATCTGGTTATCGGCAGCGTTCTGCATGAGCCGTGCCGAGAGGTTGATCGCATCGCCCATGGTCGTATAATCATGCCGCACTGGCCCGCCAACTGGCCCAGCAAAAACCCGCCCACCGGCCATGCCGATCCGTTGCATGCTGATGAATGGCATGCTGCCACACTCGCGCTGCAGATCCAGCGCACAACGGGTGGCACGGATTTCACGCTCCTCAATCGCAGTTGGTGCTCCGAAGATGATATGTAACAGGCTGCCCTTATCCCCGGTGATTAACCGGTTGAGCCGCCCGCCATAACGTGCGACGATCTGTTGTGCCAGTGCAAAATAGGCCTGCAGGCGCTCCGCGATCTGGGGATCACTATCGTAATCAATGCCATGAAACTGTACAAACAGGCTGACAACTGGCTTGAGCTCGGCGACCTGGGTTCGGCCAGACATGATGATTCGCGCAATCTGGGGCGGGATATAGTGCGTAAGCTGCTCGATCAGCGCTGCCTCACTGGCCGAACCCCAGGCGAATTCTGGCCATGCAGCGCGGCGCGGTTGTTGGTGTAACCCGCCAATCAGCGCAAATGTGCCCCGCCAGGCGCTGATGATCACCGCCTCGCGTACCAGCGCGATCGTCGGTTCATCGGCGATAATGTCGCCTGGCTCGGCATGATGTTCAGCTGCCGACATCCGTTCCAGTGTGTTGCCACCAGGAACGTCTTCGTAGCCATACTCGGTTAGGCCAAGCACAAAGCGGCGTAGCGGCCCATAGGCAAGGCCAATTTTCATGCGTAGCACCACCGGGCCAATCGGAGTTGGAATGCTGCCATACTGGGTCATAACCTGTTGCATACCCAAGGCCGCTGCAATGGCACGCCGGATGCTTGTGGCTGGCCGGGTGCGTGCAGGCCGGGCAAACCAGACGATCAGCGCATCGCCGCTGAATTTCAGCACACTGCCACGATAGCTATGAATCGCCTCAACCAGCGGAATAAACACCCGGTCGAGTGCTGCGGTCAGTTCTTCGGCACCACGATCTGCGTTGAGGCTCCCAGCGAGCGCCTCGGTCAGTGGCGTAAACCCAGAAATATCGGCAATCATTGCGACGCCATCGTTGGCGAGAGCTGTTTCAGGGTGGATGAACTGCTCGATCCGATCGCGTGGAATATAGGCTGCAAGCGCGTTAATGATCGTGGACGTCATGCTCATGTGTATCCGTGTACTATGCTCATCTATCATATGTGCGACCATCATCATATCATGATGGCTCTCTTGGCACAGTTCTTGCAAAAAGCGTGTACAATAGCATCATGGAATCAGATGTATTATCTATGTTACTGCAACCGACCTTGGGCCATGATCGTCATAGGGATAGGCCAAGTAGTATGGACGGCTGAGGCCCCTTGGAGGTACCGATGCCGCGAGCAATAGATATTTTGCTGCTTACCAATGATGCGGGGAGTGGCCACCGTAGTGCGGCGATCGCACTCGAGGCCGCTTTTTTGCGTATGTATGGCAGCGCCGCGCGGGTGGTGGTTCGTAATCCAATACAGCATACAAGTGCGCCAGATCTGCTCCGACGCTATGAGCAGGTCTATGTCGGCAAGATGCAGAAGACGCCAGCTCTCTACCATCTCAGCTACACGATTTCGGAGTTGCCTGGTGTGGCATACCTGTTACACCAGACTGTGCGACAGATGCTCTATCGGGCGATTACGAATCTCTTGCACGAGCAACCCTATGATCTTGTGATGAGTGTCTACCCGATCTATACCTCAATCGCTGCTCGTGTCGTACGCGGGTTTCCTCGGCGGCCAGGACTGATGACGGTTGTCACCGATCTCGGCTCGGTTCATAGCGTCTGGTTTAATCGAACCGATGACTATTGCGTGGTGCCAACAGCAGTAGCGCGAGCCAAGGCCATTCGTTGCGGGTTGTCGCCAGATCAGGTGATCACAACTGGTTTGCCCGTCCACCCATCATTTGCAGCACCACGGGCCGACACGGCAACGCTGCGGCGCGAATTGGGCTGGCACCCGGATCTGCCAACGCTGTTACTGTTGGGTGGTGGTGCTGGAGTTGGCCAGCTTGGCGCACTCGCACTCGCACTCGATAGTGTACGGCTGCCATTGCAGGTCGCAATTGTGACGGGCACCAATACGGCGTTGGCCGAACAACTACGCGAACATAACTGGCGCATCCCAGCCCATATCTATGGGTTTGTCCCATTGGCCGATATGATGCATGCAGCAGATATTGTGGCGACCAAAGCTGGCGGCGTCACTGTCAGTGAGGCGCTTGCGGCTGGGAAACCGCTGCTCATTCATGGCGATCCGCCCGGGCAGGAAGAAGGTAATCTGCGCTATGTTCAATCGCATGGTGCAGGATTATGGATCTCTGATCCAACAGCGCTGGCGGCGCATGTGAACAATTGGCTGGCTCACCCGGCACAGATGGAGCGCACAGCTGCCCAGGCACAACGGCTTGGTCGGCCAGATGCGGCGCTACGGATTGTGCGCCTGGCGTGGGATCTGGCGACAGTTGGGCCGCCAACCAATGCGCGCGAGATTGATCGGCGTTGGTGGCGATCCATGGCGTAAGCGTGGGGCGTATACGATACGCCCGTACGCGATGGATGCGCATACGCCAATACGCGGGGATATGGGAGGGGCGTATTGCATACGCCCTTTTGATTACGGGTTATTCCTCGCGCAGTTCGTGGACGAGGCGTTGGAGATCGCGGTTACGCTGGAGTCGGCCCGTGAAATTACGCTTTGCCGCATAGACATCGTCGATCGTTTGGAACAGATCTGGATGGCGGGCCAGTAACACCCGTGGCGGCACGCCAAGGATAATATTCTGCTTCAGAATCAGCGCCTCTTGAGGTGTCTCGATCATGTGCTTGACAAGCTCCCACAGCTCTGTTTGGTCGATCATGTCAATCACGATCTGTTCCGGGGTTGCCGGAGTGCCAAGATTCAATTTTTGAATCGTTCGTTCGCGTGTTGATTGGGCACGGGCGATATCGATCAACACGGTGGTGACACAGCTTCGCAAATAGCCAAGCAATGCCGCTAACCCAGGAAACTCGGCGAACCGCCCCGGTGTCAATGCCGACCATGCACGCGCAAAGGCTTGGTCGGCGATATCCTCGAACTGCTCGGAAACCGAAAGCGAGACACTACTCTGGCGTGCCCATGCAATCATCAACAGCCGATAGCGAGCATGGATTGTTGCCCAAGCCGACTGATCACGCTCAACGATTGCACGCTGGAAGAGTTCGAATCCATCATCTGATTGGATGTACATCACTGTCTCACCTCAAAGCGATAGCTGGGCGACAAGGTGGCGGTATCGTCGGTTAGCAACATGGCTGGCGCAAATGTTGTTGTCGTAATACTGTTCAAAGAGCATGATGTGTCGGGAATCTTGCAGTTGCGATGAATGATTTTTTATACGCAAAAACCCCAGAGCGTTGGACGCCCTGAGGTTTATCATGCGATGAAAATCTATGCCCTATAGCCAAGTGCAGAATCATTGCACATGTGGAGTGCGGTAGCCATGCTGCCGCTCGCGCAAGCATGGCTTGCGCATTCCAGTGCGATGCTCAACCTTTCTGCACTTCGCTATAATAGACAGAACAAGCAAACATGGAACAATGCACTACGTGTTCGTTTGTTCCTTTGGTGCCGAACAAGAGAACAAGAGCGTGATGCTGAATTGTTTTTCTATAAGAAGCTTAGTAGAGCGTGTGGATTACATGAAATGTGGCATGTTACCGAGCACGCAGTGTGGGCGGCAGACGCATCGCATGGTTCGCATACCACGAGGCAAGCACCCCGCACCAGCCACACACAGGGCGACCACCCGGCCAGCGGAAATGAACCGTCGTACGGCTGCACTCCGAGCAATGCTGAACCGAACCAAGACAACCATCGAGCCCGCAATCCTTCAATAATGGTGCCATGCTTCACCTCGTATAGAACTCTTGTTCTGTAGGCGAATTATAGCACATCCGTACCGATTGTCAAGCGAGCCGAAGCAGCCTTCCGCATACCAATGCCAACCCGAGTACCAGTAGCAGCGGGATCAATTCCCACACAACCGGTAATGCCTGGCGTTCAACAATAAAGGCGGATGGTGGTTTGCCCTTCATTCGGAACATCGCAGTATGTTCGCCATCCACAAGTTGCTCGGCAACAGGGCGTATGCTGCGTTCCATGAGCGGGGTAAGCGCTTGGAATGGCCCCTGATCAATGGCGAACTCAAACGGGCCATTCACTTCCACGAATGCCAATGATTGGCCGGTGAAACGGATCTCCCAGGTATCTGCTGCGATCTGGCGTACTGCTGGATGGCTCCAGGCATGCAGCCCTGCCCCAGCAATTGCGCCATGCTGAGCAAATGCCTGCAATGTGTGATAGGCAGGCTTGGGTGTGAAGTCGTGATCAACAAGTGCGAAATAGGCCGTTGGATCACGTTGATCGGGAGCAGAACCACCCCAGCGCAACATCCACACATTCATCACGCCCATCCACGGCCATTCCCGGCGCGCTCGTTCGAGCTGGCCGACGAGATAGTCACCCTTCTGTTGTTCGCTGACACTCGTGCCCCAACTGTGTTGCAGATCCGCTGGGGCGCTGACATACCCAAATTCGCTGATCCACACGGCTTTGCCAGCATCGCCATTGCGAACCATCACCTCGCGCAGCAACGCGACACGCGAAACATCGATGCGCGTATCAATTGGCCGCTGCCACAGCAGGCGTGGCCGCACATAGCGATGTTCATCTGGTGGCTGGCCGAGCCCATATGCCTGAGCTGACATAATATCGAATGATGAGATCGCACCAGCCTGGTACACGCGGTCGAGATATTCAAGCTCACTGAGTGGCGCAATCCGTGGTTCAAGGCCATCGGTTGGCGAGAGGCTTGGAAACAGGATGACGATATCGGGGTTGGCCTGGCGTGCAGCACTCGCTGCTAGCTTGAGCAGTTCGGCAAAGCGTTCTGGTTCGGGCAGAACCCAGTTCCATTCATAGGCTAGGTTTGGTTCGTTCCAGATCTGAATATAGCGCACCAAACCACGGTAGCGTGCGGCAACGGTGGCCACAAAATCGGCATAATCCTGGTAGTTATCTGGCGGGCCGGTTGAGGCATTATTTTCACGCAGGCCATTCTGGAAGCGCTCGCTATCGTTGACTCTGGCTCTGGCCCATACAGGTGGCCGATCAATCCGCACAATTGGTTGCAGTTCCAGCCGCTTCATTTCGGCAAACAGGAAATCGTACTTCTCCCAGGCACTACGCACACTGCCAGGGTTGCGCCGATCCATATAATCGTTGTTTGCATGGATCTCAACATCCTCCCATGGCATCTGCATACGAATATAATGAGCGCCCATCGTGCTGGCCAGTTCCAGGGTTCTTGTGACATTCGCGGGATCCGGTTCAAACTGAATATTATAGGCATTGACGCCAAGCTGATCGACATCGGCATAGGGAATGGGGCCTTGCAATGGCATACGATAGGTGATACCACGATTAGCGGCGTTATCGAACCAGGCGAACGCCGCTAATCCGGCCAGGAGTGTGGGGAGCAATAGCGATAGGAGGTGTTTTTGCATATTATGGCAATACTAGGAACATACCATTGCATCTGTGGAGTGCGCAAGCCATGCTTGCGCGCTCCAAACGCACGATACTACCGATGTTAATAATCAAATCAGGATGACATGCAGGGTTCGTATTATTCGCCCCACAGCGAATGAATGAAGCGGATCTTCTCGATCATCTGGAATTGGCCGCCACCCTCGTGGTGATTATAGCGATACACACGAATATCCTTCGGCCCACGCAGGTTATTATAGGCAGCATATACGGTTGAGGGTGGGCATATTTCGTCCATCAACCCGACCGAGAACAGCGCATGGCATTCAATTCGGGCCGCCAGATTGATTCCATCGAAATAGGAAAGCGTCTGAAATACCTGATCCACTTTATCGCGATGAACGAGGCAATAGCGTGAAATCTCTTCGTATGGATTTGAGGCTGTTATCTCGGTGGCACGCTTGTAGCCACACAAAAACGGCACATCTGGCATAACGGCCTGAATCTGTGGATCGAGTGCTGCAGCAGCAATCGAGATCCCGCCACCCTGGCTACCACCCGTAACGCCAATCCTGGCTCCATCAATGGCTGGGTGGTTACGGGCTGTTTCAATCGCCCGCACCGCATCGGTGAACACCCGCCGATAATAATAGGTTTTGGGATTAAGTACACCACGGGTCATAAATCCTGGGAACTGTGGATTACTGCCCTCTGGTTCAATATCGGCAGTATCGCCCTTGGACCATGTGCTACCCTGGCCGCGGGTATCCATCACCAGATGGGCATAGCCAGCACTAGCCCAGGTTAGCCAATCGGTGGGGAAGCTACGCCCACCACCATAGCCAAGAAACTCAACGATACACGGAATTGCGCCGCTGCGCTGGCGTGGCAGGTTCAACCAGGCTTTGATCGGCTGACCAGCATAGCCATTGTAGGTGACATCATAGCTCTCCAAGTTGCGGAGGCCATAATCGACTGGTGCGAAGATCGGATCGAGCGGGAAACTCCGTGCCTCTGTCAGAGTTTGCTGCCAAAAGGCATCGAAATCCGCCGGTTCATCGCGCTCGGGTTGGTAGCGTTGCAGTTGGTCGAATGGTAAATCAAACAGTGCCATGCACATCCCCCTTTCCGAAATGAGCAACAGACCCATAAAAAAACCCGCGTTGAGCGCGGGAAATCCCCGGATCATCAGCAGCGGGTAGCCAGAATCTCCTGTACAATAGCATCAAATAGGATGATCGTCAATCAGTGTATCAGGGATGCGTCTGGAGGGACCTCTATGGTTCGGAGATCGATCTATAGTGCGGAAACTGAGGGCGTACGTGTATCAGTTCGGCCAATGTATCTGGCGGAACAATCACATCCCGAGCGCCAGCATTATGTGTTCGCCTATTTTGTGCGGATTGAGAATACCAGCCATCGTAAGATCCAGCTGCTTTCACGTCAATGGCTGATCCACGATTCTGCCGATGAGGATCGTGAGGTGATCGGTGAAGGGGTTGTTGGCGAACAGCCAGTGTTTGTTGCTGGGCATGTGCATGAGTACCATAGTTTTTGCATCCTCAAATCGCGCAGTGGCTCGATGGAGGGTTCCTATCGGTTTATTCGCATGGACGACTCATTGTTTGATGTTGCCATCCCGCACTTCTTTCTGGAAGCGCCACTGCCATAATCGGCAGATGTTGGGATATATAATCTGCGAAATCTGCGTTAACCTGCGGATAAAGTACTGCTTTGCGGTAGCTGTGGATCGGTTCTTGGTTTTCGGTTTTCGGTTCTCTCAAACTCGATTCTCTTAAAGAGTATTTAACAAAAACTCCCTATAACCCTTAATCTAGCTCGGCTACTCTACGATCATACCAGAGGGAATAATCATGCGATGCCGCTGCTGGCAGTAGGAAATGTGTATTGTTGTGTTGGGTGCCTACCGGTGCCAGCATTACAAATGCATTGCTCTGCAAGCTACGTAAAGCGATTATGTTCTGGAATGTTCGTCTCTGATAAGGAGTATGCAGCACATGTTTCGCAAACTGACCTCACGCTCAATCGTAGCGGCGATCTCGGGCCTGCTCGCGTTGTTGTTGCTGGTTTCACCAGTCAACGCACAGTCCTGGGAGCCACGCAAAGTGACCGCAAACCTGAAGGGTTCTGGCGCAACCTTCCCCAACCCACTATACCAGACATGGATCGCCGTCTACAAGAATGTCAATCCTGGCGTCGTCATCAGCTACCAGGGCGTTGGTAGCGGCCAGGGCATCACCGATTTCGTTCGTTACCTGACCGATTTCGGTGGTACTGACTCAGTTGTTTCAGATGCCCGAATCAAGGCTGAAGCTCCTGACACACTGCATGTGCCAACGGTGTTGGGTGCGGTTGTGCCAACCTACAACCTTGGCGGAGTGACGGCCCAACTGCGCTTCTCGCCAGAAACACTGTCAGCTATCTACCTTGGCAAGATCACCAACTGGAATGATAGCGCACTTGCTGCCGATAACCCTGGCGTAACACTACCAAAGCGCAAGATTACGGTTGTGTATCGCTCGGATGGCTCAGGTACGACATCAATCTGGACAGATTACCTGGCGAAGGTCAGCACTGATTGGAAGACCAATATTGGCTCAGGCACGACTGTTCGCTGGCCAGTTGGTATTGGCGCTCCAGGCAATGCCGGTGTGACAAGCTCGGTGCTGCGAACCGATGGCGCGATCGGCTATGTTGAGCTGGTCTATGCACTTGCCAACAAACTGCCGGTTCCACTCGTCAAGAATCCTGCTGGCAACTTTGTTGCGCCAACACTCGAGAATGTTTCAGCCGCCGCAGCTGGTGTCGAACTTCCAGTTGACCTGCGCGTCTCGATCACCAATGCCAAGGGTGCCAAGAGCTACCCAATTTCGGCCTTCACCTACATCCTGGTGCATCAGCAGACCTATACGGATTTGGGGAAGGCTCAGGCACTGACCGACTTCATCTATTGGGGTTTGACTGAGGGCCAGGGTGGAGCATTACGGCTCGGCTATTCGCCACTGCCAGACGCAGTTCGCAAGAAGTCGATTGAGCAACTCCGCAAGATCGTCGTCAATGGCGAGAAGGCTTTCGACGGCCCAGTGAAGTAAAATACACTATTGGTGAGCCGGGGGTTGGGTGCTGTCAAGCCCCGGCTCTCGGCTCGCGGTTTCGGACAGGGAGTATCGTATGGCACCGGCACAGACAACTCGTGAGGGGCTGTGGGAGCGGTTCGAACGCCGAACGCAGCACGGCGATGCAATCTTTTGGGGGATTACGCTCTTTTTTGCCCTTATCGTAATCGGCCTGGTGGTAGCTATTGGCGTTGTTATTTTTAACGACTCGGCTCTGGCCCGCGAGAAGTTCGGCTGGGGTTTTTTGCTCGGAACTGACTGGAGTCCGATCGATACAGATATTGCTCCAGCATCATTTGGAGCCTGGCCTGCTATTCGTGGTACGCTATTTTCGGCAGGGATTGCGGTTGTGTTGGCAGCTCCGATTGCAGTCGGAATTGGTATCTTCCTTGCGGAACTCTGCCCGGTTCAGTTGCGGACCCCGCTCTCCTTTATGGTAGAACTGCTGGCAGCCATCCCCAGTGTTATTTTCGGTGTGTGGGGCGTGATTGTCTTTGTGCCTTTTTTTACGACCTATATTGCCACACCGATCTCGGATACACTTGGCGAGAGCATTCCCTGGTTGGCTGGTCCGGTTGCGACAGGCCGTGGTATCATCGTTGCAGGTTGTGTGTTGGCGATCATGATTTTGCCAACAATTGCGGCAATTACGCGCGATGTATTAAGCCTAGTGCCAAATACACAGCGTGAAGTGCTCCTGGCTATGGGTGCAACCCGCTGGGAAGTCATCTGGCAGGCAGTGATACCATATTCTCGCGCTGGCATTATCGGTGGCATTATGCTTGGCTTGGGCCGTGCGCTTGGTGAGACGATAGCCGCTACAATGCTGATTGGCAATAGCACCCGGATTGAGGATTCACTATTTGCTCCTGGCGTCACCGCAGCTTCCCTGATTGCCAATGAGTTGACAAATGTGAATGGCCCGCTGCATCAGAGTGCGCTTGTTTCGATTGCACTCGTTCTGTTTGCCATTACATTCGCACTGAACCTGATTGCGCGATTGTTGATCTGGTATGTGAACCGCGGCGCAGCGCAAGGAGGCCGTTCATGAGTATCCTTTCGAGCGCTCCTGCCAACTATGGCCAGCGCAAAATTGTGGACTATATCATGCGTGGCCTGACGATTGTGGCCACACTGATTGCAATTGTTCCGCTGGTGTTAATTATTGGTTATGTGACGGTCATTGGTGGCGGTGCCATGAGCATCGATTTCTTTACCAAAACCTATGAGCCACCCGCCATGAGTGATGGTGGATTCTCGCTCCCAAGCAATGCTGTGACACTACCAACTCCTGATCCAGCAGTACCTGTTGACCCAAATGCCACGCCTGATCCATTTGCCGGGATCGATCTTGGTGGTGCAACAGGTGTTACTCCGGTTGATGGAACCCAGAAGGGCGAAGCTCTATCTGCCAAGGCTCAGGGCGGCGTTCTACATGCGATCATCGGTACGTTATTGATAACTGGTGCGGCACTGTTGTTCTCGCTGCCAATCGGTATTTTGGCGGCTGTCTTTCTGGCGGAATATCCCTCGAACACGATTGCGACGGTTGTGCGCTTCTGCACCGATCTGTTGAGTGGCGCGCCATCGATCATTGTTGGTGTGACCGCCTATATTCTGATTGTGGTTCCTTTCAGAGAGTTTTCTGGTGTGGCTGGCGCTATCGCACTGACGTTTCTGATGGTGCCGACGATTACTCGAACAACCGAGGAAGTGCTCAAGCTGGTGCCGGAAAGTACCCGTGAAGCCGCACTTGCGATGGGCGCACCAACCTGGTATTCGACCTTCACGGTGGTTATTCCGGCGGCCATTTCGGGAATTGTGACCGGCGTTATGCTGGCGTTTGCCCGTGGCGCTGGTGAAACGGCTCCGCTCATTCTGACCGTGCTTGGCAGTAATGTGATCAGCTTCAATCTACTCCAGCCAATTGCGGCCTTACCGCTGATCACCTATCGCTATACCGAATCGCCCTTCCCTGGTGAGAATACGCAAGCCTGGGGATCGGCATTTATTTTGATGATGCTTGTGCTGGTTGTCAATATTGCTGTGCGTTTGGCCACGCGCAATCGCCTGAGCGGACGTTGACCGGAGTATCTATGACTGCAACTGCTTCCGCGCCGAATGGCGCACCTGCGATGACAATCAATCAGCTCAAGCCGTTCTATGGCAAACGCCAAGCGGTCAAGGCTGTCGATCTGGTTATTGATCCGCTCAAGATTACTGCGATCATCGGGCCATCTGGTTGTGGCAAGAGCACCGTGTTGCGCTGCCTTAATCGTATGCACGAGACGGTGCTGAATGCCCGCGCTGAGGGTGAGGTTCGGCTTGGCGACGAAAATATCTATGATCCAGCTATCGACCCAACACTCGTGCGCCGCAAGATTGGGATGGTGTTCCAGCAGCCGATTGCCCTACGAACACGCTCGATCTTTGAGAATGTGGCAGTCGGTTTGCGGCTTGGTGGCATGAATGATAAAAAGCGTCTGGCAGAACGCGTTGAACAGAGCTTGCGTGCAGCTGTGCTGTGGGATGAAGTCAAGGATAAACTGACCGATGCTGGTTCTGCTCTTTCGGGCGGCCAGCAACAGCGCCTCAGTATTGCACGGACAATAGCGATTGCACCGGATGTTATTCTGTTTGACGAACCCTGTTCAGCGCTTGACCCGATCTCAACACTCAAGATCGAGGAACTGATGGTTGATCTGCGCCGCCAATACACGATTATAATAGTAACCCATAACATGCAGCAGGCTGCGCGGATTTCC
Source organism: Chloroflexales bacterium (assembly GCA_038214135.1). Taxonomy (GTDB): domain Bacteria; phylum Chloroflexota; class Chloroflexia; order Chloroflexales; family Roseiflexaceae; genus JANLSE01. Next base: position 3,120 of record JBBQSD010000095.1, on the reverse strand, counting down.
GATAAGACCGCTGTTTTTATGGTTGATCGGAATGAGGATGGTCCGCAGGGTGTATTGGTCGAGTACCAGGCGACGCGTGATGTCTTCACGAATCCGCAGGACTCCCGCACCGAAGATTATATCAGCGGCCGGGTCGGCTAAAGAGGAGCATCATGGAACAACAAATCCAGTCGGTCGGTAGTTTTGGTGCGACAGCCGCCGCACATGCTCGTTCGGTTGGCAATGTTGCCACACAAACACAGACGACAAAAATTGAAGCGATTGATTTCAATTTCTTCTATGGTAAATTCCAGGCGCTGCGTAGTGTGACGATGAAGATCGCCCAGAACCAGGTGACAGCGCTGATCGGCCCTTCGGGATGTGGCAAGAGCACGCTCTTGCGCGCCATGAATCGTATGCATGATCGAACACCAGGCACACGGGGTGAAGGCCAGTTGTTGATCGATGGCGAGAATGTGTATGGTGGCGGACTCGATCCTGTTAAGCTGCGCCAGCGGGTTGGCATGGTCTTCCAGCGCCCGAACCCATTCGTCAAATCGATCTACGAGAATGTCGCCTATGGTCTACGGGTCCATGGCGAGCGCGATAAAAGAGTGCTCGATGAGAAGGTCGAAAAGGCATTGCGCCAGGCCGTACTATGGGATGAGGTCAAGGATCGCATTCATAAGGCATCTGGCGCTGCACTTTCAGGTGGCCAGCAGCAACGACTGTGTATCGCACGGGCGATTGCTGTCGACCCTGAGGTGATTCTTATGGATGAGCCATGCTCTGCACTCGATCCTGTTGCGACACTAAAGGTTGAGGATCTGATCCACGAGCTGCGTAACGAATACACGATTGTGATCGTGACCCATAGCATGCAGCAGGCAGCGCGGGTTTCCGACAAAACAGCATTCCTGCTCATGGATTCAGCAACCCGTGCAGGGCAGCTGATCGAGTTTGAGCGCACGGAAAAGCTCTTTACCCATCCATCCGATAAGCGCACCGAAGATTATATCAGCGGTCGGTTTGGCTAGGAGTCAGCAGAGCTCTGATGCATCGCGGCTGTACAGAGTCAGAATAATCGCAATGGTAGAGACGCTCCGTTGGAGCGTCTTTGCTTTGTCATGAAGTGACGCAGCCTGCGCTAGTGCGCGGTACGCGCCACGCGCCAGAGTGATGCGGCCAACATGGCGATGACAGCAAGTGGCATGAGCCACCAGGCCTGGATGCCTTGCTGAACCAATAGCGCCGCAATGATCAGCGCAGCAACCACACCCACCGCAATCATCCAATCGTCACCAACCACGAAATCATACCAGAACAACAGAAAGCTCTTCAGGTAGTGCATGATTATTCTCCTGTTACTGTGGCTGGATGCGTCATTCGCACCTGCTGTTGGTGCATGCGTCGTAGTAGTGCCACAAAGCCAAATGAAACCAGCGCCAGGAAGCCCAGGATGCCAAGAATAGCGAGATCCTCACCCGGCCATTCGATGCCAAGGCCTTCAATGCTCCAGAAGATGCCAAAGGTGCTCAGCATCAGGCCGACGGCAAATTTCATGGTGTTTTCTGGTACATTGCTCAGTGGCCGATGCACCAAGGCACCGATGATGGCAACCAATGCCAGTGCTAGCCCAGCCCCCAGCGCGGCCAGGGGAATGTTTCCCTGGTTGGTGCCGAAGGTTAACACGATGAAAGCGACTTCGAGTCCTTCCAGAAAGACACCCTTGAATGATAGCGTGAAGGCATACCAATCCATTCCGGCCCGAATCGTCTTCTCCGCCGCACGGGCCTCCTCGATTTCGGCCTCATAGAGGGCTGCTTCATTGCGCTGCGCCTTGAAGCCGCTTGCCCGCAGAATCGCCTTACGCAGCCACTGCAAGCCAAAGATTAGTAGCAGTGTTCCAACGACCACGCGCAAAACGTTAATCGGGATGAGCATGAGCGCTGGGCCGAACAGCGCAATGATCACCGCCAATGCCAGGGTTGCGGCTGCGGCACCGATCAGTGGTGAGCGCCAACCACGTGTGACACCCATTGCCAGAACTACCGTCAGCGCCTCAACAGCCTCGACAGCTGATGCCAGAAATGTTGCCAGAACCAGAATGATTGCACTTGTTGTCATGTGCGCATCCTCTTATCGTTGGGAGATACGGAAATTATCTTTTACGAATATACCATGTTTTGAACAGGCCATGGCATTCCCACAGATTGCGGGCACCTGATTAAGCAGGACGATCAGCCCACGCCGGATGGATGGGCCATCCGAGCGGGCAAAGAAGTGCGGGCGTAGCCACCACAGCCAGAGCGCTGCACCAATCGCCATACTCGCTTCTTCGACTCATGGTGGCTTCATCTTCCGGTTGAGGCATTGTGATCTGAACTACTCACGGCAGCGGATGCAGTTCCAGCACTAGCACGGTCCATTCGCTGGCACGGTAGCAGGGTGATCCATGGGCGGTGATGCCAATTGGGTAGCCAAGGGTTGGATGGTAATCGACACTGGGCAATCGTGGGGCACAGCGGTCGATCAGATCACGCATATCGGGTGAGAGCACTGCAACGGTGCGGGCCAGCATGGTGCGTGGAGTGTTGGCGATTGATGGGCGAATCTCATCGGCCAGGTTCTTGAACAGAACACTGACCACCATATTCTGTTGTGCGAGCAGTAGCTCCGAACGCGTTAATGGTCGGCCTGTACGTGTATCCATTCCACCAAGCACCCGCTCATCACGAATGTCGAGTGTCCACGGGCCATTGATGATCGAGCCATACGTCCAGCGCGCCGTTATCTGATAGTGCTGCAGCCGTTGGGCTTCCCATGTCGAACGGGCCAATTCCATATGTGGTATAAAGCCAGTTGGGGCAAACCAGAGGACGAGCGCGCAGGACAATCCAAACAGGCCGATCAATGCCGCAATGAGTGACGTTGGATTGCGCTGCGGTTGGTGATCCATCATTAACCGTAGGGGCGTGATTCATCGTAGGGGCGGTTCGCGAACCGCCCCATAGGCATTAAGGTAAGAGATGTTCGGCAACCGCCAGCAACAATTGATACGTATTGGGTTTGGCCTTGCGCGTATTCATGCGGCAGCCCGTGGCCAGGACGCGGGCAATCGTGGTCAAGGTCTCACACACG
>JBBQSD010000094.1:0-24884 GCA_038214135.1 Chloroflexales bacterium | reverse complement strand
CTAGAGATCTTCCAAGACGCCGCGTATTCGATCCAATCCCTCAAGCAGTAATGGCCTGGGGCAGGCGAAGTTGATCCGTGCGAAGTTTTCGCCGCCTGGCCCAAATGATTTGCCATCAACCAATGCAACCCTGGCTTTTTCTAACAGGAATTGGTATGGATTCCCAGGAATGCCTGCCTCATGGAAATCGAGCCAGCCAAGGTAGGTTGACTCGGGTTGGGTCGTGCGCAGCATGGGCAGTTTTTCGGTGACATAGGCGACATAGGTATCGCGGTTGATTGTGAGATAGGCCTTGAGTTCTTCCAGCCAATCGTTGCAATCCCGATAGGCTGCCAACATTGCAACGAGGCCGAGATTGTTGACCCATGGAACTATTCCCATAGTACGTTCAACAAACGTTTTGCGCATTTCTTCGTTTGTAATCACAACGAAGCTGGCCTTGAGTCCAGGGACATTGAAGGTTTTACTGGGGGCCATCATGGTGATCGTTTGGTCGGCGATCTCGGGTGAAATCGACGCCATGGGCAGATGTTTCGTTCCGCCAAGCAGCAGATCGCAATGAATTTCATCTGAGCAGATCACGATATTGTGGCGAGCGCAGATCTCTGCCATTCGCACCTGATCCGCACGGCTGTAGGCGACGCCAGTTGGATTGTGTGGGTTGCACAGCAGAAAGAGCGATGTGTTCTCGGTAATAGCCGCCTCGAATGCGTCGAAGTCGATTTCATAGCGAAGCATATTGCCGGTGTGCGTAACGGCCAGTTGTGCAAACTGGGCGGTTTTATCTTGGTATGGTGGTGCTCCAACGAATGGCGGATACACAGGAGTCTGCATAAGGACGCCATCGCCTGGTTTGCCGATGGCGCGGCATGCGGCATGGATACCCGTTACCAAACTGGGAATGAAGATAATCTGTTCGGGGGTGACAATCCAGTTATACAGGCGCTCGAGCCGCGCGCAGATGACGCTGGTCAGTTCGTTTGAAGGCTTGGCATAGCCAAAATCACCGGTTGCGACGTTCTGATGGAGCGCTTCAACAATTGCAGGTGGGGAGGGGAAATCCATATCTGCGACCCACATTGGTAGGACATCCGGGTCGTACATCTGCCATTTAATGGTACCGTTGCTGCGTCGAGCAACCATCTCGCTGAAATCGTAGGTCATGCCACTCATCTCCCGATCTGTGTTTGAAGAAGGATGCCATTGGGGAATAGTTGCGATAGTATAGGGGAAATGGCGCGTGGCGACAAGCGCAAAAGCACATCCCAACGACTGATGAACATCTATATATTCATCAAATTATTCACATCCCGCAGGCTGAAGCCTGCGGCAATGAGTCGTGCTATTTGGTTCAGAGTTGTTTATTCATTGCCCAAAAGGCGCGATGGACGATAGCATCGGCAATTTTGGTATAGAACGGGATCGGCCCAACCCATACGACTTCGGCGCGTTCTAATCCCTGTGCGAGCATATCGGCCATACACTTATAGAACAGGATGCGGCCTAATCCATGGCCACGCATTGCCTCATTGGTGCCGGTTGGGCCAAAATGGCCAGCGAAGCCTTCGATATTATAGGCAGCAAATGCACATAATTCATCCTGGTGCGTTGCAACAAAGGCGGTGATTGGGGTATTCTTATAGGCAATCAGCGCTTCGTCGTGCCAATTCATGCTCCAATGCTGGCGCATATATTCCGAAAATGCCGCCCGATCATCTGCCTGCAACCGCCGAATCGTGAAACCCTGTTCAGCCAGGCGTGTTTCCTCAACTGCTGTATTCCAATCCCGATGCCGCAGATCGACCTTCTGGTTCACTCGAATGTCGGTGAGCTGATACCCTCGCTCGACCAGGAGGCAATAGGTTGGTGTATAGCGCATATCAATGCCGGCCCAGAAGAAGTTTGGCCCATTGCCGCCAGGCGAAATGCTATGCAGGCCATCGGCGCGCATGCGCTGTTCAAGCTCATCCAGCAGTTGCGTTGCAACACCCTGCCGATGCATGTCTGCGGCAACTACCAACAAGAGAATGCCGCCTGCTGGTGGTTGTTCAGCGGCACGCCGCAGGCCGATCACAGCGCCAATCAGGCGGATTCCCGTATAGGCAGCTAATCGATATGAGGGTACTGGTTCAGGGTCATCGAAGACACGCCGGTGCAGCAGAGGCAACGTGAAGGCATCGTATGGCAGGGTAGCCTGGCATAGTTCCAGCAGCGCTGGAAGATCTGCTTCGGTGAGTTCACGAATTTGCATGATGGATGCTCCAAGAACCGAGAACCAAGAATTGCCCAGAGGGCACCCAAACCGAGAACTACGGAACTACGGAACTACCGAACCAAGAGCCGAGGCCGAGAACCAGAGAACCACGAACCACAGACCGTGTCGACAAAGAATCTTCTGACTCCTGACTCCTGACTCCTACAATTTCGGCGCGCAGGGTGGGCGTTGGCCAAGCCAGGGGACAAAATTCACATTCTTACCAACTGCTTCGCCACGGCCATCGTTATTGCGTAGTGGATCGAATGGGCCATTGGGCAGTTCCCACCAATTGTTGAGCATCCCGAGTGGCAGATCGCTGGTGGCACCACGGCCGATCCCATATTCGAGGTAGATATCGATGATTGGCGGTGTATGAGCTTCGATTGCGTTATCGCGAATATTGAGCATTGGGCTGAGATTTGGCGGTGCGTCGCTGCGTAGGCTCAGGCCGTTTGATCCAGCGATCATCGAGTTACAGGTGACATTGCCCATCATCTGGGCATTGGTGAATAGTTGCAGGTTCGGGCCATCCTGGCCAACCAACATATTCCCGACGATTTCCAGGGTGACAGGTTCTGAGAAGCTCTGGTTTGTTACCAGAACTGGCGCTGTACCCGGCGATAGTGCATTACTTTGCAGGCGGCTGCCCGTGAGCGTAAATGCGCCACCGCGTGAGAATGTCGCATCAATGGCAGCACCATAGGGGATCTCGTTGTTACGCATATCGATATCGCGGAGTTCCAGGCGGCTATCGACGAAGCGAAGCTGGCCACCATTTGCGATGACGCGGGTACTGCGGATTTTAATATCGCTCAGTTCTGCTGCAATCAGAATACCGCCTGTGCCACCGCCGCTTATCTGGACATTATTAAACACGATGCTACTGCCGGGCCGCGCAAAAATCGAACCCCAGCGCTGGCCACGGTCATCCCCGATCTGACTGATTCGAATGGGCCGTGCATTCGATCCAAGCGCGTAGAGATTGCCATATATAACCAACGATGCGCCGCGTGGTATCAGAATCTCAACGCCTTCGCCAACCAGGAGTGATGCGCCGCGTTCGATCTGAAGATCGCCTTTCAGCACAATCGGCCCTGATGCTGCCGTCCAGGTGGTGTTACCACGGATAACATGGGCAAGCGGGCGAGCTGGCACAGGGTTCGCACCTGGATCATCGCCACCAGATGCTGGATTTGATGCTGCGCTGCGTGGCGGCACCGCTGTTAGCGGCACTGCTGCAACCGTGGGCAGGACGACAACAGTTGGAACTGGTGCAGCAGGTGCAAGCGTGGGCGCTGGTTGGGCATTGGCTGGAGCGAGCTGAAAGTCAGCCGGTGCTGGCGCAGCTGCGATCACTGGTACAGCCAGCGTTGGTGCATCAGGTGCCGCAAGCGTTCGATCCTGTTGCGCGGCGGTTGGGCGCGCTGGGTTAAATACAGGTGGGCTTGCCGCCGCAGCTGTTGGAACAACCGCATTGGTTGGGGCCTCCGGGGCAGGGTAGCCAGCCACAGCCGCAGGCAGTGCTTCGGTGGGTGCTACAGTCGGTGAAACAGCAATAACTGTAATGGCTGCTGGCGGCACACTACTGGCGCTTGTTCGCATCGTCCCTGCCATAAAGGCAACGACAGCTAGTAGCACTCCGATGACGCCAATGAGCACCGCCAGAACCGCCAGCATTCCAGCTGAAATCTGAACTCCATGGCGATCGGCGCGCTCGGACGAACGGTGCTCTTGGGTGTCCATGCCCCCTCCCTTATAAAGAATAAGACAAGCGGTCGCGGCAGTATCTATATGCTACGCGGCAACTAATACATACATCTTATGGTCGATAGATTGTACAGGAGAATATCGCTATGCTACCACAGATATAGGGGCGTCGCAATCGTTATCGTCTGTCGTTGGGTCATTTTGGTATCTTGTGGAAGCAACGCCCCTGAAATATAATGTCACTGTCGAATGTCGAAGAGTCAGAAACAGCTGTATGTACGTTCTTTACATCGACAGCCAGTAGACAACCCAGACAAGGAGGTGTCCTTCTCGAATATTAGCTGACCGAATCGTCCGCCTTGCGTGCGGATTGCACTCCAACAACGATATCAGCGAAGAACGATCGTCGGACGTGCGCATATGTAAATCTGGAGCGAAAGGAGTTCCCCATGCCCGAGTACCTCTCCCCAGGCGTGTACATCGAGGAGGTCAATACTGGCCCGCGGCCAATCGAAGGTGTTGGGACGGCCATGGCGGCGTTTATCGGCTTTGCGCCGGCAGGCCCTGTCAATAAGCCTGTACTGATCACCAATTGGTCACAATATGTTGATGCCTTTGGTAGCCTGGATGAGTCGGGACGCCGCAACCCTCATATGCCTGGCACCTTCCTCTCACACGCGGTGTATGGTTACTTTGGCAACGGTGGTGGGCGCTGTTACGTAACTCGCGTACAGCTTGGCAATGGCAAGGACGACAAACCAGCAACAGCGCAGATCCCCACCAAGGCGTCGAAAGCCATTCCTTCTCTCACGGTCACCCCACGCGGCGCTCCTGAGCGCGATATTCAGATTGAGGTTGCTCCACCAACTGGCGAAGCGCCACCAGAAGGCTCATTCACGCTCAAGGTGAAGTTGGGCGATGTCGAAGAGACATTCGAGAATGTGAGTTTTGGTAAGAAGGGTGCCAAGAATGTTGTCGAGACCGTTAACCAGGGTAGTAAATTGGTCACGGTTGCGGAGGCATCGACGACTGGCTCAGTCGCAGATCGGGCACCAGAGGTTGGCAACTACCTGATCAAGGCCTCCCCGGCACCAAAAGCGTTGCAGGTTCAGTCGAACCAGTTGATTGGCGATGTCAGCGAGCGCTCTGGTATCGAAGGCATGGAGGTTGCCGAAGATGTCACGATGGTCTGTGTTCCAGATCTCATGGCAGCCTATCAGGCAGGCGCGATCGATGCAACTGGCGTCAAGGGTGTTCAAATGGCATTGATCAACCATTGTGAGCGCCTGGGTGATCGGATGGCGATCATCGATCCACTACCTGATCTGACACCACAACAGGTCAAGCAGTGGCGTGAGAAGGACACCAACTACGACTCGAAGTTCGCGGCCTTGTACTATCCCTGGATTGAAATCCTTGGCCCAGATGGTAAGCCACTAGCCGTACCGCCGTGTGGTCATATGGCTGGTGTTTATGCCTACAACGATAGTCAGCGGGGTGTGCATAAGGCACCAGCCAACGAAGTGGTTCGGGGCGCACTGAACCCGGTGATTAATATTACCAAGGGTGAGCAGGATACCCTCAACCCGATTGGTGTCAACTGCATTCGCACCTTCACTGGCCGTGGCGTGCGGGTATGGGGGGCACGAACACTTTCGAGTGATCCAGCCTGGCGCTATATCAACGTTCGGCGGCTGTTCAACTATGTTGAGAAGTCGATCGAGGGTGGTACACAGTGGGTCGTGTTCGAGCCAAACGATCCGGATCTGTGGGCACGGGTGCGGCGTGATGTAGGTGCCTTCCTGACGGGTGTATGGCGCGATGGGATGCTGTTTGGCCGCGCACCAGGTGAGGCATTCTATGTCAAATGTGATGAGGAACTCAACCCGCCTGATGTGCGTGATCGTGGCCAGTTGATCATCGAGATTGGCATTGCACCAGTCAAGCCAGCTGAGTTCGTGATCTTCCGCTTTAGCCAGTTCTCGGGTGGTGGACAGTAGTTCTCGTACACGTCTGCTTCCATAGCCACAGGGTTTATGTCATCCTGAGTGTAACGAAGGATCTGCTGGAACGTATATGAACTAGAGATGCTTCGCGTTGCTCAGCATGACATATCGGTGGTACACTTCCGCTACACTGCCCTAGCATAATACGAAGGAGACAACGATGGCCGAGCGAGATCCGTTGGTTTCTGCGTGGTTCGGGGTTGAGTTTCAGGGCCAGGTCAAGGGTGCGTTTCGTGAATGCACTGGCCTTGGAAGCGAGAACGAAGTCGTCGAGTCGAAGGCCAGCGGGCCAAAGGGCGAATTCATTCTCAAGAAGATCCCTGGCCGAATGAAGTACAACAATATTACGCTCAAGCGTGGTATTACCGATGCCATGGACATGTGGACATGGCGCAGGCAGGTTGAGGAGGGCAAAATTGTCGAGGCGCGTAAACATGGCTCGATCGTCATGTTCAGCTCCGATAATCAGGAGATTGCCCGTTGGGATCTGACCAATGCCTGGCCGAGTAAGCTCACCGGCCCAACTGCCAATGCGACCAATAACGAAATTGGTATTGAGGAGTTGGAGATCGTTCACGAGGGCTACAAGCGCGTGAAGTAGCGTCCTACTAGAGTTGTAAACCTTTCAGGTGCGGCTGGTGATGGCGTTTTGGCGTGCGGCCGTACCTGGTAGGTTTCATATGAAACGATGATGATGCTACAAACGGAATATGAGTTTACCCTACCGTGTGGGTATATAGATCAGCATGGCAACCTGCATCGTGATGGCATTATGCGTCGGGCAATGGCGCTTGATGAAATCGAGCCGCTGGCAGATCAGCGGGTGCGAGCCAACGAAGCCTATCTGATTATCCTCCTGTTGGGTCGGGTCGTCACCAGCCTTGGGACACTCCCTTCGGTTGGGGCAGTGGTGATCGAGCGCTTGTTTGCAACTGATTTTGCCTTTTTACAGGATCTGTATAGCCGTGTGAATGAGATGGAGGCCAGCCTTATCGATACCCAATGCCCGGCCTGCCAGACGCGCTTCACACTGAACCTGTTGGAGGGCTACAATGAGTGATAACGCCAACCAGAATGAGCAACAGCCATCTGACAACCAGGCTGGGCAGGCGTCAGCGATCAATCTGAAGCTATTGGCCGAGAAGGTGTATCGCCTGATGCTGGCTGATATTCGCCTTGCACAGGTTCGTGGAAACCAGCAGGGCAATCGTAGGAAGAGGTCATCGTAATGCCACAAGAATCGCCAGCAAATTGTCGCTTCTATGTTTCGATCAGTGGTATCCCGCAGGCCGTCTTTACCGAGGTGAGTGGATTACAGGTTGAAACGACGCTGCAGGATTATGAAGAGGGTGGCAATAATGAGTTTGTCCACCGTTTGCCGATACGCACCAAGGTTGGCAATGTCACCCTGAAGCGTGGCATGACAAAATCAAATGAGTTTTTGAAATGGTATCTGAAGATTGTTCGTGGAGAGATTGATCGTCGCCCGATTACGGTACTCATGTTCGATCCAAAGGGCACCGAGTTGTGTCGCTGGAATTTTAGTGCTGCGTTTCCCGTCAAGTGGGTTGGCCCACAGTTTAGTGCTGATGGAAAAACGCTGGCAATTGAGACGCTAGAATTTACTCACAAGGGAGTAAGTTTATCGTGATGCTGCAACGCCTGCTTGATCGACTCCATCGTCGGCAACGAGTCGTCCAACTGCTGCTTGCCCGCCAGCCCATGCTGCGACGAACCGTTATCGGGCGGCGCATGGTGCGTGCGTTTGGCACGCCGTTGGCCGAGCCGCTTGGCTCAGATCGGGCTGCGTTCGCGCCTGGTATCGCACCATTCACAGCTACAACCGAGCTGGCCGATCCGAATCTGGCGTTGCCATCGGTGGCAGAACTCTTACCAGAGCCATTGCCAGAGCCGGTGGTAGGCCAACCAGCCCAATTGCCGATGCCAGATAGCCCAGGTACCGTGATACCATCACCTGTAACCTCTATGCGCCAAGTTGCCGCCTCTCCAACTGCTCCAATGGCGCGTAGCCAGGAACAAGTGCCTCGTCAAGCTGCGCCGATCACCAACCCACAACAGAGCCCTGGGCCAACGGTGAGCCAATCTGCTCCAGCGGTGCGTGGCCAGCAACAAGCGCCACCCATTCTGCCAGTGGTAGATGTACAGCCCGAGACGCACATGGCGCGATCATTGGATGCTGTTCCTGAGCAAGCGCCATTTGCGCCTGCCTCGGTTGAACCAACAAGGCCGCCAGAACAGATCGCCACGCCACCAACCTCGGGGCAGCTTGCCCCATTAGCAGATACGCCTGGTAGATCAGCGCCAGCCAGCCCGGATGTAGCACCGCCGAATGTTCAGAACCCACCAGCCAGGCGGCGGCGAGCGCAGATTATTGAGATGCCGGTATCGCCGGAAGTAGCTCGATCACTGGCGCAGGCTGCTGGTGAGCGCTATATTCCGCCACCGTCGCCATCATCATCAACTCAATCATCAACAAACGAACCGAACAGGCCCTCCGAACAGGCTTCTTCGCCTTTTATGCCGCCTCAGGATGCCGAACTCTTTACGAGTACGCCAGCCCGTTCGCCACAGGAATGGGGCCGCCTGCTGTTTGGTGGCGCGAATGCTGAAACACAGCCAGATGCTGCGGCTGATGTAGTTGGCGATGTGAATGCTGAAACACAGCCAGATGCTGCGGTTGCTGATCCACAACGAGATTCAGCTTTTGCACCTGAACCAGCCGTGGCAGATGTTGATCTGGCCGCAACCATGCCGTTCGATGATGGTTCTGCATCAGTTGGAACGCTGCATGAGCCTATGCTGGCCGAAAATCCGGTTGCGCCAATATCGTTCGTGCCGATTGTTGATGCGCCAACTGCTGATATTGCTCCGATTGGTATTCCACTGGCACCGGCGCGTGGGTCGAATGCGCCTGCACCTGAATTGGGTCTGCCTGCCAGCGTCGCACAGCCAGAAATCTCACCATTGAGCGTTCCTGCTGCACTGCCAATGCCGCTACCAACGAATGCTCCTGGAATGGCTCTCCCAGCTTCCAGTAGCCAAACCCCAGCAGTATCGGCGATGCAACGCTCGGTTGAACGGGTGGCAGATGTGCTGCGCCGCGATGCCCAGGTTCAGCAACCAGCCGATCCAGCAACGCCGTACACAGATGGTGATCCAGCTGTGGTTGATGCGCAGAGCAGTACACAGACAATCGCTTCTGCTGAACAATCAGGTTCTCCGCCAATCGCGCAGGCAGAAATTCAGCCTGGGATAGTTTCTCAGGCACCTGTTGTGGATCCAGTGGTTTCAGTGCCGCAGTTCACAGCAGATCCAGCTTCGACTCAGGCTGTGCCAGATCCCATGCAATCGCTAGGTACACCACCAGTGGCAGAGAGTTCGGCTGCACCGATAGCGCCTGAACAACCGGGCCGCCGCCGATCCCGATTTGAGGAGATTCCTGCATCTGCCCGCCAGCCTGTACCACAACCAGTGCGGCCATCTGCTGAGCGGCAATTGAACCCACGGCCATGGATTCCACAGCCAAAAGTCGCACCGATACCGGAAGATCTGCCTGAGACGATCCTACAGGATTCGGATGGGCGCGGGCCACAGGATTGGGCTAAGCTGCTGTTCCAGGCGACGAACCCGCAATCGTGGGGCCGCCAGCCGCAGCCTGCTCCCGAACCGCTGCCAATGCCGACGCCATTAGCGCCGGATGTATCTGCTCAACCAGTGGCTCCAGCTAATGCGCCAGTCAGCACTGCGACCCAACGTCAGGATGTGAACCGCCCAGCGGCGGCACAGGTTGTTCGCCCGCCAACCGCTCCAACGGTGCCGCAGACGCAGCATCAAGCACCGCGAGCGCCTGCACAACTGCCGCAGGCCACGCCATTACGCGAATCGACGCGGCGCTTTCTGCGGCCAATTGTTGGCATCGATCCAAATGATGTGCGGATCTACCGTGGCGCGGAAGGCGCACGGATTACTGAGGCGTTTCAGGCAGAAGGGGTGAGCAGTGGCGATGCGATTGCCCTTGGCCCTGGACATGAGGACGAAAGCCGCCCGCAGACGCTTGGCCTGTTGGCGCATGAGTTGACGCATGCGGCGCGCAGTGGTGATACACAGTTCGTTCCACCGATTGCTGAGGGCATGGTTTCGCCAACTGCCGGTGAGGAACAGGTTGCCCGTGCGGCAGAGCAGCAGGCACTTGGCGCCGCTCGGCGTTTCGTCGCACCAGTAGCGGCGGCGGCAAGCATACGCCCACCCGATACGCCACGCGCTGCCGCTTCGTCAGATACGAATAGCCTGTTTGGCGATGTTCGTTCAGCACAAGCCGAACCAGATCAGATAGAGTGGGGTGATCTGCCAGCACCCTGGGAGCCGCTGCCAGATTGGATTGGCGGGCGATCACAGGCACCGGAAACAGGCCCATCGAGCGAGGCAGTTCCGGTGTTGCCAATGCCAGCGGCAGTTCCGACGAGCAGTATGGTGCCAGCTGTGCCAGCCACCTATCTGGCCGAAGTAGATCGCGAGATTTCATCTGGTGAGGCGATACCAGCGCCTCAGCAACAGCAGCAAGCTGCACCAGCAGCGGATCTTGATGCGATGGCACGCCAGGTGTATGGCATGTTGAAGCAGCGGTTAGCGGCGGAGCGCCGCCGACTCGGGTAGCCGTTATCGAAGGAGCATACCATGAAGAATGATTCGCGGGCAATCGCTTCGATCAAAAATAAAGATAAGCCGGGCAGTCAGCCGATCAAGTGCATGTTCAACCCCAAGGAATACTCGCTCTCAAAGCAAGCAACCTGGAAGGAGGGCGAAACAACTGCACAGAATGTTCCACAGCTTGAATTTAGTGGTGGGAAATCGCAAATTCTGACGATGCAACTATTCTTTGATACCTATGAGGCCAAGGGCAACAAGGATGTTCGCCTGCATACCAATAAGATCCTGGAACTGCTGATGGTTGAGGAGAAGGTCAAGGATCGCAAGAATCAGAAGGGCCACCCCCCACGGGTGCTGTTTAGCTGGGGTTCGACATGGACGTTCGAGGCGGTGATTACGACAATCAAGCAGACGTTCACGCTGTTTCTTGCGAATGGCACTCCTGTTCGAGCAACACTCGATGTCACCTTCCAGGAAGTGAAGGATATCAAGGAGCAGCCAAAGCAGAACCCCACATCTGGCGGGGTTGGTGGCGAGCGAATGTATCGGGTGCAGGCAGGCGATACATTGGGGTTGATTTCGTTCCGTGAGCTTGGCGATGCAACCCTTTGGCGTTCGATTGCCGATGCGAACCGGCTAACGAATGTTCGTGAGCTGACTCCTGGAACCGTTCTGGTGATCCCAAATGAGTGATCCCATACAAAAACGGCTGATCGGTCAGTTCTACCTCAAGATCAATGGCGCACCCGCAGCAGAGGAGTTCAACCGTGATCTGCTTGAGGTGACGGTTGAGAATAGCCTGCATCTGCCTGATGTAGCCACGATTGTTGTTCATGATCCAAAGCTGAAGTGGATCGATGACGATCAGTTTACGCCAGGCAAAACAATCAAGATCGAATCCAAGGCAGATGGTGTCACCGATGAGATCTTCGATGGCGAGATTGTTGAGCTCGAACCGGATTTCGATAGCACAACGCAGAAATTGCATATACGGGCGTTTGATCGCTTGCATCGCCTGGCTCGTGGCCGGCAGGTGCGTTCATTTCAGAATGTCAGCGATGGCGACCTTGTGAAGAAAATGGCTGGCGAGGTTGGCCTTTCAACGAAGGTTGGCCCAACTCCGCAAGTCCATGAGTATGTTCTGCAATCGAATGAGACCAATCTGGCGTTGCTGCAACGCCGAGCTGTTGCACTCGGCTTCTTGTTGTATGTCGATGGAACAAAGTTGTATTTTGAGGCACCAAGCCAGGCTTCGGCACCAATTGAGCTGAAATGGGGCGATTCGCTTGCTGAATTTCGTCCACGGATGTCAACCATCGGCCAGGTGAATGAGGTCACGGTTCGCGGTTGGGATCCAGAAAAGAAGCAGGAAGTGGTTGGGAAGGCCAAGGATACCGCTAGTAAGATCAAGCCAAAGGTGGGTGTTTCCAAGAGTGGCGGCGAGATGTCGAAGAGTGCCTTTTCGATGGAAGCGCCATATCTGATATCGAATGGCCCGATTCGCACACAGGCAGTGGCGAATCAACTGGCCCAGGGTTATGCCGATCGATTTGGCAGCAAGTTCATCGAAGCCGAGGGTGTTGCTGGTGGCAATCCAAAGATTGTCGCTGGTGTGCAGGTCAAGATCACAGCGGTTGGTGATCGCTTCAGCGGCACCTATTTTGTGACTGGTGCAACGCATACCTATAATGCACAAGAGGGCTATACAACGCGCTTCACGATTTCTGGGTTGCATCCATCGACGCTCCTCAGTACGCTGCTGCCGGATCATCAGGAGCGTGAGCCAGCCGATGGGTTGCTGATTGGCATCGTAACGGATAACGATGACAAGGAAAAGAGCCTTGGGCGTGTGAAGGTCAAGTTCCCAGCGCTGAGTAGTGATCACGGCAGCTATTGGGCGCGGGTTGTCAGTGTTGGCGCTGGCGCTGGCCGTGGGTTTCAGGTGTTGCCAGAGGTGAATGACGAGGTGTTGGTTGGGTTCGAGCAGGGCGACATCAATTCAGCCTATATTATTGGTGGGCTATGGAATGGCAAAGATGCGCCGCTTCAGAAGTCTTCCGGGCTTGTCAAGGGCGGTAAGGTGATCTGGCGTGGGTTCAAAACCCGCATTGGCCATGAGCTAACATTCGAGGATGATGATAGCAAGAAGCAGATTACGATCAAAACGCCTGGCGGGCTATCGATCCGTATGAGCGATACCGATAAGGTGATCGAGCTGAAATCTGCGAACAGCACAGTCAAGCTCGATGATCAAGGCAATGCCGTTTCTGTCGACACCAAGGGTGATCTGAAGATGAAGGCCACTGGCAAAGTTTCCATCCAGGCATCGGCAGGAATGGAGATTAAATCGGATACCTCTATTTCGATCCAGGGCAATAGCCAGGTTGATGTGAAATCAAATGGCATGCTTGGGTTGCAGGGCACTGGCCCAACCGAACTGAAGTCAACCGCGATCCTGACGATCCAGGGCTCGTTGGTGAAGATCAACTAAGCGAGAATACCTCACCCCGCCCTGCGGGCACCCCTATCCCATTGGGAGAGGGGCCGGGGTGAGATGTAGAGAGGAGCATCCTATGCCGCCTGCTGCACGCGTGAGTGATATGCATACCTGCCCGATGGTGACTGGTGTGGTGCCGCATGTTGGTGGGCCGATTATGCCACCTGGCGTTGTCACAGTGCTGATCGGTGGCTTGCCAGCCGCAACCGCGACTGGAATGGCCGTGTGTGTCGGGCCGCCAGATACAATCGTCAAAGGTAGCATGACGGTATTGATTGGTGGGATGCCAGCGGCGCGTATGGGTGATATGACTGCCCATGGTGGTACGATTGTACTTGGTTTTCCAACGGTGATGATCGGCGGATAGCGATGAGGCATTATGAGCGATTTTCTGGGGGTCGGATGGGCCTTTCCGGTTGAGCTCGATGCGCGCAGACGTTTTGCGTTAGCGCGCCATGAACGCGATATCTACCAAGCAATACAGATGATATTATTGACTCCGCCTGGCCAGCGGGTGATGCGGCCAACCTTTGGCTGCCAGATTCACGAATTGATTTTCGCTCCCAATGATTCAACCACTGCTGGTTTGGCAGCCTACTATGTGCGTGAGGCGCTTGCAATGTGGGAGCCGCGCATTGAAGTCACGGATGTCCAGGTTGACATCGATCCAGATAATCAGGAACGCATGTTGATCACGATTGACTACGACATCAAGGCCACTCACGATAGCCGCTCGCTGGTTTTTCCCTTCTATCATATTCCGGGTGAATAGTATATGCCGATACCAAAGCCAAACCTCGATGATCGCCACTTTCAGGATATTGTCGATGAGGCCAAGCGCCTCATTCCGCGTTATGCCCCAGAGTGGACAGACCACAACGTTAGTGATCCAGGTATTGCGCTGATCGAATTGTTCGCCTGGATGACCGATATGCTGCTCTATCGGGTCAATCAGATCCCGGACAAAGTGTACCTGGCATTGCTGGAGATGATGGGCATTCGCCTTGAGCCACCACGCGCCGCTCGTGCGCCGGTGACGTTCTATCTCTCGGCACCACAACCAGATATTGTTACCATTCCGCGTGATACAGAGGTTGCTACCATTCAGACAGAGACGAGCCCGGCGATTATTTTTACCACCGAGGCAGATCTGGTGATTCGGCCAGCGATCCTTAATGGTGTCTATACGCGTGCTGGCGCGCAGCGCGCCGGAGCCGTGCCGTGGGTCGCCCATGATATTCGCCAGTTCCAGCTTGCGGAAGGGCGCGTTACGATGTTTCCGCGCCAGCCGTTGCCGGGCGATATGTTCTATATGGCGCTTGAGAATGATCACAGCCACCATGTGATGGCGCTGGTCATCGATTGTGATGAGGCGCGTGGTGCTGGTATCGATCCGACTGATGCACCGATCGAATGGCAGGTCTGGCAGGGTGGGGCGGCGCGCTGGGCCAATTGTGAACGTGAAGCCGATACGACCGGCGGGTTTAATCAGCCTGGCGAAATTATTCTGCGCCTGCCAGCGATGGCCCGACAGACGCACCAGGGTGTGACGGCATTCTGGCTGCGCAGTCGGCTGCGAGAGCTGAAACCAGGCGAGCAGGGCTATGAGGTTTCGCCAGATCTGAAGGGGTTGGTGGTTGAATCGCGTGGCGGAACAGCAGGCGCACGCCATGCTGTCACGGTGATGAATGAAATCATTGGCCGCAGTGAGGGTGTGGCTGGGCAAGTCTTTCGCTTGCTCAATACGCCATTGCTGGAGCGCGATACGCAGCGCGATTACCTAGCGATCGATCCGCCGTTGCCTGGCAAACTATTACGCTGGAATGAAGTTTCCGATTTTGCTGGTTCTGGAGTGGAGGATCAGCACTATATTCTGGATAACCTTGATGGATCGATCACCTTTGGGCCATCGCTGTTGCAACCGGATGGTCGGCTAAAGAGCTTCGGAGCCATCCCGCCGCGTGGCAGCATGCTTTCCTTCACGCGCTACCAGTTTGGCGGTGGTGTGATTGGGAATGTGCCACCAAAGGCGCTATCGGTGGTCAAGACATCCATCCCCTATGTTTCTTCGGTGACGAATTGGCAGTTGGCTGGTGGTGGGCGCGATCCGCAGAGCCTTGAGGATGCGAAGCTACGGGCACCACAGGTGTTGCGAACACGAATACGGGCCATGACCGCTGAAGATTATGTGTATCTGGCGGAGCAAGTGCCTGGTGTGGCGCGAGCCTGCTGTGTGGCTCCTGGGGCGCAACCGCCTGGGCCAAATGATCCAAAGCCAGGCCAGGTGTTTGTGCATGTCCTGCCGCAGACCGACGATGTTCATGGGCGGATTGCTGCCGAAATGATCACGCTCTCGGCGGATCTACGATTGGCGGTGCTGAACTATATTGATGCCCGCCGACCACTCGGGATTGCCCTTGATGTTCAGCAGATTGAGCAGTATTGGGTATCCGTCAGTATTCGGTTGCGCCTACGCGAACGTAGCGATCCCGGTTTGGCGGCGCAGGTTCAGCTGCAGGCAGAAACAGCGCTGAATGAGTATCTCAACCCCTATATTGGCGGGCCGCAGGGTGATGGCTGGCCGTTTGGCCGCGATCTGCATGTTTCGGAGATCTATGGGCTCATGCAGCGTGTGCCAGCGGTTGAGTTTGTCGAATCGGTTCAGATTGAGCGGGTTGAGCCGGGTGGCGGTACGCGCAGGCAGGTCGGGCCGCGTATGGAAGTTGCGCGCCATGGGTTGGTTTGCTCGTATCAACATACTGTGACCGTTGCATAGATTCGGGGGTATGAGCGTGGCACAACTGATCGTGCGATCCCCGAAGGGTGATGAAACTCGCACTCTGCCGTTGGGTAAACTGACGATTGGGCGAAACCCAGATAATGGCCTGATCCTAGAGGTGCCGACCGTCTCGCGGGCGCATGCCGAATTGGATGTGCGCCCCGATGGCGTTTTTGTGACGGATGTTGGCAGCAGTGGGGGCACATTTGTTGGCGGGACGAGACTGTTACCGCAGCAGCCGCGGCAGGTAGTACCTGGTGAAGAAATCCGCATCGGGCCATTCATTCTGATCTATCTTGCCGATCCGGTAGTTGAGGACGATAAAGAACCGGATGATATGGGCCTGGTGACGATCTCCGGGCTGCAGGCGGGTGAGCCGACAGGAGATTCTGAGCGACCAGTGGCAGAACAAGAGCCATCTGTGGTTCTGAATTCGCCAGATCTCTTGACAGATAGTGTTGTGCTGGCTGGTGGGGCCGATGTAGCCGAGCTAGAATCGATTGTTCGGCAGCTTGCAACGCGCGATTCATACCGATATTTCGCACCAGGGCAGGGCCTGGATAGCTTGTATTTGCGCTATTTGCCTGGTATCTTCCAGGATAGCGATTTCCTTGGGCGCTATCTGAAGATCTTCGAGACGATCTGGGAACCGCAGGAATGGCGGATCGATCATATCAACATGTATTTTGATCCGCATACCTGCCCGCCAGAGATGCTCGAATGGTTGGCGAGCTGGCTTGACCTAGCGATTAACAATCATTGGCCAGAGGTTCGCCGTCGGCGGCTTCTGGCGGAAGCGACCGAGCTGTATCGCTGGCGTGGCACGCGCTATGGCCTAACGCGGATGATTGAGGTCTGTACTGGCCTGACGCCCGAGATCAGTGATAGTGTTGCAAACCCATTTATCTTCCGGGTGCAGTTGCATATCCCTGCCGAGAGCGAGATTGATGCTGCGCTGATTGATGAACTGGTGCGTTTTCATAAGCCTGCCCATGCTGGCTATGTGATTGAGATCACCTAATCACTCTGGAAACTAAACC
The DNA here is from genome assembly GCA_038214135.1 of Chloroflexales bacterium. Classification (GTDB taxonomy): domain Bacteria; phylum Chloroflexota; class Chloroflexia; order Chloroflexales; family Roseiflexaceae; genus JANLSE01. The sequence continues at coordinate 7,930 of JBBQSD010000094.1, read as the reverse complement.
ACGCCCCGCAGGCTGAAGCCTGCGGCTAGGGTTGATCGTCCCTTAATGCCATTGTGTAATAGCCGTACGGCACTGTACTGAGACACCGCAACACGATGACGATGCTCTATCGTTGGTGTTGGGGTGTCTTGGCGCTTCATGAGAGAGATAGATGCCAATGACTGACCGGCCCGACCAAGCTGGGCGCACCAGTTATGATGAGGTTCCATACCCTGGCTTTGCCTATGTCCAGAGCCATCCCGATCATCTGGTGGCAATTGCGACTCTGATGAGCGTGTCGGTGGTGCCAGTTGCGAAATGCCGCGTACTAGAGCTGGGCTGCGCCGATGGTGGGAATCTTATTCCAATGGCGCTGACGCTGCCAGATGCACGATTTGTTGGCATCGATCTCTCATCCGTTCAGATCGAGATGGGCAAGGAACTGATTGCACAGTTGGGGATCAAGAATATCACTCTGCTGCAGGGTGATATTCTTGATATTGGGCCTGAGCTTGGCCAGTTCGATTACATCCTGGCGCATGGCATTTATTCGTGGGTGCCACCAGTGGTTCGCGATGCGCTATTGCGCGTCTGTGCCAGCAATCTCACACCGAATGGCATCGCTTATGTGAGCTATAACGCATACCCTGGTTGGCATATCTTCGAGCCGATTCGGGCACTGCTGCGCTACCGGACGGCCAATATCCCCGATCCAATGCAGCGCTTGGCCCATGCCCGCGAACTCCTGAATCTGTTAGCCGTCGAACGGGGTGCGGACGATATTATCGGTGCGGTGTTGCCACTCTCGGCCACGATCCTGAAGGAACGGTTGGATTCGGTGCGCGCTGGATCGGATATTCCGATCCTGTTGCACGATATCATGGAGGTTCATAATCAGCCGATGTATTTCCATGAGTTTGCCGCTCATGCAGCGCAGCATGGCCTACAATATCTGGCTGAATCAAATTTCCCGATGGTTCTGCCACGCGGCATTCCCGAGCCGATTATTGATCATATTCGTACTATGGCAACCACTGGGATCGATGTTGAGCAATATATGGATCTGTTCCGCGGCCGAACCTTCCGACAGACAATGCTGTGCCATAATAATGTGCCGATCACACGTGTGCTGCGCCCAACGAACCTGACGAGCATGGCGATCACATCGCGGGCTGTACTTGAGGGGCGTGAGCTTGTGCTACAACCTGGTGGTGTGGCACGCTACCGCAGCAGTGATGGTGCCACATTGGCGATTGATACGCCAATTAGTAAGGCTGCCTTGGTGTTGCTGCTTGATGCCTGGCCTCGGGCGGTGCCATTTGAGGAACTGCTTGATCTGGCGATCACACGGCTGGCTGAGGCTGGTATCGCGCATGGGCCGCGTGATGAACTATCGATGCAATTGGCGACCGATCTGCTGACAGCGTTTTGCTATAGCGAACAACTGGCCAACTTCTATACCAGCCCGCCACTGGTTGCTGTGAAACTCAGCGAACGGCCAATTGCGTGGCCGCTGGCTCGCATTCAGGCCGATACAGCCGGCCCGCTGACGACGCTCTACCACGAGAATGCCGATCCTGATCTGTTGACGCGCCAATTGATTAAACTACTTGATGGTACGAATGATCGATCAGCGCTGCTTCAGGCCGCCGATGCGCTCATTGCAGCGGGAGCTGTGCCCGTCGATCAGGATGATTCTGGTACGCTCGAACTAACCGTTGAGCGCAGCCTGCGCTGGGCCTTGTGGAGCGGACTATTGATTGGCTAATTCTTAGCTTACAGCTCTCAGCTTTCAGCTCTCAGGTCGCTAACGATAAAGCTGATGGCTGATGGCTGACAGCCGATGGCTATCTACGAGGAATGTGTCATGAGTGAACCAGCGAATACGCCTGCGCCAGGCAGCATGATTGGCCGGCGGATTGGCAACTACGAAATTGAGTCGCTGCTAGCGGCTGGTGGCATGGGCCAGGTGTTTAAAGCCCGCCATGTGTTGCTGGATCGGCCTGCTGCGCTCAAGCTCATGCATGTGCATATGGCCCAGGATCCCACCTTCCAGGCGCGCTTTCGGCGTGAGGCACGGGCGGTGGCGGCGCTGCGCCATCCGCATATCGTGGAAGTGTTCGATTTCGATGAGGCCGATGGCTATGCCTATCTGGTGATGGAGCTGATCACCGGGGGCACCATGCGCGAACTGCTGCGCGATGGGGTTGCCCGTGATCCGAACTGGTCGCTGGCCCGTGGGCTTGATCTCATTCGCCAGGCCGCCGATGCGCTGGCCTATGCCCATGCACTGGGGATGGTGCATCGTGATATCAAGCCCGAGAATCTGTTGCTGCAATCCAGTTCGCCGGGTGCGCCACTGGTGGTCAAGGTTGGCGATTTTGGGCTGGCGCGGGTGACGGAAGTTGATGCAAGTATTGCCACCCAAGCCGGGATGGCGATGGGCACGCTGGCCTATATGGCACCGGAACAGGCGGGTGGCAAGGAGCTTGATGGCCGAACCGACATCTATGCGCTGGGGGTGATCCTGTATGAACTGGCGACGGGAGAGTTGCCCTTTCAGATCAAGACGATCACCGAAGCCGTTTTTAAGCATACCTTTACGCCACCACCACCGCCACGTTCCAAGCGTCCGGAACTGCCGGAATCGGTGGAGGGGCTGATCCTGCGCTGCCTGGCCAAATCGCCGGATGAGCGTTTTGCCAGTGCTGCCGATCTCTCGGCGGCCTTGCGCGAGGTACTCGGCGCGGTGCTGCCCGATATGGCCGCCGCCAGCCTGATCGTTGCGCCATCACTTGGCACGCAGGTTGGCACGCAGGTACGCAGTGGTGGTGTCGGGCCAGCACCCGAGGCGCGTAGCCTGATTGGTGAGACGAGCCTGCCCCGGATTCAGGTGCTTGATGAAAGTGGTACGCTGCTGCAGGTCGTTGCGGTGCGGCCTGGTGGCATGAGTGTTGGGCGAGTCGCGGCCAATGATGTCCAACTCGATGCGCCAACGGTCTCGCGCCATCATCTGCAGATCACCTGGGATGGCACGCGGGTACAGGCCACCGATCTTGGTTCTCGGGGTGGAGCCGAATTGAATGGTGCGCGGCTCACCCCACAAGTTCCACAGGAATGGCCGTGGGGCACGATGTTGCATCTCGGTTCGTACTGGCTGCGGCTGGATGCGCCAACCGGCCGCAGCAACCAGGCCAGTGGGCCAGAATCCCGCCCAGTGGCAGCCCAGGGTGCGCCGCCAGTGCTGCCATCTGGGGCGAGCGGGGCGTTAAGCGGTGCGATCAGTTTTTCGCGCTCATTTGTGACCACCGGTGAAGTTGGGTTGGTTGTCGAACCGGAAGCACTGACCTTGACGCCGGGACGCACCACGCCGCTTGATGTCACACTGGCGAATATGTCGAATGCGGCCGATCATCTGGCGCTGAGTGTTGCTGGCGTGCCGGAATCGTGGCTGCAACTGCCACCAACCCAACAGATCGCGGCCTGGGGCCAATCGCAGGTGCGGTTGATGATCACGGTGCCCGAAGCGGCAGATGTTGCCGCTGGTGAGTACCCGGTTGAAGTACGGGCGCGCTCGCGGACGAACCCGGAGCAGGGTGGCAAAGTACTGGCGCGTTGGACGGTGCGCCCGTTTGTGCGGAGCGAATTGACCATTGCACCAGCACGGGTCGAGGGGCGCGGCCGTGGCCGCTTCCGCGTGACAATCCAGAATGCTGGGAATGCGGCGGCGCGCTTCCGCTTGAGTGCCCACGATGATGAAAGCCTGCTGCGCTTCAGCTTCGAGCCAGAACAACTTACGATTGATCCCGGCGCGAGCGAGAGCATAACCCTGCTGGTTGAGGGACCATCGCCACTCGTTGGCCGCCCACAGGCCAGCCGGTTTGCGGTGCAAGCCCAGGCTGAGGGAAGTTCAGCTGGAACGCAGGTTGAGGGCGCTGGCCAGTTTGTACGGCTGGCACGCCTGCCGAGTTGGGCGATTGCTGCTGCTGCGCTTATGCTTATTGTACTGGTTGGTGTGTTGGCATTACAGGTGGGTACGGGTGGCCAACAAGCTGGTGTAGGAACCGATCTGCGTGCAACAATCACGGCTCAGGCTGTAGCAAATCAGGCGCTCGCAAACACAACAGCAACGGCAATTGCCGCTGAGCTGAATCAAACATCCACAGCGATAGCTGCATTGCCAATTGCGACCCGTGGGACGGCGCAGGCGATTCTGGCGGCGGCAGCCCAGGCAACCCAATCAGCTCTGAACGCATCCCAGGCAACGCAGGCAGCCCTGGCTGTGGCGCAATCGACAGAGCTTGTTCTGGCGGTGGCACAAACACAAACAGCTGGAACAGCACTTCCAGATGCTCAGACAACACCTGGCGCAGGGACACCTGGTGTAGGCACATCCATAGTAACGGTACCTGTGACGCCGCCGCCAACAGCGGCAGCAGCGGGCTCTCCGACGCTCACCGTTGCTGCAACCGCGACAATCAAGGCGTCGCCCACGATTGTACTGTTGCCAACAAGCACATCAGTGCCGCTCAATGCGCCAACCAATACTGCACTGCCAACCAATACAACACCGCCAACCGCTGTTCCAGCGACGGCTATCCCAGCGACTGCCACGAACCCGCCGACTGCCACGCTCACGCCACCACCGACCGCCACGAACCCACCGACCGCCACACTAATACCAAGTTTGACAGCAACAAGGGTTGTGACAGCAACATTGGCTCCATCGGCAACACCAACACTTGTACCGACGCCTGGGCCGCCAAGCACTATTACGATCCTGGCTGGCAATAATCAGAGTACCAGCATCAACACAACATTTCCGGTGCCACTGCAGGTGCGGGCGCAGGATGCGTTTGGATCCCCCGTTGCGGGATACTCCCTCGGCTTTACGGTTGTTGCATTCGGAAGCGCTGAGGCAAGATTTCCGGGTGGTAACCCACAAATCTTCGTGACCACGGATTCCGCCGGAATCGCAATCGCGCAGCCACTGACGGCCAACACCTTTATCGGTAGCTATGAGGTGCGGGTATTCACAACCCAAACGCTGGCAACATTTACGTTGAACAATGTTCCGTAGGCAAAGCCATCGGGAGCGAGCCATCAGCCATTAGCTTCCAGCTTTCAGCTACGCATCTGCCACCGACGTGGAGTGCGCAAGCCATGCTTGCGCGTCGGCAGCATGGCTGCGGAACTCCTGAGAGCTGAGAGCTGAAAGCTATGAGTCGCTTCCCAACAGACTAGGCAGTCCTCTACGGCTGTGCTATAATTGTCGGCATCCAGTTTCTATAACAGATGTTGTCACGTTGGGTGGTGCTTCTATGAGTGATTCTGATGCACGACCGCTGCCATCGCTCCTGGGCGAGACGATAGGCAATTATCAGATCGAGGCGGTGCTGGGCATGGGTGGCATGGGCCAGGTGTTTCGGGCGCGGCACATCCTGTTGGATCGGCAGGTGGCGCTCAAGCTGATGCACAGCCATATGGCCCAGGATCCCTCCTTCCAGGCACGCTTCCGGCGTGAGGCGCGAGCTGCTGCTGCGCTGCGCCATCCGCACATTGTCGAGATCTTTGATTTCGATGAGGTGGGCGGCTATGCCTATTTGGTGATGGAATTGATCACTGGTGGCACCTTCCGCGAACTGCTCAGCCAGGGCACCGCCAAAGACCCGCAGTGGTCGGTGGGTCGCGGCCTCGATCTGATCCGTCAGGCGGCGGATGCCCTCGCCTACGCCCATGCGCTGGGTATGGTGCATCGTGATATCAAGCCCGAAAACCTTCTTTTACAACGGACTCCGGCGGGCGGTGTCATATTGAAGGTGGGCGATTTCGGGTTGGCTCGCGTTGCTGATCCCGGTGGGAGTGTGGCGACGCAGGCGGGCATGGCCATGGGTACGCTGGCCTATATGGCTCCCGAACAAGCATCTGGCAAGGATCTCGATGGGCGCGCCGATATCTATGCGCTGGGGATCATTCTGTATGAACTGGTGACTGGCCAGTTGCCGTTTGAAATCAAGACCATTACCGAGGCGGTGTTCAAGCATACCTTTGTGCCACCACCACCGCTGCGTACCATCCGCCCGGACACCCCGGCAGCACTCGAGGGCTTGGTGCTGCGCTGTTTGGCGAAACTGCCAGATGAACGCTTTGTCAATGCGGCCGATCTGGCAGCGGCGCTGCGCGATGTCAGCGGCCTGGTGGCACCCGAACTGGAAGCGGCCAGCGTAGCCTTGTTCGGAACGGGAACGGCAACGTCATTTGGCACGGTTGTTGGCGGCACGAGCAGGGGCTCAGCACCCGAGAACCGCACCCTGGTTGGCGAGACGACCTTGCCGCGCATTCAGGTGTTAAATGAGAGCGGCACGCTGTTGCAGGTGGTGGCAGTGCGTCCAGGCGGCATCAGCATTGGGCGGCTGAGTGCTAATGATCTGCAACTGGATGTCAGTAGCGTTTCACGTCATCATGTGCAGATTACTTGGGATGGCACTCGTGTACAGGCCACCGATCTGGGTTCGCGCAGTGGCACCGAGCTCGATGGAATGCGCCTGGAAGCGCAAACATCGGTCGATTGGCCTTGGGGCACAATGGTGCGGGTTGGGCCGTACTGGTTGCGGCTGGATGCACCAACCGGGCGCGAACGAGCCGTTGGCGAACGAACGTCCGCACGTCCGACTCCAGCGCGTGGTGCGCCGCCACTGCCCGTCGCAACCAACAATATTCTGCCGAGTGGCGTGCATGCCAGTGTTTCAATGAGCGGGCTGAACTTTTCGTCCTCGTTTGTGACCACTGGCCAGATCGGGGTGGTCGTCGAGCCGGAGGCGCTGACGTTGACGCCGGGCAAGACCGAGACGATTGAGGTCACGCTGGCGAATATGGGTAATGCGGCTGATCAACTGATGCTGAGCGTTGGCAATGTCCCGCGAGAATGGGTTCAGCTTCCACCAACTCAGCAGATCGGTCCATGGGGCCAGGTGGTCGTATCGCTACGGGTGACGGTACCAGAGACGACGGATGTGGCCGCTGGCGATTATTCGGTTGAGGTGCGGGCGCGTTCGCGAACGAACCCGGAGCAGGGCGGCAAGGTGTTGGGTCGCTGGACGGTGCGGCCATTTGTGCGGGCCGGGGTGGTGATCACGCCAGCGCGGGTAGAAGGCCGTGGGCGCGGGCAGTATCGCGTTGCTGTGCGCAATGAGGGCAATACGTCGACACGCTTCCGCTTGAGTGGCCGCGATGATGATGGATTGCGCTATCGCTTCGAACCCGAACAGCTTGCCGTTGCACCTGGGGCGAGTGAAAACGCCACATTGTTTATTGAGGGCGATGCGCCACTGGTTGGCAAGAGCCGTGCCGGGCGTTTTGAGGTGCTGGCCCAGCCAAGTGAGGGCAACGCAACGTTTGTCGGGGTTGCACAGTTTGTGCGCTTGGCGCGCCTGCCAGGATGGGCCATCCCAATGGCCGCCGTGGTATTGCTGGTTGGGCTGGGATTAGCTGCTACCTCGCTGTTGAATCCGCAACGAGCTGCTGTGGTCGTTGGCTCCGGCACAGATTTACGCACGATAGTGGCGCAGACGGCGCAGGCCGCAGCAAGTGAGCGGAATGCGACGGAAACTGCCGTTGGGCAGGTACTCAACCAGACCTCAACGGCGATTGCGAAACTTCCCCTAGATCAGCGTGCCGCCGCTGAGGCGACGCAGGCGGTGCTGGCCCAACAAACCCAGGCCGTACTTGGCCAGCAGCGCGATGCTGCTCTGGCTCTAGAACAGCAGACCCAGCAGGCCGCAGATCAGCAAGTGCAGCAGACACAGCAGGTTGCCCAGGATCAAACGCAGGTAGCGGCGCAGCAGACCGCAGCAGCAGCTGGTTTGCCAAGCCCGACACTGGTGCCATCGCTAACCAGCATCCCCGCGACGGTGGTAGCCGGTGCGCCAACCGCCACCCTACGTGCGACGGC
>JBBQSD010000093.1:0-25186 GCA_038214135.1 Chloroflexales bacterium | reverse complement strand
GAATCTTGTATTCGCCCAATATCGTTTCTGGCTTGCACAGGGCACGTGACTATGGTATATCTTCGACATGGCACACATCTTCCATACTGAAATCGTTGTTGTTGGTTCTGGGCCGGGCGGCGCGACCATTGCCCGCGAAATGGCCCGGCGTGGCCGACGAGTTATGATCCTTGAGCGCGGCGGCGATCATCGCCAGCGCTTCTATTATGGCACGTATCTTGGCGCGCTTCGCTATGCCGATCATGGGAGCCTACTCTACACTCGTGAGGGCATGCAGATCATCCGCCCGCTGATGGTCGGTGGGGCAACCAGTATGTACTGTGGCTGCGCGGCGCTGCCGCCAGATTGGCTACACTCGCGCTATGGCATCGATATCCATGCTGAGGTTGCTGAAACCATTGCGGAGCTGAGTGTTGCGCCATTGCCCGCTGGGTTACGCGGTACCGCCTCGACCCGCATTGCCGAGGCGGGCCAGGCACTTGGCTATGCCTGGAAACCCCAACTCAAGCTGATGTCGCCAGCGGCCAATGCGCCCTTTCCGTGTAGCGCAAATTGCATGCTTGGTTGCCGCTGTGGGGCAAAATGGAATGCTGGCTCGTATGTCGATCAGGCGGTTGCAGCAGGGGCAACCCTGATCACAGCAGCACAGGTGACGCGTGTCGTTCGCAATGGACGCAGAGTTCTTGGTGTGGAGGGGCGGATCAATGGCGAACCACTGCTTGTCACTGCCGATACCGTTGTCCTGGCGGCGGGCGGCATTGGCACACCGCGCATTATGCAGGCATCCGGGTTTACCAATGCCGGCCAGGGGCTGACCGTCGATAGCACACTGATGGTCTATGGCATCACCAGCGAAGCAGGGATTGGCAGCGAGCCACCAATGACATGGCAATGGCATGGCCCCAATGATGAGTTTCTGTTGAGTACGTTGATCGATCCCTGGCTGATGTACCCATTGGCGGTTGCCCAAACCGGCCTGGCCCATACCACAAGCTGGGCACAATGGGCCAATATGCTTGGCGTCATGATCAAGATCAAGGATGATCTGGCTGGGCGGGTGCAACAGCGTAGCATCAGCAAGCCAACCACGCGTGATGACCGCGAACGCATTGAGCAGGCCCAGCAGATCGCACGCAAGATTCTGAAAGAAGCAGGTGCCCAACCGAATAGTATGGTGGCGACAGCATTGCGTGGCACCCATCCCGCCAGTACCGTCCGCATTGGCACACTCGTCGATCAGCAGCTACAGACAGAACTGGATGGATTGTATGTCTGCGATGCGAGTGTCTTCCCGGAAGCACTAGCCCGCCCGACGGTGCTCACAATTGTTGGGCTGGGCAAGCGGCTGGCAAAACACCTGACGAGAACATAGCCGATAGCCGAAAACGCAATCCGAAGGCTGATGCAATGCCTGTAGCACGAGCTATACGTGCTCGCACCCTTATCCTTCTCCTACCCCCCAACCGCCCGCTCATATTCCTGCGCTATTGCCGCAGGAAGTGCGAGGCAGATTGTGGTTCCCTGTGGGCCAGTGCGCTCAAGCCAGACACGGCCACCAATTGCCTCTGCCTCACGGCGAGCGATACTCAGGCCCAGCCCCACCCCTGGTGTCATCGAGATCGCACGCGTCTGGCGGCCACGATAGAATGGGTTAAACATCTGTGGTTGTTCATCCTCTGGAATACCGCTGCCCGTATCGCTGACACTGATAACAACCAGGCCATCGTGGAGTGCGGTGGCAACAACGACCTGGCCATTGCCACCATAGCGAACTGCGTTATCGACGATCTCGTGGATCGCCCGCCGCAGCCTGCCTGCTTCTGCCAGGGCGAACAGGCCATCCTGTGCTGTGGCTGTTAGTTTGATTCCATGGGCCTGAACGGCCAGATCGAAGACCGACAACACCTCGTGTAGCAGTGGGCCTAATTCAATCATGGTCATGGTGGTGGTTGGTGGCTTATCCGCATGGAAGGAGAGCACCCGATCAATCAGATCGCGCAGCCGAGCAACATTCTCACCAAGGATTTCGATCATTTCGTTGGCCAGGCTTGGGTTGCCAGCCAACAACTGTGTCGCCAGATTCAGGCTGGTTAGCGGTGTTCGCAGCTCGTGGCCAACACTCTCAATAAATTCATCCTTGAGCCGATCAAGTGCGTACAGTTGCTTGTTCAATCGATCAATAACGGCATAGGCGCGTGCATTTTCGATTGCTCCCGCTGCCGCTGGGGCCAATGTGAGCAGCAGATTGACAACATGCGGCGGGTACAGGCCGCCACTCATTGGTGCAGCGCAGCCATAGATGCCAATCAGTTTCTCACCGATCAGCAGTGGGAAGACGAGCTGAACATTGCGTGCTACGAATGGCTTCGCCCAGGCTTGATCCGCATCGGCGCTGATATCGAGGTAGCCATTGGCCTGGCCAACCTGGCTTGCACTAGTACCATGGGCCAATAGTTCATAGCCTTTGAGCACATGATCACAACCAAGCGCAACAAGCACGAGATCATCGGGCGGCTCCAGCATCCAGAGTGTTGCCCCGCTCAGGCGTAACCTGCTAGGCAGATCATCAACGAGCAAGGTTCGAATCGCTTCTAACTCGATCGTCCGACTCAACGCGCTGGTCATCTCCAGCAGCATGACCTGTGCATCCTGCCATTCACGCTGGAGCAGATAGTTGGAGAGGCGAGTGAGGCGCCAGCGCAATGGCCAGCCAGCAACAGCAACACCAACCGTTGCCAGGAAGTGAGCAATATTTCGGGACGCAACGCCAACGCCTGGTAGTATCACCACCAGGAGGAGTACGTAGATTGCGATCAGTGCCAACGCGAGCGTACCGTTAACAAACAGCAGCCCGAGCATACGCGCTCCACGATCCGTCCCGATCAGCGTGGTCTGAGAACGGCGTTCCGGTTGTGGGCCTTGTATGGTCACATAAACAAGAACGCTATCACAAGCATGAACGATACGCACCAAACAGGCAGATCACCATGCCAGATCAAGAAGTGCGAGAGCATCTAATACGGTAACGGTTCGTGGATTGGTATAGATCGCCGGATCGCCCAATGCTGTTTCGGCCATGCCCTCGAAGTTATCGCGTGGGACGCCAACATCGCGGAGCCGTAATGGCAGATTACAATCGATCAACAGCGCCTCAACTGCGGCGATCCCATCTTCAATGACTTCATCTTCCGCCCGCCCGCCCGCATTGACGCCCATTGCCCGTGCGATCCGTGAGAAGCGATTGGGGACGGTATCCATATTGAAGCGCATGCCATATGGCAGCAGAATAGCATTCGCAGTGCCATGATGAACCTGGTAGAGCCCGCCGATCGTATGCGCCAGCGCATGCACAACCCCCAGGCTACCACCGCCGCCTGAAAAGGCAATTCCAGCGATACACGAGGCGATCAGCATCTGGCCGCGGGCCTCGATATCGTTGCCAGTATGGGTTGCAGCGCGCAAATTATTCGAGATCATATCGATCGCCTGCAAGCCCAGTGTATCGGTGATCGGGTTGGCATTCAGGCCAACAAACGACTCGATCGCGTGGGTCAGGGCATCCATTCCGGTTGCTGCGGTAAGCCGTGGCGGCAGCGAGAGTGTCAATTCCGGATCAAGGATGGCCATATCTGGCCCAAGAAACGGGCTAGAAAACGCAATCTTCAGATCGTTGGCCTCATCCCGAATCACGGCCCAGGCCGTCACTTCGCTGCCTGTTCCGGCAGTAGTTGGGATCGCAATCATGGGCGTGAGCGGGCGAGTCAGCAGATTATAGCCCTGATAATCGAGCAGATTGCCGCCCTCGGTGAGCAGAATGCGGATGGCCTTGGCCGTATCGATTGGTGAACCGCCACCCACGGCAATTATCAGATCCGCGCCAGCCTCGCGGGCCAGTGCGGCTCCATGTTCAACAGCGGCAACCGATGAATTGGCGGGAACATCGCTATACACACCGCACAACTCAACGCTGCTCCCCAGGCCAGCCCGTACCGTATCCAGCAATCCCGCTCGCTCAACACCAGCATCAGCAACAATGAAGGCTCGCTGCACATTCAGGCCACTTATTTCGTTGGACATCTCGCGCACCAGGCCTGGTTTGTAGAGTATCCGTGGGCGCAGCGCAAATTCAAAAAAGCTGTTCATAACGTCATCCTTCGTATACTAACTCGCCTCTAACCCACGCCGGACTTCGCGCAGCATAGCGCGGCATTCAACGGCATAGACGGCGAGGTGTTCATCATCACGAGCACGCGCATCGGCTGCGAGTGTCATCAGTGTTTGCTGCGCGGCAGCGGTGAGCAGCGCTGGGTATTCGCCAAGCAGGCGGGCCAGATCTTCCTCGCTCTCGGCGGCCAACAACGCTTTCACCGCCTCAAGCAGCGCTGCCGCATTGGTTAGCTCCTGCTGCAATGCGGCCAATGCCTCGCGTCGCTGATCGATCAGGGCAGCCAGCCGCTCATTGCCGTTATCAAGCGCCTCCTCGGCCCGTTGTGCAATTGCCGCATCTGTTTCCGGTTCCAACAGTGCCGGATGACCACGGGCAGCATCGCGGAGATCCTCTGGTGATGTTGCCGCCAGAAATTCCTGATAGGCGGCATTCGATAATACCATGGCGATTGGATGCGATTCGGATGCGGCAACCTCATCCAGCAATGCCGCTGTGTCATCCATTATTGGCTGCTGTATGTCATCCTTGGCAAGCACTACACTGGTTGTGTCAAAACCACCAGCCCGCAACTGCTGTAGCGTCGTGCGAACCTTCTGGATCGCCCGCACTGCATCAGGTTCGCCTGCGCGTTTGGCTTCGGCTGCTAATGCCTCAAGCAATCGATCAGCCGCATCGCTCAGCAGTTCGGGATATGAGCGAACAACTTCCTGAAATTCGGCAGGGCTATCGGTGGCCAGCAGCACCTGAACCCAATCCAACAGTGGCGAGGATGCCAAGGGGTTGGCAGCAGCTACAGGTGTGGCTTGTACTGGCGTACTTTCGGCATTGGTACGCCCACGGGCTGCTGGATCTTGCCGATTGCGGCGTCCACGGCGCAGCAGCGAATGGCGCAGGCCATCGAGCCCCTGTGAGATCTGCACATCGCCAAGATACGGTAGGCGGGCTTCATCCGGCAGCGCAGCAACCAGCGCATAGAGCAGGGTTTGGGCGTGTTCACGCCAGATATGCTCATCGGCATTGCCGGGAACCGCAAAGTATACCCGCCGGAGCGCTGGATCATGCAGGAGCAATGGGCTATTGGCCTGGTTGGCCTGGCCACAGTGAGGGCATGTGGTCAGATTCAGCGAACCATTCAGCAGCGCAGCATATAATTCTGGCTGCTCACCAACATCAACCAACGTCCAGATCGCCGTTTCAAACGGTTTACCACACGCATGGCAGATCAGTCGCGTTGGTTCTGTGTATGAAATCGGCAACGTCTATTACCTGATATCATTCGCGTCCCGCAGGCTGAAGCCTGCGGCTAAGGTTGAGCGTCCCCTTGCCGCAGGCTTCAGCCTGCGGATGGATGAGCAATGCTATATCCCCCGATTATTTCCTCAAAATCCATCAACCTGCGGATGGAGGGATGGCCTTTTGTTTCTGCTTCTCTTCCTCAACCAGAACGCGCCGCAGCACTTTGCCAACCATAGTCTTGGGCAGTTCATCGCGGAAATCCCATTCACGCGGGATCTTGAATGGTGCCAGGCGCTCCTTGCAGAAATCGCGTAGTTCCTCGATTGTTGGTTGCTGGCCTGGTTGCGGCACAATATACGCCTTCACGGTATCATCGCCGCGGGCGGGATTTGGTATGCCCACCACCACTGCCTCAAGGATCTTGGGATGCTGGAATAATACTTCTTCAACATCGCGTGGCAGGACTTTAAAGCCCGAAGCGATGATCATGTCCTTCTTGCGATCAACAATAAAGAAAAAGCCATCAGCATCGACTTTGCAGATATCGCCGGTGCGCAGCCAACCATTGGCATCGATTGTCTGGGCTGTCTCATCATCACGGCCCCAATAGCCCTTCATCACCTGTGGGCCACGCACAAGCAGTTCGCCCTCTTTATCGGTTCCAAAGGGCAGATCTGCGTCATTATCGAGATCAACAATCTTGGCATCGGTTTCCGGCAATGGGATACCAACCGAGCCTTTCTTGCGCGTACCATAGACCGGATTAGAATGTGAGACTGGTGAAAGCTCAGTCATGCCAAATCCCTCAACCAACCGACCACCAGTGATTTCACCAAAACGCTCCTGGATTTCCATTGGCAATGGTGCCGAGCCACTGATACACGCCCGCACCGAGGTTAGATCATACTGCCCAACCTTGGGATGATTGACAATCCCAATATACATGGCTGGAACGCCAGGAAAGATCGTGCAGCGCTCCTTCTGGATAATATTCATCACATTCTCGATCGGGCGCGGATTTGGCACAATCACCAGTTCAGATCCAAGTGAGACGGCAAAAATCATGGCAACCGTCATCCCATATACATGAAAAAATGGGATGGCCGCCATCACTTTTTCCTGCCCTGGTTTCTTATCGGTCAGCCAGGAAGCAATCTGTAGCGTATTCGTCACCAGATTGCGATGGGTTAACATAGCCGCTTTTGGCAGGCCAGTCGTTCCACCAGTATATTGGAACAGGGCCACATCATCTGGCGAAACCTGTTGGGGCGGTGGCGTCGGCGCATGCTTGTGCAATAGCTCTTTGAAGAACAACACCTGATCGCCAGGCCCAACATCTGCCCAGGCTGGATCCTTTTTCTGTTTCGATTTCACAAGCAGGTTGAATGGAAAACCAAGCGTATCATAGATATAGCTAATAATGACACGTTTGATCGGCGTTTCACTCAAAACTTCTTTGAGGCGCGGCCAGAACAAATTTAACAGAATAATCGTTTCTGCGCCTGCGTCTGTAAGCTGATGCTTGAGTTCACGGGCCGTATATGTCGGGTTATTATTGACAAGAATTGCACCGATCTTCGCAGCAGCAAAGAACGCAATCACATACTGCGGCGAATTGGGCAGCATTAAGGCGACACGATCACCCTTACGCACGCCAATGCTGTAGAGTGCTGTCGCAAATCGATCAACAAGTTCCTGAAGCTTCAGGTAGGTTAACTGGCCGCCAACAGTTATTCGTTCGCCAGCAACATAGCTCAGCACAAAATTCGTCGCTGTATTGTAGGGGTATTTGCGGGCACTCTCGGCCAGAAACGTGTTAAGCGTCGTTTCGGGGAGTTGAAGTGTGTGCGGCACACGTGGCTCGTAGCTACTGAACCATGGTCGATCCATGAAGGCACTCCTCTGTGTCTTGCGAATCGCGATTACCAGAACACCGGTGGTTGGGTGCATATAGCAATCCTATTTGAGTCGTAAACCTGTCAGGTGCGACACTAAGCGCATCAGGACGTAGTAAAACCTTTACCAACGCACCTGACAGGTTTCATAATCTGGATAGGATCCTATATGCACCCAAGATCGATAGAACGCTCCAGATCTTAGACGTCGTCGCGTAGCCAGCCACGCTCACGTGCAATAAACTTGATCGTTGCGTCATCGGGTGGGTACAACCCGGCAGCCTGGTAGGCATACGCAATCAGGGCTGCACCGCCGATCAATCCCAAGGCTAATCCAAACAAGAATGTCAGGGCACCACTGATCTTGCCCATGGTGTCATCTCCTTATACGCTAGTCGCGACAGCCCGTGGGCATGTCAACGTCGAACACCTGTATGATACCGCACAGGATACATGGCAGTCAACCGAGTACTATAACTTGACCTGCCAGACAATCACCGAACTTGGTGTTATAGCACCTCCATGTGGCTCAACCGTCACCATAAAATCCGTATAGGCATCAACTGGCGCTGGGGCTAGCGCGATCAGTTCTGTTGTTCCATCGCTCCGTGCAGTAAATATGCCCAACGATACCTGCCCAGCACCATTGGCAACCCATAGTTGGTAGGTGTGGCCAACCGGTGCCGGTGGCAGATCGCGGATCAGAATACCAACCCGTGGATCACCAATGTGAACATACAACGCAGCACGAGCCTCCGATGCTGGCGAATTGGGCACCAGATCATGCGCAACAGTTTGCGGGGCCTCCAGCAGCGCGATCAAGCGATTGTCACCAGGGACGCGGCCCTGCACAAGTGCAATCTCACGCTCACCAAGAATCTGATCATTCGAAAGCGCCGTCGCGGGAGTCGCTGGCTCTCCCCGAAACCAGATCAGGGCCAGCATCATAACGACTATCACGGCTGAACTAACCAGAACGCCAATCTGTCGGCGGCGTGGCGGTTTTTGCAGCGGTTTCTGCAATGGTTTCCGCAATGGAGGCAGCCGACGATGGAGAGGCCGATGATCATCGGCAGCGATCCGCTCCAGGAGGCGGTGTTTCACATGGCTGCGTAGCGAAACGTGAGGTTCGCTCTGATCAACAGCAATACTCTTCTGAAAAGAGTCGGCCTCAGCAGAGCACCTTGCACATATGGCGATATGCTGTGCAACAACACGCGATTCCTCGGGATCGAGAACGCCGAGCACAAAGGCTGGGATCGACTCGAGGGGATGATTGTTGATCATGCTGATGGCGCAGAAGCCTCTGGATAGCCCTTGCGGGCTGTTCGATGACCCTATCGTATGAGGAAGGGCCGACAATAGTGTTGATGACTCGTACGTACGTTTGCGGGCGATGGATGGACACGCGATGGATTCAACAACCGACCTCCGAATCCGCAGGCTGAAGCCTGCGGCCAGGAGACGACACACCATAGCCGCGTGGCTTCAGCCCGCCGCCTACGAGCGAACCCTACGTTAGAATTGCTATATCACGCATCATACCGATATACGAATGCTGCTAGGATTGCGACCGTTTCCGCAAGCCGCTCTGTCACTACCCGATCAGGGTTATCGCTTGGCCGGTGCAGCCCACTGCCCCCCTGGATCGTATCGTATGAGCCAAACACGCTGGTTGGCAACCCTGCCTGAATGAATGCGTAGCCATCGCTATTGATCCCGCCAACGAACTGAGCTGGCTGCCCGGTTTGTTCCTGTACGATACTGGCAACCTGTGCGCTGAGTGCAGAATCGGTAGGCACACTCGTTAGCACATTGCCCTCATACCGCCACAGCACATACGGCCCGTTCTGGCCAAGCAACTCCAGATTGATCACGGCTGTTGGCAATGCCCAGGTTCGTGAGCGAATATAGGCCCGTGAGCCCTGCATACTCACTTCCTCGCCGCCAAAGAAGGCCAGCGTGACATGCGTGTTCTGTAATAGATCTGCGATGGCAAGCTGCTCGGCAAGCCCAAGCAGGATCGCACAGGCGGCACCATTATCGATGGCACCCTGGCTCTGGCGAATCCAGCGCCCTGGCAGCAGGTTCAGGCCAACAGCACCAACTACGATCTGTACCGGCAAAACCAAGATTAGGCTAACAATCTGGATAGCCAGCGACCATGGGGAGCCAGTGGTGAATAACGCACGATCCAATCCACCAAGTAGCAACACAACCAGCGCTAGCCCGATACACAGCGATAACCGACCAAACAGTTGGCCGGTTATCGTATGATCAAACAGTTCCGTCTTACTATCGTAATGGGTCGCAATCACAAGCTCGCGCTGCGCCTGTGCGGCAGTGAAATGCACCAACACATTCTCGCCAGTACCAGCAATCGGCCAGATGACAAGCGGCCAGGATAGCACAACATTTGCGATAACGCAGGCCATTGCTAGGCCAACCAGCACCAGCATGGGCCACGGCCAGCGCAGCACAACCGTCAGCGTGAGCAGCACAGAACTGAGCAACAGCCACAGGCCGATCAGTTCATTGGAATAGGGGTATATGCGAAAGCGCGAAACCTGATAGTCGATACCTCGCTGTGCAAGCCAGCCCTGCAATGCCACCAGGGTCTGCTGCTCGCCAGGGCTGCCGCTTGGGCGCGGCACCGAAAAGATCTGCATCAATGCAGTATAATCAATCAATTGGCACCTATGCAAACAGCGCTGGTGAGCCACCAGTATGCAGGAAGATCAGTGGTGTGTTGCGGCCAAGTTCGCCACGTTCGGCCAGATCGAGCATCGCTGCCATTGCTTTGCCGGTGTAGATCGGATCGAGCACAATACCCTCTAGCTGCGCCAATCGGCCAATCGCAGCGTTTGCCTCGGCGGTTGGTTGTGCATAGCCAGTACCAACATAGCGCCCCTGGATCAGCGGTACATCGGCAGCAGTATAGCGGCGCTGGCTGCCAAGCCGTTCGCAGATCGTACTCGCAACCTGCGCGATTGAATGCGGGAATGCCTTCCACAGTTTACCAACATCGATCCCAAGCAGGCGTATGGGTATGTTCGCCAGGGCAACCCCGGCCATCAGGCCAGCCAGGGTGCCGCCAGTTCCGGCTGCACAGATCAACTGTGCCTCGTGCAGGCCGCGTTCGCGAACCTGGGCTGCGAGTTCAATCGCGCAGCGAACATAGCCAAGGCAGCCAAGCCAATGATGCCCACCAACCGGAATAAAATAATGTCGGCCAACCAGTGCCGTAGCAAGCATATGAACCAGCCGATTGGATCGCTCAATCGTCATCCCACCGCTGCCGCCAATCGGAATAAAATAGAGCTTGGCTCCAAGCAATTGGGCCACATGCAGGTTGCCAGTGAGCCGGGCTGGCCGCCGCTCGAAATAGAACAGATGCGGCTCGATTGCACACATCCGCGCCGCTGCTGCCGTCATACGCGCATGGTTCGATTGCAACCCACCAAATGTCACCACCCGGCGCGCATGCTGGCGTTTTGCATCGGCCAGCAGATATTCGAGCTTACGCGCCTTATTGCCACCCAACGCCGGGCCGATCTGGTCATCGCGCTTGATATACACCGGCCTACGCAGTGCATGGCTCAGGCGTGGCAGATGCTCAAGCGCTGTGGGAGCATGCACGAACTCCATACGCGCAAATGAATCCAGAGTCGCCATGCATCCATCCCCTTTTGTGACCGTGTGATCGTGTGATTAGGTAACAGTGTGACCAGGTGACAGGCTGACAGAGGCTTGATCAAAGCAGTACACCATTAGCGAGCACATTCACCTGGTCACCTGGTCAGGATGGTTGGTTCTCAGTTCCGTAGTTCAGTAGTTCTGGGCTCTCACGTAGAAATTCTGACTCCTGACTCCTGACTCCTACAGATACTGCACAGCCAAGCGCTTCATATGCGCCAGAATCGCCGAAATCCCATTCAAGCGCTGTGGTGAAAGTGCTTGCTGCAAGCCCATCTGGTAGAAGAAATCGGCCGGCAGTTGCAGAATATCCTGCGCTGGCAACCCATCGAGCCCATCGGCCAGCAATGCAGCATAGCCACGGATGGTTGGCGATTCCGGTGGGACATCGAACACAAAATGCAGTTTGCCCTCACGTTCCTCAACAAAAACAAACACCGGCGTCATACATTCTGGAATATTATGCATCGTATCATGCTGATCGCGTAACCAGGCTGGCAATTCTGGCATTCGATCCGCATATTCAAGCAGGAGTTGCAGCTTCTCCTGCCGATCACTCTCACGGAAATCATCAATAATTGCCTGAAGGCGCGGCGGAATATGTTCTGTGGTATTCATAGTCATGCTTTCACTATTGCAAACTTGTAGAGCTGGTTCTAAATTTAGTGTACCATACGCAACCCGATATACCCACACAGCGGCCCAGCTATCAGCACAGCCAGCCCCCATTCCCACGCATACACACTGCCAAGCACCAACCCCAGCAGCGCCCAACCCGCCAGCAGCCCAATAATCAACGCCACCAACCGCGCCGTGCCAACCGTCGCCCGATGCCTGCGAGCAAGCCCTTGGAGTATCACCCAGGCGATTGCGCGGCCAGGCAGCGCCAGTATATGACCAACCAAGGCCGGTAGCGCCCCCAGCGCCAGCAGCAGCACCCCGACCGCCTGCCGTGCCGACCCCACCCCGCGCCCTGGTGCGCGGGCAGCACCCAGCCCCAATGCTTGTGCCTGCTCAAGCTGCTCACCCGCTTCCTGCGCCGCCATAACAGCAGCCCCAAGCTCACCCTGGAGTTGTGCTGTCAGCGCCCGTACCGCGCCCTCTGGGTGGCGCTGGGAGGCCTCGCGCAACTCTGCAACAACAATCGGCTGCCCAATCAGAACCACCGCCGCCGTGCCAGGGCGGGTCTGATCCTCGAACCACAACCCAACCGGAACAACCCGCAGATCAAGCTTCCATGCATATTCTGCCTCGGCACCCAACCCAATCCGAGCAACACCCGTTTTCAGCGGCAATAATGCCGGGCCGGGATTCGGCGTTCCTTCAGGAAAAACCGCTAGAACCCCACCCTGGCGCAGCAACACATGGGCCGCAGCGAAGGTCACTGTGTTTGCAGAACCACTATTGGCCGATGGGCCACCCGGCTTACCAACATCGCCTGGCCGGTAGATCGGCACAGCCCCAAAGGCATGCAGCACCAGCCGCATGATCGGGTTGGCGAAGAAGGTGCTTTTTGCCAGGAATGCAAGTGGCCGCTTGATCGCCAGAATCAGCGCCAACCCATCCAGCAGCCCATTCGGATGGTTGGCAGCCAACACAACTGGGCCATCCGGCAATTGCCCGATCCGCACAATCCGTGGGTAGAACAACCGCCCAACGAGGACAATAACTGCACGGATCAATCGTTCAAATAGTGACTGTGTCATGTGCAATGTCCCTTTGCATGGGGGCTTGGGGCATAGCCCAAAAGACTTTGATGTAGCCCTACATATCATCTACATCATATTGCTTCACGATAGCTCGTTTGATAGAATATCATCATAAGCCATGTAGAAAATATTGTAGAAAGAGTTGCCACGTGAGGATTCACGCGTATCCGTTACCAGGATCACTGCGATCCCTGATCCTGCTATGGATCATTGGAATCATCGGTTGCTCGTTATTCACCAGTGCAGCACCACTCCAGGCCCAAAGCATAACTGAACTTACTCCTGGTTCACTGCTGGAACTACGGGCTGGCCCAACAGGTAGGCTCTCACATATCGGTCGGCAGGATCCACAGCGGCAAAGCCCAAGCATCGCAACAGCGACATTTATTGTCACCTATAATGGTTTCTCGCCACAGGCCCAGGCCGCATTTCAGGCCGCCGTCGATATCTGGTCGACCAAGATCAGTTCAGCGGTTCCAATCCGGATCAATGCAAACTGGATAGGATTAGGCTCGGGAGTGCTTGGCTCAGCTGGTGCGAAGACGCTGATCCGCAATTTTGTGGGTGCCCCCCAAACCAGCACCTACTATCCTGTTGCACTGGCCAATAAGCTGGCTGGCATCGATCTCATTCCGGCCGATTACGATATTACCGCAAATTTCAGCAGCGCCTTTCCAAACTGGTACTATGGCACCGATGGCAATACCCCAGCAAACAGCTATGATCTGCTGACGGTCGTGCTACACGAGATCGGCCATGGCCTCGGGTTTGCGGGTACGGCAACAGTCAATGGGAGTACTGGCAGTTGGGGGCTGAATGGCTCACCATTGATCTATGATCGCTTCATTGTCAATGGTTCAGGGCAGGCGATCATCAATACCGCCCTGTTTGCCAACCCATCGGTCGCACTTGGCAACCAGTTAAAGAGCAATGATCTGTTGTTCAATGGCCCGAATGCAGTGGCAGCGGCAGGCGAACGCCCGAAACTCTATGCTCCTGCTAGCTGGCAGCAGGGATCAAGCTATTCGCATCTCGATGACGATTATTACCCAGAGGGCGATCCAAATTCGTTAATGACGCCATCGCTGAGCCAGGGCGAATCGATACTCAATCCAGGCACAATCGTGCTTGGCATCTTTAGCGATCTTGGTTGGGCCAGCACACCCCTCGTTCTGAATAATCACGTCTACCTGCCATTGATCACAAACACATAAAGAACTACCATACTGCAATAGCTGAAGAAAGATCCCAATGGCAACACCAGATTCGCGCTTCTCACAACGGCATCTGATCGGATTATTGCTCGTTCTGGTCGTATCGGTTGGCTTAATACCACTCTTCTATCGTTCCTGGAAGGCTCCAGCTTCTACGAAGACGCCTACGGTATTGCTCGCTGTAGCATCTGCACCATCGCCTGTTGTGGCTGCTACTCCGATTGCGAAGCCATCCAGCCTGTGTGATCGTCCAGATCTGACCGAAGCACAGGTGGCCACATACCGTAACATCTCGCCCGCGGCATTGGAAGAGTTCAAAAACGAGCATAATCTCAGCAACGCTGCCATCTGCAAGATGTCCGAGGAGATCCTGCGCGAGGAGATCTCGCGGGCTGGTACACCCGAAGCCGACGGCCCTGCTGAAGCCCAGGCACTGCGTCTATTGCAGCAGCAGGACGAAAACGGGTTCATCCCTACCAATGGATTACAGAAGGCAGCCGATCAGATGGCGCTGATGCGGGCAGCACAGGGCCAACAGCCGCCGCCCCAGGCTGACATCGCCAGCAGCCAGTGGGAATGGCTCGGGCCAGGCAATATTGGCGGGCGCATCCGATCAATCGTGATTCATCCAACCGACCCACAACGGATGTGGGTTGGTGGTGTTGCTGGCGGGATCTGGTATAGCAGTAATGGCGGAACCACCTGGCAGCCCGTCAATGATTTCATGGCCAATCTGGCCGTCTCCACCATGGTGATCGATCCAAGCAATCCCAGCAGCATGTATGCAGGTACGGGCGAAGGGTTCTACAATGCTGATGGTATTCGTGGCGCTGGTGTGTTCAAAAGCAGCGATGGCGGCGTTACATGGACCCAGTTGGCCGAAACCGCAACCACCAACTGGCTGTATGTCAATCGTCTCGCCATCTCACCAGATGGCAGCACCATCCTGGCAGCAACCAGAAGTGGTGTCTGGCGCAGCGTGAATGGAGGAACCACCTGGACAGTAACAAATAACGCATCCGATACTGCCGACATCGATTTTCATCCGACCAATAATAGCCTGGCAATTGCCGGTGGCATTTCGGGCGATACAAAGTATTCAACCGATGGCGGTATAACCTGGAATACAGCAACTGGCATTCCAGCCAATGGCCGGGTTGAACTTGGATATGCACGCTCAAACCCATTGATTGTGTATGCTTCTATCAACCAGAACAGTGGCGAGATCTGGCAGAGCACCAATGGCGGCCAGAGCTACACACTACGCAGCACTGGCACAAACTACCTTGCTTCACAAGGTTGGTACGATAATGCGCTATGGGTTGATCCAACCAATTCCAACTTTCTGATCGTCGGCGGCATTGATTTGTGGAAGAGTAGTAATGGCGGCACAAGCCTCACCCAGATCAGCACATGGTATAACGCCCCAAATTCTGCCCACGCCGATAACCATATCATCGTTTCGTCGCCACAGTTCAATGGCACCTCCAACACCACCGTCTTCTTCGGCAATGATGGTGGCATGTACACAACATCGAATGTCTATACTGTTGGCAATAACCTGCCCGATGCCACCAATGGCTGGCAGGAGCTGAATAACAACCTGGGCATCACCCAGTTCTATGGCGCTGCTGGCAACCCAACCAGCGGCAAGATCGTCGGCGGCACCCAGGATAATGGATCGCTACGCTATACCGGCGCTACCGAAACCTGGAATACCGTCTTTGGCGGCGATGGCGGGTTTTCAGCCGCCGATCCAACGAACCCGAACTATGTCTATGGCGAATATGTCTATGCCAATATCCATCGCAGTAACAATAGTGGCACACTCTATTCTGGCGAATATATTTCTGGGAACTACTATAATGGCGCTGGGTCTGCATGGAAAGCGGTGCCATATAAGATCACCGATGCCCAGAATAGCTGTGCCCTGTTTATTGCCCCATTCATCCTTGACCCAAACGATCCCAATCGTATGCTAGTTGGTGGTTGCTCACTCTGGCGCACAAACGATGTTCGCACTGTTAATACGCCAACAACCGGTCCGTCTTGGGCCGCGATCAGCAACCCAAATGCTGGTCCAGCGATCAGCGCTATTGCGGTTGCACCAGGCAATTCCAATATCATCTGGGTGGGCTATGAGAATGGCCTTGTCTATATGACTAATAATGGTACTGCCGCTGCCCCAACCTGGAGCCAGGTTGATTTAAATGGCGTCGGCCTACCAAATCGCTATGTCACCAGGCTAACGATTGATCGATTAGATTCAGCTATTGTCTATGCAACCTTCGGTGGCTTCAGCGCAGGTAACGTCTGGCGCACCAGCAACAGTGGCACAAGCTGGAGCAATATCAGCGGCAACGGCCAAACGGCGCTGCCAAGCGTGCCGGTGCGCAGCCTGGTGATCAACCCAACCAACGCCAACTGGCTGTATATTGGCACTGAGGTTGGCGTGTTTACCAGCGAGGATGGTGGTTCTACCTGGAAGCTGCCACAGGATGGCCCATCGAACGTTTCGGTCGATGAACTGTTCTGGATGAACGACACATTGGTAGCAGCCACCCATGGGCGCGGCCTATTCCGCACAACGCTAGGCAGCTCCCTACAGAATACAGGCTTCCACTGGCGCGAATTAAGCGGTAACGCAAACGGAGCCATTGATCCAGGCGAAACGATTGGCATCACGGTTGATCTGCGCAACCAGGGTAATCAGGCAGCCACGAATGTTTCTGGGGCACTGGCTGTGACAGCAGGTAGCGCAACGATCCAGGTTGGGGCATCTACATATGCCAATATTCCCACGAGGACAACTCAAAGCAATGCGACCGAGTACACTGTTCTGGTAGACCCAAACCAGCCATGTGGCGGCAAACTCAGTTTTAGCCATACGGCATCGTATGGTGGCAACAAGACTCTTGTTTCCGATCATACCCTGGCCACTGGCACAACCGCGTCGGTCAACTATGCCTATACAGGCCCAAACATCCCAATTATAGATAACACCGTCGTTGATCTGCCGCTGACAATCGACAGCACCGTGCCGAATGCCAGTGTCGTAGTTCACCTGAATCTAAATCATACGTTTGATGGCGATCTAATTATCTCGCTTGTCTCACCAAATGGCACCGTGATCGTCCTCTCGAACGCCAATGGGGGCGATGGCGATGATTACACCGACACCATCTTTGATGATCAGGCCGCGACCGCAATTACTGCCGGAAGCCCGCCTTTCACAGGGCGTTTCCAACCACAAAATGCGCTTGCTGGGCTCAAGAGCGAGAGTAAGAGCGGCATCTGGAAGTTGCGTGTAGAAGACACTGCCGGTAACGATATTGGCAATGTTCTTGGCTGGTCGTTGGATCTGCAAACACAGAATTGTAGCGCTACAACAACCATCAGCCCGCCAAGCCTGGATTTTGGTACACAATCGTTGGGTAGCACCGGTGCAATCCAGCTAGTTACCCTGCAGAACATCAGCGGTAGTGCTGCAACCATCAGCACAATTGCATTAACGGGCGATTTCCGCCGTTCGGGAGGCACATGCCCAAGTAGTTTCCCAGGAACACTGGCTGCTGGAACCAGTTGTACAATCGGTGTCGTGTTTAGCCCGAGCGCTAATGGTTCACACACCGGGAGCCTGAGCATCACGAGTAACGCGATCAGCAGCCCACAAACCATTGCCCTCAGCGGAACCGGCCAGAACGTGAATATCTTCCTGCCGTTAGTGATATGGTAGCGCATCCATGATCACGCGGCGCATGTACTGGCCGCGTGATCATCCTCAGATCATCAGGAACTACTGCTATGACAACCTATGCCGATCTTGGCCTTCGCCCAATCATCAACGCCGCTGCGACCCTGACTCGATTGGGTGGATCACGCATGCCAGCGCCGGTTGTTGAGGCGATGGTTGCCGCAGCAGGTTCATTCATTGATCTTGAACTTCTTCAGGAACGGGTTGGCGCACGAATCGCCCAATTGACCCATAACGAAGCCTGTTATGTCTCTTCTGGTGCAGCAGCAGGGATTGTCCTGGCGGTCGCAGCATGTATCACAGGTAGTGATCGCGCAGCGATTGGACACTTTCCGCATATTGAGCACACCAGAAACACTGTGATCATCCATCATTCGCAGCGCAACAGCTACGACTACGCCATCCGCCAGACTGGCGCACGGCTGGTTGAAATTGGCACAGCCCAGTTCACTCAACCCGACGAACTACGAGCTGCGATCACACCGCAGGTTGCCTGCATTGTCTATTTTGCTGGTACACATTATGCCAGTGGCGCATTGCCATTGGCGGATGTGATTGAAATCGCCCATGCTGCTCGGGTTCCTGTGGTTGTGGATGCGGCAGCGCAGATTCCACCAATTTCGAACCTCTGGCAGTTTACCCGTGAGAATGGCGCAGATCTGGTTATCTTCAGCGGCGGCAAAGGACTGCGTGGCCCACAATCAGCAGGGTTGGTGCTGGGTCGGCCAGATTTGATTCAGGCCTGCCATCTGAATGGCAACCCATATGCCAGTATTGGCCGGCCCATGAAGGTTGGCAAAGAAGAACTGATGGGTATGCTCGCAGCCATTGAGTGGTCGCTGGCACAGGACGAGCCCGCGTTACTGGAGCACTACGAACGGATTGTCCAGTATTGGCTGAGCGGGCTTCAGGATCTTGCAGGCATTCAGGCCAACCGAGGCTACCCAAGTGAGGCAGGCCAACCACATCCCCGCACGATTGTGCAGATCCTTCCAACATCAGGCCATAGCCGTGATCAAGTGGTAGCCGCTCTGCTGCATGGCGATCCAGCAGTTGCTGTAGGAAGTATTGGCACAGACACAATCGCCCTCAACCCGCAAACAATCGCGCCAGGTGAGGAACACTTGGTGCTAACGGCACTACGAAATGTGCTAGGCGTGTGAGCTTGTTCATTATGCACGCGCCTAGCACAATCGCCACTCACATGGGCTGCTGTTCCTCATTGCGCCTGGCCTCTTCCGCACGCTGATCACGGGCCGTTGTCTTATTCTCATTCCAATAGAATGATCGCGGCTCGGTTCGGCGCTTTGCCTGTGTCCCAAAGATCAGAATATACGCCCGCCGTGGCTGATCGGAATGGTTTGGCCCTGTATAGTGCAGCGTGCGATTGGTATGAATCGTTGCGCCACCGGCTGGGAGTGGGCAGGCCACCGCGCCCTCGGTATGCGCCTGGTCGGCAACCAACCCATGAATCCGTGGGTCGTTATTGATCGGATGGTGTGGCACAATCTCCTGATGATTACTTCCCGGCACAAACTGCATGCAGCCATTATGCAGATTCACATCCTGCAATGGAATCCAGATGCTCATCGAATTGTATTCCAGCATCGGGTTCCAATAGGCTTCATCCTGATGCCAGGGCGTTTCGGCACCGATCCGCGCTGGCTTCAGAATGGCATGCTCGCCATGGGCCTGTGCCTCTGGCCCAAGCAACTGCCGCGCAACCGCCAGTGCATTTGCACGAAATAAACCCTGCTTCAGTTCTGGCGCATATTTTGATGGCCCCAGAATCTGGGGCAGGGTCGCCTCCTGGCCTTCCTCATCCGTACCAGCAAGATCAAACTGATCGCCAACATCCCGGCCAGCCCGCTGTGCAAATAATCGGTCGTAGATCTCACGCAGCCAGGCGACCTCTGCCTGTGTGGTAATCGCATCAAGCGCCAGATAGCCATCGCGATGGTAGCAATCGATCTGATGCTGGGTCAACTGAATCGTTGGGGCAATCTCGGTTGTAGTAATCTCACTCATTGCGCGTCCTCCTCACTGACGAAACGCAGGCCAACCGCCAGCGCTACCACCATAATACCCTATCTCTGCCCAATGACTTTTTGACCAGGTGACCAAGTGACCGGGTGACACGGTGACCAAGTGATAACGTGACCGAGTGATAACGTGACTGGGTGACCTGGTGGCCAGGTGAATATTCTTGACCGGTGTGGTACTGCTTCTCATCAGCATTGTCACCATGTCAGGGCATGTGCAAAGTCCCAACATGGCGGTGTATCGCCTTGTTCCCCTTACCTCAACCCCGCTCCCACACGGGGAGCGGGGCTCTGCGCGGCATCGCACTATGGTTTCCCCTTCTCCCCAATGTGGGAGAAGGGGCCAGGGGATGCGGGGAAAAGGGACGTTGCTCATGCCCTGTCACCGTGTCAGGGTGCCCTTGACGCCTCCGCCAGAACCGGATACCATCCAGTATTAGCGAACCAGATAGAGAAGGTGCTTTCGTGATTGAGCGATTGGGATGGCTGCGAACTAGCATAACCGGAAGCGAATGGCTTCGCCGCTTTGCCCAAGTTGGCCTGGTACTAGCAGCACTATGGATCGCTGTGCCAGCGCTTGGCCGTATTGCCGCACTACTGGCCTACCCCTATGCCCACGATGGCCTGGAAGGGACGCTCCTGTATGAGGCTCGCCTGCTGCGCGCTGGCGAAGCGCTGTATCGGCCACTCGAACTCTACCGCTTTGTCTCGGCACCCTACCCGCCAATTCACTATCTATTCCTGGCGCTGTTTGATCTCATTCTTGGCCCGCATGTCTTCTGGCCTGGGCGGCTGCTCTCGCTGATTGCCGCGCTTGGCGTGGCCCTGTTTGCCGCCCTGATTGTCCGCCGTACTGGCGCAGCCTGGGCGGTTGCGGCACTGGCAGCTGCACTGGTTCTCAGCATTCCACCACTGCAACTATGGAGCACCCGCATCAAGCCGGACGTGCTGGCGCTCCTGTTTACCAGCATCGGGTTGTATTGCACAACCCGCGCCTGTACATCCCCACCGAAAACCACTAGCCCAATGCTTATTCTGGCCGCCATCGCATTTGTGCTGGCCTTTTTCACCAAACAGACAGCACTGGCCGGGCCGTTGGCGGCTGGATTGGCACTCCTGATCAACGATCTGCGAGATCGCTATTCCGATGCGCCACCATATGCTGGGTATGCCAGCCCATTACCAATACGCTGGCGGACGATCCTGTTTACTGGGTTGTATCTTGGGTTGGTGCTGATCATCTGGGGCTTGCTGGATCTGATAACAGCCAGACAATACACTCTGCATGTCTGGTGGGAGGGCAAACGAACCGAGTGGTGGACGTTTCTGCTGTTCAGTAAAATTATCGTGTTGCTGGGATTCTGGTGGCCACAGATGATCCTGGCGGCTCTGGCATTACTGCTCTCCTGGAAGCAGCGCAGCCTGCTCGTCCCAGCCTGTTATGTGTTGGTTGTGCCACTCACACTGCTTGGAACCGGCGAACAGGGAGCTAATCATAATCATCTGCTGGAAACCCATCTCGCACTCGCCATCGCTGGCTGTGCCGCTCTGGGAGTACTTATTGCTCCCCCACCCCTCCCCCACCCCTCCCCCACCCGTGGGGATGGGCACGAAGAGTTCCCGAACGGGCAATTTCCCCGCTCCCCGGCGTGGGTGCGGGGAATACACCAGCGCATTGGCATCTGGGCACTACTACTTGGCTGCCTGCTAGCTGGGGCACAGATCTACCAGGTGGCCCATCCGCCAGATTGGTATGCTGGCGAGCTCAACCCTCAAGATCCACCAGAGCGATTTCTGAACTTCATTCGTAACACACCAGGCGAAATCCTGGCCGATGATACCGGGCTATTATTTCAGGCCGGTCGCGATCTACGCTACGATGACCCATCGACCATGGGGCCAGCGGCGCGGATCGGCGCATGGGATCAGCGCGGCCTGCTTGAAGAGATCGCCCAACAGAAGTTCAGCGCCATTATTCTGCCCGTCAATGCGGAAAAATCAATCATCGATCCAGCAGGCCGCTGGACACCCGAGATGCTATCGGCAATCAATGCCCATTACAAGCTCAAGTTCCGCGATACCCTGTATATCTATGTGCCGCGCTAAGATCAGGAAAGGCTCTCTACCCGAAATTCACCCCTTGGTTCGATATAGTGTGTATCCATCTGCGCCAGTTGCAGCTTGCCACTGATATCATCATTGACGGCCTGCCAGTAGGTGTAGCTCTCAATCACCCAGATACCGCTCTCGCGGGTGCCATTGCCAGAACCCTTGACGCCACCAAATGGTAGATGCGCCTCGGCACCGGTTGTCGAATTGTTGATGCTGGTCATGCCTGCCTGAATGTTGTGCTTGAACTGGTACGCCCACTCGCGATTGTTGGTATAGATTGCCGATGAAAGGCCATAATCGGCACTATTGGCCGCTGCAATCGCCTGATCGATGCCATCAACCCGAACGAGATTAACGGTCGGCCCGAACACTTCGGTCTGAAAGATCTTCATCTGCGGCGTTACATCGGCCCAGATCGTTGGCCAGCCATAGAACCCAGCAGCTGGATCGCCAACAAAGCCCGCTGGTTTCGTTTCGGGTGTAATCCGCCCCTGGCCATATAACAGTGTTGCCCCATCGGCCAGGCCCCATTCATAGTGATGCTCCCAATTATGCAGAAAGCGCTCATTGATGAATGGGCCATATAGCACATCGGGATGCTTGAGTGGATCACCAATCTGCGTGGCCTGGGCAGCCGCGACGAAGCGCTGCTTGAATTCCTCATAGACAGGCGCATCAATAATGATATTCCCACAACTGGTGCAGCGCTGGCCGCCCGTTCCGAACGAGGCCCACAGCGCACCAGCAACCGCATTCTCAAGATCAGCATCGCGCATTACCACCAGCGGATTCTTGCCACCCAGTTCAAGCGTCGGGTGGATGAGATTGCGGCCAGCTACTTCGCCAATCCTGCGCCCAACTGCCGTCGAACCGGTGAACGCGAACTTATTCAGCAAGCGCTCGTCCATCATCTCGACAAGATATTCGCCAGCACCGCCTGCACCACCACCAAACACAATATTCAACACACCAGGCGGCACACCAGCTTCTTCAATCAGCTTCGCAAAGGCATACGAACATGCCGGTGAATCCTCGGATGGCTTCCACACAATCGTGTTGCCGGTTAACAGGGCCGGAATGATCTTCCAACTCGGCACCGCAATCGGGAAATTCCCGGCAGTCACAATCCCAACCACGCCAAGCGGGCGGCGATAGGTCATCAGTTCCTTGCGTGGCATCTCGGATGGAACAGTCTGGCCATATAATCGGCGGCCTTCCGATTGGAAAAAGTGGCAGGTGTCGATTGCTTCCTGAACATCGCCACGGGCCTCTTTCAGCGTCTTGCCCATTTCACGCGAAACAAGCCGACTGAGCGCTTCCTTCTCGCGGGCAATTGCCGCACCAATACTGCCAATAATCTCGCCACGAATCGGCGCTGGAGTCTCCTTCCAGGCTGGAAATGCCAACCGAGCTGCCTGACACGCCTCACGCACCTGATCCTTCGTTGCAGCCGGAAATTCGCCAATTATGTCGTTCAGATCGCTTGAATTCCGTGAATAGAACATCTCCGAGCTATCGAGCTCGCGGCCATTGATGATGTGATGATAGCGTCGCGCCATCGCGGTGCTCCTGTTGGCAACGCAACTCCGATCTCAAGTTTTCGGCAGTTGCTAGGGCGTTCGACAATAGCCTATTGTACCATTTATACCATGCCCAATTTGCTGCACACGGCTATCTCTGCTATCATGACGCAAAGCGTCAAAACACTGCTGTCAAGGAGTTCCTATGAACCACTCATCTGATCAGCTACCAAGCTACCGTCTGTATATCAATGGCGAATGGATCGATGCCTGTGATGGCGCCATGATGCCCGTCAATGAACCAGCACTCGGCCAGCCGATGGCCTATGTTGCGCGTGGAAGCGCCGCCGATATTGATCGGGCAGTTGCTGCGGCCCGCAATGCCTTTGATGCAGGCCCATGGCCACACACGCCGCCGCACGAGCGTGCCAGAATTCTGCATGCGCTAGCAGATGGGATCGAGGCGCGTACCGCCGAGTTTGCCGAGGTCGAAGCGCGCAACCTTGGCGTCCCCATCCGCAAATCAAGCTTTGTCGATGTCCCCTGGGCTGTTGAACATCTACGGGTGTTTGCAGAATTGGCACGCCGCGATGCCTATGAGCCATTGCCATGGAACGATCTACCAGGGTTGAGCTGGAATTTCGTCTGGCGCGAGCCGATTGGGGTCTGTGGCCAGATTATTCCCTGGAACTACCCGCTGCTGATGGCGGCCTGGAAGATCGCCCCAGCCCTGGCCACCGGTAATGTGATTGTGCTCAAACCAGCATCCTACACACCACTCACGGCGCTGTTATTGGCCGAGGTGATCCACGATAGTGGCCTATTGCCACGCGGCGTATTCAATCTGGTAACCGGGCCAGGTGCGGAAGTTGGCGAAGCGCTGGCCGCACATCCAGGGGTGGATAAGATCGCCTTTACTGGCAGCACCCAGGTTGGGCGGCGGATCATGGAACTGGCCAGCGCAACAATCAAGGGTGTGACGCTCGAACTCGGTGGCAAATCGCCGAGTATTGTGCTACCAGATGCCGATCTCGATCTGGCAACCGATGGCGTGCTGTTTGGCGTATTCTTCAATGGCGGGCAGAGCTGTGAGGCTGGAACCCGCTGCCTTGTTCCAGAAAAACTGCACGATGCCTTTTTGGCACGGCTGGTTGCCCGAACCGAGGTGATGCGATTGGGTGATCCGCTCGATTTCGAGACTGACCAGGGGCCGTTGGTTTCTCATCGCCAGCTTCAATCTGTTGAAGAATATGTTGCGCTCGGGCTGCGTGAGGGTGCCAAACTCGCCATCGGCGGGCATCGCGCCACAGTTCCAGGGTTCGAGCATGGGCCATTCTTCGAGCCGACGATCTTTACTGGTGTTCGCAATGACATGCGGCTGGCTCAGGAAGAGATATTCGGGCCGGTTCTGTCGGTCGTGCCCTATCGCGATGTTGGTGAGGCGATCAAGATCGCCAATCAGACGATGTACGGATTAGGGGCTGCCGTCTGGTCACGCGATATTCCGGCGGCCATTGAGGTTGCGCGCCGTATTCGTGCCGGCACCGTGTGGATCAATGATCACCACATCATTCTGCCATCGGCACCATTCGGCGGCTTCAAGCAGAGTGGCATTGGCCGTGAGCATGGGCTGCAGGGCATGCTGGCCTATACCGAAGCCAAGCATATTCATGTCGATCTGATGCAAAAACGGGAGGGCCGTTTGCACTGGGATGTCATGCTGCCACAGGCGGAGTGAAAGATAGAGCAAACCTATAGCCAATTTTCGAGCCGTAAAACCGGCACAGCCTGAAAATCACCATCGGTTGTAAGCAGGGTCAGATCATAGCGCAATGCAGTT
>JBBQSD010000092.1:0-25452 GCA_038214135.1 Chloroflexales bacterium | reverse complement strand
TCCCACTGGAGAGGGGCCAGGGGTGAGGGCTACGACACAAACATATGCCCGAGCGCATAGCGATGCTGAAATTGGGCGAGTTCAATCGCTGGCGCAAACCCACCAATCGCCTGCCAATCGAATTGGGCACTGGCTGCTTCGGCCATAATTGGTTGAGCGTGCAATAGTAAACGCTGGGCACCGATATGATCGATCACACTCAGCCGTACAGCAGCACTGAGCAAGCTGACGCTGAAGGCATGCAGCTCAATCAGCGCAGCGGTCTGTTCATCCAAGCCAGCAGAGGCAGCCAATAATGCCAGCGCAATCGCCTGATGCCCAGGGATTTGTCCAGAACGAACTAGCTGGCTGTAGCGTGCCGATAGGCCATCGGGATAGAGTTCTGCGCCAAGTTGTAGGATTCGCCCGCCACAACGCCGCGATGCAACCCGGCCCTCGGCTGCGAGTTTAGTTGCTTCTAATCGTTGATCGATTGACATAATCGTTTCAAGATTATTGGTAGCAGCACAGCGAACCACCCAACGAGCTGCGAGTGCATCGGCAGGGCCAACGACATGCAGCAGGCAGGTTTGAAGGATTGCGCCGAGCTGATCTTCGCCATGAAGTCCCATTTCAACCAACCGCTCCAGCCCATGCGATTGGGTGAACATCCCGCTGGGGAAGAAGGAATCGGCGAGTTGGAGGGTTGATAGGAGGTTGATCATTACACCAAATAATACAACTGAGTCAGTGGCAGTGTCTCGGCTGGCTCGCAGGTTGCCAGAACGCCATCAACGAAGACCTGGTACGTTTCAGGATTTACTTCGATAGCTGGCATGGAATTGTTCCGCACCATATCCTGCTTGCCAATCGAGCGGCAGCCCTGGACAGCAACACAGCGGCGGTTGAGGCCAAGCCGTTCGGGCACACCAAGATCGATGGCTGCTTTGGACATAAAATTGACACAGGTGCGGCCAAGGGCTTTACCAAACGCTCCAAACATTGGGCGATAGAACACCGGTTGTGGTGTCGGAATCGATGCGTTCGGATCGCCCATGGCTGCCCAGATGATCATGCCACCCTTGATGATCATCTTGGGCTTGGCCCCGAAATAGGCTGGATCCCATAGCACAATATCGGCCAGATGCCCAGGCGTGAGGCTACCGACTTCGTGGGCAATGCCATGCGCCAATGCCGGGTTGACCGTTAGCTTGGCCAGATAGCGCAATACCCGCGCATTATCGTGTTCTGCCTTATCTTCTGGCAGTTTGCCACGCTGCACCAACATCTTATGCGCCGTCTGGAATGCACGTGTGACCACCTCGCCAACTCGGCCCATGGCCTGTGAATCGGAGGAATACATGGAAATCACGCCAAGGTCGTGAAGAACATCCTCGGCGGCAATTGTTTCCTTGCGAATACGGCTCTCGGCAAAGGCCACATCCTCGGCGATCTGCGGGTTCAGGTGATGGCAGACCATCAGCATGTCGAGGTGTTCGGCAAGTGTATTGATCGTGTATGGCCTGGTCGGGTTGGTGCTCGATGGCAGAATGTTGGGCAGTGCCGCAATCTTGATGATGTCGGGCGCATGGCCGCCGCCGGCACCCTCGGTATGGTACGTATGAATCGTCCGTCCCGCAATCGCGCTGATCGTATCCTCAACAAAACCACTCTCATTCAGTGTATCGGTATGAATAGCAACCTGCACATCATACTCATCCGCGACTCGTAGCGAGCAATCGATCACCGCTGGCGTTGTGCCCCAATCCTCGTGGTCCTTCAGTCCACACACGCCCGCCTCGATCTGCTCGCGCAATGCCTCTGGTGTGCTGGCATTGCCTTTGCCGAGCAAGCCCCAGTTGATCGGCAGCGCTTCGGCGGCTTCGAGCATACGATGGATATACCAGGGGCCTGGCGTGCTGGTGGTCGCATTCGTCCCATCTGCCGGGCCAGTCCCGCCACCAATCATGGTTGTAACGCCATTGGAGAGCGCTTCATAGATCTGTTGGGGGCTGATCATGTGAATATGGCTATCGATTGCACCGGGTGTCGCGATCAGGTGTTCACCAGCGATCACTTCGGTTCCAGGGCCAATCACCAGATTCGGGCTGACGCCATCCATCATATCGGGGTTGCCAGCCTTGCCAACGCCAACAATCCGCCCATCGCGAATGCCGATATCGGCCTTGACCACCCCCAGTATCGGGTCGAGTACAATCACATTGGTGATCACCAGATCGAGCGCACCAGATGCGCGGGTTGCGTTTGAACGCTGGGCCATACCATCACGGATCGTCTTGCCGCCACCAAACACCGCCTCATCGCCGTGGGTCAGCAGATCGCGTTCGATCTGGATCTGGAGCTGTGTATCGGCCAATCGCACCCGATCCCCGACGGTTGGGCCATACAGTGCGGCATAGCGCTGGCGTGATATGAAGGCCATGACAAGCTCCCGCTATTTGATGACTGCTGATGACTCGATTATTGCTTGATGATTGCCGATGACTCGATTATTGACCGACTCAAGCTCTTTGCGGAACACTTTTTGCTATTCACTGATTGTGTAGTATACAATAGGATCTGAATGATCAAGATGGCTCTAGGAAACGCAATAGTGAAACACGAACCATTAGCAAAACAACCATTTGACCTCACCATTGCGCTGTCGCGGCTGCGTATTGCGGTCGCGCCGTGGCCCAAGGCCGCAATGTTCGAATTGGCCGAGCGCGGATATACATCACTCTTCGAGCAACTGATCGCCTGCATCATATCGATACGAACCTATGACGAAGTGATGCTGCCAACGGCGCTGCGGCTTTTTGCCCAAGCCCGCACTCCGCAGGCTATGGGCCAGTTAACCGTAGCCCAGATCGACACACTGATCCAGGAGAGTTCCTTTCACGAACGCAAAGCCCAGCAGATCCACGAGATCGCGCAACGCACGGTGCAGGAGTACGATGGCCAACTGCCGTGTGATCGCAATGTCCTGCTCTCCTTCAATGGTGTTGGGCCGAAATGTGCAAACCTTGCCCTTGGTATTGCCTGTGCTGAACCATGGATCGGGGTGGATATTCATGTCCATCGGGTGACAAACCGCTGGGGTTATGTGGCAGCAACAACTCCTGAGCGTACGCTGCTCGCGCTCGAAGCAATCGTGCCACGCGAATCCTGGATCGAACTTAATCAACTGCTGGTGCCGTTTGGTAAGCATATCTGTACAGGGAACCAGCCTAGGTGTTCAAGCTGCCCTATTCTTGATATGTGCCAGCAGGTCGGCGTCACAACCCATCGCTAGGCAGCTATTGGCCATCAGCCCAATCTGCGCAATCTGCGCAATCTGTGGATAATGGATCTTTACTATTTTAATCGGGTATCGCACGATGCCCCGCAGGCTGAAGCCTGCGGCTATGGGCAACACCATGCGCTGGGCCACCATCCTCTTGCCGCAGGCTTCAGCCTGCGCATGGAGAGGCATCCATCGTTCCCCAATTATTTCCTCAATCTTCATGATCCGCGAACGTCTCTATTCTGACTCCTGACTCCTGAATCCTGACCACTACACCGCCAGATATTGCTTAATCGCCGCTTCGCCAAGATGCGCCGTCGGGCCACGAGCGACGATCTGCCCCTTTTCCATGATGCAGTAGAAGCTGGTCGCACTGACGGCAAAATCGAGGAACTGCTCAACCAGCAGGATCGCCATATCGCCGCGCTTTTCGAGATCGCGAATGACACCTCGATCTGCTGCACAATCGATGGCTAAATCCCTTCGGTTGGTTCATCCAGCAATAGTAATTGCGGGCGGCGCACCAGGGCACGGGCGATTGCGAGCTGCTGCTGCCGCCCGCTACTCAACACCCCAGCCGTGCGGCGGCCCATCTCCTTCAGAACCGGAAAGTAGCCATACACCTCATCAAGCGCATCGGCAGGCCGAGCACGAGCGGCCTCAAGCCCCATCAGCAGATTTTCGGTGACGGTTAGATACGGAAAGATACCGCAGCCCTGTGGCACATAGCCAATACCAGCGCGGGCACGCTCGTGCGGCGCGGTAGTTGTAATATCACGGGAGCCAAAGCGGAGGCTGCCGCCAACCGGGCGCAGCACGCCCATAATCGTCTTCAGCAGCGTCGTCTTGCCAACACCATTACGGCCCAATAAGCACACGGCCTGCCCAGATGCAATCGTGAGCGAGATGTCGCTCAGGATCTGGCTCTGATCATAGAAGGCCGAGCATTACTTCAATATTCTGAGCAACCGTCAGGCTGGTGAACACCGTTGGCGTCTGGAACTTGCGGCCAATCCCGCGCCGCACCAGATCATTCTCACGTAGATGATTGTAACCAAGAGCTATCAGCAATCAGCTTTCAGTATGCACGAGCGAGACATTTGTCGTTTCGTATGCTTTCAATCTGGCTTGATCGAGTGATCGACATTGAAAACCTACCAGGCTTGACAGAGGCAACATTGGAGCTACAGACATGTTATGCATCTGACGGATCTGCTCTGGATTTCTATGCTTAGTTATTTTGTACAAATCTGTGTTATTGGTTATTCAATAAAGCCCTCTTCACGGGCACGCCGCAGCGATGCGCGAATGCCTGCCTGCGTATCGGTTGCGCCGTCGGTCAGGTTATTGAACCCGATTGCACGGCGCAATCCCCCAAACACCACCAATTCCACATCGCGGGTATCGCCTGGTTCGAAACGCACCGCTGTGCCAGCCGGAATATTCAGGCGCATACCAATCGTTGCAGCGCGATCAAACTGCAAGGCTCGGTTGACCTCAAAGAAATGATAGTGCGAACCGATCTGGATTGGCCGATCACCGGTGTTCTGTACGGTTATGGATGCGGTTCGGCGGCCAGCATTGAGTTCGATTGGCTCATCACGCAGGATGTAGCGGTCGCTGGAAGATGCCACGCGGTGCTCCTTTTTTGTTCGATGGTCTTTGTCCTGATTGTTTTGACATAATGACATAATGACACGGTGACACGGTGACAGATGCTTGATTAAGGTTGTACCACTCCGCAGCACGTTCACCGTGCCACCCCCTCACCATGTCACGCCGTCAAGAAAGTCACCCCTCACACAATCGGATCATGGCAGGAGATCAGCTTTGTGCCATCGGGGAAGGTTGCCTCGATCTGTACAACCGAAAGCAGGGCAGGCACTTCGTCCATCACATCATCGCGGCTGAGGACGTGGCGGCCTAATTCCATCAGTTCGACGACACTTTTGCCATCGCGGGCACCTTCGAGCAGTGATTCACAGATCAGCGCGGTTGCCTCAGGCACATTCAGCCGTAGGCCACGGGCACGCCGTTTACGGGCGATCTCGGCGGCCACATAGATCATCAGCTTCTCTTGCTCGCGGGGGGTTAGAAACATGCTTGGCCTCCGAATATGCCATATGAACAAGCACAGCGGCAGGATGCGCGCTGCGCCATTGCAGACGGGAAAGGCTATTGGGATTGGCGAATGATAAACGCATTTTGGGTCGTGGTCAAGCCCGCAGCAGATCTCTGATGATACGGTACAATCAGCTATGGACAATAATATATCTGAAAGAGGACTACCGTGGCAGCCACAAGCCTACATCAAACCTTTGCGGAAGATTATGATACGAGCACACCGGCCTATCTGTGGTGGAACGGTCAGCGTGTGCCATGGGCCAGCGCAACGGTTCATCTGTCCAGTACGTTCTGGAGCGGCGTCACCGCGATCTTCGAAGGGATCATGTCCTACTGGAATGAGGAGCAGGGCGAATTGTATATCTGGCAGCTCGATGCACATTTGCAACGGCTGTTGCGCTCCCAGAAACTCATGCGCCAGGCATCGCCCTATAGTGTGGCCGAACTGACTGATGCTGTCGTCGAACTCGTGCAGGCCCTGCATGTCACCAGCGATACCTATATCTTCCCGTATTGCTACCCAAAGGGCGGCGGGAATTTTGAGAGCAGCACCAGCGCCACGCCGCAACCCGTCGATATTGCGATCACTGCCCGCCCAAATGCATCGCATCTTGGGAAGGGTTGGGTTCGCAGTGCATGTGTCTCTTCCTACACACGCATCGCCGATAACGTGATGCCGCCGAGGGTTAAGAATATTGCGAACTATCGCAATTCCAACCTAGCGATGGCAGAGGCGCATATTGATGGCTATGATACCGCCATTTTCCTCAACACGGTTGGCAAAGTCTCCGAAGGGCCTGGATCGTGCATCATGCTGCTACGTGATGGCGTGCTCGTCACACCAATGTCGAGCGACTCGATCCTGGAGAGTATCAGCCGTTCATCGCTGATCACACTCGCCCGCCAGGAACTTGGCCTAGAAGTGGTCGAGCGACCGGTTGATCGAACGGAGCTGTATGTGGCCGATGAGATCTTCATGTGCGGAACCGCTGCCGAAATCCTGACAATCGGCTCGGTTGATCGCTATCAGGTTGGCGATGGTGCAATTGGCCCTGTGACTGCCAAGCTGGAGCAGATTTTCCATGATGTGGTGCGTAGCAAGAACCCGAAGTATGCCGATTGGCTGACACCGGCGGGAATAGCCGATAGCCGATAGCCCGATAGCCGAAAATTGTGAGATTGGCGTCAGGAGTCAGGAGCCTGCGGCAAGATGAGGATACATCCATAGCTGCGTGGCTTCAGCCTGCGGCGTGGAGGCGAAACCTATCCGATGAATTGCTCAAGATTGGTTCTTGGTTCCGCATTCTGACTCCTGACTTTTTCGATAGACCCATGCAACTGCGCTGCACATTGCAGACACGAACAGGGCAATTACATTGCGCTATCGGCTATCGGTCTATCGAATATCGGCTATTTCAGATCGGGAGGCTGGCAATGGCAGCATATGAGCATGGTGGCGATTGGGTGGCTGAGGCGCTGCTCGCGCAGGGTGTTCGCTTCGTCTTTACGCTGACGGGCGGGCATATTGCGCCGATTCTGGTTGGTGCGAAGCGGCGTGGCATTCGGGTGATCGATACACGCCACGAGGCCACGGCTGTGTTTGCTGCCGATGCGGTTGCACGCCTGACGGGCAAACCGGGTGTTGCTATCGTTACAGCAGGGCCAGGTGTCACCAACACAATCACTGCGCTGAAGAATGCCCAGATGGCCCAATCGCCGCTGGTGCTGATCGGTGGGGCAGCAGCGACGGCACTGCGCGGGCGGGGCGCACTCCAGGATATTGATCAGATTGCGTTGGTGCGCTCGATTGTCAAATGGCATCGGCGGGTACAGCGGGTGCGCGATCTGACGTCAGTGCTTGCCGAGGCCTTTTCGGTCGCTGCAAGTGGTGTGCCGGGGCCGGTGTTTGTGGAAATCCCGGTTGATCTGTTGTATGGCGAGGCACTGGTGCGTGAATGGTATGGAATCAAATCGGGTACACGGCGCTCGCTGGCTGGCAGAATCACCCAGAGCTATTTGAATCTGCATGTCGGGCGCTTGTTTGCTGGGGCCACAACGCAGCAGATCGGGCCAATCATTGCCCCAGAACTCCCATTGCCTGGTGTAGCCACGGTGCAACAAGCAGCCACAGCGCTTGGTCAGGCCAAACGGCCAATTGTGCTGGTTGGTAGCCAGGCAGTGCTTGATGTTGCCAATGTTGGCGAGCTGGCCAGGGCAATCGAGCGCATTGGTGCGCCTGTGTATCTTTCGGGGATGGCGCGTGGATTATTGGGTGCCGAACATCGCGTGCAGATGCGCCACAAACGCCGTGAGGCATTGCGCGAGGCCGATCTTGTGCTGCTGGCCGGTGTGCCGTGTGATTTCCGCCTCGATTATGGCAATCATATTCCGCACCGCGCCTGTTATATTTCTGCTAATCGTAGCCGTGCCGATCTGTTCCACAATCGGCGGCCACAGATTGCCGCACTTGGTGATGCCGGGCTGTTTCTGCGCATGCTGGCCGCACAACTACCGCCAGTGGCGCGCTGGGAAGCCTGGCAAGCACAGTTGCACGCCCGCGATGCCGCTCGCGAGGCAGAGATAGCACAGCAGGCGGATCAGCGGCTTGCGGCAATCAACCCATTACAGCTCTGTAGAGAAATTGCTGCACGCGGCGGGCCAAATGCGATCTATGTTGTTGATGGTGGCGATTTTGTTGCCACAGCTTCCTATATTCTGCGCCCGCCTGCACCACTTACATGGCTTGATCCAGGGCCATTTGGGACGTTGGGAGTTGGGGCTGGATTTGCGCTTGGGGCCAAGCTGTGCCGCCCAGAAGCGGATGTGTGGTTGATCTATGGTGATGGCTCGGCTGGCTATGGGTTGGCCGAGTTCGATACGCTCACACGCCATGGGATCGGCGTGGTTGCGGTGGTTGGTAATGATGGCGGCTGGACGCAGATCGCCCGCGAGCAGGTTCCTATGCTTGGCGACAGTATTGGCACTGCATTGGCACTCAGCGATTATGATAAAACCGTGGCTGGGCTTGGCGCATTCGGCGTGCGCGTTGATGATCCCGAGCTGATTGGCGATGCACTCGATGCGGCGCAACAGGCTGGGCTGCATGGCCAGCCAGCATTGATCAACGCGATCATTGGCAAGAGTGATTTTCGCAAGGGCTCATTGTCGATGTAGCATTCAGCATTCAACTCTCAGCATTCCAATAGTGCCTGCATAGATGAGCAACAAAGGTTGGGCTAACCGCAACGACTTGTCGCGCACCAAAAAGCTGATGGCTGAGAGCTGACGGCTGTTGGCTTGCAGACGGCTCTCCAGATTATACAGATTATTTGGTGCTTTTTGGGATCGAGGTAGCCATGTTCTCGCTATAGCGTTGCATGAGTGGCGTGACCGAAATGCCATGGACAATGATCGAGGAAACAATCGTTACAATAATCAAGCCGGTGAGCTGGCGCGCAAGCTGGGGTTCAAGGCCATGGGTGATAGCGTACATCAAATAGTAGATCGATCCAACCCCGCGGATGCCAAACCAGCCGATCAAGAAGCGCTGGATACGTGGCAGTGGCTGGCCATACAGGCCAGCCCAGACCGCCAGCGGGCGCATCACCAGAAACAGCAGCGGAATAAACCAGAGCGCTGCGGTCGGCACATCTGCCCAGACTGTTGGTAGGAGTGCGCCGACCAGCAGGACAAGTGCTACTTCGCCGATCCGCTCAAGCTGGGCATTAAAATCGAGCACAGCCTGGATCATATAGGCGGATGCTTGCTCTGGATCGGTCGCTGCCTGTTCTTCTTCACCAATCGCCCCATGGATTTGAACTGCCTCCGCAGCTGGCTTCTCCGCATTCTGCTTGAGCTCGATTGTCCGCAGTGCCAAACCAGTTGCAAACACAGCCAAAAAGCCTGAGGCATACAGCAGATGTGCCACCCCATAGGAGAGCGCCAGCAACCCTAAGGCCAGAAAATCGTCGAGGCCAACAGCAACCTGGTGTTTACTGCGTAGCCCAATCACCAGTTTACCGATCCAATGGCCAAGAAACCAGCCAATCAGTAGCCCAGCACCAATGGCCCACAACACATCGATCAGCAGCCAGCGCCAGCCAACAGTGCCCAATTCGTGCAGGCCAAGCAACCCCAGGCCAAGCATGACCATGGGAAAGGCTGTGCCATCATTCAGCCCGGCCTCACCGGTTAACCCAAAGCGCACCCGATCACGATCACTGGGCTGCTCAATTTGCACATCCGATGCAAGGACTGGATCAGTTGGAGCGAGGATCGCACCCAATAGCACGGCAGCGCCCAGCGACAGCCCGAGGCCAAGGGTGCCAGCACACACAATCAGCGCGACTGTCAGTAGCATTGCGCCAAATGCGAGGCGTAGCGGTATTCGCCACAGCGGATCACGCAATCGGGCGCGCAGCTTCAGGCCAGCCGTAAACAGCGAGATCAGGACGACAACCTCGCTGAGATGCTCAAGAAATGGCGCATCCGCAATTGGATCGATCACGAGCAGCCCAAGGCCAAGCGGGCCGATCCCGAGACCAATCAGCAGATAGAGCATTGACGTGCTCAGTGGTAAACGTTTGAACAGTGAGCTTGTGAGCGCCATCAGAATAAAGACGGCGCCAATGATCATATACCAGAGAGTGGTGGCCATATGCTACTGCCCTATGTACGGTGTCTCCTGCACCCAAACAGGCAGATTCCGTGCCAGGCTGAGTAGCGGCAGCAGTGACAGGCGTGACGGTGTACAATGCCTGCCACCGGGATGAAGACTCGTAGATCGCACCTGTGAGGACGTATGAAACGAAATAACGACCCGCGCTTTGTGGGGCTTGCCGAGCTCAAACGCCAGCAAGCCGAGCAACTAGCCATGTTTGAGCAATGGGCTGCTGGTGGCAACTGGAGCGCCGTTCATCGCGCCCATTACGACTGGTGGATGTTTCCGATCAACAAGCCCAGTTCATACGGCATAGCCTATGTGGTCTATGAGGGCGATATCGCTGAGTTAAAGCAAGATCCTGCCTATATTACACGCTATCTGCGTGGTGTGGAATTGCTGATGCTTGCCTGGGGCTGGGATCTGGCGAAACAGCAGCCTATACCAGATCCTC
The DNA here is from genome assembly GCA_038214135.1 of Chloroflexales bacterium. Lineage (GTDB taxonomy): Bacteria > Chloroflexota > Chloroflexia > Chloroflexales > Roseiflexaceae > JANLSE01. Next base: position 14,949 of record JBBQSD010000092.1, on the reverse strand, counting down.
AGCCTGGCCAACAATGGAGCCGCTGGCCTATTCGATTGCATAAAGCCGCAAGTTCAGTGCTGCTGTTTGGCTTCCCAGACGTTTTTGCTGCACTGCAGGCCTATGCGAAAACGCTGATCGACGCTGGTGAATCGTTTGCCTATAATGGGCGCGACCTCGCAATCCTGTTTCGGGTGTGACGGAACGTTCTGCAATGAACCACCATGCCCAACCATCGCGTAGGGGCGAACCGTGTGTTCGCCCACATGGAGCCGTGCAACACCATCATCGCGGGCCGACACGAGGTTCGCCCCCTACGCATGGACGTAGCGCAGGCCGCCGCAAAAGTTTACGTCGCACCCCCCTGTTTCAGTCGCCTTGACAGCTTTGCGGGCCAATGCTACAATCTTGCTAATTAATGGCCTCGTAGCTCAATGGATAGAGCGCCAGCCTCCGGAGCTGGAGGTTACTGGTTCGAGTCCAGTCGAGGTCACAGAGTCAGCATCCTCACGGGCTGCTATTCCAATCAACAGACGAAAAGCCGGGGCCGGGCGTAATGCTCGTATCCCGGCTTTTGTCATCCAGACGGTATCGAAGACTTGATGCAAGAGCGCCCGCTGGTGTTCGGGGCTGCTGGCATCAAGCAGCATGCTCATATCGCTCAGCAGGGCCGCAGCACGTTGCACATCAAGCAAGCGTGGCATCAGTGGCACATCAGCCAGTAGTGATTGAAGTGTTGCACGCTCACGAAGATACTCCTGCTCATCCATATCACCCAACTTGAACAGCGTTTTCAACCGCTCAAGTCGTTGCTGCACTTGCATGCGATCAATGCCAGGCGTGATCGGTTGTGCTAGGTGTTGCTGTGCGAGGGCAATGGCAGCATCACGAATGCCAGCCGGGATCGCGAGTGAGCGCAGCAGCTGAAGCATACGCTCATCAGCAATGGCAACCGGGAGCATGGGTTCCGCACACGTCCCACTATTACGCCGCTGTCCACAGCGATAATATTTGATGCGGCTTGCGGCCTTGCCACTGGTGCAGATGTGTAGACGTGATCCACAGCCGCCACAATACACAATCTCTCGAAGCAGTGTCTCATGGGCTGGTGTTCCAGCCTTACGCCCGCTTCCGGCCTTGCTACGTCGCTGCCGAATAGCATGCACTCGGTCAAACAGTTCATCATCAATGATCGGTTTGTGTGTACCTGCTCGTGTAATTCCTTGATAGTTGATCTCACCGAGATAGGCTCGGTTCTGTAGTATCCCACCAATCGTATCAGCAGTGAAAGGTACGCGCTTGTGTTGCTGCCCACGCCGGCAAAAGGTCAGACCCTCGTGATTGAGTTCCTGTGCCAGGCTGAGATCACTATAGCAGGCCGTAACATAGCGAGTGAAGATCTCAACAACAATTATCGCATCGGTGGTTGGTACCATCTGTGCGGTTTGACGGAGCTTGTCACCGTTTGCATTGCGTTCATACTGCCAGGCATAGCCGAACGACACTGGGCCAACCGCACGCCCTTGCATGGCCTTCTGATTTAGGCCACCCTTGACACGCCGTGCCAGATCGCGGCTGTAGCGCTCGTTAGTGGAACCGATAATCTGGGCCAGCATGCGCGAATCGGGATCGATATCACCGGCATCATCGTGCTTGACGACTGGGCCATCCGACTGCCAAATATGCACATGGGCACTCAGGAGATCATCGATCAATTGCTCCTGAAGTTTCAGCCCACGTGCCAGGCGCGAGAGATCGCGAATGAATATGATATCAATGGTGTGTGCAGCGGCTAAGGCTTTGATCGCCTGAAGCTGAGTGCGATTATCGTTGGTACCGGTTTTCCCTTCATCACGATGAACAGACACCACATCCCATCCTTCACGGGACGCCTTCTCGCGTCCAGCCCGCTCCTGCTCATCAAGACTGTAGCCGTCGCGCACCTGCTCATCACTTGATACCCGACAGTAGATAGCGCAACGCTTTGCCCTCATGCCGCCTCCAATCGTTTCAATGGACGCGGGAATGTGATCGTTTCAGGCGTGGAACGCGTACAAAGATCAACCAAAATACGAGCCAGCACACCAATCAATGCTGATTCATCGCCAGCTGAGGGTACATTGCAAAGTGGAATATTCGCGAAGGTTGGTTCATCACCATTAAAGATGGCTTGCAAATACTTGGGACATGTACTCATAGTAGCTCCTTCATTCAGGGCTGCTCCTGGCAGAATATTGACGTAAGAAAAGGGGCAATGTATGATGGGCCGAACACCCCCATCATACCTTTTCTTAACGTCGCTCTGCCAGGAGCGACGTTTTGCTTTGCCACAAATTGCTACAAATATACAAAAAGCCCACTTCCTACCGATGTCTAGTCGATAGAAAGTGGGCGCTCACCACTTGATACGCGCAACCCAGTTTTGTTGCTGGATTTGTACCCCTGTTACTCTCAGGGAAAGATGGCTTAAGAATACCACGCATGTTCTACCCTGTACATCCCTCAAATTCCATATAGATCAGTACAAATTCATATGGATTAGTATATAGATCGCATCAATTTACGACATATGAATTAGCGGAGGGTCGTTCGCAGCTCCTGTATATGCTGGCTAAACGCCTTCCGTGAGATACCAAGCTGGCGTGTTGTCTCGCTTTTATTCCAGCCACTACTCAACAACCAGGCGCAATGTGCGATGATCGGGTTCGTGAAACGACCTAGGAGCGCCTGATAGTCGGCCAGCTCCTCGGCCTGGTCGATCTGGCCGGTCGTCGTTGGCTCAGGGGTGGCAACGTTGCCACCCACAGAACACACGTTCTCATCTTCATGCAGCATGTAGGGTATGTGGCGATCCTGATGACGATAGACCATGCGCGTTGCGTAATCGCGTGCATAGAGCGTACTACGCTGAATGAACCAACTATCGGTATTGCCAGCCGTCTCCGGCTCGTTCAGCTTCTTCCAAACCTCGATTAAGGCCACTTGGGTAGCATCCTCCTGATCAGCCTGCTGGCAATGCCACAGCGCCTTCTTGACGGCCTTCTGGCACTTGGGTACCAGTTGCTCAAAGCGCTCATCAGCGGCGTTATGCATGGCGCGATCCTCCTTCGGGAGCAGGAAGCAGTCCGGCGGCGTCCAGCGCTGCAAGGTGTGTAGCAAGGTAGGCTTTCCAGACTTTGCCCCAAACCGTCCTGCTGTCATCGTCCTTGAGCACATAGCGCTGTGTGAGCTGCCCATTTGCGTAGATCGCCAGTCGGCTACTGGTTGCACCTGGCTCAGGATTGGGATCAGTGCCAGCCTCAATACAAATGCGTATGTCCTGATGGAGGCCAAGTGGCGCGATCTTCACCAGCAAGAGCAGTCGTGGGTCGTGCAGAATAGGCGGAAGTTGAACGATCTTCATGATCGCGCCCCCCGAAGCAGCAACGCAGCCTGCACAATCTGCAACAGATCATTGAGGAGGTTCATATCGTCAAGCGCCATACAGGCATCTTGGAGTATGAGATTGCAGCCACCTAAATCGAGAATATCAAGTGCGGCCTGACCAATTGAGAATGTCGTGCAATGGCTCTCCTCATCGCGCTCGATCTGGATCGTTGTGTTGGTTGATTGGTCGTTCATCGGGCAAGCCTCACAATCTCGATACTATGCGTGTAGGCATTGGCACCAGCCAATTCACGTTCGGCGGATTGCTCGTTCAGCAGGGCGGTGCTTGGGTCGCTGGCCTGTGCAGCGCGTTGCACATAGGTTGCCGCACCGAGGGCCATTGGCGCTGGTGTGAGGGGCTGTGGCTTGAATGCGAGTGCTTCAAGGCAATCCACAGAACAGGCCCACTTGCAGCGCTCGTTCTGGCAGACGTAGCTGAGATCGCCACCTGGCTCGACTTCGATTGCGACATCTGACTGGCAGTATTTGCAGCAGAAGCGCTCGCTCACGATGGTAGAATGGTTGGGCATTGGGGGTTCCTTCCTATGCGATGCCCTGTCAGTGGTCTGAACACTGATGGGGCTTTTCTGTGCTGGTTCGCTCTCCTGTACGTGTCGCCTGTCCTGAGCGCTGGCGAGCTTGTCCCTGGCCAGCGCCCTCGTGACTGATAGCGCCTAGATGCTGGCACGCTGGCCTTGCAGGGCGGCAATCAGCACTAAGTCGTTGTAGGGGCAGTTAGGAACCATCTCAGCGCCCTTCACAATGCCCTTGATGAATGTGTGTGGCGTCTTGTGGTTGGTGATCTTGCTATCACTCGCTGCCTTCACCACCAAGGCAACGCATGTCTGAATAGCAGTCACAATCAACTCAGCATCGACACTGCCACAGAACAGGCGAAACTCAATCGTGTTCTTGCCACCAGGGTAGATATTGGTGAGGTTCAGCGAACGATAGCGTGGGCCACGCTCGTTTGTCTTGCCCCAAACAGTCGAAGGGCTGCAATAGGCGCTGGTGTAGCGCGTCCTGGCCTGCTCACCACACAAGGCATACACCAGCTTCTCAAATTTGATAAACAGCGCTTTGACACGTTCAATCTGAGCAGCATTCAAGTCGCTGGCATCCACATGCACATGCACGCCACAGGTATCATTCACCTGTGCTGCCAGCTCATCTCTGATGAAATCAGCCACGAACACGACTTCGATCAAGCCTTGCTCACCAGCGAGCTTAGGGCTGACCAGCTCTACACCACGATAGCCAGCAGGCGCAACAGTCAGGCTCCCATCACGCTTGGCATGCCAGCCATCTGGTGCCCAATCAATAGGCGTTCCAACAACGTGCGAGGTTCGATCTGGGCAGTGCTCATTGGGCAGGTAGCACTCGATCTCAACGCCAAAGGCGCGAGTAGCAGCGCTGACAGGAGTGGTAGAATTGCTGGGCATTGAAGCTCATCCCTTCCTTGCATCTGCCCTGCTTGTGGTAAGAACACTAGCAGGGCTTCTTGTTATTTACGCTAGTTTATTTTAGTGTATACGCTAATTATATTGATATATTAAGCGCTGTCAAGCAGTATTTTGCTATTGACGATATATTATTTAGCGTATATCATTAGTGGGTAGGTTAGATATGGAGGTTTGGATGGCGAAGAAAGTGGCATTTCGATTCAGGCAGTTGCGCCGCGAGATGTCCGCAAGAGAGCAGCGCAATATCACGTTGAAAGATGTCAGTGAAACTACTGGCATCGCTATCAGCACACTGAGTCGATTGGAGAGCGGAACCGCAAAAGGAGTAGAGCTAGATACACTGGCAAAGTTAGCCGCCTATTACAAGGCGGATAGCGGGGCCGATCTGCTCTCAGTTGAAGATGCAAGGCTTGCCCGTTACACCGCGTTGGCTGGAACCGCAAACGTTGTAACGGGCTGAGGGCGAAGCGCTCAGGCGGCAACCTGAGTTCTTCGCTCCCAAGTATACCGTATCCGTATCGGCTTTCTTACAAAATACGACACTTTTGGCATAAAGGAGCATGGACGTATGACAAACCAGGAATTGATCGCCGATCTGCTCCGCAAGCAACAGGAGCAACCGCCTATCGCTGCGCAACCAGCAGTACCGGCCCAACCAGTAGCACAATCGCGCCCACGTCGCACAAGCAACACGGCTTACACCACTGGGCTGTATAAAGCGGCCCTGCTGGTTGCACTGTGCCTGGTTGCAGCGATCTGGTATCTTGGCGGTGTGTTTACCTTAGCAACACTGGCGAGCTGGGGATTGCCGCTCGTAACCTGGGGGCTGCTGGCCTGGCTTATTCCTGTCGGTATCACCGCATTGGAGATCGGAACGTTGGCCGGCAAGGGCCGCATCCCGATGCTGTGGCTGATCTGGGCTGGCGTATTAGCCTTCGATGTTGCCACCAGTGCTCTCGGGTTGCTCGATTGGGCCAATGGGCGGAAACTGTTTACCCATCTGTTTAGTACCAGTGATGGAACAAGTATCGGGCTGTGCGGCCTCATGGGGCTTGGCATCGCGTTAGTTCCCGAGCCAACGGTACGGGCACTGCTGAAAGAAGTACTGTCCTAAGCGAGGAAAGAATGAGCGACAATCAGGCCATGCTCTTTCAGGTAATTGGGGCGATTGCCTGTGTCTGCTTCCTAGCCGCGATTGCCATTCGTGACCGTTGGCCCCATGCACGGGCTGCTGTGGCACGATGGTCAAGGCTGATAGCGCACTATGTACGGCAGATGCCAGAAGCCAGCCCATCGCGTCAGGAAGCGGCATCCGCATCCGTCACGCGAACCCTTTTGCAGGACGGGCGTCGCTGGCTTTTGGTTGGTGCGCCTGGCTCTGGCAAAAGCACCGCAGCTCGTGCGATGGTTCGCTCCTATCTGCGTGCAGGCGCAGATGTCCTGATCTGCGATCCCGAAGGGGCTGCATGGCCTGCTGGGGCGCGAATGATCGGCAGCCCTGATGAGTATGAGGCGATCAGCCGCGCTCTGGCCGATGTGCAGGCCATTGCTAAAACCCGCCGTGCGGCCTTTCAGCGTGGCGAGCGCTCATTCAATCCGCTGCTGGTGCTAATTGACGAATCGCCGAACGTCCTCCGCAATACGCCTGACGCGATTGAGAACGTCGCGGATCTCGCACGCCGTGGGCGCAAGATCGGTGTGAGTATTATCCTGATTGCTACGGATACCCAAGCCAAGACACTCGGCCTTGAAGGTCAGACGCGGCTGCTTGATTCGTTCGTGCGGCTCGATACACGCATGACCAATCAAGGCGTAGAGTTGATCGAAGATGGTGCAATCCTCAGCACCGTGCCATTGGACTATCACGCGAGTGATCTCGTGCTGCCGGTTATCGAGCAGCTGCCGACCAACAATCCACACATGACAGCTGATCGCCTGTTGGCGAGTGCGCTCGGTATAGAACAACAACTCACAACGGGTGTTGCTGGCGTTGCAACGGGCAATTGTGGGGATGCTCCTGATTGTTCACAACAACAACAACAAGCGCCAGAAGGGCCAGAAATACCCTCCAGCGCCGTTGTTGTGAATGTCGATGGGATCGACTGGACATCGATTGCAAAGCTCGTACAGTCAGGGACTGTTGGGGAAACAGCTGCTTTGAAGGGGCTTGGCTACACACCAGGATCGACCAATGCCCGATATCAGGCTGCTCGGGCGGCGCTGCACCAGGCGCTTGGGAAGAAATGACCCAAGGTTCATTGCGTTACTTTGGCCAGCTCACTATCGGTATCTTCAGTACAAGTGGCAACGTTGCCACCACACTGAGGGTACAACATGGATTGGTCAGCATTTTGGGGCGCTTTCATCGGCGCTGGAACAATCGTCTTCTTGATTGTTGGCGTGATTATTGTTCTTGTCTGGTTTGATGAGAGGCAGCGCCAAGCTGTACCCACGCCAGAACCAACAGGAGCAGTGCCAGAAACCAACCGAATACCTCGCCAAATGCTCTTAGAACGAGATGCAGAAGCCTACATTGTTGAACATTTTTCGTCATTGTTTCCTGATTGGCGTATCTACAATCCTCCCGATACCCCTCCAGAGCGAAGACCGCTGGGCGTTCGTTTTCGCACGGATGCTGCTGAAATTGATATACTTTGCCTCAATGAACAGAACGACTATGTTGTTATTGAATTGAAACGTGATCGAGCGCCGGATCGCATTGTTGCTCAGATTGATCGGGCTATTGCCTGGGTGCAGATCCATCTCGCTGAACCTGGCCATCGGGTTCGAGGCGTGATTATTGCTCAGTCACTTGATCGACGATTACCGTATATTCTGGCTCGTCGCCCTGACATTACCGCATTTCTCTTTCAATGGCATATGCATTTTGATGAGATCGGGAAGCATGTGTTACCAGAAGCGAACCAATCAGAACTAGTCGATTAAAGCTTTACCACGAGTTCAAGTGGCAACGTTGCCACCCTTTCAGACCAATGATTTATGTACAAAAGTCATCAGTATGTGGCATAATACCTGTACATAAAGGAGCCAGTTATGACCGTCCTTGCCGAACCGATCCTGACAGCTGAAGTGGCCGATCAGTATGAAGTCGTTGAACCTACCGAGGTACGCGCCTTCGTGGCCGCTCGTTCGCACCTGGCCAGCCTTCTGGCCGAAGCGCCGGAAAAGATCGCCCTGTTCTTTCCTGGTGCGCCGCTACGACTAGAGGTACATGTTGACCCGGAAGATGGGCGAGAAACGCTACTCATTCGGATTCGCACCAATATGGAGACACCGGCAGTGATTGAGCGAATGAATGTGCTCCTCGACAAATGGTATCTCGATCTGCCGTATGACATACAACGGGATGTCATGGTTATTCTCGGTGAACTATGAGCTTTGATGGTCGTGCCTTCCTGGGCAGCGCTCACCAACTGGCAACTCTTCCACCGGACGGAACGCCGCTCGATCTGGAAGCGGCCAATCTGCGATCTGCCATCAGTCGCGCCTACTATGCAGCCTTCTGGCGAGCGCGAGCGCAGTATCTGCGTGATGGGGAACGCCTCCCGCGCATGGACGCACATCAAACCGTGATTGAGGCCTTTCGCAAGAGCCGCTATCGTGCGCGTATGACCATTGGGGCGCATCTCTTCCAGCTTCGCTCAGAACGTAACGATGCTGACTATCAGGCCAATATTGGCACACTACCTGACCTCCGCAGACGAGCGCAGCGGGCCATTGATGTCGCCGCTTTCGTTCTGGCTGCCCTCGATCAGCTCGATACCTAGATCACGCCACAGGCTGCGGTGTGCGAGGTATGAGGCCATTCGCACACCAGATGCACGCTCCTACGCGATGCTCGCACAGTATTTGCTTCAACCTGTGCAAACAGCATGCGAATGCCCATGCTCCTCGCACACCAGCCGCAAACCTGTCGCCCCTATTTCTGCGAACGTCGCACACATGGAACCGCTCCGTGTGCGAGCAGTGTGCGACATTCAAACAATCCGCATACGTGATGTGCAATGGTGTGCGGAAGTCGCACATAGGACAAGGCCGGTAGCACAACAGAGCGTGCGCCGGCCTTGCGCTTGCCTGATCCTGGTATTGACTACCTCATCTCATTCAGTATTATGCGCTTGATGCGTTGCGCCAGCAGCTCAACATCCACGCTATCTTTGATCTGATTATTATTCACAATCGTGACTGATTTACTGGCAACGTTGCCACCCAATGCACCAGATAGCCCGCCTTGCGCGGTGATCGGCGAGAGCGCCGACTTACCAGCGTCAACCATGCCACGCACAGCGCCAATAGCACTATCAAGCATGCTGATAGGGAACGGCACCAACGGCCCCTAAGCACTGCTGGGCAAGGGTGCTATCTGGGAGGAGCTGCGCATGCATGATCGATGCGGCGATGAAATCGATGCTGCCATCTTCGCGGCCATGACAATCGATCCGAAACACACCATGATCTTGATCAACCTCATACGACCAGTAGCAGCGACCCTCGGCTCGTAGCGTTTTTCCAACGCGCTGTAACGCATACGGTTCCATATGACGCTCAAGGAGCGTCGCATCAAGCAGCGGAATGTTGCCATGTCGCGTATTTAATCCCTCCACAATCCCAGATACAAAGCCTTTCATATAGGCAAGCCCCGACCTGATCCGCCCTGGTTGATTTCTTTTGTGCATAATCAATTACTCCTGCTGATCGATAGGGGTGAGAACGGCGCTATAGGCGGCGAGCTGCGCCTGTTGCTGCTCAATAACCGCTGCCAGATCTGCCTCGCCCATCTGCAATAGCTGCGTGAACTGCTGGAACGTGGCATTGTTCACCTGCTGATTTCCGCCGATGTTGACATTCGCCTGTTGTGCAGTGATCTGGGTCGCGTTCATCTGCACGGGGCTAGTGAGATTGAAATAGCGAGCGCGTCGATCAAGGACTGCCAGTATCCGATCAAAGGCAAAGTAATCGCCTTTCAGCATCTTCGGCCAGAGGCTCATCAGCATCGTATCGAGCCGTTGCAAGTCAAGCGTTAAGACCTCCTGGGCCTTTTCGCCGTTTTCTGTGGCAATCCGGTTCAGCTCGGACTGCACATCGCTGTAGGCCTGCCCGGTGCTATAGGTTGGAGATATACCTTCCTCGTGCCTGAGCCGTTCGGCGATTACGCGATAGGAGCCGCCCTGCTTCCGCAGTTCGAGTGCCATCGCCCGCCGTTCGGCAATCTTGATCTTCTGTGGCGCTGCTGGATTATGCCCGTTCATCGCCCCTCACATTCAGTGCTCATGGTGTTCAACTCTGCGTCTTAGCCTGAAATCCAGCGGCGCACCATTGAGCAAGCTCTTCTGGTGTGCGTGGCGGTGCAGTCGCGATTGCTGCCGCATCAAGCAGTTCAACATCACCAATCAGATCAAACAGTCCAGCAAAGCCTCTTCGGTTGGTTCGTGGTTCGCCACTCATAGTGTTCGGTTCCTTTCCTCGCTCAATCACTTACACCCAAGATCGTATAAGTCGCGCCATCTCAACTAGATTTTCTAGTTGCTCAGGTGTCAGATCGTCTGTTTCCGTGGTATCTGGCAACAGCCCATCTGCAACTGCATTCATCAGCTTGAGTCCTGCGCGAATGGATCGCGTTGCAATCACGACCCCGTAGTGATCGCGAATGGCTTCAGCGCAATCCCAAAATGCGATGAGTGACCGATCAACGCTATCAAGATTGTCATCAAGTCGTGGCGCTCGCGTTCGGCTCATATGGCCCTTCCCTGAACCTGAGTGGCAACGTTGCCACCCCTCGGAGAAGCCCGCGCTGCTGCACGCTGGCATAGTTCTTCCATCGTAAACGTTCCCGATGGCCAATCGAGCATTTCCATGAGGCGTAATCGCTGCTGCCCAAGCGTTTCTGCTGGTATTGGCTCATCGAGATCGAGCGCTAGTGTTGTTTCCAACACAGAACCAATCGGCTCTGGTATCACGCCTGCTGCCTCAATCGCCTGCTGTTTACGAAATAGCTGCTCATCGGCCACTGGGATAATCCCTATGGCCTGTGTAGGTTCGCCAATTGGCGGAACGCATATTTGTTGTTGTTCAGGTATCGAGATCGGAGTGTCTGCTGGCACAACGTGAGTAACTACACACGCATGCGCGCATGAGGGAACCTCATTTTGTGGCGTTGCAATGCGATCCACTACCTGCACCACTGGTGTTATCACAAGGGCAGTGCAATCAGGAATTTTGATAACACCGATCTGCGCCTCTGGTGTGCTTGTGCAAGCATCTTCAATCGTTTTGATAACACCGCACTGACTCATCAGTTCTACCCAACTGGATCGCCGATCAGCACTGGTGTATATCAGAATGTCGCCCCGTGTACGCAAGATGTTCTCGCAGCGATCAAGCGTTGCCGTCGAACACTGGAGGAGGGCCGCACGCTCACGGCGGCTCTGGTGCAACCTGCCATTGCGTGCATGGGTGTGATAGGTTGCCAGAATATGTTCAAGGTTGGGTGCGGTACGTGGTCGGCCAATCTTGGGCCGGGGTATCTCGACTGCTGGTGCGGTGTTATCAGAAGTGCGGAGCATATCATGTTGAAGCCACTGCGAGTAGTTGCTGATGGCTACCTGCGGATAGCGTGCCCGCCACTCGTCAACGCACGCCTTGATGTCATTCCAAACGGCAATTGATCCCTTCTGGTGAATAGTCTTGGAATCTTCACAGGCATACACTATCGCTGCGGCCTGCTCATCAGTCACGCCACGAATGATCAGTGACTTGGTACGTATCCATCGCACATTCGATGCATCCCATGAGCCAGAGGGATGTTTGTACGAGCTATAGTGGGAAGGGTCACAGAAGATCCGCCAGCCCTGATTTGTGTACACAACGTTCTTGATGACACGCGGGTGGCCGTCTGGTGTCAGCAGTCGCTTGACGCTGCGGTACACAACAGCCAAGCGTTGCTCTTTATCAGCCTCCCACGGCTTGGCGGCGCGTGTACGCTCGGGTTGGTCAGTATCGCCTTCAGCAGTTGGGAAGCAAGCGCGAATCTGATCAGGCGTGTAGGTACCGGATAGCTCCAGTTCAATGGCAACGGCATAATTCCCACCGTGCTTGGCTTTGGTGTTACGCGTACCAGGGATACGTAGGAGCTTATTCTCAGCAATGCCAGTCGGATCACCACCCAGTGCCTTCGTCAGATGGCGTGTGTCCTGCTTCTTTGCATTGGTACTCAGCTTGTAATAGGCTTGCCCGTTTCCGGTGCCGGTAGCAACATACAAGTGATAGGCGAGTGGTGTTTCGCGGGGTGCGTCGTCAATGAACACAATCGGGCTGGCAGAGGCGTAGGACGCTTTTGCACTCTTGGAACGAAAAAGGGTGCGGGTGGTGTAGACATTGCCGTGTTCAGCTTCAAGGGTCTGCACATAGCGGGCTGCACTCAGCAGGATGTCAGGCCTGGCCGGATCATAGTAGAACCATCGGCGGCTTGATTCTACGTCGGGGTGATCAGCATCGGGTAAGAGCATCCGAATACCCGTGATGGCGGTATCGTCAGCAACGCCCGCATTAATGCAGAAATAGCCCTTGTGATCATCGTGCAGGAAGTGCAGGAAGGCAATCGTATCGCCAAGTTCTGGAGGGAGTTCACCAAGCACATCTGAGGCTTGCCAGTCCGTACGCTTTGCGCTTCGCAGCACTCGTGGGTTTTCTGGCCGGTTGGGTGCAATTGCGTAGCCAGCATCGATCAGCGGTTGCTGTGGCAGTGTACTAAGCAGTGCAGTGGTCATGCTGCACCGCCAATCAGGAGTAGCGCGAGTTCTCCATGAAAGATAGTGCAGTCTATGCCGAAGATGAATGGTGTTAGGCGATTAGGTGCGGATTTCATACGACATCCTCACGCCGAACGCATCCCAAAGGGGAATGCGACGTGAGGATGCTGACAGTGCCGACTTAATTCCAGTCGAGGTCACACTATCCCCATTTTATCGATTTGCAGAAACCGCTCTACATCAGGGCGGTTTTTGTTCTATAGTAATCCTATTTCATTCGTAAAAAAGTGGGGGCACTGGGGGCGCAGCCCCCAAGAAAAAATCCCCTCTCTCTACTATTCTTATCCGATAGGATTACTATATATTGGTGCGCAAAATAGTTCTCCATTCGCCTATTTCGTGCCCTAATGACCTTGTGTAAACGGCCACCCTATTTCCAGACTGGTGTACCGAAAGATATACTAGGCCTTCATGTGTTCTCTGCCAGCGCTGCCTCAAGGGCCGTAATCATCGCAGCAGCATTGGGTTGCTTGGTAAGTGCTTGGCGTAATGGCATGCGATCCATGCTGATCAGTGAGCCTGCCAGGAATGGGCTTGGTGTAATCGCCGCCAATGTTTTGAGCACCAACGCCCATGTCTGCGGGCTATCAATAAAAGCACTGATCGGCTGATCAAGGGTCAGCGGCGGGCGAGTATCGGGGTTCTGGTAGGGATACGACCATTCATGGCTGCCCGAAGCAATCTCAATTGGTGGCTCGTCTGTGCCTGGCAAGCGCACAACTGCACTGGTATTAGCGGGAATGATGACATTTACGGTAATTGTGCCATCTGTAATCTGCCAGGCACATTCGGCCATGCCATATGGCGTGTGGTGTCGCGCTTTCGCGTATGTCAGGCCACCACCAGGGCGTGGCTGGATTGCCATTCGCCGATAGCCTGGCTCGGCTGGGGCTAGCCCGGCGACCGTGCGGTGCAGCCAATCGGCAACAGCGCCAAGAGCATAATGGTTGAAGGAGGTCATCTCGCCCGGATTGATCGAGCCATCCGGCAGCATGCTATCCCAGCGCTCCCAGATCGTTGTGGCTCCCATCGTCACCGGGTAGAGCCAGGATGGGCATTCACGCTGCAACAACAGCAGATAGGCCGATTGGTAGGCTGCGGCATTGCACAGTGCATCACAGATCAGTGGCGTGCCAACAAAGCCGGTGTTGATATGATAGCCACTTGCGCGGACGAGTTCGACAAGCCGCTGTGCCGCACGCTGGCGCTGATCTGCATCAGGAAGTAGGCCAAACTCAAGCGCAAGTGCGTAGGCGGTGGTTGCATCGCTGAGCATGCGCCCGCTGGGGGTGATATATTCGCGGGCAAAGGCTGCACGGATGGCGGCTGCAAGCGCCGAATAGGTTGCCTGCTGCTCGGTTTTGCCAAGGATGCCAGCTGCTTGGCCAACCAGTTCGGCTGAACGGGCGAAATAGGCCGTTGCCACCAGGGGCCGATCCGCCTTGGCATCCCAGGGCCGCTCCGGCGCTGCCGTTGGGTCGAGCCAATCGCCAAACTGAAAGCCCTGGTTCCACAGCAGGCTCTCGCCAGCCAGGCCAGCAAGCGTATCGACCCAGGAGCGCATGCTGTCGAACTGGGTTTCGAGAATGTGTGTGTCGCCATAGCGCTGGTACAGCACCCAGGGTACGACAGCCGCAGCATCGCCCCAGGCGGCTGCCGGAAAGGGATTGCCAAGCACATTGGGAACCACAACCGGCACGATCCCATCGGCGGCCTGTTGTTCCGCGGCCAGATCGGCCAACCAGGATTCAAGGAAGCCAGCGGTATCGTACAGAAAACAGGCGGTTGGCGCGAACACCTGAATGTCACCCGTCCAGCCCAGGCGCTCATCGCGTTGTGGGCAATCGGTGGGAATATCGAAGAAGTTGCCGCGCATGCTCCAGACGATATTTTCGTGCAGGCGGTTGATCAGTGGATCGGAGCATTCGAACCAGCCGGTGCGCTGCATATCCGAATGGCACACAATCGCCCGCACATCGTCGGTGCGCAGTTCGCCCGGCCAACCCTGGATCTCGGCATAGCGAAAGCCATGAAACGTGAAGCGCGGTTCCCAGGTTTCGATAGCGCTGCCCTTGAGGATGTAGCGATCCGTGGCGGCTGCGTGGCGCAATGGCCTGGTCCCGAGTTCGCCATGTTCGAGCACTTCCGCATGGCGCAGTGTGATCGTCTGGCCGATGCGCCCCTGTACCCGTATTCGCAGCCAGCCAACCAGATTCTGTCCGAAATCGATAATTGTTCGACCGGATGGCGAT
>JBBQSD010000091.1:0-25518 GCA_038214135.1 Chloroflexales bacterium | reverse complement strand
GTTCAAGGTACTGCCAGATCGGCCACTGATGGTCGGGCTAATGCTGGCCGTGTTTGTGTTCCTGCGGCGGCTGGGCTTTCGGGCACCAACGATTGGCGCACTGGTAGTTGGGCTGATTGTTGCCGCCATACAGGGCGATGTCAACCTGGGTGGCTTCGCATTCGAGATATCGCGGCCACTGGTGATCACACCGGTGTTCACACCAGGTGCATTATTTGGCCTGGCACTGCCATTGTTTGTGCTGACCATGACCTCGCAGAATGCGCCGGGTTTTGCGGTGCTGCGTAATTCTGGTTATACCACGCCTATCGATGGGCCAATTGCAATCACCGGGCTGTTCTCACTGCTCACGGCACCATTCGCTGGTTCAGGATTGAATTTGGCGGCGATCACGGCAGCAATCTGTACCAGCCCCGAAGCACACCCCGATCCAAACCGTCGCTATGCCGCTGGTGTCGCAACTGGTGTGTTCTATATTATTGCGGGAATCCTGAGCGCATCTGCAATCGAGCTGTTTGCCGGGTTTCCCATGGCGCTCAGCGCCGCAGTGGCAGGGCTAGCACTCACCGGCGCATTGGGTAGTTCGTTGGCAGGCGCAATGGGTGAGCCATCATCACGCGATGCAGCCCTGATTGCATTACTCGTCACAGCCTCGGATATTTCGTTGTTCGGAATCGGCGCACCATTCTGGGGGTTGATCTTTGGCATGGCCGTGCATCTGGGGCTAAGCTATGTGCGGCAGAGGGGGTAGGAGTCAGGAGTCAGAATTTTCGCCGAAGTGCCTCTGATACTTGCACTCAACAATCTACCAGATGACGATGAACCCAGAATCCACAGGCTAATTACGCTGGAAATTAAATAATCGGGTATTCTTCCTGGGCTAACTCCCCCTCTCCTGGCGTGGGAGCAGGGCCGATGGTCAGGGGAATGATGCACGAAATACCCAAGAACTTTATTGACGGAGTAACTAGCCTGCAGCGTGCAAGCGAACATGTAAAAGGCTATTAGCCACCGGGTGGGGTGCTTCTGACTCCTGACTCCTGACTCCTGACTCCTGACTCCTGACTTCTTGGTTCTCGGTTCTTGGTTCTCGGTTCTTGGTATTCTGACTCCTGACTCCTGACTCCTGACTTCTTGGTTCTCGGTTCTTGGTAAATTCTGACTCCTGACTTCTTGGTTCTCGGTTCTTGGTATTCTGACTCCTGACTCCTGAATCCTGACTTCTTGGTTCTCATGAGAATTACGCTGTCCCGAAACTCAGGCCAAGCTGGCGCAGCCACTTACGATAGGCAATTGCCACCCGATCCGAGCGCAGGTGCAGTTCTGATTGCAGATCAAGCGGGAGTAATTCGGGGCGCTGTGACTCGACAATTGCTCGGTCTTCTTCAAAAATCGCCCGGATACGCGGGGTATACTCGATCTGAAGCTGGCGATCATCGTTCATGGCGGTTGTCGCAACCAGAAACCAGGCCGTGCTATCAAGTGCATCATGCGGCGTGATCGTCAGTACCATGCCATTCGTGGCTGTTGGCATATGCTTGGTGAAATGTGCTGTTAATGGCCGATAGGCATGGTAGGTATAGGTGACAATCCCCGAACTGCCGCCATATGGATTGGGCTGATAGATGGCGATTGGATCGGATTCGACGCCATTTGGGCCAATACGGGCTTCAAAATCGCCAAGCTCGGGCCGTTGTGGGTCGCCAAGCACGCCATCGTGAACAAAGGGGAAGTGTGCAGCATCCAGGTAGTTCTCGATCAGCCGTGGGCCATGGGCGCGAATATGGCTAAATGGGCCACACACGGCAACAGCAAAGCCTGGTACACCCCATTCAGGAAAGGGCGGAATATCATTGGCCGGTGTTCCAAGGCAAACCCAGATCATGCCATAGCGCTGCGCTGCCAGAAAGCTGCGAACTTTGGCGCGGCTGGGTGGCACCTGTTCTGGATGCGCTGGCATATGCGTGCAATGCCCAGATCGATTGTAAGTCCAGCCATGATACGGGCAACGCAGTTGATCGCCAACGATTTTGCCAAGTGAAAGCCGTGCACCACGATGAACGCACAGATCCTGCCAGGCCGAGAATGTATCGCCCGTACGCCAGATCACCAGATCCTCACCAAGCAGGCGCACATTCATTACTGGCGTTTCAACCAATTGATCAAGGCTGGCAACGGGATGCCAATCATTCAGCAGAACCGGGTCGTCGATCATAATACCCCTCCATTCGGAGCCACAGCATCCTCGAATGCAATTTGGCCTACACAACAGTTTGCATCCACCACGCCCCGCAGGCTGAAGCCTGCGGCGAGGGGTTCGATTGCTCTTTGCCGCAGGCTTCAGCCTGCGGATGGCAGAGCATCGATTGTTTCCTGATGAATTGATCAATCTTCGCTAATGTACTAGGCTCCGTAGCATAATCTGATCCCGAAACACAACCTGCTCAACAACCACATTGCACCAGCCAACAGCAGCAAAACCCGATGCTTCATAGAAGCGCAATGCACGCTGATTGTGTTCCCAGGCACACAGCCAAATCGCTTTGGCACCAGCCGATAGCGCATATTCACAGGCTGCATTGAGCAGTGCGCTGCCAATCCCATGGCCATGGTATTGCCGTTCAATATAGAGCTGGGCCAATTCAAGCGCGGGCGTGATTGTTACACAATCCGGAAGCGGGCTAATTGAGCTGCGAACATAGCCAAGAATCTGCTCGGGCCGAACAAGCTGAACCGCAACCAGGATTCGCTCATCTGTGTGGGTGAGCAAGTTGGTAAATGCCGCTACCGAATAGTGTTCATCCAAAAATGGCCGCGCTGCAATTTCGCTGATTGCAGAACCATAGGTATGTATAAACACGCGCTTGGCCAGCACCGAAAGCTGCATCGCATCGTGCCGAGTTGCTGGCCGAATGATCAGGTTATTGGTCGCCACACCGGTAGTGTGCTCAGAAGCTCCAGGCCAATGCACGATCTATCCTTTCGCTAGGCCAACTATCGTAGACGTGCCCATGCCCGCGCTCGGCCATCAACGCTATCACGCGATGAGCGAACTCCTGTTGCCGTCGTGGATCACAGGTCGTGAGGATGTCGAGCAGGTTGCTGTGCAGTTCACCATCTTGCCAACCCTGATCGCTGAGCTTTTCGAGGTGCAGGTACACCCGGCTCTCGAATGGCCGCCAGAGTCGTTCGAGCGCAAACAATGCATCGATCAGGGTCTCCACGCTTTGCGTGGCATTCAGCCGCGCTCCCAGCTCATCGCCACGACGCCAGCACTTCAGCGAGCGAAACATGTTGTTCAAGTAGCCAGCATACGAGGTGGCGGCCTTCTCACGGGCCTGCTCCTCCGGCATGTGCTCCAACTCCTCGGCCAGCGCTGTCAACTCGCCCGTGCGATCATAGATCACACGGCAGACATCTGCGCCGAAGGTGTTATAGCTGCGCAGTGTTCGCGGGCATTCGTGCCATTGCATATCACAGGTATCGATTGACGGGTCAATGCTACCGCCGCGCTGCGGCTCGCGTTGCTCGCGTTCGTAGCGTGCTTCTGTCTCATCGGACACGACAAAGATGATGTCATAATCCGACTCGGCGGTCACGAAACCCAGGGCACGCGAACCAGTCACCAGTATGCCAATCACATCCGGATCAGCTGCGCCTTCGGCCCGGATAGCGTGGATCACCGGGTCGTCGTCCAGATTATAGGGAATAACCTGCATTGAAAAGCCTCCTTCAGCTTCGCACTATTGCTAGAAAGAGCGTCGGTGGCCCGCCAGCGCCCGTTGGTCATGCCACGGCTGCGAATAGGCAACGTCGGTGCATCGGCAGCGTCGGCCTGTGGGGGCGGTTCGTGAACCACCCCCGATGCCATTGCGATCACCCGCAATCATATATCGCGTTCGCCCACATCGATATGGCATTGAAAGGCGGCGAATCATCTCACAGATCTTCTTTTATTTCTAAACGAATGATAGTATTCGGGTCGCGAGAAAGATATGAAATCCTTACATTGGCGATATGGAACAACACTAAACAATACTAACCACACAATACTAAAGAACAAGCCACCATTCACTATCAATCGGGTTATATAGCACTCCTATTTGAGTTGTAAAGGCGCGCAGCGCAAAGCGGGATTTGGGGCCGGGTACCCTCTGGGTGCCCCGAAAGAAATCCCCCGCCCCCTTTTTTACAAATCCGGTAGGATTGCTATATTCCACACGGGTAACACATGGACATGCAAAACGCAGATTCATGCACATCAACCACTAAGCAAGATGCGTTATCTGCGTAATCTGCGGACAATATCAAGACCTCAGCTGCGAGGAGTATATATCACATTTCTACCCACGTCGTCACATGGGCCTCGCGTTGGTCTGGGGGTTCGGTTTTCGCGGCAAGCTGCCATATTACATGCTCGGGAACTGGCGCGGTACGGCGCTGGTTGCGTGCTAAGGCATCCGTAATCGTCGCATCAACATACACGATCCGCACCCGCGCACCATAATCCAGGCACATCTCGATCAGTGGATCGCGAATACGCCGCATCAGGTTGGTTGCGTTCCACACAAATGGTTGCTTGCGGCGTAGCAACTCACGGGCACGCTCCCTGGCGATCTGAATAACAGGGCCCTGTGGGTCTTGGGGATCGATGGCATGTTCGGCCCGAATTGCATCAAGCGCAATCACTGGCGCAGAAGATGGCTGGCTGTTGAGCCATGTATCCTTACCAGAGCCTGGAATACCAGAAAGAATCGTTATGTCGCCCCAGGTGTCATCATAGGGGGCATAGCCTGGATCACTCTGGCGCTTGCGGCAGTAGCACACCCGGCCATGATCCGCAGCAAAGGCGAACGCCGTGTGCAGGCATTCTCGCTCTGCGCACCAGCCGCGAAACAGATCGATACGGGCCAATAACTCTGCCTGATCGGCACAGGTTCGGCCACGCGCATCGGCCTCGGCCAAGAGTGCGACGTGATCGAGCCGCGCAACCAGGCTGGCCGATAAAATGGCCCATTCGAGATCGGGTTTGTCGAGGAACCAGATCGGCAGGCCATGCAACCGTACCCAACAATGCGCTCGCGGTCGTGCAGTGCGATTGGAGCACCAAGGCCAGTGTTGGTCCATAGATGCATGCGCGCCATTGCTGCCCCGACACGCGCATGGCCGTGCGACGTAATCCGACCATCAGGTTCGATCTGTGTTGTCGCTGGTTTGCCAATATCGTGGAGCAGTGCCGCGATCAACAACTGCGCCCGTTCTGGTGCCGGGAGTATTCGCCAGTTTGCCAAGCCAACCAGCGCTTCGGTGACCATACGAGTGTGGATCAGCACATTGCCTTCGCCATGATGAACAGGATTCTGTGGAGTTGCCTCCAACTCTGCCAGCCATGGGCAATCCGCCATGATTTTCGGCCAATCGAGCTGCCATGTTGGCGGCCCAGAAATCCAGTCAACATCATTCAACGCTACCATAGCTCAACCCCAGCTCGCAATCGGTTTGGCAGCAACGGGCGATCCATCCAATGGCTCCCAGAGTCAAGCACCGTCTGTAAAAACCCAGGCCGCACATATTTATAGCGCCCCTGCACCGCCCCATCCTGCTCGATCTTAATATACAGCCCTTCCATCAGGCCACTTGGATCAGTTTCATTCACTAGCTGATCTGGATCGCCATTCGCCACGTGCGCCGCTTCAATCAGCTGCTGACGGTGATTGGCAGCCACAAAGTGTGAAGCGCCAATAAGGTTGGTTAATTCAGCTAGCGAAGAAAGCTGGCCGTGGTACAGTACATCAACTGAGGCGATGATTGAGCAATCGGCTAGTAGGAGCTTGCGCTGAGCTGTTGCAAGAAACAGGTTGGTCTGTGTATCGAGGATATCGAATTCCATAAAATAATGTGGCAAATCGGTATAGAAGATCGAGTGCTTGCCATACAGCCACTCGCCATACAGCACATAACGGTCGCCAAGCGCATCCCAGAGTGTGCTGGCATGCCGGGAAGCCCAACTCTTCAGCAGATCAAACTGGCGCTCACGTGGCCCGCCCGTTAGGAAGTGCCCACGGCTCTGCAAGCGCAGGCGTCGGTTCGAATCGAAGCTCATCCCGCAGTTGGCACCATCCATCTTCTCTTCAACAACCAGGGTGTGCCCAGCAAGTTCCGACCACAGCGCAGTGGCGGGGTCGTCATCTGCCTGCAAACCAGAACCCTCTAGATGGCGGGTGCGTGGGTATTTGCGGATCTGCTGCATAACCAAGTTACCAATCGATTATTCAACTCGCGCAATTGCCAGAATATGGCCGGGGACATACTCGAATGTCACTCGTGTTACGCCATGCCGTTTGAGTAGCGCCTCAAGCTGTGCTGCATCAAACAGATGAATATGCTCAGGGTTCTGATCGGCATGCGCTGGCACCGAGATCAGCACAAAGCGGCGTGCAACCCGCAGCACTTCACGCAGGGCCGCAGCAGTATCGGGGATATGCTCAAGCACTTCAAGCAGCGTCACCACATCGAAACTGTGATCGGCAAAGGGCATGTTGGTCGCATCGCCATGCATGGCCGTCAGCCCTGCCACGCCACCATCAGCAACCGCCTGAATATCCGCAACGCGATACTTCAGCAGATCGAGTGCTGTCACTGGCAGAAACGGTAGCGCATCAAGCAACGGCCACAGAAACGCGCCACGCCCACTGCCAATATCCAATAGTTCGGCTGGTGCAATGCCACGCAGCGCGCCCAAAACTTTTGCCACCCGTACCAGGCCCATGGTCCGTTTGAAGCGATGCAGCCGCAGCTCAGCATGTATTCCTAGCGCAATCAACTGCTCATAGGCCACTGGATCAAGCTGATCGAGTGCAGGCTCAAACAGTTCAGGTGTTGCAAGCGCATCTGGCGAACCCGCCAAACGCCCACGTACATATGCGGCAGCTAATCGTGGGAACAGATTATTGGGCAGCACCACTCACAACTCCATCAATATACGCAGGTTGTCTTCAACCTTCCGCAGCGTTGTTGGCGTCACCATCCCCCAGGCATATGGCCCCAATCGCTCGCGTGAAATCGAGCGCAGTGCATCGCACAGCACAAAACTCCGCACCGATACGCCACCCTCTGGCGGATCAAGTGGAACATGGAATTGAAACTATCCTTCACGCTGATTGTGCCTGGCTCAGCTGTGGCTACTAAATCCCGAATGGCGGCGAATTGTCGCAAAATGCCACGCTCGGGAGTCAGCGTTACTGCATTCGGGTAGAAGCGCGGAACCTGATGGCGGTTCAGCCATAGATCCTCGGAGAATTCGCCCGGAATGCCATGAGCAGCGCAGATTGTCTCACACCAGCGTGCATTATTATGTATGGCTTGTTGGAGGTGGGTTAGCACTATCGTAAATTCCCATCTTCTGGAAAGCGCCGCTACGCGCGGCTAGCGGTTAGGGCGGTCCCGTATCTGTGGTTGTGGCTCGTCCCCTCTCCCCGGCGTGGGAGAAGAGCCAGGGGTGAGGGAAATTCTGACTCCTGACTCCTGACTCCTGACGACTATCGCCCTACCACTCCGTCACAACGCCATCCTCGGTACGCCAGATCGGGTTACGCCAGCGATGGCCATCAGCTGCGGCGGCACGCACACGTTCTTCGTTGATCGTAATGCCCAACCCAGGTGCGGTCATCAGCGGGACAAAGCCATCGCGGTAGGCAAACACCTGTGGATCGGCCAGGTAATCGAGCAGATCCGAACCCTGGTTATAGTGAATACCAAGGCTCTGTTCCTGAATAAAGGCATTCGGTGTGCAGAAATCAAGCTGCAAACTGGCGGCCAGCGCAATCGGCCCAAGCGGGCAATGTGGTGCAACAGCCACATCATAGGCTTCGGCCATGGCTGCGATCTTGCGGCACTCCCAGATTCCACCGGCATGGCTCAGATCGGGCTGAACAATATCGATTGCACCAGATGTCAGCAGATCCTTGAACTGCCAGCGGGTGAACATGCGCTCACCAGTGGCAATTGGCACCGATGTGTGGCGAGCCAACTCAAGCAGCGCCTCATTATTCTCGGAAAGCACCGGCTCCTCAAAGAACAATGGCCGATATGGTTCAAGTTCCCTGGCCAGTTGCTTGGCCATGGCCTTATGCACACGCCCATGGAAATCGATGCCAATATCAATATCGTAGCCGATTGCATCACGCAGCGCTGCAATCCGTGTAGCTGCTTCCTCGATCTGGCGATGGCCCTCAATCCAGGCCATTGCGCCAGTCGCGTTCATTTTGAAGGCCGTATAGCCATGCGCCAATTGTGCCTTCGCCGAAGCAACCAGATCGGATGGTGAATCGCCGCCGATCCAGGCATACACCCGCATCTTTGTGCGCACCGCACCACCCAAAAGATCATAGATTGGAACGCCCAAGCGTTTACCCTTGATATCCCAGAGTGCCTGTTCGATCCCCGAGATCGCGCTTGTCAGGATTGGCCCACCACGATAGAAGCCACCGCGATACAGCGATTGCCATAGATCCTCGATCCTGTTTGAATCCGAGCCAATCAGCACATCGGCCATCTCCTCAACCGCCGCCTGAACCGTTGCGGCCTTACCCTCCACAATCGGCTCGCCCCAACCAACCAACCCATCATCGGTGGTCATCTTCAAAAACAACCAGCGTGGCGGCACCTGAAAGAGTTCGATAGATTTGATGCGCACCATTGCCTCCTTTCATTACGGGAAATTTCGCAATAGTATACAAGAACTATGAGCTCTCAGAATAGTGCATAAGCTTCCCAGTACTACGAAAACTGAAAGCTGACGGCTGAAAGCTCATATTCGCCACTTGCCGAAATGAGCAGATTGTGTCACAATCGGCGCGCGAGAAGGAGGGTTCATGCTTCAGGCAATCGATCATGTCGTTATTCTGGTGAACAATCTCGAACAGGCCGCCAGCGATTATCGCACCCTGGGCTTCAATGTCGTCCCTGGTGGCACACACACTGGCGGTGCATCTCACAATGTCCTGGTAAGTTTTGCCGATGGCACCTATCTCGAACTGATCGCATTTACACATGCGGCACCTGAACACACATGGTGGCCATATACGGCAACAGGCGAAGGGTTGATCGACTTTGCTCTGCTGCCGAGCGATATCGCCACTGATCTCGATACAGCCCGTAATCGCGGGTTGGCGCTCGATGGGCCATTCCCTGGTGGGCGGCTGCGCCCTGATGGAACTAGGATCGAATGGCAAACAGGCCGCTCACCAACCCGTGATCTGCCATTCTTCTGCGCCGATGTCACACCCCGCTCGCTGCGTGTGCCACATGGCGATGCCTGGCAGCACCCGAATGGCGCACAGGGTATTGCCGCGCTGACGATTGCTGTGCAGGATGTTGCAGCAAGCACGGCTCGGTATCAGGCGCTGCTTGGCACGAGCAATAAGTCAGGCTTTCTTCTTGGTTCCGCAGTGATCCAATTAGCCTCTGGCGAACAGGCTGCTGCGCGTATTGCAACACGCGGCGAAGGGCCACTCGCGCTCGCCATTCGGGTCACACCGGGATCGGCAACCGGGCCACTCGATCTTGGCCTGACCCATGGTGTGCAAATTGAATTGGTATGAAATAACCGATAGCCGATAACCGATAGCCGATAGAATAAAGCAATAAAAGTACTTGGCTCTTGCTTCTCGGTTCTCGGTTCTTCCCTCAGCCCTGCTGCGCCACCCCTCTCCCAGTGGGAGAGGGGTCGGGGGTGAGAGTGGTTCCGCAGTTCCGTCGTTCGGTTCTTGGTTCTGACTCCTGACCCCTGACTTCTGAATGCTATGTAATGAGGAGTTCCAATGTCCAAGCGCTTCCTAGCACTGTTGATCGGAGCCGCCCTGTTGATCGGGGTTGCTCCACTCCCCACAACGAAACTGGTGTCGCCGGCAGCCCAGGGTATTAGCTCACTGGCGCGTGGCACGATTGCAAAACGCCCGTATGCCGTGATGATCGACAACCATCCGAATGCCTACCCACAGACCGGACTTGGCAGTGCGACAGTTGTGTTCGAGGCGCTCGCCGAGTATGGCATCACCCGCTACATGGCAATCTATGTCACCGGCGTTACCGATGAGCTGCCATCGCTCGGGCCTGTTCGCAGCGCACGGCTGTATTTCGTACAATGGGCGATGGGCTTTAAGGCGCTGTATGCCCATGCTGGCGGCTCACCCCAGGCGCTGCAATTGCTCGAAACCACCAATGCAGTTGTGAACCTCGATGCACTCAAGCGCTCTGGCGGTGCCTATTTTGCGCGTAATAGTAAGCGCAGCGCACCGCACAACCTGTTTACCAGCACCGATGCACTCACCCGCGCAGCAAGCAAGCTGAATGCCAGTGATCTGAGTGATAGCGAAGAGATTGGCTACCTATTCAAAGCCGATGCGCCAGGCAGCGCTGGCAACCCAGCAACACAGCTTGGCTACTTCTTCATCTACAAGGAGGAAGCTGTCGGCTGGAGCTATGATGCCGCCAGCAACTCGTACCTACGCCTGCGCCGTGGCAAGCCAGGCCTCGATTCCGGCGGCCAACAATTGCGTACCAGAAATGTTGTGGTGATGGAAGTCAAGGAGCGCAAAGTCCAGAATGATCCAAAGGGTCGGATCGAGCAGGATGTGATTGGCTCAGGGCCAGCCCGCATCTTCCTTGATGGGATTCAGGTCGAGGCGATATGGAAGAAGGATATCGCCACCGCGCCGCTGCGCTTCTTCCTGGCCGATGGCAGTGAGGCACAGTTCAATAATGGCCAGATCTGGATATCGGCTGTCCCTAATCTGGCAAACCTGACGGTGAAGTAGAACCTGGTAGTAGGGGCGGTTCGTGAACCGCCCACTCCTGGCTGCATTCAACCGCCCACTCCGGCTGCATTGAACCGCCCACTCCGGCTGCATTGAACTCCTGGCCGCATTGAACCGCCCACTCCTGGCTGCATTCAACCGCCCTATTTAACGCCCTAAACGCCGCGCCGTCACAATTCCAGTGTTGAGGC
This sequence comes from Chloroflexales bacterium, assembly GCA_038214135.1. Classification (GTDB taxonomy): domain Bacteria; phylum Chloroflexota; class Chloroflexia; order Chloroflexales; family Roseiflexaceae; genus JANLSE01. The sequence goes on along the minus strand of JBBQSD010000091.1, from coordinate 14,510 downwards.
CGATCGTGCCAAGGCCGCCAAAGAAGCGGGCGTGTTCGATCTTCACACATGCATCCATGACGACCTGCAACCCCGCCGTACGCGCACGCTCCGCACCTGCCTCGCTGATCACTCCCAATTGCATCCAAACAACCTTAGCGCCAATTGCAATCGCATCATCAACCAGTGGCGGGACAGCACTTGGATCGCGGAAGATATCCACAAGATCAACTGGCTCTGGAATATCGCGCAGTGAGGCATAACTCTTGCGACCCAATATCTCCTGCTCGCGTGGATTGACTGGAATGACATTGTAGCCCTCGGCCAGCAGATAGATCGCAACAAAATGGCTGGGTCGGTAGGGATTCCCCGATAACCCAACCATTGCAATCGTCTTTGTGCGGCCCAATATCTGCAGCCGCTCGAAGGCTGTCGTCGCATATGCTGTTCCGTTCACACGCGAGTGCGAATTAACCGCACCAGATGGAGTATGGCTCATCATTCTGATCCTATTTCAATCCAGATAAAAATCTATCGGCTATCGGCTATCGGCTATCGGCTATCGGCTATCGGCCTAGCGCCTGATCCAGATCCCACAATATATCGTCGGTATCTTCCAGGCCAACCGAAAGCCGCACCATTTCTGGCAGAACGCCACCAGCGCGCTGCTCTTCCTCGCTCATCTGCTGGTGGGTTGTGCTAGCCGGATGAATGATCAATGTCTTCGCATCACCAACATTGGCCAGATGTGAGATCAACTGTAGCCGTTCGATAAAGCGCTTACCAGCAGCCAAACCACCATCAACACCAAAGGTCATGATCGCGCCAGGGCCCTTGGGCAGATAGCGCTGCGCTAACTCGTAGTATGGGCTGTTTGGCAATGCCGGGTAGTTGACCCATGTGACCGCCGGATGTTCATTCAAAAATGAGGCGACCGCTTTTGCATTGGCAACATGGCGCTCCATCCGCAATCCCAGCGTCTCAACCCCCTGCAGAAACAGGAATGAGTTGAACGGACTCAGGGCTGGCCCAAGATCACGCAAACCCTCAACACGCGCCTTCATAATATAGGCAAAATCGCCAAATGTTTCGTAGAAACGAATGCCGTGATAGCCCTTGCTTGGTTCAAGTAATTGTGGAAACGGCCCTTCATTCCACGGAAAACGGCCACTATCAATAATAATGCCACCAATACTGGTGCCATGCCCACCAATAAATTTCGTCGCCGATTCAACAACGATATCCGCGCCATGCTCGATTGGGCGGCACAAATAGGGTGATGCAAAGGTATTATCGATCATCAATGGCAGTTTGTGTTCGTGGGCAATTGCAGCAACCGCACGAATATCAAGTACATTAATTCGTGGATTCGCAATCGTTTCGCCATACAGAACGCGGGTACGTGGCGTTATCGCCCGCCGAAAGTTCTCTGGATCTTCTGGATCAACAAATATGGTATTGATACCAAGCCGCCGAAAACTGACATCAAGCTGCGTATAGGTGCCGCCATAGAGTGTATTGGCCGCCACAATTTCATCGCCAGCCTCAAGCAGACTCGTCAACGCAACAAGCTGCGCCGCTTGCCCACTTCCAACTGCGAGCGCACCAACGCCGCCATGCAACGATGCCAACCGCTCCTCGAACACAGCCGTCGTCGGGTTCATGATCCGGGTATAGATATTGCCAAAGCGCTGCAGGTTGAACAACGCCGCCGCATGATCAGTGTCATCAAAAACATATGATGTGGTCTGATAGATCGGCACTGCCCGCGCACCAGTGGCCGCATCGGGGCGCTGTCCAGCGTGCAGGGCACGGGTGTGAAAGCCAAACTGGCGCTCATAATTACTCATGATCGATATTCACTCCATATCGGTAATGGTTTTTGGAATGCGGCAGCCATGCTGCCGCCGCGCAAGCATGGCTTGCGCCCTCCACAACTCCAATGGCATGTTACGGGTTTTGGTTATCAAGATTCATGAGGTTCATGGTTGCTTGATACATCGCGTCGCTCCCAAATGTTCACTTGTTCTCTTGTTCTTGGTTCTAGCTCCTGAAAGCTGATGGCTATATTTTGACTCCTGAATACTCGTTATTGTACTACCGATCCGGCTGATAGGTATCATTCCAGCGCAGCAGCCAGCGTTCAAGCAGATGCAGCAGGCTATCGCTCAATTTGCCAAGCAATGCCAGCGCTACAATGCTGAACACGATAATATCGGCGCGGCCAGTATTCTGGCTATCGATCAGCAGGAAGCCAAGTCCACGCGAGGCCGCGATCAGTTCGGCAGCCACCAGAAACAACCAGCCCTGCGCTAATCCTGCGCGCAAGCCTGTTAACAGCGATGGTAACGCAGCCGGCAGCAGTACCTCGTGCGCCAGAACCAGGCCACGCATCCCATAGGCCAGGCCCGCCTCGATCAACTTACGGTCAATCTGGCGAATGCCGGCGGTCAGGTTTGTGTAGATCGGGAAGAATGCCCCAATTGCAACCAATGTAATCTTGGGGGCTTCATCAATTCCCATCCACAGAATCAGCAATGGCACCCACGCCAGCGATGGAATCGCCCGTACCGCCTGAATAGTCGGGTTAACAAACGCCTCAATCTGCCGCGAAAGCCCAACGGCCAGGCCAAGCAAAATGGCAAGCCCAGTACCAATCGCAAATCCAACCAACACGCGGCCAACGCTTGCACCAATATGAATAGCAAGTTGCCCAGATTTTGCCAGATCACGAGCCGCAGTCAGCACTTCAATTGGCGGCGGTAGCTGGCTGGGCTCGAAGACCCTGAGCGCCGTAACAAGCTGCCACAGTGCCAGCAACGCCACCGGAAGAATGAACCCAAGCAGCCGCTTACCACGACGCTTGGGCCTTGCAGAAGACGTAGCAGTTTGCGTTCTCGTGGTCATCAGTATCCAATTCATGAAGCGCTACACATCCTCTGTATTATAGCAATCCTACCGGATTTGTAAAAAAGAAGGGGGATTTTTCTTGGGGCTGCGCCCCAAACCCCTGCTTTGCGCGACGCACGTTTACAACTCACATAGGAATGCTACATATACTGCTCACAGGAAACGCCGGTTGATGCGAAAGGGTGCTTCAGTCGCATCAACCAGCGAAACGAACTGCCAATGATCTGCGGGTATTTACTTTCCAATATACAGCAAATTCCCCTCACCCCAACCCCTCTCCCACACGGGCAGAGGGGCGCGAACGGTGCTCAACAGATCAGTTGCTCCCCTTCTCCCTGGCAATCGGCGAAGGGGCTGGGGGATACGGGTGATTAGGCGTGGTAAACCATATGCACATGTACATGCTTACCCCTCATAATTCCGGCTTCCAGGCTACTTCTGGGCTAACTTCTGAATATACTGTGGTGCTAGCAGATCCTTCAGCGCCGCATCGACATCAGTGCCATCCTTGACCTGCTGCTCCGCCTTGAAGATCGGGATGATCTCACGCAGAACGGCTGCCTGTGTCTCGCCAGGAACGACGCCCGAATCCAGAACCGTGCGCTCGCCAAGCACCCGTTTGACAACCGCCAGCGATTGCTTGGACTCATCGGCAACGATCTGGGCTGCCTGATCGGGGTTTTCCTGGATCCAGCGCCGTGCGCGCTCATAGGCGGCCAATACCTTGGCAACAGCCTCTGGATGATCATTCAAAAAAGCCGTCCGCGCGTTGAGGAAGCCATAACTATTGAAATCAATATTGCGGTACAGCAGCCGCGAACCCTGCTCGATCTCGGTCTGGGCCATGAATGGATCAAGGCCAGCCCAGGCATCAACCTGGCCGCGTTCGAGAGCGACTTTCCCATCGGCGTGCTGAAGATTGACGATCTCAACATCGGCAGCAGTTAAGCCAGCCTGGCGGAGCGAACGTAAGAGGAAGAAGTATGGATCAGTGCCTTTTGTCGCCGCAATCTTCTTGCCTTTGAGTTGAGTAATATCAGTGACCGTCGAAGTCTTACTGACAACCAGGGCCGTCCATTCGGGCTTCGAGAAGATATACACCGCTTGAATTGGTGAGCCATTGGCCTTGGCCAACAAGGCCGCTGCCCCGGCTGTCGATCCGAAATCAATCGCATCTGAGCGAAGGAATTCGTTGGCCTTATTGCTCCCTGCACTCAGCACCCATTTGACGGAGGTACCATCGGCCTTGACATCTTCTTCGAGCCAGCCAAAATGCTTAAGGATCAGGCTGCTTGGGTTGTAATAGGCATAATCAAGCCGAATCTCTAAACCGCCCGTTGCGGGAATGGCAGCCGGAGCAGTTGTGGCTGCTGGAGCATCTGGAGCCGCAGGCGCAGTCGTTGCGGCAGGGGGCGTTGCAGCGCTTCCTGAGCAAGCCGAGAGAACAATACTCAAAAGTAGGGCCAGTGTTCCAAACATAAAGCGAAATCTGTTCACGGGTATGCCTCCTATAGAAACGAAAACCGGCAATAACCAACACACCCAATCATTGGGGCCAAATCAGAGCAACGCTGCCCTTAGATCGCATAGATATCATCTGGCTGGGTTGTGCGCGCATGTGCCAAGCCAAAACGAGCCAAGATCATGGCCCGCATTTCTGCAAGCAACGGGCTTCCCCGATCACGTGGGCGTGATGATGGCACAGAAACGATTTCGAGCACAGAGGCCGGGCGTGGCCCCATCACAACGATCCGATCAGCCAGGTACAAGGCCTCGTCAACATCATGTGTGACCATAACAACCGTTGGGGCCGCCGAACGGCACGCCGCAGCAAGCAGATCCTGCATCTGCATACGGGTCAGTGCATCAAGCGCACCAAATGGCTCATCTAACAGCAAAAGTTCTGGCCGCCCAATCAGTGCGCGTGCCAATGCGGCTCGCTGTGCCATGCCGCCCGATAGCTGGTGTGGGTAGGCTGCTTCAAATCCATTCAGCCCAACCAGATTCAAAAAGAGCGCAGGCGCTGGCGGGTTCTGGCTTCGGCGTGTGCCAACAGCAATATTTGCGGCAACTGTTTTCCAGGGAAACAGCCGCGGCTCCTGGAACATCAATGCACAGCGCGGATCGGTATCGGCGACAACCTGCTCACCCAATCGAACCGAACCCACGCTCGGTTGTTCGAGCCCAGCAATCAAGCGCAGCAGTGTTGATTTGCCACAGCCACTTGGACCAAGCAATGCGACAAACTCACCAGCAGCTACCGTAAGATGCACATCGTTGAGCACCGGCAATGTCTCGCCACTTGTGGAGAAAACCTTACCGACATGCTCAAGCGTTAATACCTCTGCCACGCACTACTCACATTATTAACTATATGGCGTATAAAAGTTTAGTATTGGATGAGCAGAATGATACGTGAGTTGCGCGTTTTTGTCAAGAATTTATCCAAGCTCTTAATTCAGAGCATACGAAAGCAGAGGATTCTTTATGGGCACTTCCCTCTCCCCAATATGGGAGGGGGCAGGGGAGAGGGGAGTATATGCAAGAGGTAGAGGTCTTGGTTAGCGGGCCGGGTTGCGAATGCCCTGCTCAAAGATGGTCGCGAGATCATTAGCAATTGTTGTGATATTGATCGACCACTGCAGCCCGCCGAAACGGGTTATATTCAGGCTATTGCTCAAACTGATGAAGGTAAGCATCACCGCATCTGCTGAAAGTGCTGGGTTGATCTCACCGCTGGCGATGGCGGCCTCAGATAGTTTGCGCACTCCGGCATGGATTCGTTGAAGGTTGGCCGTGACCTCAACCCGCTCACAGACGGCTCGAAAGAGATCCGGCGACCAAACCTGCACAGGGATATCCTGATGTACAAGGTGCTTATGAACAAATTCGCGTAACAATTCAATCAATTGAGCCAGTGGCGTAAGGTGTGCAGGCGGTTGCTCAACCCAGGCAATCACCCATGCCATATGACGAATAATAACTTCACCAGCCACTTCTTCCTTTGAGCTAAAATGCCCATATAGTGTTGGCTTGGAGATCCCGACTCGCGCTGCAAGTTCATCCATCGACATCGCCGCATAGCCATGCTCGGCAATCAGCGATTGCGCTACCTCTAGAATTTCTTCACGCAGGAGTTGTTTGCGCCGTTCGCGAAGTGTGCCTGCCATTCAATCGCTTCCTCACTGAAGCGCTTCCGCTCAACTTCAGTATAACTGAACTCATATCGTATAAAAAATGAAACCGATCAGACAAAAGTCTTACTTGCCAGTTAACTTTTCTTACGGTATAGTACCAGAGGATAGGTAGTTTGTGAAGATCTGAAATAATACTCGTTACCAAGAAACTGTTTTGTGAATTACATCGTACTATCAACAGCAATCAAACCGGCTAGTACACATTGGTGGAAATTTTCATGGTTCGAGCGGGCTTTAGCCCGTGGCAAAGTGGTGCGCGATAGCGCTTCATAAACGCTTTAGCGTACTAGTAGAAAGCAGGTAGTCCGTGAGCAATGACCATTCGACACAGCTCAACGGCAACCCGGTCTCCGATACCTCGATCAAACAGCCAGTACTCATCACAATGTTGATGTTGCTGATTGTTGTGATCGGGCTGTTGGCCTATCGGTCCTTGCCAGTGAACCTGTTGCCGGATTTCTCGGTTCCGGTGGTAGCAGTCTCGCTCTCATACCCAGGAGCCGGGCCAGAGAGTGTTGCCGAACAAGTTACCAAACCGATCGAGGAGACACTCAACACAATCAGTGGTGTTGATCACATTACCTCAAATTCGAGTGAAGGCTTCTCGCAGATCACAATTACCTTTCGCAATGAGGTAAATGTGGACAAAGCCGAGCAGGATGTTCGCGAGAAGGTCAATGCGATCAAACCGCGCCTCCCACGCGATGTTCGTGATCCATCGTTCTTCAAGTTTGATCCGAACGATCAAGCAATCATTTCGCTGGTTGTTGCCAGCAATGGCACGCTTTCGCCACTCGAACTGCGTCGCCTTGTCGATGATGAGATCGCCCCACGCCTCCAGCGCGCCCAGGGTGTCGGCTCTGTTGATGTGGCAGGTGGGCAAATCCGCCAGATCAATGTTCAGATGGATCTGGATAAGCTGAAGGCCTATCAGATCCTGCCTGTTCAGATCACGAACTCAATCAAGGATGCCAACGTCAATTATGGCCTTGGCTCGATCAGTGCTGGTGATCTTGATGTCAACCTGCGTGCGCCAAGCATGATCGCCGATCCAGCCGATATTGCGCGCATTCAGATCACCGGCACGGCCTACCGTGTTGGAGATGTTGCAACAATCCAGGATGGCGTCGCTGAGTCGAAGAGCTATTCGCGCCTTGGTGGGAAAGATGCTATTTCAATCTCGGTGCGTAAACAATCTGGCACAAACACCGTGCAGGTTGCCGATTCAATCCGCGCTGAGATTGATGAGATCTTCAAGGATCGATCCGAACTCACCTATTTTATCCCCCTCGATCAGTCTGAGTCTGTTCGTAGCTCAACCGATAGTGCAATTGAAGAGCTACTGTTGGCCTCGATTGCAGCACTGCTGGTTGTGTTACTGTTCTTCCGCGATCTACGCAACACACTGGTGACGATTGCTGGCCTGCCGATCATTATGATTGGGACATTTGCGCTGATGCAAGTATTCGGGCTGACGATCAACCTGATTACGCTGCTGGCGCTTTCGCTCTCTGTTGGCTTGGTCATCGATGACGCAATCGTTGTGCGCGAGAATATCTTCCGCCATAACGAGCGTGGCGAGAAGCCAATGATTGCGGCCAGCCGTGGTACAGCGGAAGTCACAAGCTCGGTGATTGCGATGACGCTGACGATCATCGCGGTGTTCCTGCCAGTCACCTTTACGACGGGCATCACCGGCATTATTTTCAAATCATTCGGTATTACGGTTGCTTGTGCCATGGCCCTTTCGTTGGTGGAAGCATTCACCCTGGCACCAATGCTTTCAGCTCGCCTGGCCAAGCAGAAGGTTGTGCCTGCTGGTAGCCATACTCCAGCGCTCGCAGTAGCGGGTGCGACGGATGCGAACTCGATGCTGATGCACGAGGCCAGCGAAGATCCGGGTGCGATGGGCCGCTTCTATCGGCGGATATTGGATTGGAGCCTGCGCCATCGCATGATTGTGGTCGTCATATCACTGCTGATTTTCGCCGCAAGTGGCGTCGTTGCAACCCAGCTAAAGTTCTCATTCTTCCCTGGCTCGGATAATCACTCCTTTAGTATGGGCTACGAATTGCCACCTGGAACGCCATTAGCGCAGACGGATGCGCTTGCGCGGCGGGCTGAAGCGATTCTTCTGGCAGATCCGGTCGTCGAAGCCGTGCAGACAACCGTTGGCTTTACGGGTAACGCAGAGCGAGCCGATATTTTCGTCAAGCTGAAGGGCAAAACAGCAACCAAAGAGGCACAGGATCGTCTACGCCCAGTGATGAATTTCTTGCCTGGTTTGGCCTTTGGGCAGCCAAGTTTTCAGGGTAGCAGCGCGAGCGTCACCAGCCGCCCATTGCAGATCAGTATCCAGACCAACCGGCCAACGAACGAACTCATCCCATTGCTTCAGCAATTCAAGGGTGAGGCCGAGGGCATTAAGGGTCTGGCCGATATTGATACAACATTTCGGCCTGGGAAGCCCGAGCTCTTGTTCCATGTGGATCCTGCGAAAACTGGTGATCTTGGTGTCACGAACGATAATATTGCTTCTTCCGTCCGCGCCCTGATCAATGGCGATACCGCCACCGTGTTCCGCAAGGATGGGCAGGATATCGATATCGTGGTACGCCTTAAGCCAAGTGATCGCGCAGGCGTTGATGCGATCAGTGGCATTGTTGTGCCAACCCGTGGCGGCTCGGTTCCACTGAGCTCGTTGGTTACCGTCGAAGTATCATCGAGCCCAACAACAATTCGGCGCTATGATCGACAGAATCAGGTGCTGATTGGCGCGAATGTGGTTGGCCGGAACGTCAATGAAGTGCAGCTCGAGATTGCCAAAAAGCTCGAAGCAACCCAGAAGACGCTGCCGCCCGAATTTGCCCGTGATCTGACAGTCACCTTTGTTGGCCAGGCATCACAGCAGGCGGAAGGCTTTGGGACACTGTTCATCGCAATGGGCCTTTCGGTATTGTTCGTCTATATGGTGCTTGCATCACAATTTGGCTCGTTCCTGCAGCCATTTGTGATTATGCTCGCAATGCCATTTAGCTTCATTGGTGCCTTTGTTGCACTCTTGGTTACTGGCATTGAACTCGATATTACGGGCATGATCGGCCTGATCATGTTGCTTGGACTTGTAACGAAGAACTCGATTCTACTCGTGGACTTCGCCAACCGCCTGCGACAGGCAGGTATCGAGAAGAACCTGGCGATCGAGATCTCGGGTGGCGTCCGATTACGCCCGATTCTGATGACGACACTGGCGATTGTCGCCGGTTCCATCCCGACAGCGGCAGGCATTCATCTGTTTGGTTCAGGCGATGGCAGTGAGTTCCGTAAGGGCCTCGCCACCGTGCTAATTGGCGGACTGACCACATCAATGTTCCTGACTCTGCTGGTTGTGCCAACGGCCTATAGCTTACTCGAATCGGCCACCCGCCGCACACAGAACCTATTCCGCCGTCGGCGTCCAGAACCAGCAATGGCAGGGGCGGCGTCTGCTGGTGCAATGATCGCACTTGGGCCAGAAGTCCAGAGCGACCATACGGGAAATGGCAGCAATGGCACTCCACGCCCAAGCGAGACGATCTCTGGAAAAGCTGAAGAACCATCACACTAAAATAAAACTGGAAATACGTACAGGCGCAATGCATTGCGCCTCCCAATGGAGATCATAAACCTTGAAGCGTACACCGATTGTGATTGGATTGGCTGCTACCGCGCTTGCACTAGCGCTTGGTGCATGCAGCCAACCGGCCGCTCAGCCGGCCGAATCGACGAATGCAGTGGCTGCTGCAACTGCCGCGCCGCTGCCAACGATTGTGCTGCCAACCGCAGCACCAGCGCTCGATCTTGGTATCAGTGGATCGGGCGAGATGAAAGCAGTACAGGATGCCAGCCTAGTTTTCATTGTTCAGGGAACCGTTGCTGAGGTCAAAGTCGAAGAAGGTGATGCCGTCAAGAAGGGCGACCTGTTGGCGGTTTTGGATACACGTGCACTCGATCAGCAACTGCTCCAATCAGAGGCATCGCTTGCGTCTGCAAAAGCACAGGAAGCAGCGCTGACTGAGGCACCCCGTGATTATGATCTTGCCGCAGCCAAAGCTCAGGTTAATTCTGCTACCGTTGCACTAACCGTATTACGCGGCGGGCCGAAAAAGCAAGATATTGATACAGCAGAGGCTGGCTTAGCCGCAGCACAGGCCAATCTACAGGCTACCCGCGATCGGCTATCATTCAGCAAGACTCAAGCCGAACTACAGATGCAGCAGGCGCAACAATCGCTCACACAAGCTCAGGCGCGCTATGCCCAGGCAAAATATAATTGGGAATATGCCCAGAGTAGTGGCAACGACCCGATTGTGCCATCGGTTACTGGCTCAAATGGCGTCAAGAGCGATAATAAGATCAGCGATGGCCAGCGCGAAAACTATTATGCTGCGTTCGTTCAGGCCGAAGCGGCATTGCGCCAGGCCGAAAAAGGCCTGGATCTGGCTCGCGTAGGCTATGAAACGGCGCAGCAGGCCGAGCAGACGGGGGTTGCCGCAGCCGAGCAGCAGACGCGCCAGGCGCAATTGGCGCTTGATAAGCAGAAGCTACCACCAGATCGCGATAAATTGGCAGCTGCACAGGCAGCACTAGCGCAGGCACAGGCCGCCGCAAGCCGCCTCAACCCAGATCCACGCGAATCACAGAAGGCGCAGGTGAAGGCGCTGATTGCCCAGGCACAGGCAGCACTCGAACTGGCGCGGGTCAATCGTGAACGAGCCGAGCTGCGTGCCCCCTTCGATGGCATTATTGCACAGGTGAATGTCGATCCAGGCGATTCATCGGCAACAGGGACGCAAGCAGCAATCCAGATTGTCGATATTAGCAAGCTGCATGTTGATGTTCAGATCAGCGATGTCGATATTGGCAAAATCCAGTTGGGCCAGAATGCCGAAGTCCGTGTCGACTCGGCCCCCGGCAAGGTTATTGCTGGACAGGTGAGCTATATTGCACCAACCGCTACCGCCATTGGCAATATTCGCACCTTCCTTGTACGGGTTGATCTGACTGATCTAGAAGGGCTACGAGCAGGCATGACAGCCCGAGTGGATATCAAGAAATAGACCGTTGGTTTGTGGGCCGTAGCGGCGCAAGATGTTGCGTCGCTACCGCCTATTGAGAGAATTATGGCAGAGACAATAACCATTGGAAAAAGCGATCTGCGTGTTGCGCCATTAGGGGTTGGCACATGGTCGTGGGGTGATCGGCTGTTCTGGGGCTATGGTGGTAACTATCAGGCCCAGGATGTCGCCGATGCGTACCAGGCGAGCCTTGATGCCGGTGCTACCCTGTTCGATACCGCCGAAATCTATGGGCCACACACATCGGAGCGTATCCTGGGTGCGTTGATCCGCAGGCAACCTGGCTCCGCTATTGTTGCCACAAAGTTCATGCCACTGCCCTGGCGGCTTTCGGCGAAATCGCTACGTGGTGCCCTGGATGGATCGCTGAAGCGGCTTGGGTTGCCAAGAGTGGATCTGTATCAAATCCACTGGCCATCACCAATTTTGAGCATTCCAAGCCTGATGAACGCTCTGGCTGATGCAGTTGCGGAGGGCAAGGCTCGCTATGTTGGCGTCAGCAACTATAATGCCGAACAGATGAAACAGGCCCACGAGGCGCTTGCTCGCCGTGGTATTCCGCTCGTTTCAAATCAGGTTCAGTATAGCCTGCTGCACCGTGAACCAGAGAGCAATGGGGTGCTGATGGCATGTAACGACTTGGGCGTGACATTGATCGCCTATAGTCCGCTCGCAATGGGGCTGCTCACCGGGAAGTATACTCCTGGCTCGCCACCAAGTGGGCCGCGGCGCTTTCAGGCTCGCTTCAAACCAGAAAACCTCGCGGCGATTGCACCAGTCACAGCACTCCTGCGTGAGATTGGCCAGGCTCATAGCAAAAATCCCAACCAAGTTGCACTCAATTGGCTGATTCAACACGGAACGCTGCCCATTCCGGGTGCGAAAAGTGCCAAGCAGGCCGCCGATAACGCTGGCGCACTTGGCTGGAAACTGAATAGCAGCGAGGTTGAGGCGCTTGATCAGGCCACACTTGCCTGGCGATAATATAAATATGCGAATTATTTGATTGCCGATTGTAGATTGTTTGATTGTGTACCAATCGGCTATCGGCTATCGGCCATCCTATGGTGTAATCCATTCCGTACCAGTATAGTAGCTCAGGCCTTCATCGGCACCAACCCAGATCCGGCCATCACTATCCTCAACAATCGATGATGGTGCGCTATGGATCTGTTTAGCGTCGGTGGTGCCCACTTTCGCCCAGGTTCTGCCGCCATCGCTGCTTCTCGCAACAAAATCCTGGCTCCCAACCCAGAGTGTCCCGCCCGAAAGCACCGCAATAGTGGTGATCGGGCTATTCGCTTCAATAGAAACGCGAACCCACAGATCCCTATCGGGATTATACCGAAGCAGGCCATTATCGGCTGCCGCAGCCAACAGCACACCATCGGACTCAACAATGCGCTGAATCGGCGTTACGCCAACACCACGCTTTTTATCATAGCGATCCCAGACGCCATCTTTTAGTTGAAACAGACCAATCTCGGTTCCAACCCATAATGTTCCATCGCTACTGCGCATAATGCTGTAGATGTCCCCAGAAAGCTCGCCAAGGCTTTCCTGTGGAATAGGCGGCTGGAGTTTTTCCCATTGTGTTCCATCATAGTGGGCCAATCCAGATGGCAGATAACCACCAGCAAGCATCGTTCCATCGCTTTCGAGCCATAATGCGCTGACATTATCCAGCTTGAGATCGGCTGGTGTATAGCGTTTAATCACCTGGATGCCGGATTCAGATGGCGTAATATGGGCGAGATCTTCATAGCCAGCGATCCAGAATGTGCCATCGGAATTCACCAGAATCTTCCGCGTATCGTCAAATGGCATGCCATGCGCCGTGGTAAACAACTGTGAATCATTGCCCTGCCAACGAACCAGGCCGTTGATTGTCGTAATCAGGATATGATCGCCAACACTGACCATATCGACGACAGGCAGATCAGCAGCCGCGCTCTGTGGCGAATCGGCGGCAGGAGCAGCCGGGTCCGCGATTGGTATTGATGTAGCGCTCGTCGCAAGCTCGGTTGGCACAGTTCCTGGATCAACGGCAAGGCGTTCGCGCCGCGCTCGCATGCCCAGAATCGAGAATCCACCAATTGCCACAATCAACACCACAGCGATAATAGCAGGGAACAACCAGGCCGGGCGGGATCTTCGAGGCGGTACTGGTATCGGAACGACGGGCGTTGACACACGATTGACACCTGGTTGTGCTGCTTCAATCGTGGTGTCGATCACAGGCAGCGTGATCGTGGCATGATCGACTGGTGCGGTTGCGATGCGCTGCGAAATAGGCGTAACCATCGCACGCAGCGCTTCCGCCATATCATCTGCGTTCTGAAATCGGTCTGCTGGATTCTTTGCCATGGCCCGCAAAATAATCCGTTCCAGCATTTCAGGCAGGTTTGGTTGGATCTGGCGTGGTGGCGGAAGCGGATTATGCAGGTGCATCAGCGCAACTGCGAGTGGCGTTTCGGCCTCATATGGGCGTTTGCCGGTTAGCGCCTCATACAGCACAACACCAAGGGCATAGATATCAGTACGGGCATCGGAGGGCTGGCCCTGCACCTGCTCAGGAGCCATGTAGAATGGCGTCCCAATCATCATCCCATCGGTGGTGAGCTGCATACTGCCCTCGACAATCCGGGCAATGCCGAAATCCGAGAGCTGTGCATCGCCATCGCGTGAAATCAGCACATTGGCTGGTTTTATGTCGCGATGAATAATCCCCTGGCGATGGGCATAGCCAAGTGCCTCAGCAACCTGGGCAACAAGCACCGCCACCCGTTCATAGGTCAGTTTCCCAGATGCAATCAGATCGCTGAGTGTCCCGCCATCGGTGTAGCGCATCACCATATAGCTAACGCCATCGTCCTCGCCCGAATCGTGAACGGGTAGGATATAGCGATGCTCAAGCTTGGCGATTGTGCGCGACTCGCGCTCGAAACGCGCCCGGAAGTTGGCATCCTGGGCCATATGGCGGGGCAGGACTTTAATCGCAACATAGCGATCCATCGCCGGATGATAGGCTTTGTACACAGTCGCCATTCCGCCCTGGCCAAGTTGCTCAATAATCTGGTAGGAACCAAGGGTTCGCCCAATCAGTTCACTCATGATGTTACTCTCGTTGATGGCAGCGTTTACTATCCGTTCAACAGTGCCAAGTGCGCAATGCTCATCTATTTAACGCTCTTGCAACCACATTCTGGCATGAAGATTGCAATGAACTATAGCATACCAATCGGTCTCACGGATCTCTTATGATGATCGACCATATGCAACTCCGAACCACTGCTACAATGAAGAG
>JBBQSD010000090.1:0-25739 GCA_038214135.1 Chloroflexales bacterium | reverse complement strand
TGACCGGCACTGGCGCACATAGTGGGCGGTTCGCGAACCGCCCCGACCCCATCGCCATGCCAACGCTGCCACAAAACAGAACATTCCGTTACATCCTACCCGATGGGCTGTGTTGCGAGTACACGTATTTGACAGTACACTCATGCAGATTTGGATGCCCATCTCACCCTGATGCGATGGCGCAGTGTTGTGCCATATGCTTGTCCTGCAATGTTGCAATGAGGTGTTTTGATGACCCATACTGCTGAGGTTGGCTCGCCCGCCAATGAACCCACGGTTGCGCCGCCTGCTGCTGCCGCCCAACGCGCAAATCTCGCCAATTATCCAGAAATCTATCGTCAATCGATTGAAGATCCCGAAACCTATTGGGCGGCTGCCGCCAGCGAACTCGAATGGTTCTCGCCGTGGGAACAGGTGTTGGATGAGCGCGATGCGCCATTCTACAAATGGTTTGTTGGTGGGAAGACGAATATGGTGCTGAATGCGATCGACCGCCATACCAGAACCTGGCGCAAGAATAAACTGGCGCTGATCTGGGAGGGTGAGCCAGGCAATGGCGCGGAGGTGCGGACATTCACCTATTTCCAGTTGCAGCGCGAGGTCAATAAATTCGCCAATGTACTGAAGGCGCTTGGCGTACAAAAGGGTGAGCGGGTTGCGATCTATATGGGCCGCTGCCCGGAACAGGCCATTGCCATGTTGGCCTGTGCCAAGATCGGCGCGGTTCATACCGTCGTGTATGGCGGCCTATCGACAGAAGCGCTGCGTAGCCGGGTTGAGGATGCCGAGGCCAAGGTCGTGGTTGTTTCCGATGGCAGCTATCTGAATGGCAAAACGATCAAACTCAAGGAGATCGCCGATCAGGCAGTCGAGCATTGTCCATCGGTCGAAGCCTGCATCGTTGTCAAACGCACCGGCCAGTCCGTCAACATGCAATCAGGCCGCGATTATTGGTGGAGTGAACTGATGGCGCTGCCGATTGCATCAACGGTGTGTGAGAGTGTTGCGCTTGATGCAGAGGATCCATTCTTCATTATCTATACATCTGGGAGCACTGGCAAGCCAAAGGGTGTTGTTCACACCCTGGGCGGCTATATGGTCGATGTCTATTCATCGCTCAAACAGGTGCTTGATTTCAAGGAAGAGGACACATTATTCTGCACATCGGATGCTGGCTGGATCGTTGGCCATTCGATTGTGCTGTACGGCCCGCTCATGCATGGCATCACAACCGTGATCTATGAGGGTGCGCCCGCCAACCCCTACCCGGATCGCTGGTGGCAGATTGTTGAGCGCCATGGGGTGACGCTGCTGTTCACAGCACCAACAGGCGTGCGCGGCCTGATGCGCTATGGCGATTCGTGGCCGAAGCGGCGTGATCTTTCGGGATTGCGGCTGCTGGCCTGCGCTGGCGAACCGCTTAACCCCGAGGCATGGCGCTGGTTCAATGAGGTGATTGGCGGTGGGCGCAGCCCGATTATCGATAACTGGTGGCAGACGGAGACATCACGCCCGATGATTTCTGCGTTTGCGAGCATGCCAATGAAGCCTGGTTCATGTGCCTACCCAGTGCCTGGTGTGGTGCTCGATATTGTTGATGAGCAGGGCCATTCCGTGCCGCCTGGTGTTGAGGGCGCGTTAGTGATCAAACGGCCCTGGCCTGGCATGCTGCGAACGATTTTTGGCGATCAGCAGCGCTATGTCGAACAATACTGGAGCAAATACCCTGGTTGGTATCTGACTGGTGATGCCGCACGGCGTGATGCAGATGGCTTCATGTGGATCATTGGCCGCACCGATGATGTGATCAAGGTTTCGGGGTATCGGCTTGGCACCGCCGAGGTCGAAAGCGCGTTAGTTTCGCATCCGGCGGTTGCAGAAGCAGCGGTGATCGGCCTGCCACATGCGGTGCGTGGTAATGCCATCCATGCCTTCGTGATCCTGCGGGCCGGGCAGAATGGATCGGAACATTTGGCCGATGAACTGAAAGCGCATGTCAGCAGAGTGATGGGGCCAATTGCCAAGCCAGAGGCGATCACATTTCCAGGCAGCCTGCCCAAAACACGCTCAGGGAAGATCATGCGGCGGGTGCTGAAGGCACGGGCATTGGGTGAGCCAGAGGGCGACCTGAGTACGATTGAGGGGTGACGAAATAGCCGATAGCCGATAGCCGATAGCCAATACAACCGAGAATCAGGAACCAAGAACCAAAGGAACAAGCGAACAAGGAATAAGTACGGGCACAGCGCGCTGTGCCCAACAGGCTACCAACGCTAATGGATCGCAGCCGAGGCATGACCGTAGGGCGTATCGCAATACGCCCCAACAAATAGCCACAAACATCCATTTGGGGTTTGGGGTAGAGCCCCAACCGCAGGAAGGTGCGCCCAGAGGGCACCCCAACCAGACGGCACGGTTTCCTGGTGCCTGCGGCGCAGAGCGGCAAGCGAAATGCTGCCGCGTAGAGCGGCAACCCAGGGATGCGTAACCCAGCAAACACGATTGCCAGATATACTGCATAATACCCCAATGAATAAAATATCTGAACTGCCCTACTACCAGACACGCGAGCTGCGTGGCACAATCGCTGGGCATGCACTGCGGGTTGTGACCAAACCGGGATTTGCGGGTTGGGAGGCAATTGGCGCTCCCACCGAACTATTGGCCGAAGCAGTTGTTTCGCCACCAGATGCGCGGGTGGCAATCTTTGGCTGTGGTCATGGCGCGCTTGGCGCTGTGCTCTCGCGGATTGTGCCGCGTGGCCGGATTGTGTTGCTTGATCCAAGTGCCATCGCATTGGCAATGGCTGAACAAACCCTGGTTGCCAATGGTGCTAGGAATGCGAGTGTGCTGGATTCGATTTCGCTACTGCCAGAGCAGGCAAACTCGTTTGATCTGGTGCTGATTGATCTGCCGCAGAGCCGCCAACTCGCCCGCCGTTGGCTTGCCGAGGCACACACATTGCTACAGGTGGGTGGGCAATTGCTGTTGGCTGGCCCAAACGATCAGGGTATCCAATCGGTGATCGATGATGCAGCAGCTCTGTTTGGCAATGCTGGGTTGGTGGCCTATCGTAAACACTGCCGGGTTGCACGCGCAATCCGCCTGGAAGCGCCACCCGATCCGCCACCATGGGCTCAGGAACCAGGCATTGCGCCGGGAACCTGGCACGATATACACCTTGATCTGGTAGGGCAATCAGTGGTGCTGGCGAGTTTGCCTGGTGTATTTGCCTATGATCGGCTGGACGATGGAACTGCCCTGCTTCTGGCACATATGCCCAATGCGAATGGATTACGGGTGCTTGATGCAGGCTGTGGCAATGGGATAATTGGCATTGCCGCTGCGCTCCAAGGGGCTGCCCAGATCGATATGGTTGATTCTGATATGCTGGCAATTGCTGCCGCACATGAGAATAGTGCGCGATATCACGTTTCTGGCGAGGTATTGGCTGGTGATGCGCTACAGCCAGTGGCCAGCCGACGCTATGATCTGATCGTCAGCAACCCGCCGTTCCATGCCGGTAAGCAGGTCAGCTATGCTGCATCGGAAGTATTTATTCGGCACGGGCGCACACTCCTGAAGCGTGGTGGTCGGCAGGTATTGGTGGCGAATCGGTTTATTCGCTATGATCGATTGCTTGGCGAAGTATTTGGACAGGTGGAGACATTGGCCGATGATCGGCGCTATCATGTACTGATTGGGCGTGATTGAGGCCGTGTGGGCGCAACACACTGCGCCCATTGCGATGATCTTGCTAGATAGCCAGGCCACGGTTAACCAGATAATCGGCAGCACGCTGAATCTGGAGTGGATCACGTAATTCCAGCAGGAGCCTGGGATGATGTTCTAGTGTGCTGATTGCTTCAAATAGTCCGAACCAGTTGATATGACCATCACCGGGAGTCCAATGGCGATCCAGGTTGCTATCGTTATCCTGAACGTGGACATGTTCGAGCAGCGCTCCAGCCTCACGAACCCATTGATCGGGCGGTGGGCCACCAATTCGATGGGTAATAGAGGCATGACCGGTGTCGAGGCTCATGCGTACATACTGGCTGTTGAATGAACGAATCAGTGCCAGGAGTGGAGCTGGATTCGTATCCTGGATATTTTCTATTACTAGCGTGCATCCAGCCTGGGTGGCAAGTTCGAGGGCTGGCCCAACCGTTTCCTGAACAACCTTGATCTGATCATATAGCCCTGATGCTGGCGTGTGAGGCAGGAATGGCGAGCCGAAGAAGATGAACGGGCTGTGCATCACCATATGAGTAGCGCCAAGCGCAGCGGCAAAGGAGACACCCTGGCACAAACGCTCGCTCACTGCTCCGCGAAGCTTACGATCATTGGCCATGATCGTCATGCCCAGGAATGGGCCATGAATGCCGACTCGGCCAGTATGGCCATTCAGCGCACTGCGTGCCTGAGCAACTAGCGTCCGCCAGTCGCTATCCAGCACATCCGGGCTGTACCCATCCTGAATTTCCAGATCGCGCTGGCCCTCAATTAACCACTCGCTATACGTTGGCAGCAGGCGAATTGGCAATGCTGCACCGATGCTTGGAGGGGTTTTGTCCGTTCTGTCCATAATTCGTTCCTTTCGAAATACAGCTCATACCGGTTACTATTTGGTACAATACCCGATCCGATTTAAATGTTGAGGGGCAAACTGTTAATAAAGATTAAGGGAGATTGCCAAGCCTAGCGTGCTATAATTAGTGAAGATAATACAGTTGAGATAACATTACAATATATGAGGCAGGATGCTCGACCAGATTGACCTGGATCGCAAGCTGAGCAAGCGCGATTATCGACGGTGTCTGCCAGAGTTGCAGGCCCGTTTGTACGATATGGAGCAGGCACTACTGGAAGCCCAGCTTCCGGTTCTGCTGCTATTTGAGGGGTGGGCCGGTACTGCCAAGGCGCGCACGATTAGTGTGCTGACGCGCCGTCTCGATCCGCGTGGCCTACGCGTTCACCCGATTGCACCACCACGCACCTACGAGAGCCAATACCCCTGGTTGTATCGTTTCTGGTTGAAGATCCCCAGCTATGGCCAATTGGCAATCTATGATCGTTCCTGGTATCGCGAGATACTGAATGAGCGCACGCGCGGTGAGCCAGATCTCCAGCAATGGCGCGATCGCCTTGAAGATGTCGTTTCGTTTGAGCGCCAACTGGCCGATGATGGTGCGGTGCTGATCAAATTCTGGCTGCATATCTCGAAAAAAGAACAGGCGCGGCGTTTTGATGAATTGCTTGAGGATAAACTGACCGCCTGGCGCGTTACGGATGAAGATCACTGGCAGCATCGCCATTATGAGCAGATCGCAACGGCAGTTGAGGATCTGATTGCCCGCACCGATACCGCGATTGCGCCATGGCATCTTATTCCATCGACCGATAAATACTATGCGCGCATTGCCGTGATGGAGACGATATTGAAGGCGCTTGAAGCGCGGCTTGGTCGCCCATCGGTGGCGCTCGATGAGCATGATTCATCCGATGTGTTTGACTCGAGTGGTGCATCGTTTCGGCGTGTTCGTGCTGCTCTGATCTCGGCGCGGCGAGCAACTCCGCCGACTGCACCAGCAACTGCGCCAACACCACAACCAGGCCCAACGATGCTGGCGCTGCGAAATGGCTCGATAGCTGTCACAATGCCAGATCTTGTTCGAACTGAGAGTGGTATCCTCCAGCGGGTGGATCTGAGCCTGAAGTTGGATGAAAAGACCTATTCGCGTTCGCTGAAACGCTATCAGGCACGCTTGCATCTGCTCGGCTACGAAGCCTATCGCAAAGAGCGTCCGATTGTGCTGCTATTTGAGGGCTGGGATGCAGCAGGAAAGGGCGGCGCGATCCAGCGCGTCACCGAGGAACTCGATCCGCGTAGCTATGTCGTGCATGCGATTGCGGCACCAATTGGTGAGGATAAAATCCACCATTACTTATATCGCTTCTGGCGTCGCCTGCCATCGCGTGGTCAAATCGCAATCTTCGACCGTTCGTGGTATGGGCGGGTGCTGGTTGAGCGCGTTGAGGGGTTTGCACGGATGGAGGAATGGCAGCGCGCCTATGCCGAGATCAACGAATTTGAGCGCCAGCTTGTTGAGTTTGGCATGATCGTCTGCAAGTTCTGGGTACACATAAGCCCAGAGGAGCAGATGCGGCGCTTTGAGGAGCGCCAGAGTGTTCCATATAAATCCTGGAAGTTGACGGATGAGGACTGGCGCAATCGTGAGAAATGGCCGCTGTATGAAGAGGCCGCCAATGAGATGCTTCAGCGCACATCGACTCCGGCTGCACCCTGGACGATCATTGAGTCGGAAGATAAACGCTATGGTCGTGTTAAAGTATTAAACACGGTTGTTCAGCGCCTTGAAGCGGAGCTTGGTACAATCAAATTGTAGGCGAGGCGGAGTTCCAACGACGGGCACTATCCTTGCCTGTAAGCAGGAGGTTTAGAATGACCCGTACGATGTTCTTCTCGCTCATTGGTATTGGCCTGGCTGCGCTGCTGCTGATCAGTTGTATTGGGCCAGGGTTAGCGGTGCGCGCTGGGCTGCTGAATGAACTACTGATCATTCTTCCGCCACAGGCTCGCTATCAGGTATATATTCGAATTGGTGCGGATGCGCTACCATGGAGTCCACAGAATGGCCAACAGACAGCGATCAATATGTGGGTTCATGATCGCGAACGTGAGAACTGGCATCTGGTTTCGCTTGTCCGCGTTCCGCTTGGCGGTGAACCTCTGCCAGATAATCGTAGTCAGTTCAGTGGGCCGCCAACAGCCTTCCCTTGAGGAGAACAGCAATGCGACTGAGTCAGGATAAAATTCGGTGGGTGGCCGAGCGCCTCCACGATGAGATGGAACAGCGTGGGATGTTGGCCTATAAGGAAACGCCAGGCCTGAAGCCGGGAACGGGCCGCGCCCTGCGTGTGAAGCAGATCTATGATTTTATCGTTACGGATTTGGAACGCGAAGCCGAAGTCGATGCGGAAGTCGAACGGATTCTGAATACCTATTCGCGCGAACTCAAGGGCACGGAACGCGATATTATGTTCCGTAAGCATAAAGAGGAAGTTGCGCGGAAGATGGGCTATATTATATAGCTATCCCTATTCTGCTGAGAAATGGCGATCCGCACGGGCGCGATATATCGCGCCCGTACGCCCGAATCATATCAAAATGAAGAGCAGAAAAGAGTATTCTGTATGGCTAACGTACGCTGGGCAGTTGTTGGAACCAGTGATTTCGCGCTGGATTGGATTGCGCGTGGGATTGCGCTTGGCAAGAATGCCGATCTGGTTGCGGTTGTCAGCCGTGCTGCCGAACGGGCTGCCGCTGCTGCCGAGCGGGTTGGTGCGCCATATTCCTACACATCAATTGAAGCAATCGACCGCAATCTCGTCGATGGGGTCTTTCTGGTGTTGCCAAATAGCCAGCATGCGCCATATGCAATTGCTGCGGCTGCGCGAGGGCTGCATGTGATCGTCGAGAAGCCAATGGCTCCGACACTTGCGGAATGCCAGGCGATGATCGATGCTGCGCGTGCATCCGGGGTTGTGTTGGCGGTGGCACATTGTATGGAATGGGCCGCGCCCGTCGTCAAGGCTCGTGAGTTGGTCGCTGATGGCGTGATTGGCGATCTGATCAACGCCACGATTGCTGGCTCATTCAACTTCCCACCATCGGAGCGCTGGCGCCAGGATGATTCGACCGAGGCTGGTGGCGGGCCATTGCTCGATATGGGTGTTCACTGTATTGATGCGATCACACGTATCTGTGGGCCGGTGAACCGCGTCGCCGCATTTCTTGATCATCGCGCCTATCAATATGCCGCCGAGGATAGTTCCACATTATTGCTGCATTTTGCATCGGGTGCTCACGGGGTTGTGCAATCGCACTTTAACGCTAGCCAGAACTGGCTCGACATTCAGGGCACCAAGGGCCGGATCATCTCGGAACCCTGGCTCGGGCGCGAATTTGCTGGTGCGTTGCAGCTTCGGCAGGGCAATACTAGCACATCGTTCGATCTGAAATATGTCAATGTGTATGTCCCACAGATCGAACATGTGTCGGAATGTGTGCTGGCCGGTAGATCGCCAGTGATCTCTGGTGAGCGCGGCATGGCCAATCTGGCCGTCATCTGGGCTGGGATCGAATCGGCCCGTAGCGGGACAATCGTGATGGTTGGGTAAAGGCAGGAGTCAGGCTTCAGGCTATCTGGGTGTTGGCGCGTATAGTTATACGCGCCCTCTCAATCTTTGCAAGCTCCGCAGGCTGAAGCCTGGGTCTAGGGTTCATCGTCCCCTTGCCGCGTGGCTTCAGCCCGCGGATGAAAGGGCATCGCGGCGTAATTTCTCTATTATGTTATCGATCTTCATTTCGTGCAGTATTCTGCATCCCGACTCCTGACTCCTGAATGCTCGGTCAGCTCTCCAGCACCCGCTTGACCTCGCTGAGGAATCGATCTGCATCGGCTCCATCGCACACCCGATGATCGAAGGTCAGCGACATGTAGCTGATCGGGCGGATTGCGATTGCCTCAATCCCGTTATGTTCAAGCACAACTGGCCGTTTGACAATCGCTCCAACTCCCAGAATGCCAGCCTGTTGCTGATTGATGATCGGGGTGCCGATGATACTCCCGCCAATTCCATGATTGCTGATTGTGAATATTCCGCCCTGCGTCTCATCTGGGGTAAGCCGATTCGCCCGCGCCCGTTCGGTCAGATCGCCAAGCATGCGAGCAATGCCCTGCAGGTTCTTCTCATCGGCATCCCGAACAACTGGCACAACCAGCCCTTCTTCTATTGCAACCGCCACCCCGATATGCATGCGCCGATTGATCACAATGCCCGTATTGGTATAGTGCCCGCCCAGAACCGGCACGACACGCAGAGCCTGTGCGACGGCCTGAATAACATAACTCGTGTAGGTCAGATGCAGCCCTTGCTGTGCAAAGAGCTGTTTGTGCTGTTCGCGATGGGCAACGACACGACCGAAATCGATTTCGAAGATGGTTGTAACCTGTGGAATATCGCGGACGGAACGGCTTGTATGTTCGGCAATTGCCCGCCGCATGCTGCTGAGTGGCACTAGTTCCTGCTCATGGCTCGTTGGTAGTGTGTGGGTTGGCGTTGCTATTATTGCCGGAATAGAATCGGTGGGCGCTGGTGATGTGCTGGCCAGGAAGTGCAGAACATCCTGCTTGCTGATCCGCCCGCCAATACCTGTTCCAGCGATCTGTGCGAGATCGATCTTGTGTTCGGCAGCTAACTTCGCAACAACCGGCGAGATTGGTGGCCCGGTTCGCTGCGGCACATCCAACTTCACCGTATCTGTGGCTGCAAAAGAGTCTAATTCCAAATTGATAGCAGGATCGTCAGGCTGGCGTACTGGTGTTTCTGGTTCAACTCTAGCTGAAATCCGCCCGATCACCGTTCCGACACGCACGGTTGTTCCTTCATCAACCAGGATTTCGGCTAGGATTCCGGCGGCTGGTGCAGGAACTTCCGCAGTGATTTTATCGGTGGTAATCTCCAGGATTGGCTCATTCAGCGCAACACTATCGCCAGCCTGTTTCAGCCAGGCCACCACAGTGCCTTCGGTGATACTCTCGCCGAACCCTGGCATTTTAATATCGATTGGCATTGGCAACCTCAGTGCTGCTAACAAGAGAACAAGAGAACAAGAGAACAAGACAACCAAGGGGTTAGGGATTAGGGTCAATACTTTTCGAATAACGAATTGTGCATGCCAACGGTACCATTTCCCCTCATCCCCCTGCCCCCTTCTCCCACGTTGGTGAGAAGGGGAATGCCGCATTCCAATGCCGCGCAGAGTCCCTCTCCCCGTCGTGGGTGAGGGGTCAGTTGTTCCGTTATTCTAACCCCTAACCCCTGCGCTAGTACGCCAATAATGCCCGCGCTGCCACAAGGATCTTGCCAGCATTAGGCCGATAGGCATCCTCAAGCGGTGGGCTATATGGCACCGGCGTGTCGGGCGCTGCCAGTCGCGTGATCGGGCCATCCAGGTATTCAAAGGCATGCTGGCCAATGATTGCCGCAATCTCGCCGCCAACCCCACCAGTGATCTGGGCCTCGTGAACGATCAAGACCTTGCCGGTTTTACGGACTGTCGCAAGAATAGCAGCGTTATCGAGTGGTTTGAGGCTGCGTAGATCAAGCACTTCCACACTATGGCCCTCGGCAGCCAATTGCTCGGCGGCAGCTAGCGCTTCGTGAACCATTGCGCTATAGGTGATGATGCTTAATTCCTCACCGATTCGTGCAATGGCTGCCTGCCCAATCGGCACTATGCCACCATCACCAATTGGAACGGAACCACGCAGCGAGCGGTACAAGTATTTGTTCTCGAAAAAGATCACCGGGTTTGGGTCGCGGATGGCGCTGAGTAATAGCCCGCGTGCATCGGCTGGCGTCGCAGGCGCAACAACTTTCAATCCAGGTGTGTGGACGAACCAGGCTTCCGGGCTTTGTGAATGAAATGGCCCGCCGCGCAGCCCACAGCCACTTGGTGTACGGATAACAATTGGTACGGCAGCGCCCCAGCGGTAATGGTTGGTTGCGGCATAGTTGACGATTGAGTCGAAGCCTGTGCTGATGAAATCGGCAAACTGGATCTCGATCACAGGGCGCAGGCCCATGAAGGCCATGCCAACAGCAGCACCGATCATACACAGCTCGGCCATTGGTGTGTCGATCACCCGCGACTCGCCGAACTCATCGATCAGCCCTTGCGTGACCTTGAATGCACCACCATACACCCCAATATCCTGGCCGATCAGCAGCACGTTTGGATCGCGCCGCAGTTCCTCGCGCAGTGCCTCACGAATGGCTTCCAGGTAGGTCAGTTCGTGTTGTTCTGAATGCGTCATTGTGCTTGTCCTGGTGTCTCAGCATACACTCCAACCGTGAGCGTCGCTGGATCGGGATATGGGCAGTTTTCGGCATATGCAACAGCCTGATCGACTTCGGCTTCAATCTGTGCGAGTAGTGTCGCAAGGCGTTCGTCATCGAGCATATGGTATTCGCGCAGCCGCGCCTCAAAGCGGAGAATCGGGTCTTTTTGTTGCCATTCGCTGATCAATGTTTGCGGAACATAGGCCATATTATCGTGAATGGCGTGGCCGCGCATCCGCATCGTCTTGCATTCGATCAGTGTTGGCCCTTGCCCACGGCGGCCACGTTCGACGGCTGTGCGAACGGCGCTATGGACGGCAAAGAAATCGTTCCCATCGACAACGACACCTGGCATTCCATAGCCAGCCGCTCGGTCGGCAATATCACTGATCCGCATCTGGCGTGCCGTCGGCGTGGAATAGGCATACTGGTTATTTTCGCAGATGAAGATGGCTGGCAGCTGAAAGACCGCCGCCCAATTGAGGGTTTCGTGCGTCAAACCCTCGCTACTGCTCCCATCCCCGAAGAAGGTCATGGCCACATGCGTTTCGCCACGCAACTTGAAGGCATGCGCGGCACCAACAGTCACGGGCAGCGAGGCAGGCAGCATGCTCACAAAGCCAAAAATGCCCAGGCTGAGATCGCCGCAGCCATGGGTATTGGCATCGCGCCCGCCAGAGACGCCAGCAGCGCGCCCGAAATACTGGGCCATCAGCCGTTTGGGCGTCATTCCGCGCACCAGATACGCACCCAGATCGCGATGCATTGGCGCGATCACATCGCCGCTGGTAAGGGTTAATGCCGCGCCAACACTGATTGCCTCATGGCCAAGCTGTGAGAAGCACCCGCCAGCGATCTTACTCTGCTTATGCAACAACTGAACGCGGTCATCGAGTACCCGCGTCAGGCGCATCCAATAGTGCGCCTGTGCCAGAAACTCGGCTGAGAATTCTTCCATGATCTGGCCCTCAATCACACCATTGTGACGCTAGGTGTCACAAACTAATGCTATAAGAACATATGTGCGATGTAAATCTAGGAGGTTTGGATGCGAGCAAGGTAGCGTGGGTTGGCGATCTGGAGCTTTTCGATGCTGGTTGCTTCTGCGTGGGCCAGGGCTGCTTCGAATGCGGCACCATCATCGAACTCGCCAGCACGAATGCGTATACACAGTTCCTGCGAAAGTGCGGTAACAGAGCGGCGTAGGGCATCTGAATCAGTTGGGTCGTGCTCGAATTGGTCGAGCAGATTCAGCAGGCGATCGCGCTCAGCCCATAGTGGCGTATCGCCAGCAGCCAGTTCGCGGGCGACGATACCGAGCACATTGGCGGCAACCAGCCCGCGAAAGCGCAGCCGTTGGTCGGAAATGGTTGGGAGCAATTCTTGCTCCAGAAAGGAGCTAATCGTTGCGATCAATTCTTGGGCACTTGGACGATCTTGCATAGACACCAGCTTTGTATCATGAATGGCGAGCAATCGGTTACTTGCTTGTGCGGATCAGGCGAATGGCTTCTAACTCCATCTCGGCGGCACGGCGTCCAAGGCTGGCGAATTCGAGGTTTGGCTCGCGGCCGCTGAGGTGACGGTCGGCCTGATTGAGGCAACCAGTTGCCCAACGGATATTACACAGGATCTCCCAGAAGCGCATCGTTTGCGGATCGGGTGTGGTGCCGCCTGCGTTTGCATAAGCCTGGAAGAATGGTTCATGGCCCGCAATGCCACCGAAATGGAGGTGATCATTTCCAAAACGCCAATCGCGGATCAGCGGCCACATCAGATCTTCGTTTGGATCGCCAATATGCGCGAACTCCCAATCGAGTATTCCAGTGAGGCCGCCTTGAGTGACCATCATGTTGCCGATCCGAAAATCGCCATGGACGAGAGCCAGGCGCGACGGTGGCGATGGTTCGTTGCGATGCAGCCAGCGTAGACAGATCTCGATTGCTGGGTGAGCCTCGCCAATCTGATCGAGATCGGCCTCGATCTGGGCCAGCGCTGTCTGAATCGGAGTTAGGCCGTGTGCGGGGCCGGGCAGGGCCGCGCGCAACCCGGTCGCATCAATGTCGATGCGATGGATGGCCGCCAATGCAATGCCGAGTTCGCCGGGCAGGCGCTCGCGTGCGGCGGCCAGGGCTGGCTCACGAACAACCCGCCGCCCAATACTCTCGCCATCCAATCGCTCAACCAGCACGGCTGGCTTACCAAGCAGATCAGGCAGAAACAGAAATGGCCGTGGGGTCGGCACACCAGCGGCATATGCTTCTGTGAGGGTCGCGTATTCCTCGGGCAGATCGAGCGCATCGGATTTGATCTTGCCGCCCAGTTGGCGCAACAACACCAGCGGATGCTCACCGGCCTGTGGCCCCGATTCGATCAGCACATCCAATCGCCAGATCTCTTTAGAAGCGCCGCCCGCTAGTTGTTGCAATCCAGATACCTGTACCTCTGCATTGTACAGGCGAGCAAGCGCTGCAATGAGGGCATTTTGCAGTATTGTACTATTATGGATCATCATCGTTCTGATTGCTCTCTGCACAGCATTTGTTTGGTTCTCGGTCCTTGGTTCTTGGTTCGCTGCGATCAATCAATGCTTGTGGCAGTTCGCTGGTCCACACAGACGCAAGATATTGCGTCTCTACATTATTCCTGCCATTATTCCTTGGTTCTCGGTTCTTGGTTCAGCGCTCTGACTCCTGACTCCTGACTCCTGATACTCGCCGAAACAGGCGTTTGGCGATACTCATGCGATGGACTTCCGATGGGCCATCATAGATTCGGAATGCGCGAGCCTCGCGATAGAATGCCGCCAGTGGGATGTCATCGGAAATGCCCAGCGCGCCACAGATCTGCAGCGCTCGGTCGATCACCCGATCAACGGTTTCCGAAACAAATACTTTGGCCATGGCCGTCTCGTGGCGAGCTGCTTGCCCGGTATCAAGCAACCAGGCGGCATGCAGCACCATCAGGCGGGCGGCGTGGAGTTCAATCTCCGAATCGGCCAGCGGAAACTGAATGCCCTGTTGTTCCGCAAGGCGTGCCCCAAAGGATTGGCGGCGTACAGCATATTCGAGCGCATATTCGAGGGAGCGGCGGGCAATGCCAATCCAGCGCATACAGTGGGTGAGCCGCGCTGGCGCAAGGCGCACCTGTGCATAATCGAAGCCCTTGCCGATTTCACCGAGTACAGCGTCATCGCCGACCTCGCAGTCCACAAAGCCAACCTCACAGTGCCCGCCGATCGCCATGTGATCGAGGGTTGGGATTTTGCGCTCGATGTAATACCCAGGATTCTCGGTGTCCACCAGAAACATGGTTGCACCAGTTCGGCCCTGTATCTCACCTGTGCGGGCCATGACAATCGTGAATGCAGCGCCCTGTGCGCCAGTCGTGAACCATTTACGCCCATTGATCACCCAGCGGTCGCCCCGTCGCTCGGCAGTCGTCTGCAGCAGCGCTGGATCGGAACCAGCTCCTGGTGCTGGCTCTGTCATACTAAAACACGAGCGGGTGGTTCCAGTACTCAGTGGCCGCAGATAGCGTTGCTGTTGGGCGGGCGTGGCAACTTTTTCGAGCAGATGCATGTTGCCTTCATCGGGAGCGGAACAGTTGAGCGCCAATGGCCCCAACAATGATCGGCCAGCCTCTTCAAAGATGATCGAACAATCGCGCCAATCGAGGCCCAATCCGCCCCAGGTAGCTGCCATATGCGGCAGAAACAAGCCTGCTGCGCGAGCCGCATCCTGCAGATTGCTGCGTAACGCCTCCCAGTCTGTCAGGCTGGTCGGCAGGTTCTGCTCGGCGGGGATGACGGTTTCATTGATAAACTGGCGGGTGCGCTCCTGTAGCGCGGCCAATTCAGGCGTTAGGCCAAAATCCATGGCTCTCTCCATGTTCTGTGCTGCATTGCTGATCCAAACCGCCCTGGAAATTTGCTTGGCAAGTATAGCACGATGCATGCCCTCGGAATCCGCAGGCGGATGATCTTTGAGTACCACGTCTATTTTCGGCATGACCTATGCTACGATCAACCTGATCGTAGGGGTGGTTCGCGAACCGCCCGCCGTGCATGCATTGCCCGTCCTGGTGGGCGGTTCGCGAACCACCCCTACCCCTGATGATGCCCTAGCCATCTCATTGCAACCAATACGCCGCACCCAGCATGCTACAATACATGATATTCACATGCTGCATAAGAAAGGATCTGTATATGGCGGTAACACTGCTGCGCCGCGCCGCTGTTGTGCGCGAACATACCTGGGATTTGGAGAGTATTTTTGCGAGCGATGCCGATTGGGAGCAGGCGTTTGCGAATGTCGAAGCCGCGCTTCCCGATCTGGCCCGTTATCGGGGCTGCCTTGCGGAATCCGGTACGGTTCTGTTGGAATGGTTCAATGCCAGCGAAGCGCTGGTTCAGATTGTTAACAAACTTTCTGTGTATGCTCGGCTTGGTTTCGATGTTGAAACAACCAATCAAGCCCAGGGTGCCTTGGTGGGCCGAACGCAGGGCCTCGGAGCGCGGCTAATGGCCGCTCTTTCGTTTGCAGAACCAGAACTTCTGGCGCTGCCACAAGCAACCCTGGATGCGCTGATCGCATCTGAGGCGGGCCTGGCGATCTATGCACACTACTTCGATAACCTTGGTCGCCAGCGTGAGCATGTTCGCGCTGCCGAGGTCGAGGAATTGCTGGCGCAGGTTGGCGAACCATTGGGTACACCATATAATGCCTATGGCGTGCTGGCTGATGGCGATCTGCGTTTTGCTGCGGCCCGCGATTCGGCAGGTTCCGAATATCCAGTTGCGCGTGGTTTGATCGATGCACTGCTGCAAAGCCCGGATCGCACGCTGCGCCAGAGCGGCTGGGAATCGTATGCCGATGGATTTCTGAGCGTCAAGAATACCATGGCAGCGCTGATGGCCGGTAATGTGCGCTCGAATGTCTTCCGTGCCCGTGCGCGCAACTATCCAAGTGCCCTGGATGCCTCGCTCGAAACGGCAAATGTCCCGCTGGCCGTCTATGAAAATGTGCTCGATGCCTATGATCGCCACCGGCCACTCTGGCATCGCTACTGGGATATCCGGCGGCGGGCGCTTGGGCTGGATCATCTAACCGGCGGCGATATCTTTGCGCCACTCGATACCGATGAGCGCGATGTCCCATTTGAGCAATCGGTTGAGTGGATCTGTGCTGGCATGGCTCCACTCGGCGCGGATTATGTGGATACCATGCGGCGCGGGTTGCTGGAGGAGCGCTGGGTCGATATCTACCCGAATGCTGGCAAGCGCAATGGTGCCTATTCGAGTGGCACCTATGGCACGCGGCCATTTATTTTGATGAGCTATAACGAGGGTATCCGCAGCATGAGCACCCTGGCCCATGAACTAGGCCATTCGATGCACTCCTACTACTCACGCCGTGATCAGCCATTCATCTATAGCCGCTATACTCTGTTCGTTGCCGAAGTTGCTTCGAATTTTAACCAGGCGCTTGTCCGCAGCTATCTGCTCAACCACAACAGCGATCGTCAATTTCAGATTGGCCTGATCGAGGAAGCGATGGGCAACTTTCATCGTTATTTGTTTGTGATGCCGATTCTGGCCAAGTACGAACGAGCTGTCCACGAACAGGTCGAGCGCGGGCAGGCCCTCACCGCCGATGGCATGTCGAAGTTGTTGGCCGATCTGCTCAAGGCTGGCTATGGCACAGCTGTTGCCATTGATGAACAGCGCGATGGCATCACCTGGGCACAGTTTCAGCATATGTACATGAACTTCTACGTCTACCAGTATGCATCTGGTATTGCGGCGGCCAATGCACTGGCGGTGCCGATTGCTGCTGGCGATACCGCAGCGATTGCGCGCTACCGCAAATTCCTCAGTTCGGGTGGGTCGCTGTACCCGCTTGATGCCCTGCATGTGGCAGGCATCGACATGACCTCACCGGCGGCCATGGATCGGGCCTTTGGTGTGCTTGAGGGCTTTATTGATCGGTTGGATACGCTAATAACCGGATAACAATCACTTCTTCAACAGGCGATAGGTGACCATGCCAACGCCACCGGCTACTGCCAGGATCAGGAATCCAGCAGCAATCAGAACGAAAATCAGGCGTGGCGAAAGGCCTATTGGTGCGGCCTGCGTTTCTTGCGCCGGTGTGGTTGGTTGCTTGGCCAGGCGATCATGAAAGATTTGCTGCCTGAATAAGTAGCAGCAATGAAAAAAGCTGGCAAGCGAGTGAGCGAAACGTTGGCATCATTCACCTCCAGATTGTGTGGTTGACGGAATGCGAGATTATTTGGTGTGAGTCGTAGAGACGCAACATCTTGTGTCTCTACGGCCCCTATGGCGCTTCTGCTGGCCGTTCCTGTTGTTCACGCAAGAACAGCAAAAAGGCCCGCGCCATGCGCTGATGTTCTGGTGTTAGCCCATCGTAGAGCGAGAGAAAGGCGCTGCGTTCACGGGTGATCTCCGAGAATTTGACGCCATCCTCCTTGGCGGCTTCGCTGATTAACTCGAAGGCCGTTGTGCGGAATGCAACCGCAAGTCCCTCGATCTCACTGATGCGGGCACTTGTGCTTCCCGATTCGATGGCACTAATATATGAGCCGCTGCTACTGATCCGTGAACCAAGATCGGCCTGGGTATAGCGATCACGCTGGCGCTTGCGTTTGATGATCTCACCGACTCGTTCGCTTAGTGTTGGCATTGAATCGCTCCGCTGGTTCAAGATACTGTTGCTAGTATTGTAGCAGGAGTCAGGAAGCACTGGAGAGAGTTTCGTGGCAAAAGAACAAGCAAACAAGCAGCATGGTGTTCAATGTGTACTTGTTCTTTTATGAGGAAACCTTCTATGATTGTTGCAGCATCAGCAGCATAATCACGGGCGTATTAGCAACGATTGAATGGGGCAGGTTGGCTGGCATATGCGCCAGAAAGCCTGCCTGCGCTTCGTGGCTGTTTTCGCCAAGTTGGATGGTTGCCTGGCCCTTGATGATTTGGATGATGGCGGGATAGGCCGATGTGTGTTTGGTCAGTTCCTGGCCTGCATCAAACCCGAATATCACAACTCGGCCATGGTGATCGCTGATCAGTGTCCGGCTGAGGGTGCCATTGGGCGGGATATCGATCACCGTATGCAGATCGATTGCTAACACTGGTGTTGATTCAGTCATCTACTTCTTCCATTCGTTACTTTAATGCCTTACAGATTCGTGAAGCGTG
This sequence comes from Chloroflexales bacterium, assembly GCA_038214135.1. GTDB lineage: Bacteria > Chloroflexota > Chloroflexia > Chloroflexales > Roseiflexaceae > JANLSE01. Next base: position 7,588 of record JBBQSD010000090.1, on the reverse strand, counting down.
TTGATTGAGTTGGTACGGGCCCAGATCTGCGATACAAGCAGTGGCCCGGCGATCAATTCAAGCAGGGCTGCAAGCAGGGCGAGAACACGATATACAATCTGGTTACTCGCGAATACCTGGGCAACAAGCGCACACGCGATTCCAATATTGAGTGCCCAGGCACCGGCACTGGCAACGCGCCAAGCACGCGGTATTTGAGGACTACTGATACGTGGAAAGATCCATATTGCCGTGCCAATTGCAGCTTGCAGCATCCATCCCAGCAGCATGATCTGGCCATGTATGCCACGTAGCCCTAAGAATTGGCCTGGAAGTAGCCCGGCCTTGCTCGTCAGGATCAGCATTCCCAGGAATGCGCCAATTGCCAGCCAGATAAGCGCTGCTCGCAATAGAAACTGACTCATGGTTGGCATCTTAGCTCTCCACAGAACGGTTTGCCCGGCCACGAACACGCGGCCAGAGTGCCAGAACAATCAGCCAGATCGCCATCATCTGCAACAGCCCGCTTGCGACAAGAATATAGGCCAGCAGATTGCTTGGATGCCAGGTATGCAGCGGTTCAGCCACAATCCGCAGGAGCAGCCCGAGATTAAGCGCAACATAGGCCGACCATGTCAGGCGCGGGTCGCCGTGCGGTAACTCACGCGAATGCGGTGGAAACAACCAGATTGCGACACCAGCAATAAGTTGGGTGAGCCAACCAATGGTCAGCAGATGATAGCAGGCTGGCTGCAGTATCCATAGCACATCGTTCAGATGAAAGGCTTGGTTGGCCAGTAGCATAGCGCTACAGGCCAACCCGACAAGCATCGCGATCAGTGCGGTTCGAATATAGACTCGTGTTATAAGTGGCATACTAGCCTTCGATTGAATAACACTTACTTCTTCGGGTCGCCATCACCTGCTTTGAACAGGCCAAGCGCGCCACGGCCAGGGAAGTTGAATGCATGCGTCACAATTGGGTAGAGCCCATCTTCGGCCATGCTAAATTCGACAATCGCACCCTGAGCTGGTGATAGATCGACAGCCTGTGAACCATAATGGCCAACATTATCGACCGTCAGATGAACGCCTTCTTTGATCACGCTATCGAAAATGGTGCCGACAATATGGAAGGAGCTATCGATGCTTGGGCCAGCATTCAGGACGAAAACGCGCACCCGCTTGCCGGTATCAATCTGGATCGGCGTATCCTTATACTGGTTGGCAATGCCATTGAACACCACATAATCTGGCGCGGGTGCGGCAGCAGCAGCTTTGCTCAGGCTGACTGGCTCGCCCTGTGGGCCGATATACCACTCACTCTGCACCAGAACAAATTCTTTATCGACTACCGGCAGGCCTTCTTTTGGCTCGACGATCATCATGCCATACATGCCATTGGCAATATGATGCAAGGCCGGTGAGGTGCCACAATGATACATCCATACTCCGGCATACTCAGCTTTGAACTCATACAGCTTCTCCTCACCAGGGTTGATCGATGTCATCTCATCATTCCAGGCGACCATGCTGGAATGGAAATCGACCGAGTGTGGCAGCTTACTGCTTGGGTTATTCTTCAGATGAATACGGACAGTATCGCCAACCTTGACGCGCAGCACAGGGCCGGGAACCGTTCCATTGAACGTCCAGACGTGTTGAACAAAACCCTTGGCCACTGTCATTGGCTTCTCGATTGTTTCTAGGGTAATATCATGAACAGTTCCTTCGAGCAATTTCGGCGCAATTGGATCATAGGTCTGGTATGCTGGCGCATTTGGATCAGGCTGGACATCAAGCGCGATTGGTGGGCCGCCGTGATCGCCGCCGCTATTGCCCTCACCAGCAACTGCCTTGCCAGCAACTGCGATTGTACCAACCATGCCGGATTCCTTATGGCCTGGGAGTGAGCAGATGAACTTGACGCCACCCTCACCGATCATGACATCGGCCTGCTGGGTTTCGCCCGATTTTGCGGTAATCTTGGTTCCATCGGTGAATGTCATATCGTGCAGAACCGAACCATTGTTCTTGAGTTTGATCGTATAGCGCCCCGGAACATCGGCATTCACATTATTTGGTGTGAAGCCCATATCAATTGCATCAAACTCAAGAATCTTGATCACTGGGCCAGTTGGTACAGAAACTTGCTGAACTGCTTGCACGGTTGGCGGTGGCGGTGGGGTGGCTGGGTTCTGGCTACAGGCAACCAGTGCCAGGGTGGCTATCAGGCCAAGGGCCATGATACGGCGAATACCAGCTTTCATCGAACTGCTCCTTTGGATGGTATAACGTTTACAAGCGATCCGGCGATGGCGCGAAGCGAATGGCAAAGGGACGGCCAATTGCCCCTTCTGGACAGTAGTTCTCACAGATCTCGCAAAACGAGCATTGGTCTGGTCGTACAATCATGGCATAGCCATGCCGCACTTCCACGGCATTGGTCGGGCAGTATTGCTCACACAGGCCACATCCGGTACAGCGCTGTTGGCTGATCTGTGGGATCTGGAGATGTTTCACATCTGGCCTCATAGCATTCCTCCTGATGTTGTGAGTATATAGCGGCAGGCAGTTGCTCCGAAGCGACTTTTGTCACATCGATAATAGAGTTGTGGTATCTTTCTTCTACACAAGGTTCGGGTTAATTCAGAATGTTTCTATGAGGCACTGTGATGGCCATGCAATTGAAGGAAGCGCTACGGCGGGTTGGGTTCTGCGCCCAGCTCCCAGAAGAAGTATTGGTCGCTTTAGCACACATTGCAGTGCGTCTGCAACGGGTTGCTGGGAGTATTATTCAGATCGAGGGCGAGCCAGCAACAGCCATGTATATCGTTATCAGTGGGCGGGTAAAGATTGCGCGGGTTGCTATTGGTGGGCGTGAACAGGTACTGTATGTCGTCGGGCCTGGCGCTCATTTCAATACCGTCCCGATCTTTGATGGCGGAAACTGCCCAGCCAATGCCGAAGCGCTAACCGATGTTGAGCTATTGATGTTGCCACATGACTTGATGCGTACAGTTGTTGAAGCGCAACCGAAACTGGCGCTGGCATTATTGGCAGAATTTACTGGTCGGCTTCGCCATCTGATCGAGTTGGTTGATGATCTGGCGCTCCATACGGTCCAAGGGCGTGTTGCCGGGCTGCTACTTGCACAGGCCGAGGCGGCAGAGCGCGGCGAGCAAGCTATTCTATTAACCCAGGCCGAAATGGCAGCACGGATTGGCACCGTTCGCGAAATGATTGGCCGGACGTTACGGACGTTCGAGGGGCTAGGCTTGATTACACTAGATCGGGGTACTATTTTCATTACTGATCGTATGGGCCTCGCCCGCGAAGCCGAGGGCTGATCCAAGCGTACTACAGCGCTTCCTTCGCTTTGATTGCCGCAGATCTGTGATCATACAGTTACCGGATGTAGCTTCTTTTTGCGAGATGCGCGTGATAGCATTGCCCTCATACTGTGTACCAAAATCCAGCAAAGGGGCTTTATATGCGTCGAATCACCAATGCGCTGCTGCTCACGCTTCTTCTTGCTGCTAGCGGCGCTCCCACAAGCTCTGCACGCCCGGTGGCCGCTGGCGCTGTTCAATCGCCAATCCTCAAATGGGCCTATGGTGGCTGTTCTGCATCATCGTGCCAGACTGGATGGTACGCTGCTCCTGCTGTTGCCGATCTCGATGCCGATTCCCAGCCAGATGTGATCTGGGGTTCGTATGATGTTGTGGCGCTCACTGGCGCTACTGGTACGCTCAAATGGCGTGCAGCAAATGGCCAACGCGTCTGGCCAGCAATTGCAATTGCCGATCTCACCGGCGATGGATCGCAGGAGGTCATTGTTGGCCGTGGTGGCGATCAACTAACGGTCTATAACGCGGCTGGCGGCACCGTCTGGACGCGTAACCCATTTGGTTCTGGTGAGGTTCGCACATTAGCCGTTTCTGATCTGGAAAAGGATGGCCAGCGCGAAATTGTTGTTGGCCGAGCCAGCGGCGGTGATTTCAGGCAGCTCAATGTCTTCGAGCCAGATGGAAGTGTTCGCCCTGGCTGGCCAGCGCGCCGTACCGGTGAGGCAGGCTATGGCTGGGGCATGTATAACCAGAACGTCGTAGTCGCCGATCTGAATGGCGATGGTAATAAGGAAATTATTGGGCCAACCGATACCCACTATATTACGGCCCTGGATCGGAATGGCAATCAGTTGCCAGCCAATGCGCTCTATGGCAGTGGCAAAGTCTGGAGCCAGGTTGGTGTGCATGTCGATCAGGCAGCCGATCTGCGTGGCTATGCCAATTGTGGCACTGAACACCGGCCCAATTTCGCCAATAGCGCTCCAGTCGTTTCCGATCTGGATAACGATGGCCAGTATGAAATGATCGTGGTTGGCGATGTCTATAACTGTGCGATTGGCGACCCCGATGGCGATATGTACCTGATGCCCTGGATTCTGAAGCTGGATCGAACACGCTGGCAGAATAGCACCTATAACTGGACAATCCTGCCACCCGATCCAGGCACACGCCCGCTATCACAGGATTACAACGTTATCCAGAATAATGTCAATAATGCCGTTACTGCCGATCTGGATGGCGATGGCATCAAGGAAATACTGTTCCCCAGCTATGATGGCCGCCTGTATGCCTACTGGCTGGACAAAACCCAGCATGGATCATGGCCATTCAAAGTCCCTGGTACTGGTATTCGTTTCGCCTCCGAACCGGTTGTCGCCGATCTGAATAACGACGGCAAGGCTGAGGTACTATTCACATCCTGGCCAGAAAATGGCGGTGGGCGCGTTGGCCAGTTGCATGTGCTCGATGACCTTGGCAACCAGGTGTATGCGCTTGATCTGCCGGCAGCGCGTGGTGGCAACTGGAATGGCGGCCTGGGCGCGCCAACACTCGCCAATATCGATAGCGATCCCGATCTGGAAGTGGTGATCGGCACCGTATCGAGTGGTGTGGTAGCCTATGATCTGCCCAACACTGCCGATGCGAAGATCCTGTGGGGCACCGGGCGTGGCAACATCCAGCGAACCGGAGTTGCAGCGGCAGAACTAGGGTTTTCGCTGCAAGCCAACTCACCTGCACAGGCAATATCTGCTGGAACAACAACGATATTCACGATTAATCTGACGCCTGGTGAGGGCGGAACGAGCGGGTTGGTCAACCTTTCTGCAAGCGTCTCGCCACCTGGGCCAACCATCAGCCTTTCGTCGGCAACCGCAACGCCGCCCGGCGCTGTTACACTGACCTTCACCGACACACATCCCGTTGGGCCGCTCCAACCAGGTGTCTTCTATACAATCCAGATCAGTGGTATCAGTGGGAATCGTACAAGCACAACCACGATTGCGGTACTTGTGGGTGGCTACCGAACCGGACTACCATTGATTCGGCGGTAATTGGAGAGGGCGGTCAAGTAGGGGCAGTTCGCGAACCGCCCCTACTTGACCGATTGGGTGATCTGTAGGCCCTGCAAGCGCAGCGCATAGCGCAAACCAGCATCAAGGCTGGCATGGGTCATAATCTGGCTGGTATCGATTCCCAACCCAACAATCGTTTGGGCGATCTCGGGGCGAATACCGGTAAGAATAACCTGGGTGCCAAGCAAACGTGCAGCCTGTGTGGCCCGGATAATATAGCTGGCAACCATTGTATCAACAATCGGAACACCAGTAATATCGAATACCACAACCTGTGCCTGGTAGGCGCTGATCGCCGTGAGCAACCCTTCCATGATCCGCTCTGCGCGCTGCTCATCGATGGTTCCGATCAGTGGCAACGCCAGGATACCGGCGGTGAGTGGGATGACGGGTGCCGATAGATCACGAATCATCTCGGCCATTGCGTGTTCGTGATCAAAGGCATTGGCAAGCGAATCACGGCTATGATGCAGATCATTGATCAGCTCTTCACGTTCGAGTAATACCGCCAATTGGCCAGCCCAGCTCCCCGTGTAACTGCGTTCGACAAGTGCATCGCCAATTGTTGGTACCAGGCACAACAAGCCATAGCTGTGCGTGCCTGTGTTCACCGGGTAGATCTGTAATGGGATATCATCGATTTCAGCAAGCAGCATGGCTGGTGGAAAGGCAGTGACATCGCAGTATAGGCCAGGTGTCAGCGCTGAACTGCCTGTGCGTGTATATGTCCCGGCCAATTCCAGCGTTGGTAGTCCATCCCGCCCAAGCACATCCACACGATTGAGAAATATATAGCCGCGTTGGACGGAACTGGCTGCCAGCCAGGAGAGATCCAATGCCTGTGTGCGATCCAGCCGCAGCAGCTGATCGCCAATGCTCTGCGATGAACTTGCCACCCGAACCCACGGCTCACGGCCTGCCAATGAAGCCCGTAACAGGCTATCGGCGGCGGCTCGCTCTGCAATTCGAATGAGTTCCCTGCTGCGTTGGATTATTGTTGTTGGCGGAAGATCCTGGGGTGCCAGTTCGCTGGCCTTGGCCTCAAGTAATGCGAGCGCCGACTGGAGATCACTGATCGACTCGATCTGTTGCCCGAATAGCGCCATAATCTGGCCAAGCTGCTCGGCCCATTGATCACGATCATCATCGGCTATGGCCATGGAAAATGCCTCAACCAGATCATTGGCCGGGAGTGTTGTGGTTGCGATATCGCTGGCTGGCCCGGCAGTGATTTCGGCAATTGCCCGAATGAGTGCGCTACGGCCAGTTATATCGCTATGCTGCGCCTGCAATGGGTGCAGAAACGCGGGCGGGCAGCCACACGATGAACGGATGATCAGCGAGGTTGCCACTGGATGTGGGCCTGGTTCAACAGGTTGCCCAAGGATACGGGCAAGCAACAGATTGGCCGCTTCTTCGCCAAGCAACCGAAACGATTGATGAATCGTTGTGAGTGTTGGGTTGGATGTGCGTGACTCACTTGTATTATCAAAGCTGGCCAGCGCATAATCCTGTGGAATACGCAACTGCGCCTGTTGTAGCCCGGCCAACACCCCCAACGCCAGTGCATCGGTGGCAGCATAGATTGCGCTGCATGGAACATTGGCGGCCAGGAGTCGTTCAAGCGCATCGCGGCCAGCTTCTTTGCTCCAGAAATCGGTTCGCCAATCGATATCGATCAGCAATGCGGGATCGGGTGCCAGATCACGGCTCGCCAGCGCATCGCGATAGCCAGCAGCCCGTGCGGCAATATCCGGGTGGGCAAGCGCTCCAATAAAGGCAATCCGGCGGTGGCCATGTCCAAGCAGATGCTCGACAGCACTCCGCGCACCATTGCGATTATCGGGGACAACATAGGCATGGCTTGGTGTTGAGCGAAAGGGGCTGACATCAACAATCGGGATGTTCTTCTGGCTTAGTTCGGCAAGCCAGCGATTTTCTCCTGGTGAGTTGATGATCATCCAGCCAGCGATCTGCGAACGGCCCATCTGCCCATGCCAATCGCTGACCCAACCAGTCACTTCTGTTCCGCTGAGTTGTTCCTGCCAATCACGAAAGCTGCCATTCAAACACATGCTGCGATACCCAGCCGCAGAGGCCACACGATGGAAGCCATCAACGATTTCGGCATGGGGGAGTTCACCATTCCAGGGAAGCAGTGCGGCCAGGATACCGCGTGGTTGC
>JBBQSD010000089.1:0-25755 GCA_038214135.1 Chloroflexales bacterium | reverse complement strand
TGGAGTATTGGCGCTACTATTCTGCTGATCGCCACAGATCTGGTGTTCCAATTCGGCTAAGCGAAATGGATCACGGCCAATTACCAGATCGGTAACTTTATTGAGATCCTCAACCACCGCTGCGCCGCCATGCGTCTCGCTGATACCGGTTGTGCCATCATCGGCAACCAGCTCAATGATCGTCCGCAATGCATATGGAGCGTGTAATCCCATTGCCGCCCGCACTGGTGGATCACCAAATGCGATTGGTGTGACGCGATACTCAACGATCTTCATGTTGGCTCCTCATCGCCGCTGATGCAATCCAACCCTGCTTACCATTCGTACCAACCGAGCGAACCACCAATCCGGCCTGAACACAGGCCTCCTGCAAAAACGCATCCAGCACACCAGCAGGAACCTGGGTGCCATGATCACGAGCGGCAATATGATCGAGCGTGAACACAACCCGCCGCAGCCGCCCACGCCCGCCCGAACAAACAACCATCCTTGGGATCACGGCACGCCGCGCATGCACAACATAGCCGCGCACCTGTGCAAACTCAGCTACATGCAACGCTTCCTCACGGCCCCACCTGGATACCCATAACTGCCCGTGTTGATCGACACGAAAACGATTCACTCGCCCAACGATCAATGCCACTGGCCACCCGACCGCTATCAGCCCACCGATTCCGAGAAATAATAATGGCCGATTCGTAAAGGAGGATTGCTCACTCAACAGCCCAATCGCAACTATTGTCAATCCAACTGCTGGAATAAGGAGCAGGTACAGGCCGATCTGGTGGATAGTGAACGCGCCGCGCAAGCCTTCGTAGGTGCTGATTTCGGCTTGCGGCTTACCAGCAGGGCTACGCATGATCCGAAACGTCACCATCCAACACACAGCAAGCACTATACCCGCAAGCACAATCGCCACGAGTTGATTGGTGATCCACAAAGCCGCCAGAACCAGCAGGAGTATCCCAGCCAGCCATGTACCAACGACCAGCAGGGTCTGAAGCCAGGAAATAGCAATGGTAATGCGGGTTCCGCGCATGAGTACGCCTTCATTGAACCAAGAACCAAGTATTCAGGAGTCAGGAGTCAGCATACGCAACCGCAGAACCACAGAATTGCAGAGCCAAGAGCGCAAGGGAACAAGCAAATAAAGGAACAAGCACAATGTTTATCGATACGGTTTTGTTTCCTTGTTCAGGGTGCGGTTCTTAATTCTTAGTTTTCGGCTCAGCCAACCTGTTCGCTTGGATCGATGGTTTGTGGCACTGGCACTGTGCTTAAGCCAGCAGCATGGGCTGCTTCCAGGCGGCGGCGCAAATCCCACAGGCGCAGCAACTCTGCCTCGATCTCGGCCAGGCGTGGGTGTTCGGCAGCGGTCACACGGTCGTCCTCATAGATCTGCTCACGCTCCTTGGTCAGCTTGATAATCTCGGCGACCACTTCTTCGATCTTCATGACTTCTCCTCTGCTCGCTATAGCCATCCTATCGGATGTGTAAAATCGGATGTAAAAAAGGGGCGGGGGTTTCTTTCGGGCTGCGCCCAAACCCGCTTTGTGCTACGCGCCTTTACAACTCAAATAGAATGCTATAGGTATCGCAAATTATATTCGATGGGTTTAGTATACGCTGCATAGCAGAAGCTGCAAGCAAGAAATGGGCCACATATGCAAAGACGCCTCGCTGCTGAGATCACCGTGCAATGAGTTTAGGAGTTTGGAGCACGCAGAACGCTTGGCAGCACCATAATATACTCGCCAAACCGAAACGTTAGTGATCCTGTAAAATTCAACTCATCCGGCGAGCCAAAGGTACCATCTGCCGATATTGCCTGGTAGGGATTAATGATGGTGCCAGTTGCTATGTAGATGAGCCTCCCTCCCAGCGGCAGTGTTGTGATCGTCTGGTTTAGAGCATCAATCCCATTGGCAGCAGGACAGACAGCGCCATCACTGGCTGTACAGATCCAACTGAAGGTATGCACATTGGTCGGGATCGGGATGTTGATCTGTGTGTCATCGGCACTATCCGGGCCTTGGTTCTCGACCATGAAGGTGATCGTGACGGTTACACCGGATCGTTGCACCTGATTGCTCGTAACCAGCCGAACCTGTGGTTGGGCCAGCTTGATCACGAAGACATCTTCGGATCCCACATTGGTCAGCGGCATTAAACCTGGTCCCGGGTCAAAGTCGACCGTATTCTCAAAGAAGCCGGTAGTATAGACATTCGCAGACCCATCGACTGTGATATCATATCCGTCATCTCTGCCCATCCCACCTAGTTGCCTAGCCCAGACATACCGACTTCCAGCGCTGTAGATCGAAATAGTAGCTAATACTATCCCGACAGCGACAAGCAGCGCTATGACACGAAGCCATGCTCCTCGCTTGATTGGTCGCCAGGATCTATCTATCGAACCCATCGCGTTACTCCATCAACGAAGTTTTCCGGTATGCTCCCTCACCCAATCGGCTCAGGCTGCCCACCATTACGGGCCGAACGATACAGCGCCTCAATCGCTCGCATATTGGCGGCTGCCTCAGTAGGCGGGTAGCGCAGCGGCACGCCATCCAATACACAATCGGCAAAATGCTCGACCATCAACTGATATTCGCCAGCCGGCTCAGTGGAGTGGCTGTCTTCACTCTGCCGCCCCTTATGGATGGTGAAGGAATATGCAGTATCGTTGCGTAGCACAAACGCTGAAGGCACATTAAGATAGCCCTCAACACCAGCGGCCTGGTATGCTTCGCGCCGTTCCAGTGTCAGTGCTGCATCGAACTGCGCCAGCAGGCCATTGGCCCAGCGTAGCGTCCCGGCGATCTGCCCATCAACGCCACTATCGGCCCAGATTGCGTAGGCCTGCGCTTCGATTGGTTCACTGCCAGCCAGCGTGCGGCTCACATTCACACAATAGCAGCCAACATCCATCAGCGCCCCGCCGCCAAGCTCGGCACTCAAGCGAATATTAGATGGATTCGTCAGCCGAAAGGTGAAGGCACTCTTGATCATGCGAAGCTCGCCAATTGCCCCATTAGCAATCAAATCGCGGACAAGCTGCGTCTGCGGGTGGAAGCGATACATAAACGCTTCCATCAACAATACTCCGGCCTGTTCAGCGGCAGCGGCCATCTGATCACACTCAGCAGCATTCAGGCCAAGTGGTTTCTCGCACAGAATATGCTTGCCAGCAACTGCGGCCTTGATCGTCCACTCGCAATGCATACTATTTGGCAGTGGAATGTAGATCGCATCAATATCATCGGCGGCCAGCAGTTCCTCATAGCTGCCATACACCTGTGGAATGCCAAGTTGATCGGCAAAGACATGGGCTTTGGCAAGATCACGGCTTGCCACGGCAGCAGCAGTACCATTTCGCGAATGCTGAATAGCGGGAATCACCGACGAACGCCCAATATTGGCGGTGCTAAGAATGCCCCAACGCAGTTGTGGTGTCGACATGAATAGCTCCTATATAAGCAACATGAGTCAAGCCCGCGCATCCAAGCGCAGCGCAATATCCCACAACGGCTCACGGGCTGCAAGTGGAAGCAACTCCGCTTCCTCAACCAGGATGCGCCAAGCAACCGAGCGCCAGGCATCCTCGCGCATATTGAAGAAGGTCAGCCCGAACATCCACGCATCGGCAGCCTGTGGGAACACATTCCCAGGGTGTGCGCGGGTAGCTGCTTCCTCTGCGATCACCCAGGCGCATAGATCGCACAGCAATGCTGCATTAGCCTCCTGCCGCCTCAGTAATGCAGCCAATAACAGCACCCCAAGTGCGCAGAATGGCCGCTCGACATCCTCGGTTGGCTGTGTGAGCACCCGCCATGCAACAAAACGCAGGGCTGCTTCCGTCGCTATCGGGCCGAATGTTAGCACACTAGCGATCAACTGGATGAGCGTCTGGTTTTCACCATCGAAATAGGGCCAATTGGCCGGTTCCGCTGCCGCTCGTAGCAGTGCCGCACAACAAAATGCCCGCATGAGCTGCCCATCTGGCCCAATTCGCCCTGGCTTCCACTGCGGATCATCGGGTTCCGACCAACGGATCAGTTCGAGAACCTCTTTGGGTTCCCAGTGCATTGGTGCCAGAATAATCCGATCATCGCGGATACTACGCAGAGCAACGAGATGTTCTGCTGCATCCATGCCATAATCGGCTGCCGCAATCTCTTCCAACAGCGTATCATCGATCTGTGGGCAAAGCCAATCCAGCAGCACATCGGGATCTGGGTTACATGCTGCTAAGAGCAAGCGGGCGTGTTGGTGGAGATCGGGATTCTGCATTGCTTAGTTCTCCAGGGTGGATGCCGCTGTGCGCGGCAGGCATTTCTTGGCCGCTATGCGCTGCGGCATCCAGAGGGTACCCGACCAGCATGTGACGATGGTGGCCTGTTGGGGCGCAGCGTGCTGTGCCCGTACGTGTTCCTTGGTTCCACAGTTCTCGGTTCTGCCACAACTGTGATCGAGATGTGTTCGTAACTGCTTCCTGCTAGCGCCTGAAAGCTGATGGCTGAGAGCTGAAAGCTAATTCTGACTCCTGAATTCTGAATACTTGGTTCTCGCTTCAGCGATATATGCTATTCTAATCAGCATACATCTTTTATGGAGAAAGGGTTATTTTTATGGTCAGTACTTCACTCGATCCACAGTCACAGGCAACCCTCGATTCGATTCTCCAGTTTCATAATACATTTAACACCCATAATGTTGATGCGATTATGACACTCATGACCGACGATTGCATCTTTGAGAATACCTTCCCAGCACCAGACGGGCAACGTTTAGTTGGGCAAGCCGCAGTCCGTGAGGCCTGGGAGACGCTTTTTCAGGGTTCGCCACAGGCCTATTTTGCAGTTGAAGACGTGTTTGCGAGTGCTGATCGTGGCGTGCTGCGCTGGACATACACCTGGGGCACGCCCGAAACAGATCCCGGCCATATTCGCGGAGTCGATGTTATGCAAATTCGGGATGGGAAAGTGGCCGAGAAATTATCGTATGTCAAGGGCTAATGCGAACTGGAAGTCAGCTGGTGAATACCTTTATTATAATGTTGGTCATCGATTGTGGCTAACGAACAACATCGAAGGTGGAGCCTGTGCTATGAAGATTGCCAAAATCGAACAATTCTTTCCACGCATTCGTTGCCGATTAATTAAGATTACGACGGATGATGGCACTATTGGCTGGGGCGAAACAACCCTGGAAGGCAAACCGCGCAGCACCGTTGCAGCTGTTGAAGAACTGGCCGAGTATCTGCTTGGCACGGATCCGCTACTGATTGAACACCACTGGCAGCAGATCTACCGATCTGCGTTCTTTCGCGGTGGCCCAGTGCTGATGAGCGCCCTCTCTGGGATCGACCAAGCATTATGGGATATTGCTGGCAAATATTATAACGTTCCTGTCTACCGGTTGCTTGGTGGCCCGGTCCGCGAGCGCATTCGCGTCTATGCTCATTGGGGCATTCACGATCTGAGCGATAGTGGACTCGATACGGCTCGCCAGCGCCTCAATTGGCTACAGAAGAGCGGCTATACCGCCTTCAAAAGTGGGCCGGGCGGAGCCTGGCGCGGCCATGAGCCACCAGCGGTGATCGACGCATTTATTCGGCGGGCCTACCTCATGCGTGAGTGGGTTGGGCCAGAAGTCGAGCTGGCCTTTGATTTTCATGGCAAAATGACACCAGCGCTGGCGATTGAGATCTGCCACGAGATCAAGGGCATGCGCCCAATGTTTGTTGAGGAACCAATCCCGCAGGAGAATGTGCCAGCACTACGGCGAGTGGCTGAAAGTGTGCCAGTGCCAATTGCAACTGGGGAGCGGCTGCTGACCCGCTGGGGATTTCGTGAGGTGTGTGAGCTTCAGGCAGCTGCCTATCTGCAACCCGATCCCTCGCATGTTGGTGGGATCACAGAGCTGAAGAAAGTGGCGAATCTGGCTGAAATCTACTATCTCCATATCGCGCCCCACTGTGCGATTGGCCCGGTTGCACTGGCTGCTGCCCTGCATGTGGATGCGGTAATACCCAACTTCCTCATTCAGGAACATATCGATGCCAGCCTTGGCGAGGGGCTATTACGCGAACCTTGGCAGGTACACGATGGGTATATTAATCTGCCAACTCAGCCTGGCTTGGGCTTCGAGATCGATGAACATCTGGCCGAGCAAACCCTGCAAACCTATGAAGAGGAACTTGGCGGCCAGTTCTACTATCCAGATGATGGCAGTGTTGCCGATTGGTAATGGCAGAATGGCACCCATAAAGAAGGGACCGATAATCATCGGTCCCTTGGTGCACAAAGCAGGCCAATCGTCAGGCAGTGCGCCCCTTGATCATGCGGGCGATCACCACCACCAGTACTGCTCCAACAACCGAAACAATCAGGGTTGTTAGATTAATCCCAGTGACCATATCGACGCCGAAGATCAGGCTAGCAATCCAGCCGCCAACGACCGAGCCAATAATACCTAGGCCAAGGTCGCCCCACAAGCCATAGCCCGAGCCCTTCATCAATTTACCGGTAATCCATCCAGCGGCGATTCCAATAATAATCGTTGCGATCAGACCCACAGTGTGCCTCTTTCTTGGTTACAGTTCATGGTAACCATCATTGCGTACAGTACTTATCCCTGGGCAAGGCGCTTGATCTTCTCAATCGTCTGTTTGACATCCCGTGCGTCCATTGGGTTCCCACCAGCGACAAATTCGCCAATAATGCCGCCCTGTGCATGATATTCGCGCTTATACAGCAGCTTTGTATCATTGGCTCCAATCCCGAAAAACCCGCCAGCCTTATCCAAATCAAAGGTATGGGTCGTCTGCTGGCTATCCTTGGTGGTGACAACCTTGATCAGGCCGCGATCAGTATCAACTTCGGTGATTGATGCTGTTCCACTCTCGGTTCCTTCCTGCCACTGAAACGTAGCACCCTGTGTGATCGACTCCAGGCCAGTGATCTGGTCCGCATCGGGGAACCATTGCCCCCACGATTGCGGATTGATCATCAACGCCCAGACCTGCTCAATGGATGCGTCGATCGTCACATGTTGCTCGAATGTTGCCATGTGTGCTCTCCCTCTGCGCGTTCTGCGCTACTATATACCCAGCAGCTTGCCCAACATGCCCATCAATCCGCCGTCTTCACTCTTCCCAGAGGCCCCAAGTACCTGGCCAACAATATCCATCACGCCACTATCCGATTGTTGAAGGGTATCCTGTTCCTTTTGCAGCGTTGTCGCCAGCCCATTTGGATCAAGACCCTGCTGATGTGTCTGCTGACCAAGCACACCTAGCACAATTGGTGCCAACGTTTGCAATAATTGGCCGCCATCAAGGCCAGTTTGCTGTGTCAGGTTCTGTTCAACTTGCTGGGTCTGATCGCCAAGCACATGTTTCATGATCTTAGCGCCATCGCTAACTTGCGGGTTGGCTAGCACCTGACCCAGATTATTCAGCACGCTGCCATTATGGTCTTGTGTCAGCGCATCGTGCAATGAATTCGCGCCCTGCTGCGATGAAGCATTGCGTGCCAGCGCCGCCAGCAGCAATGGGATCGCAATAATCAGCGCCCGCTCAACCGTCGCCGGATCCACATTCAGGCGCTGGGCAAGCTGCTTTACCAGCGCTGGGCCAAACATGCCCATAATCATCTGCACAATCGGGCCACCGCCAACACCACCAGCCAGGCCACCACCAGGATTCTGTTGTACGCCACCGGTTGAGCCACCCAATGCACCACCAAGGATCTGGGTCACAACATCAAATATGCCACCGCCCTGGCCACTCTGGCCGCCCTGCATCGCCTGTTGCTGCGATTGTAGTGTACTTGCAATCGCGTTTGGATCCAGGCCCTGTTGGCGCTGCTGCTGGCCAAGGGCGCCCAACACAATCGGTGCCAGGATCTGCAATAATGCGCCACCATCCAGGCCAGCCTGCTGCGAAATGCCCTGCTCCACCTGCGCCCGCTGGTCGCCAAGCACATGGCGCAAAATGCCATCGCCCGAGCCTTGCTGGTAGCCGTTAATCGTCGTCGGCAGATTCTGAAGCGCACCACCATCGTGATCACGAGCCAGTGCCCCGGCCAACGACTGAGCGCCATCGGCTGTTTGCGTATTGCGGGCCAGCGCTGAAAGCAGCACCGGTAGACCAATCTGGATACCCTGCTGGGTTGTCTGTGGATCAACTCCCAGCTTCTGGCTGATCAGATTGATCGCATCGGGATCAAGCTGCCTGAGCACGGTACTGAGTGTATCACTCATCGAATTGTTCTCCTTTATCAACCAGCGCGATCAAGATATTATGAGTGTCTATCATACAGGCAATATGATTCTATGATGCAAGCAATACAAACAATATAAAATCGTACGGGCGTATAGCATACGCCCAATAACGGCCATACTCATATGACGAGCTCATCTCTGAATAGTCACACCTCATAGAAGTTGCTTTTTTGTTCACAAAATGAATATGGAAAACATTTCAACTCCTTGCATGGCAGGTGTACACTCAATGCGTTATTTAACAATTACAAGCCAATCGAGGAGAGCATGCATGAGCTGGAATGATCAAGAAGACAACACAATCTATAAAGTTGTTGTCAACCACGAGGAGCAGTACTCAATCTGGCCTGCCGAAAGGGAGAATCCATTGGGCTGGCGTGATGTTGGCAAATCCGGCCCGAAGCAGGAGTGCCTCGCCTATATCAAAGAGGTCTGGACCGACATGCGCCCGCTGAGTCTGCGTAAAAAGATGGAAGAGATGGGCCAGTAGTGCGAGCGTAAGTATGGAATGTCGTATCGGATGCGGGGCCTGCTGTATTGCCCCATCGATCTCATCGCCGATCCCCGGAATGCCACATGGCAAACCAGCAGGAGTGCGTTGTGTTCAACTCACTGAAGCAAACCATTGCAAACTCTTTGGCAAACCAGAACGCCCAACAGTCTGCATCAGCCTGCGCCCGCACCAGGATATGTGTGGAAACTCAGCATTCGATGCGTTACTACGGCTTACCCTGCTTGAGCATGCCACCACACCCGATCACGACAGTCTGATACAATAGGGTTGAATAGCTGTCGATGAAAGGAGCGCACCCGCGTGAGCGATTCAATTCTATTGAGCGAGATTGCCGAACAACCTGCCGCGTTGGAGCAGCTGCTACACGCTGAGACGCTGCCGGTTCGATCAATCGCTCAGGCGCTCAACCAGCGGAACATAACCTATGTGCTGATTGTCGCTCGTGGCACCTCCGATAACGCGGCTCGTTACGCCCAGTATTTATTTGGAACCACCCTTGGCCTGCCAGTTGCACTCGCCACGCCATCGCTACACACTCGTTATGGAGCCAAACTGCGCTTCGATGGTGCCCTGGCAATTGGTATCTCCCAATCCGGGCAATCACCGGATATCTGTGCAGTATTGGAAGATGCCCGCCGTGCTGGTGCGCCAACCGTGGCGATCACCAACGATCCATCATCGCCCCTGGCCGCCACCGCCGATCATGTCATCCCATTGCATGTCGGAACCGAACGAAGTGTCGCAGCAACCAAGAGTTATACCGGCCAACTGACGGCTTTGGCGCTACTGATTCTGAGCATGGCTGGCGATGAAACAGGGCTACAGATGCTAGCACAGGCTCCCCAGGCACTTGCAGCAACGCTCACACTTGCCCCGCGGATCGATGAAATCGCTCAGGTATTGCGCAATGCCACAACAATGGTTGCAATTGGGCGTGGCTACAACTATGCAACAGCCTGGGAGATTGCCCAGAAGGTCAAGGAATTGACCTATGTGCCAATCGAACCCTATTCCGCTGCCGATTTCCAACACGGCCCGATTGCGATTGTCGAGAATGGCTTCCCAGTACTGTTGATCGCAACGCAGGGCGCAGTTGCATCGGATCTGGTTAGCATAGCAGGCAAATTGCGTGAACGGGGGGCTTTGCTGGTGGCAATCAGTGATGTACCCGAAATCCTGAGCCTCGCATCCGAACCAATTGTGCTGCCAGTAACAGTGGACGAACGCTTCTCGGTGCTGACAAGCATTGTCCCAGGGCAGTTTCTTTCCGTTGCACTGGCGCGTGCCCGTGGTATCGATCCCGATCAGCCACGCGGATTGAATAAAGTGACGGCAACGCGCTAAGTCAGGAGTCAGAATACCTCACCCCAAACCCCTCTCCCATTCCAGGGAGAGGGGCTCCATCGCGCAGCACTATGCCCAAACCACTTCGCCCCAACGTGGGAGAAGGGGCAGGGGATGAGGGGAGAGCGCGCTCATGTCCTGCACAATTCGTTATTTGAAAAGTATTGGGTTTAGGGGTGAGGTCTGAACGCGGGGGCAGGCGATTCGCCCTGATAACCAACTCAATTCGCTGAGCGGCGCAATGGAATATCGGCCTTGATATGATCATTGGACTCACCGCGCATCAGCGTGACATCGATCTCATCCGGGTTTGCACCAGGAATATAACGCGCCACAACTTCAGCCAGTTCGGCCTTCATCTTCGCCATAATCTCTGGGGTCAGCTTGACCCGATCATGAACCAGCACTGTTAGGAGACGTTCGCGAGCCACATCCGAGCTGCGCTCCTGCCGTCCGCGGAATAGTTTATCGAACAGGCTCACACTCGCCTCCTCACAAACGAATCTACTATCGAGTGGATCGGCGGCCAAATATGCCGAAGAAGCGATCCATCAAGCCCTGCGGCTCATCAAGCGACATAAAGGGTACTTCTTCGCCACCGATCCGCCGCGCAATATCGACAAACGCCCGCCCCGCTCGTGAGGCCCGATCCAGCACCGCAACCTCGCCTCGGTTTGTTGCCGTCACGATCTGCTCATCATCTGGCACAACCCCAATCAGATCGATTGCCAGAATCTGAAGCACATCATCAACACTCATCATATCGCCACGGTTGACCATTCTGGGCTTGATACGGTTGATCACCAGCCGCGGATGGCCCTTTTCAAAGGCCTCAACCAGCCCGACGATCCGATCCGCATCACGAACCGCCGAAACCTCGGGAGTCGTGATAATCACCACTTCATCAGCACCGGCAATCGCATTCCGAAAGCCAGCTTCAATTCCAGCCGGGCTATCGATCAGCACATAATCAAACTCTGTTCGCAATTGATGTGCCAATGCGATCATGTCATCAACGCTAACCGCATCTTTATCACGCGTCTGCGCTGCTGGAAGCAAACACAAATCCGGGAAATGCTTATCCTTGATCAGTGCCTGACGCAACCGGCAACGACCCTCGATCACATCGACGAGATCGTACACAATCCGGTTTTCCAGGCCCATCACAACATCAAGGTTACGTAAGCCAATATCGGCATCGACGACCGCCACTTTGGCACCCTGCATCGCCAGGGCCGTCCCGAGGTTTGCGGTTGAGGTCGTCTTCCCGACACCGCCCTTCCCAGATGTAATCGTAATGACACGCGACATGCTTATTCCCCTAGAGCCGCCGAGGAGCGCCTGCCTTAGCGTTTGGCGTCCCAGCTCCCAACACTGATCTGGTCACCAATAATGCGAGCAATCAACGGCCCACGTTCAGCAGGACCGTCGGGTGAGCGGGCAATCAGATCAGCAATCCGAATCTGGGTTGGCAACAGATCAATGGCACAGATGACTGCCTCACGATTGCCAAGGGCACCGGCATGAACTGTTCCACGCACGCGCCCCCACACAACAATGCTGCCACCGGCAATAATCTCTGCACCAGGATTAACATCGCCCAAGATCGTTATGTGCCCCTGATGACGCACCACCTGCCCAGATCGAATGGTACGCTGGATGAAGGACGCCTCCTGACGCTCTTCGACCTCTGAGAATGCTCTGGCAACCGGGCGGGCTGCTAATCCCGCCGAACGGGCTGCCGTCCGGCTTTCCCGTGAACTCGAAACGAGTGCATCGGCCTGTAATCCATGGTGGCGCATGAGATCAAGCACTGCTGCCAGATCCTCGCCCATCAACGTGCGCTCGCCAACATCAACAACAACCTTTGCCCCATTGAAGAATTGCGACCCACCTTCAAGCTGAGACTTCAGCGCTTCGAGGATCTCACCCAAAGCAACCGTCTCATCGAGCTGGAGGCGAAGGCCCTCCCGGCTACCTTTGATGTTGATTAAACTCGACATACTCGCACGGATGTTGTGGATAAGTGTTTCTTATCATACCATATATTGTCAAGTGTTTTTGGCTGATACTATGCGGCCTGGTTCGTTTTGAAGACAACAAGCCTTCAAAAACCCATGCAGCCTGGCGTCATCGCCCGGTTCGATCCAATCGATCCAGCGTGTTTGTTTGTGCGTCCTGCCCTGGTTCAATCCGTTGCGGCAGTGGTGGCATGTTCTTCTGGCAACCAGTTGGCAGCTTGCCTGGCGGGTTCACCCGAAAGTAGGCTTGCATGATCTGTGTGACTGCTGGGACGGTAATCGTTGCCGAGCCATCGCTAAGATCGCCGGTTCCCTCACTGAGAACCAGAACTTCGATCTGCGGGTTATCGTATGGGGCAAACCCAAGAAACCAGGAATGGCTCTGGCGCACGGTTCGAACGCCCTTACCATCAGCAGTTAGGATGGGAATGTTCGGGCCAAACTCAGCCGTACCGGTTTTGCCAGCGATCTGCAATCCAGAACACTCATCGCGGGCTGCCACATTGATCCCTTCCACAACCGAGCGGCGCATGCCCTCGTGAACCGTCTGGAAGTAGCGTGGGTCGATTGCGATCTGGCGCACCAATTCCGGCGGGATCTCACGAACAAGCTCGCCATCCTGATCCATAATTGCTCGTGCGACCTGTGGCCGAAATAACAGGCCCTTGTTGGCAATTGCTGCACCGGCAGTCACGAGTTGCAGTGGCGTTACTTCAAGGTTGCCCTGGCCAATCGCAACGTTATATGTATCACCAGTTGTCCATGCCGCACGCTGGACGCGTTGTTTCCATGCTGGAGTCGGCACCCTGCCAGGGGCTTCTCCCGCCAGATGAACGCCTGTCGGTGTTCCAAGACCAAATAGTTCCAACCCTTCGGCCAGGCGCGTGATATCAACTCCCTTCGGAATCGTCTGCTCCTCTGGTTTTAGGTTGATCACACCTTCTTTATTCCCACCAACAATCGACATAAAGAACACATTCGATGACACTTTGAGGGCATCGGAGACAGTAATCTGCCCATTATCGCGCGGGGTCGAATTCGGATAGGTATAGGTTATTCCAGCAACAAATTGATCCTGCACCACCAGGCGGCCAGGGTCACGAACCTTCGTATCTGGCGTGATCACGCCATCCTGCATAGCAACAACTGCATCAAACTGCTTGAGGGTCGATCCCGGCGGGTACTGGCCAGCAACGGCCCGATTCAGCAGTGGCGTCAGGCGGCGAGCTTCGGCTGCTTTATCGGGTGGCGGGTTGAGCAGCGCTTGTAGTTCAGGGGCACGGCTTGGATCGATCCAGATATTATTATCATAGGCCGGCCAACTGGACATCGCCAGCACACGGCCAGTACGAACATCCATCACAATTGCCACGCCAGCAATAATCGGCTTATAGCTACGCTTATAGGCAAATTGATCGGGTACATTCTCACGGCGGCGCTCACCCTCGGCGATCCAGTTGCGCAATATCTGCTCAACCTGCCGCTGCAACGCCACATCGATCGTCAGCACCACACTCTGCCCATTACTGGCCTGATGCACAACCTGTGGTGCGCGAACCGGGCGGCCAAGCACATCAACGATCAGCGCTTCAATACCCATCTCGCCACGTAGCTCTGCTTCATAACTGGCCTCAATCCCATCCTTACCAATTCGATCATTATCGAGATAGCGCGGAATACCCAATTGGAAGGGATTGATTTGCTTCTCGATAATGCCACACTCAACTGCATGGCCAACAGAATCGAGCAGCCCGCCAACCCACGAGCGCGCCGAATTCTGGCGAACTAATTCACATTCACTGACCCGACCGATATAGCCGAGCGTGTGCGAAAGGCTTGGAATTGCACCACTGAGTGGATAGCGCCGCCGATAATCCTGGTTCACAACCACACCAGGCAGGCCAGATGCATTCTCACGCAGAACAAGCACAACCTCGCGTGGAACATCACTCTGGATCGTCAGCGTCTGGTAGCCTGGAATATTGGCCTGGGCCACACGCTGCGCCGTTGGGCTCTCCAGAGTCAAACTCGTGCTGTATGTCTCACTCAGTGTCAGTGCTTCCATACTCCGAACTGGTGCAACACTGAAACGCAGGCTTGGCGCTGCTGGAGCGGCTGCGCGTTCGCCCGCAATAACCACATCCGCCCCCAGGCCCTGCGTCAGATCCGCCCGTAGGGTTGCATCCTGGTCAAGCAACAGGCTTGGCGAAAGGGTCAGGGTACTGGTAATCCCCAGCAGATGATCCAGTTGCGCGAACAGCCGCCCACGCTCAGGGCTGCCATCCGGCGGCAGATCGGCTGGACGAACCGCGACGGTATAGATCGGAACCGTTTCCGCCAGCACCGTCTTGCCATCGCCAGCATAGATCTCGCCGCGAATTGGCGATACTGTGACATAGCGAGTTGCCCGTGCAACCGGTGCAAACCGAAATCGATCCGCAGCGGCATCGCCGAGTTGAAGCTGGTACAATCGCCCAGTCAACACGATAAAGACTACAAGGATAGCAATACGCGGAAAGAGTAAACGGTTCATAGAATTAGTATACATCAATCGAAACTCTGCCACGGCGTCGTTCGGCAAGCCAGCGCATCATCAAGAAGATTGGCAGTGCCGGAATAACGGTTGCTAGCGTTTCTGGTAGTGCAGCAATCAGTACATAGGATCGCAGATCTACTGCGGCAACCATGATACTGATCAGAATAACTTGGACGGCATGGTAGGCGAGTGCGCCAAGCAACGTACCGACAATCGGTACCAGCCAGCTCGTCCGGTTGAAGGGCGAAAACGCAACCAGCGCAGCCAGTGCTGCGGCTAGGAGCGCAACGGCATGGCTACCAAGCACTGAGCCACTACACAGATCGATGGCCAGCCCACCATAGAATGCCCATCGTGCAGCACTACTTGCGCCCGCCAAGAGTGCCCGGCATACCACCAGAAGCAGCAATACATTCGGCAGGAACGCAAATAGGCGCGGTGGTAGCGCGACCTGGACAATTGCCACGCCCAGCAGTGCAATAATCAGCACTAACTCGCTGGCAATGCGTTCTTCTAACCGTTGACGCTGAGTATCACCCATGCATAGCGCACTCGATCCGGATCGACAAATGGTTGCAGTTCGGCCTGCTGGGTATGCCCACTCGGCTGAACCTGGTTCACAATACCAATCGGGATGTTTGGTGGAATAGCCGCCCTTGGCAAACCAGCCTGAAAGACAGCACTCAGGCCTGCGGTAACGACAACATCGCCTGCTGCAATTGGTTCATCGCGGGCGATCTCTTCCAGCCGCAGCCGTGAGCCACGCTGCCATTGGCCCTGTGCAACACCATCAACAACACGATCATTCCGATAGATACGCGCACTAATCGCACTATTGAAATCGGTGATCAGCAACACCGAAGCGCTATGCGGGCCAACATCCTCAACCACGCCAATCAGCGCAGCAGGATTACTACCCTCGCGGGCAATCACAGCCATCCCAGGCTTGACGCCCTGCTCACTCCCAACAGCCAGCAGAATCTGATGGCGGCCAGCATCGGGCGTGAACGAACTAATGCTCGATCCAAGCAGATTCCAGGGCTTCTCGCCCTCAATCCGCAACTGCTGGCGCAATCGTGTAATCTCAAGCTGGAGTTCCTGAATACGCAGGTTTTCGGCCTTGATCCTGCTGTTTTCCTCACGCAGCGCAGTTAGTTCCGCTTCGGCCTGTGAGGGTGAGCGTATCTGCCCGAGTGCATCGCTCACGGTTGTGCCAATGCTATGGGTAAATGTCAGGGCCGGTGCGATCAACGATGTCGCTCGTACGCGTAGATCGCCAAGCATGCCAGCTTGATCGAGTGCCACAAGCAGGATCGCCGCAAGCAGCAGGGTGGTCACAACCACCGGTGAGCGACGTTGCGACGAACCACTTCTGAACGAGCGATCACGTAACATTGGGAAACCAGTTAGTAGCGAACGCGGCGAGTACGCTGGGTGCTGGTGAGGATATCGCGATAGATTGGGTTCTGGAACTCCTCAACCATCTTGCCAGCACCGCGGGCCACGCACGAGAGCGGATCCTCGGCAATATGCACCGGCATTTTTGTCTCAGCAGCAATCCGCCGAGCCAGGCCATGCAACAAGGCACCGCCACCGGCCAGCATGATCCCATGCTCCATGACATCGGCAACCAGCTCTGGTGGGGTTTCTTCGAGTGCAGCCCGCACCTCTGCGACGATTGTGTTGACCGGGCCTGCGATTCCTTCGCGCAATTCAACGCTGGAAATCTCAACCGCTTTGGGCAGGCCAGTCAGCAGATCACGGCCACGAATCACCACCCGGATCTCTTCATCTAATGGGTAGGCGCTACCAGCAGCAATCTTGACTTTCTCGGCCATGCGCTCGCCAATCAGCATGTTATATTCACGGCGGGCAAATTGCATGATCGCTTCATCGATCTCATCGCCAGCCGTACGGATGGAACGGTTGATCACTAACCCGCCAAGCGAGATCACCGCAACTTCCGTCGTGCCACCACCAATATCGACGACCATCGAGCCGATTGGTTCATCAACCGGCAATCCAGCACCAATCGCCGCCGCCATTGGTTCCTCAACCACAAATGCCTCGCGGGCATTCGCATTCAGGGCAGCATCACGAGCGGCGCGCATCTCAACCTGGGTGACACCAGATGGCACGCCAATCACAACGCGTGGGCGCGGCGAGATAATTCCAAATGAGCCACCATGGGCTTTATTGATGAAATGCTTGATCATCTTCTCGACAACATCAAAATCGGCGATCACGCCATCCTTCAATGGCCGAACAGCAATAATATTTGCAGGCGTCTTGCCGACCATCGCCTTGGCTTCGGCACCAACCGCCTTGACTTCTTTGGTCTTCTTGTCGATTGCAACCACCGATGGCTCGCTAATCACAATCCCCTTGCCGCGCACATGAACAAGCGTATTCGCTGTCCCTAGGTCGATCCCCAGATCGCGGCTGAACGCTCCAAAGAGCGCGTCGAGTGGATTAAAGGCCAAGATGATATCCTTCGGTGGCTGGCGCAGTGCGCAGCAACGCCACGATTACGTCAACATACATTGTGCCCATTATAGCACAAGCGGCTGCTTAAAGATGGCACTGCTACACATGCTCGAATTGTCACTGTTACTTGGCAGAATCTTATGGTACGGTAGCGGGATCAGGCGTCAGGCGTCAGCATATGCTTGATCAGCCGTTGCCTCGACACTAGCCGCAGTGGCTCATTCGGAGCATTCTGAATTCTGACTCCTGAATACTCGGTTCTCACTTTAGAAGGAGCACCCTTGACAACAACAACACCAATCAAGCCAATCACCCAATCATCCCCAATGGCCCATTTCCGCGCTGGCTTTACGGCCACCCTACCATTATGGATCGGCGTTGCCCCATTTGGCGCGATCTATGCCGTCAGCGCGTTAGCAGCCCAGCTCGACCCCTGGCAGACTCTGGCGATGTCGCTGTTTGTGTTTGCTGGTGCAGCACAATTCACTGCGGCTGGCCTATTTGCCGCTGGGGCCACGCCACTGACGATCATCATCACGACTCTGGTGGTGAATGCACGCCACCTTCTATTATCGGCCTCACTGGCTCCCTATATCCGCAAAACGCCATCCTGGATGCAGGGATTGATCGCCTTCCAACTAACCGATGAATCCTATGCTGTGGGAATGCCACGCTTTCTGGCTGGCCAGGGCTCCCCAGCCTACCAGATCGGCACGAATGTCAGCCTGTATGTGATCTGGCAGCTCAGTACGATTGCAGGCATTCTGCTTGGTTCACGTATTCCCGATCCGGCGACCTATGGGCTGGATCTCGTCTTCCCGCTGACGTTTATCGGGCTGCTTGTGCCGCTGCTCAAAACCAGAGTAAGCGGCGTTGTGGCGGCGATTGCTGCTGGCATTGCACTGGCTGGAGCGCTGTTTCTGCCTGGAAAATGGTACATTCTGCTGGCTGGAATCATTGCAAGCGGAATCGGCGCAGCGCTTGCTCGCCAAATGAAGAAACGAGAATGGAGTCATCTTCAATGACAATCTGGCTAACAATGCTTGGCATGGCGTTTGTCACATTTCTGACGCGAGCTGGTGGGTTGGTACTCCTCCGTGGCGAACCACCAGCATGGCTCGCCCGCTGGCTTGGCTATGTGCCAATTGCCGTTTTTACCGCGCTTGTCGTTCCGGCAATACTCGTGCGAACCGGCGCATCCGGGCCAGCACTCACAATTGGGCCAGGGCTAGCGGCTGGCATGATCGGAGCCCTTGTCGCATGGCGCAGGGGTGGCGTCGTCGCAACAATTATTGCCGGGTTGGCAACATTCTGGCTGCTACGTTGGCTTGGATGGGGTACAATACTATAGGCATCCAAGCAACCCAACACTGCGGAGAAGCGAGGGGAATAACACGTTCAATGAATATCCGTACTATCACGGTTGGGCACGTGAAGAAGATCTCAAGCAGGCGCAAAAAGCCGCACACGCAGCGCGAGAACGGCTCGATGCTGCTGGCTACAGCGTGCAAACAGTACGCCTGACACTGGCCACGAATGGCTCGATGGGAATATGCGCTTTGGCGCTGCGGCTTGCGTCGCTCCTGGAACGCCATTTTTCCCGGTTTCATACCACGATGGCAGCGGCCCTTGGCCAGACGCGCGTAATGGCGATGGAATAAACTTGTCCCCCTCAAACACCTCGCTTTGTCCCTTCAACTTCCTGCCCTGATCGCATATGATTATTGCGACGTTAAGATCTTGCGTCGCTATTGAACCTGGGATGCACGAGAGCTTATAGAACGAAAGATACAATCATGATCAGGCGCTGGCTCTCGCTATTTGCGGGATTGATCTGTTTTGGAGTTGGAGCCGGGTTGATTATTCGCGGCAACCTCGGGCAGGGGCCATGGGATGTGTTGCATCAGGGGATCGCCCGCCAAACCGGGATCTCAATTGGTGTTGCCAGTATTCTTACAGGAATACCGGTTGTTCTGGCGTGGTGGCCACTTGGCCAACGGCCTGGTTGGGGAACACTCGCCAACCTGATCGTGATTGGCGTCGTTGTCGATCTCACACTACAGTATGTGCCAGTTGCCCAAAATGTTGTGATTGGCACGATCCTGTTGATCGGCGGCATTCTGATCACTGGTTTCGGTTCGGGGATGTACCTCAGTAGTGCAATGGGAGCCGGTCCACGCGATGGGCTGATGCTTGGAATTGCCCGCCGCACGGGATGGAGTGTGCGGATAGTACGAACGCTGATCGAGGTGGTGGTATTAACCATCGGCTGGCTGCTTGGCGGCAATGTCGGAATCGGGACGCTCGCATTCGCCCTGGGCATTGGCCCAGCGGTTCAGGCCTCACTACGGCTGTTCAAGCATGTGCCGAGTGCTCAGGCGCAGGTGCCAACTGAACCCACAGCTTCGCCATTGGCCTAACCGCTTAAACCGTTGGTTTGTCGGCCCGTAGAGACGCAAGATTTTGCGTCTCTACGGCCTTGCTGGTGCTGAAATATCCACAGGTTCCACAACTGGCGCAGGTTCGCTGTGTGGTTCTGGCACAGGTGGAAGGCCATGTGCTTCCGATGTTGGAGGATCCTGATCGATCAGTTTATAGTAGAAATAGCGCAGCAGGATGCGCAGCACTCCGGCAACGGGGATGGCCACAAACAGGCCGAATGCACCACCAAGCGCACCACCAGCGAGAATCGCAAATATCACCAGCATCGGGTGCAGATGAACAGCACCGCCAACGATCCGCGGAATAATGAAATTATCTTCCAGAATGCGGAGAACAAAATAGACCAGGCCGATCACACCGGCCAGTAGCCAATGCGGCCAGCCGAATGCTGTCGTCACCTGAAAGAGCGAGACAATAATCGTGATACCGGCGGCACTCCACGGCCCAATCAGTGGGATAATTTCGAGAAAGCCGCTGATGATTGCCAAAATGAGTGCATAGCGAACGCCAAGAATCAGCAGCGCAATATACAGCATCACCGCCATGATTGGCACGAGCAAAAGTGTTCCACGAACATAGCCTGCTAGCACGGCATCGATCTGCTGGCCAAGCGTACGAATCTCAGCCCGATATGGGGCTGGAACCAGGCCATAGATCCATTCCATCACACGATCCGCCTGATCCAGCAGATAGTACGTTACCATCAGATATGAGACAAACAGCAGTAGTGTCTCAATCACGGTGGCAAACAGGCGTGGGGCTTGGGCAGGGATCTGTCGACCAATTTCACTCAGCAGCGCTGTCAGCGATTGATCGGCTGGGCCAGCATTAAACTGGAGGCCGCCAAGGTTGATCGTTGCGTTATTCTGAAGTTGTTCGCGCAGATCTTTGATCAGGGTTGGGATCGTTCGAACCAGTTCACGGTATTCACCAGCGATAATCGGGCCAATGAAGCGAACCAGCAGATAGATCAGCAGGCCAAGAATTAGGTATAAGAGGCCAATCCAGGCTCCGCGCCCAACCTTGGTGCGATGGTGCAGCCAGGTAATCAGCGGATTAAACAGGTAGGCAGTGATTCCCGCCGCAATAAATGGCGTCGCCACCGGGCCAAGGCCACGGATGAGCAGGAGTGCCAGGGTAATGATGATTGCAATGGTAATCGGCTTACCGATAGGCGAGAGCCGAATTGGTTGAGGCTCAGCGCTCATAGTTCCTCGCTTGATTGGGATGCAGGTATCTGTACCATTGTACCGCATATGGCCATCTGGGTGTATCATAGCAACCGTCAGAAGCCAGAAGGCAGGAGCAATGATGCCAACCAAACCAGTTCGAACGGTGATGATCGGCTGTGGTGGAATGGCCCGCCATCACATTCATACCATGCTACGCCAGCTTAAAACCACCACGATCACCGCAGTCTGTGAGCCATCGGCGGCTGCATATGAAGACACCGCCGCGCTGTTTGATGAGGTTGGCCTGCTGCCACCACCGAATCAACCCGATCTGCATAAGCTGCTTGATGAGCAGGCTGGTGAGCTTGACGCAGCCTTCATTATTACGCCACATGCCTACCATCACGACCAGACGGTGGCCTGCATGGAGGCCGGGCTGGATGTGTTGCTCGAAAAGCCCATGGTGATGAATGCCAGCGAGGCCGAAAGCCTGATTGCCGTCCGCGACCGAACCCAGCGGCTGCTGGTGGTGGCCTTCCCTGGGAGCCTCTCGCCCAATATCCGCACAGCTGTCACAATGCTCCGCTCCGGCGAGATCGGCGAAATTCTCACAATCAGTGGGGTGGTCTGGCAGAATTGGGGGCCAAATACGGTTGGAACCTGGCGGCAGAAACCTGCGATTGCTGGTGGCGGCTTTCTGTTCGATACCGGCGCGCACCTGTTGAATACCGTTACCGATCTGGCAGGCGAGGATTTTGTTGAGATTGCAGCCTGGCTGGATAATCAGGGCCGCCCGGTTGAAACACTTGGCGCAGTGATTGGCCGATTACGCTCGGGGGCATTGGTGACATTTCATGCCTGTGGTGAGGCGATTCCCTCCTGCGAATCGGATATCCGGGTCTTCTGTCGTGGGGCGATCCTGTATACCGGGGTGTGGGGCGAGCGGTTGCAGATCCAGAAGCACGGCGACCAACCGCCGACGAAGGTGCCGGTTCCGCGTTCACAGGGTGTGTGGGAGCAATTTCTGGCGGTACGCAAAGGGCGGATTGCCAATCCATGCCCGCCGGAAGTCGGCCTGCGTATGGCACGGCTATGGGATGCCATTCAGGCATCGGCAGCCCAGGGTGGCAAGCCAGTTTCTTGCTAAATGATCGCATAATGAAACCCGCAGTGTAGATAGCCGTAGAGTCGCAAGATTTTGCGTCTCTACGGCTCTCCTAGCCAACACGGGCCGGTTCTGCCTGGAGTGGTTCGCGCAACGAACGGCCCTGTGAGAGAAACAGAAATAGTTGTATACACCAGCCAATCGCCGTCCAGATTCGCACAGTCAGCGCCACATCGCCGATCAGCTGTGCGAAGCTGCCCAACAGTAGCCCAGCAATCTGGGCAACACCAGCAATCAGCAGGATATAGACTGCCATCACCCGGCCACGTAACTCATTTGGCACAATAATCTGCAACAGTGTGTTCGAAAGGGTCAGCGAGGTAATGCCACACCAGCCAACCATCGCCAGCAGGAGCATGGAGAGTGGCACATAGCGTGAGAGCGTAAATGCCGCCAGCATTGGCGAATAGATCAGCAGCGCAAAGGCGCGTAATTTCACCCGCGGCATACGGTCGCCAAGGGCTGCAATCGTAAGCGCAGCGACCAAGGCACCAGCTGCGTTGCTGGAAGCCAGCCAGCCAAACGTCATGGCATTACCGCCCAATACCTTGCTGGCAAACGATGGCAGCAATGGAATATAGGCCAGGCAGAAGAAGCATAGCACCGCCAGTTGCAGCATCAGGATGCGCACCTGCGGATCGCGGCGCATATAGCTAAGGCCAGCGCGTAGTTGGTTCGTACGCTGCTGCGCCGCTGGTGCCTTGAATGGTGGCAGTTGCATCATCAGCAGCCCGACAACAACCGCAATATAGCTAAGCCCATTGTACAAAAACGATGGCCCCTCGCCAACCTGGGATGCAACGATACCAGCTAAGGCTGGGCCGATCACCCGCGCTCCATTAAACATCATTGAGTCCAGGCTAATGGCATTCAGCAGATCCTCACGACCAACCAATTCAATCGTAAATGCCTGGCGCGCTGGGCCTTCAAATGTGGATGAGACACCAAGCACAACCGCCAGTACCAATACCATCCAGACCTGTACAACACCAGTAAATGTCAATGCTGCCAGGATCAATGCCGAGGCCATGGCCGTACACTGCGTTATTAGCAGCAATGTCCGTTTTGGCACACGATCCGCCACTGCGCCAGCTGGCAGTGAGAGCAGCAGCACTGGCAGCGATTGGGCCGCAGCAACCATTCCGAGCCAAAAGGGCGAATCGGTCAGGCGATTGACCAGCCAGCCCTGTGCGGTGGCCTGCATCCACACTCCAGCAATGGAGATCAGTTGGGCAAAAAACAGCAGGCGATAGTTGCGATGGCGCAACGCCCGCAGCATCGCAGGCAAGCGGAGGGGTTGCATTGGCAGGCTCCTGGTACAATTGGAATAGGGCTATAGTACCACTCGCACGGGCCAAGGTGCAAATGGTGCTATGTTAACACGAACATAACCGATAGCCGATAGCGATAGCCGAAAACGCGATTCGAAGGCTGTTTTCATCGATCAGTTTGCAGCGCGCAGCATGGATATCTATAAGGAAGGGTGTAGCTCATCTGCACAACAAACGATGGATGCCCCGGAATCCGCAGGCTGATGGATCTTTCCATGTTCATCGGGTATGGTTCGTCGGTGTTTATGGAGTGCGGCAGCCATGCTGCCGCCGCGCACGCATGGCTTGCGCAATCCATATCAGCACCATCGGCCAAAGGCCATCAGGCGCGACTTTAGTCGCCCGCAGATTCCCGATTATTTGGTCAATCTCGATCAGCCCGCGGTTGATAGCTGAATGCTGATAGCTACTATACAAGGAGAATCTTCCATGACCGATCTGATCTCAATTGACGATATTCGCTCTGCGGCGAGCCGCTTGCATGGCATCGCCCATCGAACGCCGGTGTTCACCTCGCGAACCCTTGACGCACTAACGGGGCAACGGATCTTCCTGAAATGTGAGAACCTCCAGCGCGGTGGTGCATTCAAATTTCGGGGTGCCTATCATACGATCAGCCAATTGCCCGATGATGCTCGCCAGCGTGGCGTGATCGCATTTTCTTCTGGAAACCATGCACAGGGGGTTGCGTTGGCGGCTTCACTCCTGTCAACACCAGTTGTGATCTGTATGCCAAACGACGCCCCGGCTGTCAAGGTTGCAGCAACCCGTGGCTATGGCGCTGAGGTCATCTTCTATGATCGCCTCACCACTGATCGAGAGGCATTTACGCTGGCGATTGCCGAACAACGCGGCCTCGCACTTGTACCACCGTATGATCACCCACATATTATGGCCGGAGCAGGAACCGTAGCGCTGGAATTGCTTGAAGATCACCCACAACTTGATGCAATTCTGGCACCGATTGGTGGCGGCGGATTGATCAGCGGAACAGCGATTGCAGCCCATGGAATCAACCCACAACTCAAGATCTATGGTGTTGAACCAGCCGATGGCGATGATACCGCCCGTTCACTCAGCGCGGGTGAACGGGTGCGGATCGCACCACCACAAACAATCGCCGACGGGCTACGGATCACAATGCCTGGCGTACACACCTTCCTGATCGTCCAACAGCATGTGCATGATGTGCTGATCGTCAGCGATGATCAGATCCGTGAGGCCATCCGTTTTGCACTCCTGCGACTAAAGCTGGTGCTGGAACCATCCGGTGCTACCGTACTAGCCGCTGTACTGGCTGGCATGGTGCCATCGACTATTGACAGCATCGGGATCATTCTTTCTGGCGGCAATATCGATCCCGAACTACTGGCTGGGCTGTGGGGTTAATGCCAATCCTGTATCTATTGGATGTTCAAAGTAGTGGGGTGCGAACCTGTGTGTCCGCCCGTACCCATGCTGCCCAATGTGGGCGAACACGAGGTTCGCCCGTACCCCGTGCTGCTGCCCAATGTGGGCGAACACGAGGTTCGCCCGTACCCCATGCTGCTGCCCAATGTGGGCGAACACGAGGTTCGCCCGTACCCCATGCTGCCCAATGTGGGCGAACACGAGGTTCGCCCGTACCCCATGCTGCTGCCATCGGTGTCCAATGCAGAAACATACGCTGCACCCCCGTTTTGCAGTTCCGTGGTTCTGTGGTGGCTGATTCTGGTATACTGAATGCTTCTGTTACATCGTGAGGTATCGTGATGACCCTTGGTATTGTAGAGATTCTGATCATTCTCGTCGTGGTGGCATTGGTGATTGCACTCGCATTTCGCACAGGGATTTCCCGTGGCGGGCAGCGTGCCGCATCTTCTGAAAAAAAACAAACCAAGGATGCAGACAAACGTGATTGATTGATCGATTGGCTACGTATCAATACGCAGATTGTCCCTATTCCGATTGAGCTGAGGATGGTACAGTGTGCTATTGATTGAATAAAAGGATGAAACGCCATGAACACCGTCTGGAGCCAGCAGTTCTCCGTGGGCGCACGCAAGATCACCAGCTCTGCAATTCGTGATCTGCTCGAAGTAACCGAGCAAGCAGACATGATTTCGTTTGCTGGTGGCCTGCCAGCACCAGAGTGCTTCCCAACGGAGGAGATCAATGCGGCTTCCGAACGTGTGCTGATCGAACAGCCAAGCAGTGCGTTACAGTATGGGCCGACCGAAGGGCTGCGGCCACTGCGTGGGTTTGTTGCCGAACGAATGGGCCGCATGGGCTTGCACGTTCCGCTCGAACAGGTGGTTGTCACCAGTGGTTCACAACAGGCTCTGGATCTATTGGGCAAACTGTTTATTGATCCAGGCTCGACAGTGATTGTTGAGCAGCCAACCTACATGGGCGCGCTGCAAGCATGGCAGCCATACCAGCCAAGCTACATTACTGTTCCAATGGACGATGAA
>JBBQSD010000088.1:0-25865 GCA_038214135.1 Chloroflexales bacterium | reverse complement strand
GATTGCGCGCCACGGGTGATCAATAAGAGCCGTGCGTTCAGTTCCTCGCGTGTGGCGAGCGCCTGGGCCAGGTGCAGGGCCCCGCGCAGAACGTGAGCTTGCCCATCCTGCAATTCGTCCAACGTAGATGGGCGATCTGGCGCATCCAGCCCGCATAGATAGGCAATGCCATCGAGTGCTGGTAGCCGATCAAGCAGGGTAGCATAGGCGTTGGGGTCGGTCGCATCGATCTGCCATAGGCCAGGTTTTTGCTCGCTGGTGATCGATCCAGGCACGGCCAGCGTGCAGGTAGCACCGGCAGCCTCCAGACGCTGGGCTAGGCTCGCGCCGACGCCAGTTGTATCGGCCAGGATGAGCCAGGTTCCGGCAGCAGCAACAGCATCTGGGCGCTGAAGTGGCCGCCAGGCCAGCGAATAGAGCATGTCATGATGTGCGGATTGGGCAGTGCTGCCCCAGGCAGCACGTGGCGCACGTTTGAGATCAAGCCGCTCGATCGTTGCGACTATTGCACCAGCCTCGTTATACAGCCGCAACCCCACCGAAACCGTCGTTGCATTGGCCTGAACCTCGCCAAGCACCGTCGCCTCACACCAGACGGCACTCAGCCCAGGTTGGTATAAACAGAGCTGTTCTGCGGCAATTGGAACAAACACATCGCCATTCTGATCGCCAAGGGTGGTTGCGACAGCCGCGCCAATCACATGGAAACACGAGTCGAGCAGGGCCGGGTGGATCTGGTAGCGCGCACCATCATTAGCCGTGCCTGGGAGCCGAGCCAACCCGAGTGCAGCGCCAGAACGGTGCATCAGTCGTATAAGGCCACGGAAGGCCGGGCCATAGGTCAGGCCGATACTCTGCAACTGCTGATAGTAGCTTTCAGTATCGATCATCTGATCAAAACCTGTGGCAAGGGCCTCGATATCAACCGGAGCCGCTGGCAAGGCAGCTGGTGCTGTACGAACACTGCCACTTGCGTGCGATTTCCAGCCTGGCTCGCCATCAGTTGCCTGTTCGACACTGAGGATGTGTATCTGCCTGGTGCCGTTTTCCTCGGGCGATACAATCGTTTGCAGGGCGATTTCACCCGCCTCTGGCAGCATCAGCGCTTCGCGGATCAGCAGCGACTCAACGATAGTTGTGTTACCGCCAGCGGCAAGCGCCAGTTCGAGATAGGCGCTACCGGGAAAGATGATCCGATCATACACCCGATGATCGGCGAGCCATGCTGGCTCATCGGCGCTGATCTGTGCCTCATAGAGTGTCTCACGGATCAACGGCGAACGTGAGCGCCGACCAAGCAGTGGGTGAACACCAGCGACAGTGCTTTTCCGCCGCCGTGGTGGATCGGCCCAGTAGCGCTGGCGCTGGAATGGGTATGTTGGCAATGACAGACGTTCGTGCTGGCCATGCGCGACTGCTGCCCAATTGATGCGTGCCCCGTGTGTATACAGCTCACCGAGGCTTGTGAGAATCTGTTGCTGATCATCACGATTGCGGCGCAATGATGCAAGCCAGGTTGCGTTTCCTGCTGGCAGGCAGCCCTGGCCCATGCCAAGCAGCACGGGATGTGGGCCAATCTCGATGAATGTATCGTAGCCCTCCGCCTGAAGCGCCGCCATTCCAGCGGCAAACTGCACCGCTGCCCGCACATGGCGCACCCAGTAATCGGCGCTGGCCACGCTTTCATCGGCGAACCCACCAGAGACATTGGAGATCAGGCGCAGGCGCGGCACACTATAGCGAATACTGGCGGCCACGGTCGCAAAGGCTGCAAGCATCGGCTCCATCAATGGTGAATGGAAGGCGTGCGAGACGGTCAGCGGCTGCACACGCACGCCAGCTTCCGCAAACTGGGCACTGACCATGGCGATGGCATCGGCTGCGCCAGCGATCACGGTATGCTCGGGGCCATTGATCGCGGCCACATCCAGTACAGCAGTATGCGGTACGACTGCGGCGCGAACTGCTTCTACTGATGCGAAGATCGCTGCCATCGCGCCGCCAGCCGGAAGCGCCTGCATCAGCCGACCACGAGCGACAATCAGGCGCAATCCATCTTCGAGCGAGAACACACCAGCCAGCACAGCGGCGACATATTCGCCAACCGAATGACCAAGTACCGCCTGTGGCGTGATGCCCCACGAGCGCCAGAGTTCCGCCAGGGCATATTCGATGGCAAACAGCGCCGGTTGGGTGTAGGCAGTCTGATGTAACGGGTGCGCCCGATCATTGGGATCGGCGGCGTCGAACAGCAGATCGAGCAGTGGCCGATCCAATTGTGGTTGTAACAGCGCGGCACAATGGTCGAGTGCGGCGCGAAAGGCTGGTTGTGCTTGGTAGAGGGTACGAGCCATGCCAGGGTATTGTGCGCCCTGGCCGGTGAACAGAAATGCCACCCGTGGGCGTGCGGCACGGCCCTGCACAAGGCCAACTGGTGTCTGCCCGTCCGCAAATGTGGCCAGGCGCTCACTGAGCTGCGCAGTTGCATCGGCGGTAACGGCCATACGGTTGACGAAATGTGAACGGCCAGTTGCGGCAGTCGCGCAGATATCCGCAAGCGATAGATCGGGTTGCGCAGTCAGATGATTGTGGAATCGGCCAGCTAGCGCACGCAGCGCTGGTTCACTCTTGGCCGAAAGAACCAGCAATCCTGGTGTTGCAATGGCGGGTATGGTTGGCGTGGAATGCTCGATCACAGGCGCGGATTCAAGCAGGACGTGGGCATTCGTGCCACTGAAGCCAAAGCCAGTCACCCCAGCAATACGCTGCCCATCGACCCCTGGCCATGGATGCATCTCGCTTGGAATGATGATCGGGAAATCCGGCCAGGGGATCTTCGGGCTACGCTCGCGTAGATGCAGGTGTGGCGGGATGGCACCATGGAGCATCGCCAGGACGACTTTGATCATGCCAGCGATGCCGGATGCCGATTCAAGGTGCCCAATATTCGTCTTGACCGAGGCCAGAACGAGTGGCTGATCGGCGGTGCGCCCCTGGCCTAGCACAGCGCCAAGCGCCTCAACCTCGATTGGATCGCCGATAGCTGTGCCAGTACCGTGGGCTTCAACATACTGAACGGCAGCAGGTTCAATGCCAGCACTGGCCAGCGCCTGTCGCATCATCGCTTGCTGGGCCGGGCCATTTGGAACCGTCAGCCCACTGCTGCGCCCATCCTGGTTGACTGCCGAGCCACGGATCACCGCCAGCACGGTATCGCCATCGGCCATTGCATCGGAGAGCCGCTTCAGCACAATCATGCCACAGCCCTCAGAGCGCACGAAGCCATCGGCAGCAGCATCAAAGGTTTTGCAACGGCCATCACTGGCCATCATGCCCCAGGTATTGAAGGCCACGAAGCCATCGGTGAGCAGAACGGCATTGACACCGCCGGCGAGCGCGAGGTTGGATTCGCGGCTGCGTAGGCTCTGGCAGGCTAGGTGTACCGCAACCAACGATGATGAACAGGCTGTGTCGAGCGCCATACAAGGCCCCTGTAGCCCAAGCGTAAAGGCAATTCGCCCGGCGGCGACATTCAGCGAACCACCAGTGGCTGCATAGCCATCAAGGTTGTTTGCGCTGCCAGCGCGCACGATCTCACTGTAATCGTGGGCACTGACGCCAAGGAACACGCCAGTCAGGCTGCCCATCAGGCTTTCGGGAGCAATCCCAGCACGCTCAAGCGCCTCCCAACTCACTTCAAGCGCCAGGCGTTGCTGCGGATCCATGGTTACAGCCTCGCGCGGTGAGATGCCGAAGAACTGGGGGTCGAACTGATCAATATTTTTCAGGAAGCCGCCATACCAGATCGGTTTGTCGCTGGAGGGTTCCTGGATTGATTCGAGCGATGCGCCGAATGTGAGCCGTTCGGGTGGGCACTCGCTGATCGCATCAACACCATTGCACAGCAGATTCCAGTATGCTTCCGGGCTATTGGCATCGCCGGGAAAGCGGCAACTCATGCCAACAATAGCGATAGGCTCAGTCTTGGCCTGTTCAACCGCATCAAGCCTGGCCTGCATCTCATCGAGCGCTTGCATAGCTTGTTGCAATAGTGCGCGGCGGTCATTGAGTTGTGGGGATTCTTGCATATGAGCCTTGCCTATCTCTTATACGATGTTGTCGCAGCCAGGGTATTGCCATTATTGCTTTCGTTGAGCAGAGTGCTACCGCCTGCGGGCCAGCTTCGCTGCAAGAAGGACAGCGAGATCATCCTCAGACATGTCATCACCAATAACCGGGCTGCTAGCTCTTGCCTGCACCACCTGCACTGGAACTGCTTGCGCTGCAACCGGCAGCACGCTTCCATCCAGAAATCCCGTCAACGCATCAATTGTTGGATAGTTGAATGTGAGTGTTGATGGTAAACTCTTCCCAACCGCTGTCTCAATTCGTGCCTTCAGTTCGACAGACATCAGCGAATCCATGCCCATCTCGAACAGGCCAGTGCCTGTGTCGATCGACTGAGCCGATTTAATGCCAAGCGCCCGTGCGACTTCGCCGCGTAAGAATGCCACAATCCTATCGCGGCGCTCCCCAACGGGTAGGCCATCGATCTGACCCAGAAGTGCTGGTTGCTCTACCGTGGCACCTACCTGGCGAGTTACCGAGCGGGTCGCCATCAGTTCCAGGAATGGGCGCTGGCGGCGCGTCTCATAGGCTGGTTTGAGCAGGCTCCAATCGACGGCAGCAATGGCAATCTGTGCCGTATCTGCGCTGGTAAGCAGGCTGCCGAATAGTTCGAGCGCCTGATCGGATGGCAGCGGGCTGAGTCCGAAACTGGCGACGGTACGGCGCTCGGCATCCGATGCGACGCGCATCTCGTCCCAGGTGCCCCAATTGATGCTGAGCGCCGGCAAACCCTGCGCCCGCCGATAGTGGGCCAGCGCATCCAGGAACTGATTGGCGGCAGCATAATGGGCCAATTCACGCGAACCCCATAGCGCTGTGGTTGAAGAAAAGAGTACGAAGAAGTCAAGCGGCAGTTCGCGGCTCAGTTCGTGTAGCAGCCATGTGCCAGCAACTTTCGGGGCCAGCATATCGTGCAGCGCTTCCTGCGGCAGGGTGGCAATGCTCCAATTGCTCAGTGCTGTTGCAGCATGGACAATACCGCGCAGCGGCGGCAGATCGCGACCAAAGCGATCAAACAGTGCCTGCATCGCTGTCCTGTCGGAGACATCAGCGGCGACGATCTGTACCCTAGCACCAAGCGCCTCAATCGCACGGATAGCCGCAACCTGATCGGTCTCGCGGCTCGCTGGCGCAAGCCTATCCCATTGCTCGCGTGCAGGCAGGCCGCGTCGGCTGGTCAGCACGATGGTTCGTGCACCGGATTCGGCCATCCAATGGGCCAGCTTCAGGCCCAGCCCGCCCAAGCCGCCGGTGATCAGGTAGCTCGCATCTGGTTGCCATTGTGTTGCTCGTGCGACCGGTAGGCCACGGCGGGCCAGCCGCGCCACCAATCGCTGGTGATCGCGCAGTGCTATCTGGTCCTCGCCATCGCTATGCAACAGCTCCGCAAGTAGCGCAGCTGCATCATCGGCTAGGGTGCCAGCAGAGTCCAGATCGATCAGGCCGCCCCACAACTCAGGGTGTTCTAACGCAATCACGCGCCCAAGGCCCCATAGTGGTGCCTGGCTTGGTACAGCGGGCAGATTGCCAACAGCCTGCGCGCCACGTGTCACGATCCATAGTTCGCCCGCCGCGCCAGTTGCAACCAATTTCTGAACCAGGCTGAGTGTTGCGCCAGTGGTTCTGGCGACAGCATCCTGTAGCTCGGATGCGCTCAATGTCGCATTCGGAAGCGGCGCATCCAGGCCACGCAGATCAATAATTCGCTGATAGTTCGCTGCTACTACTGCCGAATCGCCGGAAGCGATCAGGGTTGCGGTAATACCACGCTGCCCAAGCAGATCGCTGAGTTGCTGGCCAATGCCGCCACCATCGGCCAGGATGAGCCAGTTGTCTGCGGTTGCTAGTACGCCGGTTGCCAATGGCGCACGGGCCAGCATAATCGCCTGTCCAGCAATATCCGCCTCGGCTGGCGCTGGAATTGTTGCCGCATCACACAATCCAACCGATGTCAGCAATTCGATCCATCTGGTGCGCTCAAGCAGCGGGTAATCAGTGCGCAGATCGCTATCGGAGAAGCGCCACCAGCCTTCAGTCAGGCCAAAGGTGATATCTGTCCAGCGGCTTTGGCGGGTTCCTTCAACTAGTAGTAGTAGGCCATGTGGCGCAAGCAGACGCCGCGTATGGTCGAGTGCATGGCGTAAATTACTGGTTGCATGCAGTACATTCGCCGCGATAATGATGTCGAATTGGCCAGCCTCAAACCCCTGGGTTGCCGGATCGCGCTCGATATCGAGTACCTGGCAGCGCAGACCGGGTTGTATAGCGAAACGCTCGGCGGCTCGCGCCGTAAACAGCGGCGATATATCGGTGAAGCAGTATTCGGCGCGGCCAGCTGGCAACACTGGCAACACGGCAGCCGTTGTCGCACCAGTGCCTCCACCGATCTCCAGGATACGCAGGCTGCGACCGGTAGTCAGGTCAGCGGCAGCAGCGGCAACGACATCGGCAACAAGCTGGTTGGCAATGCGGGCGAATGGCGCATCGCGATAGATTTGCTCGGCTGTCTCCTGTGAGCCAGATGGAAACAGCAGGTGCAGCGGGTCGGTAGTGCCACGCAGCACATCAGCCAATCGGCTGCCACAGCGCTCGGCCAGCGTAATCTCGGCAGCGCTCTTTGGGAAGCGCATGTGCAGATCGGCAGCAATCGCGCTGGCATCGCCAACCGACGTTGGTTCAGCGACCAGCCAATCCTGGCCAGATCTCTTCAGCCAGCCTTCTTCGGCAAGGATCGCAAGCATGCGGCCAAACAGCCGCTCATGGCCTGGTATCACGCCCAGTTGTGCGGCCAGATGTGCAGCATTCACTCGTTCAGTCGGGCGTGGCACCCATCCGAGCGTGTGCAGTGCTTCAACGATATAGGCCAGGCTGAGTGTATCGAGCGCAGGCAGCAGTTCGCGATAGGCGGCCAGGCCGTGCTGTGCAGCAAGCGCCGGAACTCGATTGGATAGATCTGCAACCACATCTGGTGCGAGTGACAGCGCAAGTGTTTGCGTATTCGCAATGGCCTTGGGCTGCCATTGCACCTCATACAGCCAATCGTTGGTCAGTTGGCGGGTCGCCCGCAGCAGCGCCTCGCGGCCAGCCAGCTTGAGATGCAGCCCAAGCGCCTCGGCCACCAGATACCCATCATCGTTATACAGCCGAATATCGCCAGTGAATGTTTCGCCAGCCTTTTCGTACCCTGGCCGCAACACGGTATGGTTCCACAATTGGCCGCCTGGGCGTGCATAGATCTGAAAACGCTCGATTGCGATCAGCAGATAGCTGGTCTGCTCAATGCTTGCGCTCAGTGGTGCGCCAAGCAGATGGAAGCAGGCATCGAGCATGGCTGGATGAATGCCATAGGCTGGTGCCTCAGTAGCAATTGCTTCAGGCAGCACCACCCGCCCGAGTGCCTCACCATCGCGCCGCCAGATATCGGTGAGGCCGCGGAAACTGCTACCAAACTCGAGTCCATGTGCATACAGCCGCTCATAATAATCGGCACCAGCGATATGCTGTTCACAGCGCACCTGAACCACAGCAGGCTGAAAGAGCGTCGTCGCCGATGGGACGTTTGTGGCTGGCAACAACCGCCCGTTCGCGTGCAGCGCCCATTGATCGAGCTGCCGATCATGGCTCAGGATCTCAAAACTGGCTTCCTGCCCATCGGCAGCCATTATTAGTTGCACATCGCGCTCGCCATTCTCGGGTAGAATAAGCGCCTCGCGGATGCTGAAATCCTGTATTGCAAACAACCCGCCACCAAGCGCCGACTGGGCAGCGGCCCGGGCCATTTCGAGATAGACTGGCGATGGCAGCAGGGCACTGCCATAGATGCGATGGTGATCCAGAAATGCTGGGTAATGTGCGCCAAGCTGTGTCTCAAACACACTATCGCGCAGATGTGGCGAGCGCAGGCGGCGGCCAAGCAGCGGATGCTCGCCCTTGGCTAGTGTGCGCCCTGGCCGCCGTTGGCTGGCTGTCATCCAGTGGCGCTCACGCTGGAATGGATATGTCGGCAGAACAACCCGGCGGCGCGGATATGGCGCATCGAAACTGGCCCAATCCAGGTTGATTCCATTGGTGTAGAGCGCACCTGCACTCTGCAGCATCTGCTGCCATTCATCGTGGACAGAACGCAGCGATGGCAACCAGGCGCATTCGTGTTCTGGCAGAATATGGCGGCCCATGTTGAGCAGTGTCGGGTGTGGGCCAATCTCCACGAAGATACGCCGCCCCTGGTCATACAGTGTTCGCATGGCATCGGCGAAACGCACCGCTTGGCGCAGATGGTGGCGCCAGTAGCTAGCGTTCACAAGATCATCACCCTGGGCCAGTTGGCCTGTCATCCCCGAAATGACCTCGATCTGTGGCGGGTTATAGCGCACTTCTTTCGCAACACGCTCGAAGGCATCGAGGATCGGATCGACCTGCGGCGAATGGGCGGCAATGGGAATGGACAGCGGGCGAACCTCAATCCCATCGGCGCGCAGCTTCTCCAGCAGCGATTGGAGCGCGCTCGCATTGCCCGAAAGCGCAACACTGTGTGGGCCATTGATTGCCGCAATCGAGATCTGGCCGTTATATGGTGCGATGGCACGAGCAACACGCTCCTCACTGGCAAGTACCGCCGCCATGGCACCATCGGCAGGCAACGAACCCATCAGCCGCCCACGGGCGGCGATCAGCTTTAGCCCATCCTCCAGGCTGAACACACCAGCGATAACAGCGGCGACATATTCGCCTGCGCTATGGCCAGCAACTGCGACCGGACGAACGCCCCACGATTGCCAGAGTGTGGCCAGTGCATATTCAATCGCAAACAGCGCCGGCTGCGAATAGGCCATCTTTTCAAGCGCCCGGCTGCCGGTATCATCGAACAAGAGCTCGAGCAGTGGCCGATCAACAAGCGGTAGCAACACTTCGGCGCAATGGTTGAGTGCTGCCCGAAAGACCGGCTGGGTCTGGTAGAGTTGACGACCCATATTGACATAATGAGACCCGTGGCCAGTGAACAGGAACACAACATCTGGCTGGCGCTGGTTGTGCAGCATCCCGGAAACAATCGATTCGTGTGTTGTATTGGCAGCATATGCCGCGAGTGCTGCTTGCGCCTGTTCGGGAGTTTCCGCGATAATGGCGCAGCGGTGGTTCAATTCGCTACGACCGATTGCGGCGCTATAGGCGATATCGGCCAGCGATGCGCAGGGGTTGGCGGCCAGATAATGGGCATAGCGATCAGCCAGTTCGCGCAGGGCCACAGCGCTACGGGCCGCGAGCTTGAGCAGATGCAGCGGGCGCTCAATATCAGCGATTGCCGGAGCTAGAGCTGGTGGAGCTGATTCTAGAATAATATGTGCATTTGTTCCGCTGAAGCCAAACGAACTGACCCCTGCAAGACGGCGGCCATTGGCTGTCGACCATGGTGTGATGTTGGTTGGCAGCGCAAGCGGCAGTTCGTCCCAGGCGATATATGGGCTTGGGCGGGTCAGGTGCAGATGTGGCGGGATTTCGGCATGCTGGAGCATCAGTACAACCTTGATCAGGCCAGCGATGCCAGCAGCCGATTCCAGATGGCCAATATTGGTCTTGACTGAGCCAATGATCAGGGGTTGTTCTGGCGGGCGACCAACGCCAAGTGCGGCACCGAGCGCCTGCGCCTCGATTGGATCGCCAAGCGATGTGCCAGTTCCATGGGTCTCGACATAGCTCAACTCGGCTGGAGCAACCTGTGCATCGGCCAGGGCCGCACGGATCACCGCCACCTGTGACGGGCCATTTGGTGCTGTCAGGCCATTGCTGCGCCCATCCTGATTGATTGCCGAGCCACGGATGACGGCGAGGATCGTATCGCCATCGGCGCGGGCATCGGTGAGGCGCTTGAGTACCACCAGCCCACAGCCCTCGGCGCGCACAAAGCCATCGGCGCGTGCGTCAAATGCCTTACAGCGCCCATCGCTGGCCATCATCCTGGCCCGCGAGAGCGTCATTGTCGTCTTTGGCGAAAGAATGACATTCACGCCACCAGCTAGCGCCATGCGGCAGGCTCCATCGCGCAGGCTCTGGATTGCCAGGTGGAGGGCAACCAGCGATGATGAGCAGGCGGTGTCCACCGAGATAGCTGGTCCCTGGAAGCCAAACACATACGAAAGGCGGCCAGAGGCGACGCTGGCGGCATTGCCTGTTGAGAGATACATGTCGAAATGCTGATCATCGCCGTCCATCAGTAATTGGCCGTAATCGGCGTTACAGAGCCCAACAAACACGCCGGTGGATGAGCCATGCAGGGAATCTGGTGCGTAGCCAGCTCGCTCGATTGCCTCCCAGCCGACCTCAAGCAACAGGCGCTGCTGCGGATCCATACTGGCAGCCTCGCGTGGCGCGATTCCAA
Source organism: Chloroflexales bacterium (assembly GCA_038214135.1). GTDB lineage: Bacteria > Chloroflexota > Chloroflexia > Chloroflexales > Roseiflexaceae > JANLSE01. The sequence goes on along the minus strand of JBBQSD010000088.1, from coordinate 15,361 downwards.
ACATCTGTGGATCAAAGTGATCGATCTGATCGAGAAAGCCGCCCCAGCGTGTGGCAAGCTTGCCTGGCGCATCGGGATCGGGATCGTAATAGGCATCCACATCCCAGCGCGATGGCGGAATCTCACGGATGGCATCGACGCCATTGTGCAGCAGATCCCAGTAGGCCTCGGGGCTGCTGGCACCAGGGAAGCGGCAGGCCATGCCAACGATAGCAACTGGTTCGTTCCGGCCCTGCTCTGCTGCGTCGAGTTTGGCTTGCAGATCAATTGCCAGCAACGCCAGGCGCTTTGGCGAGAGCTTACTAATACGCTCGAACAGGTCGCTCATGAAGATGCTCCAGCAATCTGAGTATTAGGTACCAGCACGCTGTGCGAGTAGGCGGTCGATCTCATCATCGGAAAGATTCTCAAGCTCATCGAGTATGTTGGTCATCCCGCTGCTATCAGTTAGCGTAGCAGCGGCAGGCGCATCCTTGGTCGCAGTTGGTGGTGTCAGATGCAGTGCCTCATCGGCCAAGTAACCCGTGATCGCCGTGATTGTCGGGTAGTCGAAGACAAGTGTTGCTGGCAGTGGCCGAGCCAATGCCAGGCCAGCACCAAGCCGATTACGCAATTCAACGGCCATCAGTGAATCGAGGCCAAGCGCGCTCAATGGCGTTTTCTCATCCACCTGTGCGGCGGGCAGCGCCAGTACATAGGCGGCTTCGGCCTGTACAAAGCCAAGCAGAATATCACGGCGGCGCTGTGGTGGCGCCTCTTCCAGCCTGCGCAACACATCCGGCTGTGCTGCTAATGCCGCTATGGGCGAGCTTGGGCGCAGGGCACCAACAAATTCCGCGAAGAAGGGCGGCACGCTGCGATTGGCATAGCGTTGCAGGAAGATCGGCCATTGAATTGGTGTCACGCCGACCTGTGGCTCGCCCTGGCTGATCAGTTGCTCAAGGATTGCCAGCCCCTGTTCGGGTGGGATGGATCCAATGCCATTCTGGCTTGCCCGCTCGCCAACCCCACGCTCGGCAGCGGCGCCAACCTCGGCCCATGCGCCCCAGTTGATGCTCACACCAGCCAGGCCGTTGGCATGCCGTGCATGGGCCAGTGCATCAAGGAATGCGTTGGCGGCGGAATGATTGGCCTGGCCTGCTGAGCCAAACAGCGAGGCAACCGATGAGTACAGCACGAAGTAATCGATCTGCATATCGGCGGTAAGCTCGTGCAGCAACTGGGCACCATCGATCTTTGCTGCCAGTACGCTTTGGAAGCGGCTCCAGTTCTGTTGGCTGATCGCGCCATCGTCCAGTGCTCCAGCAGCGTGAAAGATCCCCCGTAATGGTGGGTTGGCTGCGGCATCCAGGGCACGAAGCACATCCTCGCGCCGCGCAATATCGCCCTGAATGATGGTGATGTGCGCCCCGACTTGCTCAAGTTCAGTGATTACGGCTTGAGTAGCGGCACTTGGTGCCCGGCGACCGATTACGACAAGATGGCGTGCGCCGCGTTCGACCAGCCTGCGTGCGGTGAGTAGCCCGAGTCCGCTCAGGCCACCGCTGATCAGATAGCTGGCATCAGAACGAATCGTTGGTGACGGGCTATCGGCAGTTGCATTGGGCTGAATCACAATCACTTTGCCGATATGGCGAGCCTGGGCCATGTAACGAAAAGCTGCTTGTGCATCGGCCATGCTGAACACCCGCACCGGCGGCGGTGCAATCGTGCCAGCCGCCACAGATGCCACGATGGTATCCAGGATCTCGCGGATGAGCTGGGGTTCCTGGCGGGCCGTCTCGCCCCAGTCGATCACATGATAGGCAAGATTTCGCCCGAGCGCATTGGCCTGTGCTGCACTGAGATGATCGCGCTTGCCGATCTCCAGGAAGCGCCCGCCATTGCGGAGCAGTTCCAGGCTCTGGCCGACAAATTCGCCAGCCAATGAATTGAGTACCAGATCGACGCCCTCACCCTGGGTATCGGCCTGGATCTGTGCGGCAAAATCAAGCGTTCGTGAATCGTAGATGTGTTGGACACCCAGGCAGGCAAGAAAGGCACGCTTTTCTGGGCTACCAGCCGTCGCGAAGATCTCAAGCCCTGCTTGTTTGGCCAGGCCGACTGCGGCCAGGCCAACGCCGCCTGCTGCGGCATGGATCAGCACCCGTTCACCGGTTTTCATCTGGCCGAGATGGCGTAGAGCAAAATCGGCGGTTACATTGGCGATCAGCAGGCCAGCTGCCTGAGCAAAACTCAGATTAACTGGTTTGGGAGCCACGAACATGGCTGGCGCGACCACATAGGTTTTGAAACAGCCAGGAGCCAACGCGACGACAGGATCGCCAATATGCAGATGTGTCACCCCGGACCCAACAGCGACCACAATACCAGCGCATTCACCGCCAAGCTGGCCAGGATCGCCAGGGTACATGCCAAGCGTGTTGAGCACATCCTTGAAATTGAGGCCGGTGGCATGCACCCGAATCTCGACTTCGCCTGGCCCTGGCGTGTGCCGTACAGCCGAGCGCAGAACAAGATTATCCAGCGTGCCGCGTGCGCTGATCGCCAATTCGGCTGGCGCGGTTGGCATTGGCTGAACTCTGCGACGCAGGCGCGTTACATATCGTTCGCCACCACGCAGCATGAGATGATCGGCACCAGCGGCCAATACAGCCTGCAGCAGATCCTGCACCGAATCAGCGGTTGGTGCGGGGTCGAGATCGATACTGATTGGCCGTAGCTCGGGATGTTCCAGGGCGACAGCTTTTCCAAACCCCCACAGTGGTGCCTGGCGAACATCGGGAGCCTCACCCAAGCCGGGCTGGGCACCCCGAGTGATGAGCCACAGGCGCGGGGTCGCACCACAATTGGCCAGCGCCTGGGTCACATACAGGGCGCTCCCAAGCGCCAGTTGCTGATCTGCTGAATAGGCTGTGCCAACTACATTCAGGCTCCACAGATGAGCTAGTGCGTCGAAGGCTGGGCCGCCAGGAGCCTCGCGCAGCAGGCGCACATAGTCGGATGGTTGCGTGGGATCGATCTCGAAGCATTGCTGGCCAATCTGGCGAAATACCGGGCCTGGCCGCACGATAAGCGCCGTGCCACCATGGGCTCGAAGCGCAGCAGCGAAGTGTTCACCGACGCTAGTATCGGCAAAAACCAGCCAGTTACGGGCATCAGATGGCAGGCTGCGCAGCTGGTTGGAGGAATGCGGCACACTGGCCAGAACCACCGACTGTACTGGCGTTATGCCAGGCACATCCAACTCCGCTGCTGGCAGTGCTGCTGGCGTGCTGAAGCCACTATCGGCCAGAAAGCGCAGCCACTGCTCACGGCCAAGCAGCAAATAGTTCGGGCGCAGTTTGTGATCGACAAACTTCCACCAGCCATCGGTCAGCCCGAATGAGATATCGATAAAGCGCTGCGGTTGCACCATTTCGAGCATCACCAACAGCCCGCCTGGAGTGAGCAGGCGGCGCACATTGGCAAATGTCCGCGCAAGATCGGCGGTTGCGTGCAGCACATTGGCCGCCACGACGATATCGAACTGCTGCTCGGTAATGCCCTGGGTTGTCAGATCGGCCTCAATGTCCAGCGTGCGATAGGTGATGAATGGGTAGCGGCTGAACTTCTCGCGGGCCCTGACGAGAAAGTGCGCCGAGATATCGGTGTAGGTATATTCGCTTCGCTGGGCGGGCAGGCGCGGCAGCACATAGCTGCTGGTTCCACCAGTGCCGGCACCGATCTCAAGCACGCGCAGGGTGCGACCGGTTGGCAGTTGCGCCACTGCCGCAGCCAGCGCCTCGCCAAGCAGCGAGTTGTAGAAACGGGCGAATGGCGATTCCTGGTACATCTGCTCGGCATATTCAAGCGAGCCACCAGGAAACAGCAACTGCAGCGGATCGGTGGCACCCGTCAGTGCATCGGCCAGGTTCTCACCACAACGGCGGGCAATTGTTAGTTCGCCGCGGGTGGCTGGGTAGCGCTCGATCAGTTGCTGCCAGCGCGCCTCGGTTGGTTCGACAATACGCTCGTGCATCACACGCCAGCCATCGCCATCTGGCTGAATCAGGCCATCCTCGGCCAATATGGCCAGCAGCCGGCCAAGCAGGGCGCGATGGCGATCAAGCACATGCAGATCGGCGGCGCGAAAATGGGTGCCGATCCGCAATGGCTGGCCAAGGCGGGCAAGCGCCAGCACAGTATAATCGCTGCTGAGTGCTTCGAGCGCATTGAGCATGTGCTGGTAGTGTTCGATCTTATGATCGGCGCGTAGGCTGGTGATCTGCTCGGATGCCTGCGTGCTGATTGTTGTGGCTGCGGGGATGAAGCTGGCAACACTTTCTTGCACGTTGGCATCTGTGGTAGATGCTGGCTGCCATACTGGAACATACAGCCAATCGGCTGGCCGCTCCTGGCCGCTCATACGCAATAGTGCTGCGCGGTTAGCCCGTTTAAGCACCAGGCCAACAATTTCTACAAGTAGATCGCCAGCAGCGCTATACAGCCGAATATCGGCCCTAAGCGTCTCGGGGCGTGCAGCCAGATCGCCATGCAACAGGCCATGTGCCCAGACCAATGAACCGGGCTGTGTGTGGCATGTGATCCGCTCGATGCTCATTGGCAGGTAGGTATCCTGATCACTGGCCGATAGATCGGCGATCACCTGAATACATGGATCGAGTAATGCCGGATGGATGTGATACTGGCCAAGCTCAGCCGCCTGTGGAGCTGGCAGCAGAACCTCGCCAAGCGCCTCACCTACGCCAACCCATAATCGGCGCAGGCCACGCAGGCTCGGGCCGAAATCCAGCCCATGCTCGGCAAGCAGCGCATAGTGGGATTCGGTACTGACCTCAGTGGTGCAGCGTGATTGGATGGCGGCAAGCTGCTGTGTGCCCGATGGAACCTGATGTTCAATCCGCAGTTGGCCGCTGGCGTGCAATTTCCAATCTTCGGCACCAGCAGCCTGGCTATAGATCTCGAAGGTAGCCTGGTTGCCAGCGGGGTCGAGAATGGTGTGCAGGGCATGCACCTGATCGCCAGCAACAACCAGGGCCTCGTGGATGACCATCTCGGTGAGTGTGGCTGGCCCAGTGCCGAGTGCTGGTGCTGCGGCGAGTGCCGCTTCGATAAAAGCGGTGGCCGGCAGAATGGTGCTGGCAAACACGCGATGGTCGCCCAGATAGGCTAGGCTGGCAGCGTCGATCTGGCCTGCATAGCTGATCATCTTGAGTGGTGACCTGAGCCGATGCCCGAGCAGCGGGTGATCGCCTGGTGCATTCGCGCTGGTTGCACTTGGGCGGCGGGCCTGAACCCAGTAGCGTTGGCGTTGGAATGGGTAGGTTGGCAAATCGATCTTCTGTGGAGCGGCAGATGAGGCATAGCTGGCCCAATCGATCTGCACGCCGTTGGCGTAGAGTCCTGCCAGGCTCTCGCGGATCTGCTGGAGATCATCACGATTGCGGCGTAGCGACGGAACCCATGTGCCTGTTTCGGGCGGGGCGCATAATCGCGCCATGCCAAGCAATGTCGGATGTGGGCCGATCTCGATATAATGGGTGTAGCCCTGCTGGATGAGTGTGTTGATGCCATCGGCGAACTGTACTGCCGCCCGAATATGCCGAACCCAGTAGGATGCCTCGCTGATCTCGCGCCCGGCTGGCTTGCCAGTGACATTCGAGATTAGGCGTAGGCGCGGCGTGGCATACTGGATTGTGCTGGCAACCTCACCGAAGGCTGCAAGGATTGGTTCGATCAATGGCGAATGGAAGGCATGTGAGACGACCAATGGCTGCACGCGCACACCAGTATCCGCAAACTGCGCGCTGACGCTGGCGACGGCCTGGGCTGTTCCAGCAATCACGGTATGCTCAGGCCCATTGATCGCGGCCACATCCAACACGGCAGTGTGGGGCGCAACCGCAGCACGAACCGCATCCACTGGCGCGAAGATCGCCGCCATAGCCCCGCCCACTGGAAGCGCCTGCATCAACCGGCCACGGGCGACGATCAGGCGCAATCCATCCTCGAGCGAGAAGACGCCAGCCAGCACGGCGGCGACATATTCGCCAACCGAATGGCCAAGTACCGCCTGTGGGGTGATGCCCCACGAGCGCCACAGTTCGGTGAGGGCATATTCGATGGCAAACAGCGCCGGTTGGGTATAGGCGGTCTGGTGTAATGGGTGTGTACGGTCATTGGGGTCGGCGGCGTCGAACAGCAGATCGAGCAGTGGTCGATCCAGGTGCGGTTGCAACAGTGTGGCACAACGGTCGAGTGCGGCACGAAAGGCTGGCTGGGCTTGGTAGAGGGTGTGGGCCATGCCGGGGTATTGTGCGCCCTGGCCGGTGAACAGAAACGCGATCTTTGGCGGATCGGCGCTGGCAACGTACCCACTGACCAAGCTCTGCGGCATCTGGCCAGCAGCATAGGCGGCCAACTGTTCGCCAAGCTGGCTGGTTGTCTCTGCGGGAAGCGCAATGCGATGGGCGAAGTGTGCCCGGCCTGCATTCAGGGTATAGCAGACATCGGCCAATGCCAGATCGGGATGTGCGGCCAGGTGTGTAGCCAGGCGGCTGGCGATGGCGCGCAGGGCTGGCTCACTTTTCGCCGAAAGGGCCACCAGCCCAGGGCTGGCAACAGTCGTAACGGTGGCGGGCGATGCAATCGAGATGGGTGCTTCCTCGATCAGCAGATGTGTGTTGGTGCCACTGAAGCCAAACGAACTCACGCCAGCGATTCGTCGGCCAGTGTGTTGCGGCCATGCGGCCAGTGTGGTTGGGATCGCAATCGGCATGGCAGCCCAATCGATATGCGGACTTGGCTGGTGCAGGTGCAGATGTGGCAGGAGTTGGGCGTGTTGCAGCATCAGCACGACCTTGATCACGCCAGCGACACCAGCTGCCGATTCGAGGTGGCCGATATTAGTTTTCACCGAACCGATCAGCAGTGGCTGATCGGATGACCGACCGACACCCAGGCTGGCTGCCAATGCCTGAACCTCAATTGGATCGCCAAGGGCCGTGCCGGTGCCATGGGCCTCGACATAGCCAACCTCGTGTGCAGCGATGCCACCATTTGTTAGCGCATCGCGGATGACAGCCGCCTGTGCTGGGCCATTTGGCGCGGTCAGCCCGCTGCTGGCTCCATCCTGATTGACTGCCGAACCACGGATGACAGCCAACACCCGGTCGCCATCGGCAAGCGCGTCACTCAACCGCTTGAGCACAATCAGGCCGCAGCCCTCGCCACGAACAAAGCCATCGGCGGCGGCATCGAATGTTTTGCAGCGCCCATCGGGAGCCAGCATATGGTATTTCGAGAGTGTGATGCTGTTCTCTGGTGAGAGGATGAGATTAACGCCACCGGCCAGTGCGCTGCGGCATTCGCCAGAACGCAGGCTCTGGATGGCCAAATGGATGGCAACCAGCGATGATGAGCAGGCAGTGTCGAGAGTGATACTCGGCCCTTGTAAGCCAAGCACATAGGAGAGGCGACCAGAGACAATACTATGGGCAACGCCCGAGGCGTAATAGGCATCCAGGCCAGCCAGCCCAGCTGAGTTCAGTTGAATCTGTGCATAATCGCCGGTTGTGACGCCAACAAAGACACCTGTGCGGCTACCCGCCAGGCTATCCGGGGCGATGGCGGCGTGTTCCAGGGCTTCCCAGGCGACTTCAAGCAGCAGGCGCTGCTGTGGATCCATGCTGAGCGCCTCACGCGGAGCAATGCCAAAGAACTGCGGGTCGAATTGATCAACGGAACACAAAAAACCGCCACGGCGACTGGACATCTTGCCTGGCGCATTGGGGTTGGGATCGTAATAGGCGTCAATATCCCAGCGATCAGCTGGTATCTCTCCAACCGCCTCAATGCCATCGTGCAGCAGTTGCCAGAATTCAGCAATGCTATCGGCACCTGGAAAGCGGCAGCCCATGCCAATGATTGCGATTGGTGCCCGCTTCGCACGCTCAGCAGCATCGAGTCGGGCTTGCATCTGCTCCAGCGCGAGCAGGGCACGTTTCAGTGGCGAAAGCTCAGGGCTTTGCTCAAAACGGTTGGTCATCAATCCCTCGTATCGTCGCCGTCGCCATGGATGTACTGGCGGATATAGGTAGAAGAGCTATTCCGCCAACACTTCTGAACTCATTGATGTTGTGCTATGTTGTTATCCTGATAATAGGAGATTAAGATGTCAGCGGCCTATCTGTGTCGGCGCTCTCGCTAACATTCTCGTCATCTATACGCGGAATATCAGCCACCCAACTCAACGAGCTTCTTTAGTAGAAGCGCCTCGGCTTCATCATCGGACATATCGGCCATGTCGGAAACGCATGTCATGTGTTCGGCCTTGGATAGCACAGGTTCGGCAGCGACCGGCTCGGCTGGTGTGAGCAGATCGGCCAGCATCTGTGCAATTGCGTTGATCGTCGGATGATCAAAAATCAGCGTGGCTGGTAGCTTCTGGGTTAATCCAAGGCCATCTCTAAGCCGATTACGTAACTCAACCGCCATGAGCGAATCGACACCAATATCCATTAGGCGGGCATTGCGCTCAAGTATCTGTGTATGATCAAGCCGTAGAACGCGGATTGTGTGCTGGCGAACGAATTCGACAAGCAGTTCGTGGCGCTCATTCGGCAATACTGTCATAAGTTCATTGATCAGGGACGAACCTGCGATACCTGGCATCGCTGTGGGCGTATCCAGCTGGATTATGTGCTCAACATCACGCGGCAACCAGGCAATGACAGCCGACTCATCCTGGGTGATTGGTGCGCGGGCGATCATCACACTCTGGCCGAGTATCGTTGGTGCGCTATCGGCTGCTGGCAGCGCGAGAACCTGATCAAATTCATTTGCGCGCAGTGCCGCATCCCAGCGGCTGGCGGTCATCAATGGGTTATCATCGCGCCAGGCATCCTCAAAAATCTGCCAGCCTTCGATCAGCCCAGTGGTGATATCAAACCAGCGTGGGTGGTTGGTGGTTTCGTAGGCAATCAGCACCCCACCAGAGGCCAGCAACGAGTGGGCATGCTGCAATGTCTGGTCCAGATTGCGGGTCGCGTGCAGCACATTGGCCGCCACGATCAGATCGAAGCTATTGGCTGCATAGCCCTGATCCAGCGGGCTGCGCTCGATATCCAGTAGGCCATAGTGGACGAAATGGTGCTCTGCAAAGCGCTCGCGAGCGCGGGCCAGGAAGAAATCCGACACATCGGTGAAATAATACTCGACGCGCTCGGCTGGCAGGTTGGGCAGCAGCGCAGCAGCCGTTCCACCAGTTCCGGCACCAATCTCCAGCACACGAATTGGGCGGCCTGAGTTGGCGACGGCCATGGCTGCGGCAGACACAATCTGGTTGAAGTAGCGTGCAACCGCCCAGTGATGGTAGATGTAATCGACCGTCTCGTAGGAGCCAGCCGGAAAGAGTGTGTCGAGGGCGCTTTCGGCACCTGTGACAATCGCTGCTAGATGATCAACACAGCGCAGCACATAATCAAGCAGCGGTTGGTTATCGGCCAGTGCAATTGTGGCAGCATCCTGGGCACTCACAAGCGAATCGGGCTGCGGTGCCAGCGACACGAAGGCATCGCCATCGCGCAGGAGCAGGCCATCATCGGCGAGGTGGCCAAGCCAGCGCCGCAGCAGGCGTTGGTAGGTCGGTGCGATTGCGTGCAGTTCGGCAATCTCGGGTAGTGTGTGACGTTCGCCAGTTGTGTTGAACAGCCCGATCTCGCGCAGCGCATGTGTGATCGCCGCCGTTGCCAGTGCATCGAGTGAGCGCCATTTTGTTGCGAATTCGCCAATATTCAGATCGAGCGGGCCTTGGGTGGATTGGCGCTGTGCGGCGGCAGCAACCTCACGCCAGCGGGATGCTGGATCAAAACTGGGCAGCCGATGCGTGGCGGAAGCGGAAGCCGCCCAGTAGCGCCGCCGCTCGAATGGATAGGTCGGCAGAACAATATTCTGCAGGTCATATGGCCGATCAAAGGCTTGCCAATCGACTGCAGCACCGTGTACATACAGTGTCGCCAGGCTCTCCAACATCTGTTCCCAATCATCGCGGCCCTGGCGCAGGGATGGCAGCCAGATCCCAAAATCCTCTGGCGTATCGCGGCGGGCCATGCCAAGCAAGGTTGGGTGTGGGCCAATCTCGATAAATGCTGTACAGCCCTGGTCGATCAGTTCCTGCATGGCATCGGCAAAGCGTACTGGTTGGCGCAGGTGACGCCGCCAATAATTCGGGTTGCATAGCTCTTCCGATTGTGCGAGCGCACCGGTCAATGTTGAAACAAGGCCGATCTGTGGTGGATGGTAGCGCACGGTATTTGCAACGCGGGTGAATTCGTCCAGAATCGGCTCGATCAGCGGTGAATGGGCGGCAATTGCGATGTCAAGCTGGCGCGTCTCGATTCCGGCGGCAATCAGTGGCGCGAGTGCAACAGCAAGATCATTGGCGTGGCCTGAGACGACGATGCTGGTTTTGCCATTGACTGCGGCGATGGAAACCGTGGCGGCATATGATGCAATTGCCGCCTGCACACGGGCCTCATCGGTGAATACGGCAACCATGGCACCACCCGGCGCGAGCGATTGCATCAGGCGACCACGCGCAACCACTAGACGCAGTGCATCCTCCAGACTAAACACACCGGCGAAGCAGGCAGCGGCATATTCGCCAGCACTATGCCCAGCGACCAGTGCCGGATGAATGCCCCATGCGTGCCAGAGTTCGGCTAATGCGTATTGAACGGCAAAGAGGGCTGGCTGTGCATAGGCCATGCGCGAAAGGAGCTCACCCGTTTCTATCGCATCCGGGCCGATGCCGAGCAGTTGCGTGAGTGGGCGATCAATCTGGCTTTGTAGCAGTGCAGCGCAGCGGTCGATTGCGTTTCGGAAGATTGGCTGAGCTGTATAGAGGCCACGGGCCATGCCAACATAGGTTGCGCCATGGCCGCTGAACAGGAAGGCAATCTCGGGGCTAGTTGCATGCCCGTTTGTTACATTCGCGTCCTCGCTGCCAGCCAGAAAATGGCCTAGTCGATCCTGAAGTACGCCACTATCGGCAGCGGTAATCGCCAGGCGCTGTTCGAACTGGGCACGGCCAACATTCGCAGTGTGGCAGAGATCGGCGAGCGCCAGGTCGGGTCGTTGGGCAATCCAGTTCTGGTAGCGCAATGCTAACACACGCAGGGCCGCCGCACTCTTGGCCGAGAGTGTCAGCAATTGCAGTGGGCGCGCATCGGATGCGACCGGCTCACGCGCTGCTGGTGCTTCTTCAATCAGCACATGCGCGTTGGTTCCGCTGAAGCCAAATGAGCTAATACCAGCGATGCGTCGGCGCTCACCGACTGGCCAGGGCGTGAGCGCTGTTGGGATTGTGATCGGCAGTGTATTCCAGGGAATATGCGGGTTGGGCGTGCGAAAGTGCAGATGCGGCGGGATCTGGCTGTGGTGCAGGGCCAGGACGACCTTGATCAGACCAACCACGCCAGCCGCCGATTCCAGGTGACCAACATTCGTTTTGACTGAGCCAACCAGTAGTGGGCGATCCGCTGGCCGATCTGCACCTAGCACCGCGCCAAGTGCCTGAATCTCAATCGGGTCGCCAAGTGGTGTACCGGTGCCGTGGGCCTCAACATAACTGACCTCGTGTGATGCGATTCCACCATTGGCCAGGGCAGTGCGAATCACGGCCTCCTGCGCTGGGCCATTTGGTGCTGTCAGCCCTGAACTGCGGCCATCCTGGTTGACTGCCGAACCACGGATCACCGCCAGTATATTATCGCCAGATGCCAGTGCATCACTCAGTCGCTTGAGCACGATCACGGCGCAGCCCTCGCCGCGCACATAGCCATCAGCTGCGGCATCGAAGGTTTTGCAGTGGCCATCGCGGGCCATCATCTGGGCCTTTGAAAAATTAATATTGGCTTCGGGCGAAAGAATCAGGTTGACGCCACCGGCCAATGCGAGATCGCACTCGTGGCTCCGCAGGCTCTGTGCCGCCAGATGCACAGCTACCAGTGATGATGAGCAGGCCGTATCGATTGCCATACTTGGTCCATGCAGGCCGAGCAAATACGAAATACGCCCGGCGGCGACGCTCAGGGTATTGCCAGTAGCCAGGTACACATCAATCGCCGCAAGATCGCTGGCCAGCATGCGGAAATAATCGCTGTTGGCGATCCCAATGAACACACCAGTCTGGCTGCCGTTCAGCTTGTCGGGGGCCTGGCCTGCTCGTTCGAGTGCTTCCCAGGCTGTTTCGAGCAGCAGGCGCTGCTGGGGATCCATGCTGGCGGCTTCACGCGGCGAGATGCCAAAGAACTGCGGATCGAACTGATCGACAGGATCGACAAAGGCACCATGGCGGGTGTACATCTTGCCGGGAGCCTCGGGATCGGGATCGTAGAATGCCTCGGCATCCCAGCGCTCTGGCGGAATCGGGCCGATGGCTTCCGTGCCATCGCGCAGCAAATCCCAGAATGCCTCGGGATCGCTGATGCCACCAGGCAGGCGCATGCCCATCCCAACAATCGCAATTGGCTCGCGGCGTGCACGCTCGGCCTCATCGATTCGTGAACGTAGCTCGCGGATCTCCAGAACAGCCCGCTTCAGCGGTGAAAGATTATCCGCACGATCAGCTATCTCGGTCATGAAAACATACCTCTTACGATTTATGATTGTCCAGTTCGGCCAGTAATAATGCCTCAGCATCTTCATCCGAGAGTTGCGCCAACTCATCGATCATCTGGCTGCGCTGCTCATCTGCTGCCGTTCGTATCGGCTGTGTTTCGATTGGCGCTGCTTGCGGAGCCAGTTCACCCAGCAGGAAATCGCTAAGTGTATCAAGTGTCGGATAATCGAACAGTAGCGTTGCTGGCAGCGAGCGGTCGACAGCAGCGCTCAGGCTGTTACGCAGCTCAACGGCCATGAGTGAATCGAGCCCAAGCTCCTGCAGTGGCTGCCGTGGGTCGATCACACGGGCCACATCGAGCGCCAACACACGGCGGGTATGATCCTGGATCATGCCGATCAGCATGGGTCGCCGACGGTTTGCTGGTGCTGCCGCAAGGCGAGAAGTAATACTGCCAATCGCTGGCGTTGTGGCTGCGGGTGCCGCTGTGCGGAACAGATCACGGAACAGCGATGGCGGGTGTTCTGCTGAAAATTGCCTGGCAAAACGCCCCCAATTGATTGGCAAGACCGCGACCTGAACGGCGTCATTGGCAATCAGCGCCTCGAATGCATCAAGCCCCTGTACCGCTGAGAGCGTTGCCAAGCCCTGTTCGGCCATGCGCTGCCTGTCGGCTTCTGGCAAATTGGCAGCCATACCAGCATCGGCCCATGGCCCCCAACTGATGCTCAATGACGGCATGCCCTCGGCTCGGTGGCGCTGGCTCAGGGCATCCAGGAAGGCATTGGCGGCGACATAGTTGGCCTGGCCTGGTTGACCAATCAGCGCTGCGCCAGCCGAATAGAGCACGAAGAAATCCAGCGCACGGGTGCGGGTCTGTTCGTGCAGATGCAGGCTCGCATCAACCTTGGGAGCAAAGACTTTTAGAAATCGGCCCCAGTTCTGCTGCGATAGTACGCCATCATCGATGAGGCCAGCGGCGTGAACGATGCCGCGCAGTGGCGGCATGGTTGCATCGATTCTGGCGAGCAGATCGGCTACCTGATCGCGCTGCGATATGTCGACCTGGAGCACAGCAATCGTCGCGCCAGCCTGTTCGAGTTCCGCCAGTGTGGCTTTGGTTGTGGCAGATGGCCCATTGCGGCCAACCAGCGCCAGATGACGAGCGCCGCGCTCTATCAGGCGGCGGGCGGTGAGCAACCCTAGCCCGCCAAGGCCACCGGTGATCAGATAGGTCGCATCTGGGCGAAAGCCATTGCTCGGGCCACCCGTTTGCGTGAGAACAACTTTGCCGATCTGGCGGGCCTGCGCCATATAGCGAAATGCATCTGGTGCATGCTGGAGCGGGATGGCATGCAGTGGCAGCGGGCGTAGCACTCCAGATGCCAGATCGGCGGCGAGTGCTCGCAGGATTGCGCCAATTAGTTCTGGTTGCTTCTCGCATTGCTCACCGATATAGATGATCCAGTAGGCTAGGTTGCGATCCAGAGCAGCCACCCGTTCTGGCTCCCATATATCGCGCCGACCAATCTCCAGGAAGCGCCCACCATCGCGCAGTATGCCAAGGCTGTGTGGAATGAAATCGCCGGTGAGCGAGTTGAGCACCACATCAACACCAGCACCGCCAGTAGCGGCCCTGATCTGATCAGCAAACGCAAGCGAGCGTGAGTCGAAGATCTGCTGTACGCCAAGATTGCGCAGGAAGGCGCGCTTTTCGGGGCTGCCAGCTGTTGCGAATACTTCAGCACCAATCTGCTGTGCGATCTGTACGGCGGCCAGACCAACGCCGCCAGCAGCAGCATGGATCAGCACCCGCTCGCCGGGTTGGAGCTGCGCCAGGGATTGCAGTGCATAGGCCGCAGTAACAAACGCAATCGGGATGGTAGCCGCCTTGGCAAAACTCAGCCCGGTTGGTATTGGCACGCTCATGCGCGCATCGGCCAGGGCATAGGTGGCAAAGCTGGCATTGGCGAATGCCATGACCGAATCGCCAATGTGCAGGTTCTGTACCTGTGATCCAATTGCGATAACCTCGCCAGCGCATTCGTGGCCGAGCGCCCCGGCATCGCCTGGGTACATATCCAGCACATTCAGTACATCGCGGAAGTTCAGGCCAGTTGCATACACGCGGATCAGTACCTCGTGGGCAGCGGGCGTTGGCATGCCCATCGGCTGAAGCGCTAGATTATCGATCACGCCACGCTGCCCAATTTCCAATCGTAATGGGCGATCATCGGTGGGCCGTTGCAATGCATCGGGCGTGTAATGGGCCAGGCGTGCGACATAGCGCTCGCCCGTTCGGTAGGCGATCTGATCCTCGCCATCGTTTGCCACAATCTCGTGCAGTAGCATTCTCGCTGAATCAGCAGCCAGCGCTGGGTCAAGATCGATACACACGGGGCGCAGATCCGGCTGTTCGCGTGCGATGGTACGGGCCAATCCAAGCAATGGCGCGTGGGTCGGGTTGACCATCGCGTGGCGCTCAACCGCTTGGGCAGCACATGTCGCAAGCCACAGCCGGGCTGGCCGAACCGCCAGCGCCTGTGCCAGATGTAATGCGCCAGCGATACTGCGGGCCTGTTCGGTATGCACGGCTTCGGCATCGAGCGAACCGACAGTGTTCGTGAGCCCCCACAGATAGATGATCCCGCTCCATTCTGCCCCAGATTCAACAATATGGCGGATCTCGGCAGCGTGCAGTGGGTTGGCCTGTACATGGTTAGGCTTCAGTTCGGC
>JBBQSD010000087.1:0-25933 GCA_038214135.1 Chloroflexales bacterium | reverse complement strand
GATCACCCACCGGATCTGGTAATCCTGGATATCATGATGCCGGGTATGGATGGCCTTGAGGTTCTGCATCGGCTACGCGCCGCCGATCCCCAATTGCCGGTCATTCTGCTGACCGCATTGGCGAGGTCAAGCGCGAAGCATCCCGCCTTGCCATTTATCGGGCAGCCCCTTCCCAATGCAGCACCAGCGCTGCTGGATGTTGGCATAATTCAGGTGCTGCAATTTATCCTCGTAGGATTGGGAATTCTTGGTTCACTCTACGCTGCCTATCGCATCGCAACCAGCCAGTATAGCCAAGCACGAGCGTGGTTAGCATTCGCACCCTATGTCGTGCCGGTGGCGGTGCTGGGTGCTATGAACATCTACCTGTTTGTGCTGCCGATGGCAATGCGAATGCTCAATCATGCTTTCGGTGGGAATCAGCGCAACGCCATACACTGTGTTGAGTTCGGGTGTGGCCTGGCTGCCCACAGATAGCAGCATGTGTTCACCTGAGTAGCCGCGCCGTTTCGGCAATAACGGTGAGAATTGCGTGGCTACCCTGGTCCGGCCCCTTCTCGAAATCATCACCATCAGTTGCCATGGTGTTGGTCACATGCGCGAAACAGATGATCGGGTAGCCCTTGGCTGTTGCTAATGCGTAGAGTGCAGATGCCTCCATTTCAACGGTAGCAATTCCGGCAGCACGGCAGCGTGCTATCATCGCTTCGGTTTCACGGAATGGGGCATCCGTTGTCCAGCTCGCACCAATGTGCAGTGGAACCTGCTGTTGATCCCAACTGGTGAGCAGTTGCTCACGCAGCGCAGGTTGAAGTACGCTATAGGCTGCGGGCGGCAGATAGTGGTAGCTGGTGCCTTCATCACGCAAGGCGCGCTCGATCAGCACGAAATAGGGTGGCTGTCCCAGTGGCGTGATCTGGCCCGCTGAGGTGATACTGATCAGCAATTCGCAGCCCGAAACGAACAGCTCCTCTGCGATCAGGACGGCAAATGCTGCGCCGACAGCCCGGCCAATAATGCCGATCTCCGCCCCATTGAGGCGGAATACATCAAGTGTACTATGGTAACAGGCCCATGCTGTGTGTGCTTGAGATTGCCCACTTGCATGCAGGTAATCAACCAAATCGCCATCTGGGTCGAGTACGCAGATCGGCGGTATTAGTCCGTTGGGCAGGCGTTTCTGGCGGCGGGCCTCGCGCATGAGATTCGCAACATCGAAGACCGAAGGCGCATCATAGTGCTTTTCGGAATGGATCGGCAGATCGTGATCGGGCCATGGGTTGTGCGTGCTCATAGGTTCCTATGTATAAGCTGTTTATGCCCTGCCTACCAGACAACCAGGCATGTTTCGGTGCGTCGAACGCCAACGGCGCTCGCTATTCCGCGCTTATCATCGTTGACATCCTATTCGACTCTTGGTTCTATAGCAATCCTAGCGGATTTGTAAAAAAGAAGGGGGATTTTCTCGGGGGTTGCATCCCAAACCCCTGCTGTGAGCTACGCATGTGTACAACTCAAATAGGATGCTATATGAGTAGGTCGGTGCATCATACCAGACAATCAGGAGTATGCGTTCATCCTGTGGGTGCCAATTGAACATGCTGCCAATTATCTGCGGAGAATGGGTAGTACGCAATATTCGTTAGTAGCGATAATCGTGCTCCGTGATTGCGCCAGCCTGATCATAGAAGCCAGCCGCATCCGCGGCTACTGCAAGTGGCCGATAGCCTTCAATACGGCCAGCGCGCCACTGCTTCAAACCCTCAAGATCCATGAGTGGCCGTAGTTCGGGATCATCATATGACATCGCCATCAGCAGATCATAGAATCGTTCGACAAGCGCTTCGGTTGCTGCTGGCCCAACCGTGACATTGCAATGATCATAGGCAGCTGTTTCCGCTCCAGAATGGATTTGATGTGCGCATCGCTACGAACGTGGCCTGTGTATCAGCATGGGCCATAGGTCTAACGCATAGCTCATCGAAATCTCGTGGTTTGGTAACATGTGGCGATTGTAGCGACAATACTGATCAGCAGGAGCGGCGTGGCCCATAATGGCGGTGGGGGCGCAACAAGAACCGGGTGTGCAGTCACGAAAAAATCGGCTGCGAGATTGAGCCAGAGTACACCCAGGCACACCCAGGGCAATATTCTCTGAGAAAGCTGGTGTTGTGGGAGAAGCACTGCTGGTACGAGTGCCCACAGCACATACCAATGTTCGAACCAGAAGCTCCCAACCGCAAGATATATGAATACGAAGATCGTCAGGCGTTGCCAAAGCCATGCATCGCCATCACCCTGCTGCCGATACTCGCGCCAGAATCGCCAGAGCTGAATACATGCAAGCACGCAGAACAGCAGTGTTGCCGCCTGAGTCGTGATGCGCCAAGCAGCAACCTCCGTCCAACCAAAAGCGATCTGCAACAGCCAGTAGGCCACAAACGCCCATGAGTTTACCAGGAACCGTACCCGCTCCTCAAGCATGCGTGGCAGTGTTGCCCACCCACCAAGTGGTGCATACAGCAGCCAGGAGATCGGCACAATCATCAGGAAGGCGATACTGCTGTGCCATATGGCTCGCCGCCAACCCAATTGGCCAACGATATGCAGCAGCATGAGCGGCAGCAGCAGCAGCGCCGTGATTTTGACATGCGCTGCCAGCAGGACTGCCAGCAGTGCCAACACCCAACGCTGATGTTGCAGAAACCATAGGCCAATCAAGGCCAGCAACAGCATCAGCATATCGTTATGCGCGCCAATCGCCGTTGCCGTCAGCAGCAGTGGGTTCCAAAACCAGGCCAACAATGCGGCTGGCACATACTGTGGATTGCGCTGATGCACGAGTGCTGCAATCGGAATGCCACACAGCCCAGCAAGACATATTGCCAGCAGCCGATAGCCAATAATATAGAATGCGAGTGGTATATCGCGCAGACCAAGCAGGTGTGCCACCATGCGAACGCTTACTGCTATAGCGCCACTCTCATATTCCCAGAGTGGGCCATAGGTATCGACATTGTTTGCCCAGTGAACATAGGCATAGAATGGGTAGCCAGAAACCTGGGCTGGGACTATCGCCAGTGGACTATGGCCATACTCAGCCAGCATGCGGCCACGGAACAAGTAATCAAAGATATCGGTTGAATCACCGGGATACGCATTCAACAGCACAATACTGGAAATCAACCAGCCACCAATAACCAGGCCAATCAGATGCCGCGTTGCGAGTGCCGTTTTGGAGCTATTGATATTACTGTTGCTGCGTAGTGCAACCCGCAGCGCGAGCGCATAGCAAAGCATTTCGAGCGCATAGACAATTGCGTGCAGTACGACGGCATCTGGCGCGAAATTGGACAGAATGGCCCAGGATGCGCCCGGATAGTTCAGACCCACAGCAAGTGGATAGCGTGCCGTAATGCCAATGGCATACAGCACTGGGCCGATCAGGGCCAGGCCATAGAATATGCGACGTACTGGCCTAGCACCCATTTATGTGAACCACCAGATCATACGTGCAAGGCGATTGCGCACAGCAGCATGGGCGAGCCGCGGGCGCAGCATGGCATCAAGGCCAACGATTCGTCCGGGTGCCAGGCCAAACAGCAGGATCGAGAGCAACACCATGAGCAGGTAGCTCCACTCCCATTCAAACGGAATGGGGATGCCAGCCAGCCCGACCATCAGTTGTGCCGAGATACCGATCGCAACCAGTGCCCCAAGGCGGCTAACCACGCCCAGTAACATGCTGACCGCAATCAGCGCTTCACTAAGAAAGATCAGATACCCAAACCAGCGGATATTCGGCTTGACGATGGTATCAATAAATGCACCATTGAGCTGCGCGATTGGGTTAATCGGTATCGCCAGAATAGTGCGATCGCGTTGGGCATAGACTGATTCAAGCCCGATCCAATCACACAGGCCATTGGTGCGCTGGAGTGTTCCGCTGGCATCTGCCGTTGTAAACGCATAATCAGCATCACAACCAAACGATGGGGGAATCTTCCAGGCCAGTTGTGTCAGAAACAGCACGCCCAAACCCAGGCGTGCCACCACAATAACGGCCTGTTGCAACCTTCGCTCCCAAGCGGAGGGAGCCAGTTCAGGTGGCGCTGATTGCTGTTGAGTGTTCGTCATACCATTACTCCTCGGGCATACTTGTGCTTGCAGCATTGATTGTGTGCCAGTATAGCGTATGCCAGATAACAAGTGTGGTTCGCCCCGACGGCCAATCAACCAGCATCAGCTATGATGCGGCTGGCCGGATCGAGCGCATTGATACGCCACGTAGCCCAACCAACTATAGCTATAGTGCAACAACTGGGAATGTGACCGGAATCGCTGCACCAGATGGTGTGAACCTCGGCTACACCTATGATGGCAGCCTGCTGCTCAACGAATCCTGGGCTGGCCCAGTATCTGGAACTGTCGCACGCACCTACGACAACAATATGCGTGTGACGGCAACCAGTGTCAATGGCGGCAACACGATCAATTTCAGCTATGACAGTGACAGCCTGCTGATTGGTGCTGGCGCACTGACCATGACCCGCAATGCACAGCATGGCCTGCCAACCGGCAGCACACTGGGCAGCGTGCGCGATAGCTGGACCTATAATACGTTCGGTGAACCAACCCGTTACCTGGCACACTATAACGCGACCATGCTCTATGACACGAGCTATACCATCGACAAACTTGGCCGGATCACCCAGAAGGTCGAGGCGATCAGTGGCGTTGCGACCACCTATGCCTTCTCGGCCAATGCCCGAAAGACGTGATAGGCCGCACGGAGGTACTGCGGCGTGCCAGTTGGATCATACAGAGCACCACCAGGCCATGGCCCTGCGCTGAAGGGGATATGGACGACCCCCCATTGTTGGGCGTTAGGCCCCTCAGCAGGGGGGAAGTCCTCATACTTGAACCAGAAGCTGACTGCGACATCGAGCCGGGTGATCAACATCCGCTGCACAGCATCCATAAACAGCGCCTGCCCATGCGCCGTATGATTGCCGTACGCAATGTTATAGCCAACCTCGGTAATCCAAAATGGTACATCCGGATGCCCGACATTGCGTAGCACCTGACGTAGCTCATCGAGCCGGTAGTTGAGCATGGTGGCTTCCCATGCCGCATCGGAGCCACGCGGATAGCGACGCAGGCTCAGGCGCACTTCTTCTGGGTAGGGATGGTATGCAATCCCATCAACAGGAAAACGGCCATACGTTCCGCGATAGCCGTTGAATCCATCTGAGGCATAGATCTGGTAAAGGTATTCGAGATCGGTGGTATAGGTAGCGTTCTCTGGTTCGCCCGTGCCTTTGGGATGCAGGCCGCCAAGAATGATCTGGATCGCATCACGCCAGGATTGATCACCGAGGGCCTGGCGATCCACCTGCCGGAATAAACGGTAGAATTTCGTATGCAACCGGGCCACCAGCACGGCTGGGATTGCCGTGCCACTCGGCGGCATGCGATTCTGCTCATTCAGGATTTCGTAGGCATGGACATTCCCGGCGTAACGGTCGGCAATGAAGCGCGCCCGATCAAGCCATTTGCGCATATACTCGTTCACGCCACTGCCATATGGGTGGGCCTGATTATCGGGTATTGGTGAGGTCAACGAGCGTGGGTCGCTTGAAGTATCGGGAGGATAATCACGCATGATCCCAAAGCTCAGCAGCCCAAGTATCATCAGGTGATGCCGTGGCGCAACAACATTGATGAAATGGTCACAGCGAGCCACACTGGCCTCAACATCATCGCCAGCAATATGAAATTCAAGCCGCACCCACCGTACCCCGAGATCCTCCAGGATTGCGCCCATTTGCTCCTGAAAGGCAATATTCGGCTCATTTGGATGCCCAGGGGACGTGCCAAACTCATACCAGGGATCGCGAATGACCATACCCATTTTGTCCGCAGACATTGCTATGTCCTTTCTTGCGAACGCACTACCCAGCGGACTGATTACTCCGTAACGTCAGTCTTCAGGTATTTCGGGCTTTATTACCTCACCACTTGCCCCTCTCCCACGCCGGGGAGAGGGGAGCGTAAGCGGATTTCTCGCTGGCGTTCGCTAGAACAATAATACCATTCCTCAGCGATGTTATCACACATACTGCGGATCAATGCTTATGACTACCTTTCCGCGGGCATGCCCTTGTTCAAGATACCGAATAGCATCAGGAACCTCGTGTAACGGGTATGTTCGATCGATAACCGGCACGACCTTGCCAGCCTCAAGCAGTTCTTGCATAACAATTAAATCCTGCTGGCCGGGTTTCGCCAGCGTGTTTCCCAGGCTCTGGCTACCTTTGCGGGAGAGCCAGGGGCCGAGGAGCATGGCCTGGAACATTTGCTCCGTGGAACCGCCGGTCATCACATAGCGGCCCTGTGGCCGTAGGGCACGCTGATACGCTGAGATCGGATGATAGCCGTTTGCTGCAAGGATCAGATCGTACTGTTCGCCATGTTGGGTGAAATCTTCTTGCGTATAATCAATCACATGGTCCGCCCCAAGCGAGCGCACCAGTTCCATTTTACCGGTGCTGCACACGGCGGTGACTTCTGCGCCAAATGATTTGGCAATCTGCACCGCAAATGTCCCGACACCACCAGAAGCACCATTGATCAGCACCTTCTGCCCTGACTGAATACGCCCTTGGTCGCGCAAACCGATCAGCGCGGTGACTGCCGACACCGGAACGGCCGCGGCTTGCGCGAAGGTCGATCTGGCGGGTTTGCGCGCAAAGGCATGCTCAGGCGCAGCAACATATTCGGCAAACGCGCCAAAGCCACTTCTGGAGAGATCCCCAAATACTGCATCGCCTGGCTGAAACTGTGTGACGTTGCGACCCACTGCTTCAACTCGCCCAGCGACATCTGCGCCAAGGATTGTGTGTTTTGGTTTGAGCAGCCCATACATAAAGCGCACCGGGAATGGATTCGCCCGCAGAAGATGCCAATCGCCAGCGGCTGCGGATGCGGCAACAACCTTCACCAGGATTTCATTGTCCTGCGGGACGGGCTTTTGCACATCTTCCAGTTTCAGAACATCGGGTGAACCATAGGTATGATAGACCATCGCTTTCATGGGTTTATCCTTTCTTGTATTGCTATTCACTGATTTTTATCTGCTGTATCTGCCTGTTCGGGTTCAATACGCATCACCGAGATCAATGGCATCCCGAGATCACGCACCTTTCTGAGCAATCCATACAGTGCAGCCTGATCGACCACCGGGCCGGTGAGCAGCGTCTCGCCACTTGCTTCGAGCGTCGGGATCAGGCCCTCAAACCAGGTGGCCCATCGTTCATGCAGCTGCCCCTTGATGCGAATTGCATACAGCTCAGGCTCGTCCTGATTCTCAGTCGATGGGTTTGTTTCATGCATGCTGCACCTCGTGTGTATTCTTCAGGATAGCGGAGCGCTTCAGGCCGCCAGCGTGCGATTGTTCCACTGTTCGATATTGACACCCTTGATCAGCAGCCACAGGGGAAAGGCGATTTCTGCAATGGCAATCGGGAGTGCAAGAATGGCCGGGGTGGTTCCATAGCTAGGGACGAACAGCAGTGCCGTGCTATCGATCAGATAGCCACATGCTGCCAGGATGAACAAAACGCCAAGTATTTTGGGAAAGTACCCCGACCTGAAGATGAGATACCCAAGCATAAAGACATGCGGAGCGAAAAAGACGATGCCGATGGTGAACCCATAGTGATGTGCATCAAGAAACAACTGTACGAGCGCATGCATCTGATCTGCATTAAATGCGGATGCGTAGCCGGTGCCATTGAGCAGGGACAGCACAAGAAACGAGTTCAGCAGATTGATTGCGTGAATCGTTGTCATTGCCAATCTGAACACCGCCGCAACCAGCGACAGCGTTTTGCTGACTGGCTTGAATAGAATGTACAGCATGATCGATAGCACAATTTCCGATAGCAAGACGACAAATTCGCTGCCGATGCCAATGCGGAACAGTGGTTCAGCAGCCAGGATGTTGTTGGCCGTTGCTGTGGCATCCCCAGGCACCAGAAGCTGGGAGGGCACATACACATGCCCGATGATGGCGGCGATGGTGATCACAAGATACAAAACCCCGGCGATTCGTGTCATCGCATGTGGTGAGCGATCAGCGGTTCGGTTCGCCATCTTGATGTTTGTGAGCGTAGCAGTTGTGGATTCCATTGGTTTGCCCCTTTCGTGAGCGCTTTGACTGCACGCAGCATAGCTCAGGGGCAGTGTTGGCTGTAGACACCTTGGTGTTGATCGGAGTGTTGTTTGGGGTGTTCCCCCTCACCCCTAGTGGGGGAGGGGTGCAACGGGTTCACAAGAGATTCCTGCCCCTCGCCCCGGCGTGGGCGAGGGGGCAGGGGGTGAGGGGCAACTATAACAGGCCAAGTTCGCGGGCGCGGGCCACTGCCTCGGTGCGCCGTTGCACCTGCAGCTTCTCATAGATTCGTCGGTTGTGCCCTTTGACAGTATCCAGTGCGAGGACGAGTCGCTGGCTGATTTCGCGGTTCGAGAACCCCTGGCTGACCAGCCGTAGGACTTCGAGTTCGCGCTGGCTCAACAGTTCGCTCGCCGGAGGGGCAGGCAATGGCAGATCAGCGTTGTCCGCATGCGGCTGTACCTCGGTTTCAACGCGAGCAATGGCAGCCAGCAACATCCCGATATACGTGGGCATCATTCCCTGCGACGCAGCGGCAGAAAGGAGGAGTTGCATTCCCGGCCCTTCGTCAACAAACATGCGAACATAGCCCTCCGGCTCTGCCAGCATAAGGGCGCGTTCCAGCACGGCAAGCGCCGCAGCAGGGCGGCCCTGCGCCTGGTGGGCAAGCACCTGTAATACCAAAACCTCGATCACACTGCCCATCCTCCCGCCAGCTTCTGCGGCATGCTGGAGGCGATCCAGGAAGCTCATGACCTGCTGCATGCCCTGATCGGCAGGGGCGTGCGTCGCCTCGGCAAGCAGTACTCTTGCCAGTGTGATGTGTGCGAATTCGCGCAGAAAGCTGAGGTGATCGTCAAGAGACAGTCCCTGTTCCTGCACTGAGCGCAGTGCTTCGCCCAAGCTGCCCTGTGCCACCCATACCCGCGTCTTCATAGCCCACAGCGGGCGCAGATCGGGGAGCGGCGTTCGATAATAGTGGCGTTGTGCCTGGTCGAGCAGATCGAGCGCGCCCGCATAGTCGCCCTGGGCCTGTTTGATGCGTGCCTGGCCGCGACACAGGCGATAGCGCCAATCTGGTAGCGCAGCCTGTTCGCCCAGTTCCTCGCTACGCTGCATGTGCAGCCTGGCAGCTTCCCGATCACCCTGCTCATGGAGCAGTTCACTCAAACCCAGATAGAGATCGGCGGTGCCGCGCAGCGGCGGCCGGGTACCCTCTGTGTGCTGAGCCAGCGCAAGCTGCAGTGCCTGTGTATAGGTTCTATGGGTATCACGAAGGCGGCCTTGCACTATTCTGATATCGGCCAGGCCAGAGATGACACTAATGGCGAAATGCAGGTTGCCAGCCTGCTGAAAGCCTGCCATCGCATCGGCAAGCGTCCGGTGGGCCACCTCGAGATCGCCATTCGCCCATTGGGCCAGGCCAAGCAGCGCGGCAGCCGGTCCGCGGCGGAGATGATCGCCTGCTGGCAGAAGATCCAGCGCCTGCCGACCATACGTCACCGAGCCGGGCAGATCGCCATACGCCTGGGCAAGGTAGGCACGGGCAGTCGCAATCGAGGCAGGTAGTACCCGAAACTGCGCTTCGTCCACGATGACTATACTTCTCGCGGCTGATGGTTGGACAGTATCCGCAGATTGCGCAGATTGATCGGAAGCGCTACTCGCCCGTCGATGCGATTGAATCCGCGTTTTCGTCTGCGCAGGTGTTACCCGTGCGGAGTATACCTCGGCAGCGATTCGGCCCGAAAGGACTTCCGCTCGCTCACTGTTTGCATCCACTGTGCTCAGCCATTGTTGCGCGTCCCGCAAGCGAATCTCGGCGGATTCCAGTTCGCCAGCATTCAGCAATGCCCAGGCATACGCAACGCTGAGCACCGGCCTAGTACGAACCAAGTCATCAGGGATTGCCTTGGCCCAATGTAGCCATGCGGCAGCCTGAAAACTCCCATCCATGGCTGGCCAGGCCAGTTCGATCAGGCCAGCCGCACGAACGAAATCCCTGGCGGCCAGCGCATGGCGAATCGCATCGGCGGGCAACCCATTCTGTGCATACCACACGCTGGCGCGCTGATGCAGGATCGGGATGTGCGCTGGCTGCTCCTGCAGCATACGGGCAGCCAGCACATCGGCAAACAGATGATGGTAGCGAAACCAGTGGCGTGTATCGTCGAGCGGCACAACAAACAAATTGCCGCGTTCTAGCGCATCGAGCAGCACCACACTATCGTTCTGGTCTGTCACGGCATCGCACAACGAGCCATTCAATCGGTCGAGCATGGAGGTCTGCAGTAGGAAACTGCGCACGCGTTCTGGCTGACGCTGCAGCACCTCTTCGATGAGATAATCCACGATATAGCGGTTGTCTCCTGCAAAATCCCGGACAAACCGGGCAACATCGCCGCGCCCACGCATCGAGAGTGCCGCCAGTTGGAGGCCCGCAACCCAGCCTTCGGTACGTGCCTCAAGTGCGGCGATCTCCGCTTCGGAGAGGTTCAAACCCATGATCTGGTTGAGGAATCCGGCGGCTTCGGCCAGGGTAAAGCGCACATCTGCGGCGCGCAGTTCGGTCAATTGGCCGCGAGCGCGTAAGCGCGGCAATGGCAGTTGGGGATCTTCACGGGTGATGATGACAAGGTGCATGTGTGGTGGCTGGTATTCAAGCAGCATGGTGAGCGCCTGGTCAGCTATTCTCGAATCAACGCTATGGTAATCGTCAAGGATCAGAACGAATGGACCAGGGATCGTGGCGATGTCATTGAGTAGAGCAGTTAGAATCGATTCAGTTGGCGGTGGCTGCGGGGATTGCAGCATAGCCAACACACCTGCACCAAGAGTCGGCGCAATCGTCTGCAATGCAGCGACAAGGTATGCCAGAAAGCGTATGGGATCGTTCTCGCCTTCGTCCAGCGATAGCCAAGCGACAGGCCGCCCAAAGCCTGCAATCCAGGCACTCACTAGTGTGGTTTTGCCAAAGCCAGCAGGAGCAGAAATCAGGGTCAGTTTGCAGTGCAGGCCCTCGTCCAACCGTGCAATCAGGCGTGGACGCACAACAAGCTGCGGCCGAGGTGGAGGGATATACAGTTTCGTGGCTAACAGTGGTATCGACATAGATTCAACTCTAAAACACCGGAATATATGGAATCGATAGATTATAGTGCATGCGCCGCCTTGCTATTGGGAGCAGCGTGCGATCCTGGTGGGCGAACACGAGGTTCGCTCCTCCACAACGAACCACGCGTTGCAGAATGTTCCGTCACACCCCCTTCCGTACCCCTCAGTTTGCATCCTTCCCCAACCCGCCCTATACTTCTACCATAACATCCCGAACAAACGAGGTTGGTAGAGGCACACGAATGGCGCGCACAACCGCACAGGTTCATGGTGCTACGCTGGTTTGCTCGCCAAACGATGCGAGCCCGATTACGGTGAACACACCTGCCTGGTTTGCCTGGTTGGAACAGGCGACAACCTTCACGTTCACCAACCCATCGGGGCACTTCACTGCCCGCAAGGAGCGGCAGGCGCGTGGCGGTGCGTATTGGAAGGCCTATCGCACATCGCACGGCACACTGCATCGCGTCTATCTTGGTAAGGCGCAGGATCTGACACTCGAACGACTGAACCATGCTGCCGCGACGCTGACTGCTGCATCGACGCCACAACCTGCGGTTCATACGGCAGAGTCCCCGCCCCCCGCAGCCGCCATGCCATCCCATCTGCTCGCCACCAAACTGTATGCTCCACCCGCCCGCGCCAACCTGGTCATCCGCCCGCGCCTGTTCGAACGCCTGCAAGCAGGAATGCTCCATAAACTCACCCTGATTGCGGCCCCAGCCGGCTTTGGCAAAACGACATTGCTCAGCGCGTGGCATGCAACCATTGGCGGCAGTGCGCTGCCACTCGGCTGGGTGTCACTCGACCGCGAGGATAATGATCCGCTGCGGTTCTGGGGCTATGTGATTATCGCGCTGGACACGCTCGCGCCAGGCGTTGGCACGACGGCACTGGCACTGCTGCAATCGCCGGAATCGCCATCGATTGAGCACATCCTGACCGGTGTACTGAATGCCTTTAGTGCGGCCTCTGCCATACCATCACGGCGCGATGTCGCTCTGGTTCTTGATGACTATCATGTGATCACTGCACCCGTTATTCGGCGTACACTGGCCTGGCTACTTGAATATCTGCCGCCCCAGCTGCATCTGGTGATCCTCACCCGCACCGATCCGGCACTGCCGCTGGCGCGCCTGCGGGCCAACGGCACGCTGACAGAATTGCACGCGCAGGATCTGCGCTTCACCCTCGACGAAGGTGCGGTGTTTCTGAATCAGGTGATGGGGCTGGCGCTCACCGCTGCTGACCTAGCCGCGCTGGAGGGGCGCACCGAGGGCTGGATCGCTGGGCTACAACTGGCCGCGCTGGCAATGCGCGATCACCAGGATCGCAGTGGTTTCATCCGCAGCTTTACGGGCAGCAATCGCTATATTGTGGATTACCTGGCCACCGAAGTGTTCGCAGCCCAACCGGCGCATCTCCAGACCTTTTTGCTCCAGACATCCATCCTCGACCGGATGTGCGGCCCATTGTGTGATGCTATACTCGGGTTCACACCTGACGACCGACCAATCCTGAATGACATCGCTGCGCCTGTGTCTGATAGCTACAGTCAGTTGATTCTCGATCAACTGGAGCGCAGCAATCTGTTTGTTGTGCCGCTTGATGATGATCGCCACTGGTATCGCTACCATCATCTGTTTGCTGACGTGCTACGCCACCGACTCACCAGCGGTGGGCTGGCCAAAACGGTGGCCGCGCTACACCAGCGGGCCAGCGTGTGGTATGCGCGACAGGGGCTGGTTGCCGAAGCGGTGCAGCACGGGCTGATGGCGGCGGATGGTGCGTGGGTGGCCGATCTGATTGAGCAGCACGGCCTGCGCCTCATCGTCACTGGGCAAGTACACACGGTGCTAAACTGGCTGAGCGCGCTGCCGGATGTGCTTGTTCGTACCCGCCCGTTGCTCTGTACCATCCACGCACTCGCGCTGCTGCTCACCAATCAGCTCAAAGCCACCGAAGCCCGACTCCAGGAGGCTGAAGACGGCATCCTGCCCGACACACCAACCGACCAGGCCCAGATCATCCAAGGCCGCACGGTCGTGCTCCGTGCGATCCTCGTCCGGTACAGCGGTGACTTTGCCGGCTGTGTCGCCTTCGCAGAGCAGGCACTCCGCGTGCTGCCAGCGACGGAGACGGTTGCCCGGACAGTCGCCATGTTAAATGCCGCGCGCGCCTTTCTCGTCAGCGGTGATGTGACCGACGCAAACGAACAGCTGGCGATTGCGGTGGTCGCGCCGATCCGCGCCTCTGGGAACATGTTCGGGGCGCTGGCGGCGTTCACCAATCTGGCCCAGCTGCAGATCCTCCAGGGCCGGCTACGGGCCGCCGTCGCAACCTTGCACGAGGCCACGCACATCGCACCCGATCCGGAGGTGTTCCAGAGCCTGGAGGGCAGCCCGGCGTACTATTTCGGTATGGGGGCGTTGCTGTGCGAGTGGAACGATCTGGACGCGGCCGAACACCACCTGGCGCAGGGCATGGATCTCGTGACTGGGCCACTGACTGTGGATGCCGCGTATATCACTCAAGGATATCTCGCTCTGGCGCGCCTCCAGCAGGCGCGCGGGAACCACGTTGCTGCACAGCTGACGCTGGAGACCTACATAGCTCTGGCCCGCCAGCGTGGCTTTGTCGGCCACCTGATCGCGTGCGGGGCCGCCGTGCAAGCGCGGCTGGCGCTGACGCAGGGCAACCTCGCGGCCGCAATTGCCTGGGCGGATGCGAGTGGCCTCCACGCTGCGGATGATCTCAGCTTCCCGCGCGAAGCCGAGCACCTGATCCTGGCGCGCGTCTGGATTGCGCAGGCGGGCAGCGAATCTGCAAGCTCCTTGCTGCCGCAGGCGATGAATCTGCTCGATCGGCTGCTGGCGGCTGCTGAAGCAAAGGCACGTTGGGGCAGTGTGCTCGACATCCTGATCGTGCGCGCACTGGCGCAGTGGGCACAGGGCGCGCGCAGTGACGCGCTGACCACGATTGAGCGTGCGCTCACGCTTGCCGCGCCGGAGCGCTCCATCCGACGCTTTGTCGATGAAGGCCGGGTGATGGCGGCCATGCTCCATGCCGCCGACGCAGGCAGGATTGCGCCAGACTACATGAGCCGGCTCCTGGCGGCCTTCCCCGACGATGACACGGTGACAAAGTGGCAAAGTGACAAGCGAAGGGCAGCTCATGCTCAAACGGTCACTGTACCACCCCCGCACCCTATTACCCCCTCCGTGGTCGAGCCACTGAGCGCACGCGAACTGGAAGTCCTGCGTCTGATCGCCAGCGGCATGTCCAACGCCGAAGTCGCACGGATACTGGTGATCGCCATCAGTACCGTCAAGACCCATACCAACAGCATTTTCGGCAAGCTGCGGGCCACCAGCCGCACCCAGGCGATTGCGTTGGCGCGCGACCTGCAACTGCTCTAGCTCCAACTCCCCTCTCCCCAACTCCCCTCTCCCCAACTCCCCTCTCCCACGCCGGGGCGAGGGCACCACAGCGCAGCACAATGCCCCAGATTCCCCTCTCCCCAGAACATCCACCCCAGACATCCACCCAATAACCCACCTTTCGTTGCATGCGGCTCCACCCACACGTCGGCTAGGCTGTGCCTATTGGTGATTGCGGATGTGTGGCATTACTCGCGGAGATACCGCTGAGCATGTACCGACCATACGCACACTACGAAAGGAAGCGGCTCCTCATGAAAAAGGTACTGAAGAAGATTTCTTGGATCGTCGGCTACACGCTCTCTGCCCTCTGCGCCGTTGCGCTGGCGGCCACTATCGGCTTCACCAATGCAGCGGAATTGATGGTGTCGCCTGCCCCGGAGGCACTGGCCGCCGCAGTTATTCCCCTACCGGCACCTCGCTATGATCAGAGTAAGCCGACCGTCGCGATTCTGCTGAGCAATACGCGCACCGAAAGCTCGGATTTTCTCGTGCCCTATGCCATGTTCGCCGAATCAGGCGCCTACAATGTCTATGCCGTCGCCGAAACGCGCGGATTGCGGACGCTGACCGGCGGCGTCGATGTGGTGCCGCAGCGCTCGTTTGAAGAGCTTGCGGCGCTGCTCCCGCACGGCCCAGATATCATCGTCGTTCCAGCCGTACTCAATATTGGCTCGCCCCAGAATGTACCAGTGCTGGATTGGCTGCGGCAGAATGACCATGAACAGACGCTGCTCTTCTCGTGGTGTGCAGGTGCTGAAGTGTTGGCGGCCAGCGGGCTGATTGACGGCAAAACGGTGACCACCCATTGGGGCGATATTGATGCATACGAACGGGCCTATCCCGCCGTGCAGTGGCAGCGTGGCGAGCGCTATATTGACTCAGGCACCCTGCTGACGACGGGCGGAATCACTTCGGGTGTGGATGCGACGCTGCATCTTCTGGCACGCCGCAACGGGCAGGCCGTTGCCGACAAGGTCGCCCTGGCGCTCCACTATCCAGCGTCCCCGTTTGTGACCAATCCCCACATGACGCAATATACGCAAGAAGCAGCGGATAGCATTATTCTGTTGAATGTGGCCTTTACCTGGCCCAAACGTCAAACGGGTGTCTGGCTGTACGATGGAGTCGGCGAAGTCGATCTCGCCGCCGTCGACGATGTCTATATGATGTCATCGACCAATCAAACCTACACCGTGGCTGACGTGTCGGCAGTCATCTCGCAGCACGGCCTACAGATTATACCGCGTTGGCAAGCGCACAACCTGCCAGCCATGGATCGGCTGCTCGTTCCCGGCGGCAACGGTGCCCAACAAGCGGCAGCGCGCCTGCCCGCCGGAGTGGGCGGTGGTGGAGTTCCGGTCACGATCCTGCAACATGATCAAGCTCCCACCTATGCCTTCACCAGCGCACTCCAAGATCTGGCCTCTACGCACGACATCCCAAGCGCCATATTTGCGGCCAAGCGGCTTGAAGTGCGCAGCCCATTGCAGTTGGTTGGGACCAAATGGCCATTCCATCTGCTGATCATTCCGCTCCTCGCTGGGCTCGGTGGCGCTCTCGCGTTTGGGAGCCTGGCCTGGCTCATCCGCCGAACCATTGCGTTCACCGGACGCACCCGCGATCAAGTGAGCGCGCAGACGACACAATCACCGATCCGTGGCGCATAAACGGGAATGACGCGTGAGCCGCCCATGCGATGGTTGGTCGGCTCACACCAGCATCAAGAGCATATCGAAACGACAATGCATCTATGCA
This sequence comes from Chloroflexales bacterium, assembly GCA_038214135.1. Classification (GTDB taxonomy): domain Bacteria; phylum Chloroflexota; class Chloroflexia; order Chloroflexales; family Roseiflexaceae; genus JANLSE01. Next base: position 9,445 of record JBBQSD010000087.1, on the reverse strand, counting down.
TCTATGGAGGATAGACCGTGAATACTATTACGACCCCAACTATTGCCACAGCGGTAAAACGTGGGAACAACTGGAAATGGATCGCCGGCATTGGCGCGCTCGTCGTCGTCGCGCTCGTCATACTGAGCGCTATGAATTGGGGGATGGGCAGCATGCCTGCCGACCTCGATTTTTCCACGACCCGCACATCTACGAATGGTGTGTTCCGTGCGGCGATTCGCCCAGCAGTTGACCCCATTCCGATCAACACGTTGCATAGCTGGACACTGCATGTAGAAACACCGGACGGCAAACCAATCGAAAACGCCATGATCACGCTGCATGGTGATATGCCGCAGCATGGCCACGGCATGCCAACCACACCCACAGTCACCAGCTATCTCGGCCAGGGCAACTATACCGTTGATGGCATGAAATTCCAGATGGCTGGCTGGTGGGTCGTGGATTTCGATCTTAAGGCTGGCGGTATGACTGATCAGGTCCGTTTCAATCTGCTGCTCAAGTAACAATCTCCCATGAAGTGCATGGTTCGCTCAACGAACCATGCATCACGAAAGGCCATCATGAAATCAAGATTTATGCTGATCGGATTCGCGCTCCTCGTGCTCAGCATGATCGGCAGCATTGCCTTCAGCGCTTGGCCGCGTTCGCCGTGGACACAAGCCGATGTTGCGGTATTACGCGGCTTGTGGATTGGCAGCATGCCACCATTGCCGCCTGATCCATCAAACAGATATGCGGATAACGCGCAGGCGGCCGCGTTCGGGCAACGATTGTTTTTTGACACCCGCCTGAGCGCAAATGGCACGATTGCATGTGCGACCTGTCATGCGCCGCAACAAGGCTTTCAGGATGGGAAGCCACTTTCGCAGGGTATCGGCACAACCAACCGGCGTGCGATGACCATTGTCGGCACCGCGTATAGTCCCTGGCTGTTCTGGGACGGGCGCAAGGACAGCCAATGGGCGCAGGCGCTTGGCCCACTCGAAAGTGCGGTGGAGCACGGCGGCAATCGCACGCGCTATGCCCATCTGATCGCGGGGAGTGATCGCGCAGCATACGAGGCGCTGTTTGGGCCGTTGCCGGATACCACGCTGCTGCCGCCGAGCGCAGGCCCAGTTGCCGACCCGACCGCACGTGCGGCGTGGGATGGAATGCGGGCCGCGGATCGCGACGCGATCACGCGCTTCTATGCGAATATGGGCAAAGCGATTGCCGCATACGAGCGCACGATCATGCCTGGGCCATCGCGTTTCGATACGTATGTGCAAGCGGTGCTGAACAACGATACGGTGGCCATGCAAACGCTACTGACGCCCGATGAAGTGATGGGTATGCGCTTATTTATTGGTAAAGCGCACTGCGTAAATTGTCACAACGGCCCGTTGTTCACGAATAACGATTTTCATAACACGGGGGTTCCGTCCGTTCCAAGGCTACCAGAAGACACCGGCCGCGCGCATGGCGCACCGCAAGTACGTGGCGATGAGTTCAACTGCCTGAGCCGCTACAGCGATGCCCAGCCAGCGCAATGTGGCGAACTCCAGTTTATGAAACCGGAGGGTGAACAGCTCATACGTGCCTTCAAGACACCATCGCTGCGGAACGTCGCGGAGCGCGGGCCGTTCATGCACGCGGGACAATTCACCACACTCAACGACGTCCTGGCCCATTATAATCGCGCACCCGCCGCGCCCGCAGGCGCGAGTGAACTCAAGCCGCTGAACTTGAGCAAAACTGAGATCGCCCAAGTCATCGCCTTCTTGAAAACCCTGAGCGGGCCATTAGCTACAGCGCCAACATGGTTGACCCCGCCCAAGTAAGCGGAACGGTGGAGCCGTACTCCGCATGGCGTTCGTCAATTGCCATGTGCAGAGCCACTGCTCACGTCGATGCTCCAGCGGAGAATCCACCCATCAACCCACCTTTGGTTGCGTGCGGCTCCACCCAGGCCTGGGCTATGCTGTGCCTATTGGTGATTGCAGAAGTGCAGCGATACACGGGAACGAAGCGGAAATAACCATGGCACGACACTATTCCATCACGGTCAACGAGCATCTCGATGACAACTGGTCGACCTGGTTCGACGGCCTGACGATCACGCATAACCCTGACGGCACCAGCACGCTGGCGGGAGTGGTTCGCGATCAGAGCGCGCTCTACGGCCTGATCGATAAGGCGCGTGACCTGGGGCTGACCCTGATCGCTGTTAGATGCTCCGCTCCGCCAGACCAAGCGGACGAGCCGCTCGCGTAATCACTCGTTGAGCTGAAATACATTCGGTACGTGACCAAAGGAGGCGTTATGGCACTTGCAACCTGGTGGCGCGGCGATTCCCTGCCGCCCTTGGCTCCACTTCCAGGCTTTCGTGTCGAAGCGGCATGTGACACGCACCTGCTTGCCCAGATCACGCGGCTCACTCCGGATGAGGTTGACCAGCGGATGCAGGCGGGGCACCAGCCGTATCTCGCCTATGTCGAGCAAGAACCGGTCGGCTATGGCTGGATGGCGACCCAGGAGGCCTCAATCGGCGAACTGGGCCTCCACGTTGCGTTGCCGGAGACGGAGCGCTATTTATGGGACTTTGCCACGCTCGCGGAATGGCAAGGCTATGGCCTCTATCCACGGCTGTTGCAGACGATCCTGGCCCAACAACTGCCGACCGTCGAACGGGTCTGGATCATTCATGCACCGGAAAACAGCCCGTCGGGGGCCGGGATGACCAAAGCTGGTCTGCTGCCCATCGGCCAGCTCTCCTTTCGCAGCGATGGCGGGATCGGCTTAGCGCCGTTTGAGGTGCGTGAACGCGCACAGGCGGGCGCGGCCCTGCTTGGTATTCCACTGATCGAGAGTGTGCTGGCACCGTGTTGGAGCTGCGGTGGCGCGACCGACAAGCATATGACGATCGTTGACGCCGATTCCTGCTGGCCACCGCTCCGACCGACGACGCAACGCTGTACCTGCGCGATCAAACGCAAACCAGCCAAAACACGCGCAGCGTGACAGATCGGCAAGCAGGTGACCCAGGCACGACCGCGTACGCGGGCTCACTATCGATAGAACAGCATGTGACCATGACTTATTGGAGGAGATCACGATGGCGACTATCACGAATGCTCTGAACTCACCATCCCGCGCTTGGCGCAGGGGCCGGCAAGTGCTGCGCGGCATCGGACGCACGCTGGCCGTGCTGTTCGGACTTATCGTTGTCCTCGGACTGGTTGGGGCGATCTACGAATCGGCAGCAGAAGCCGCTGACGTGCGGGCGTATCCCGCTCCTGGTCAACTTGTTGACGTGGGCGGCTATCGTTTGCATATCAACTGCGTAGGGACGGGTAGCCCCACGGTGGTAATCGAGGCTGGATGGGGCGATTGGTCCAGAGGATGGAGCCGCGTGCAACCGGAAGCCGCCAAGACCACGCGGGTCTGTACCTATGATCGTGCTGGCATGGGCTATAGCGAGGCTGGCCCGCTGCCACGGACAGCCCAGCACTTCGCGCAAGAACTGCACACCCTGCTCCAGCGCGCAGATATTCCCGGCCCGTATGTGCTAGTCGGGCACTCACTCGGCGGCGCGCCGGTGCGGGTGTTCGCGCACGACTATGCGGCAGACGTCGCGGGCGTGGTGCTGATCGAATCGATGAACCCGGGAGAGGTCGGCACACCCGCGCCCGCCACGACTGCCACGCCTCTGGACTCGGGCGCGGTGTCAATAACCAACAGGTTCCTCACGAATCTGCTCACGCTCCCGGCACGGGTTGGCCTGGTCCGCTTAGTGACCGGTCCCGTGGCGGGCCTATCCCCAGACGATGCGAACGACTATACGGCGCACTCAGTGACTGTCCGCTCGCTTCAGGCGGTGATCGACGAGGGGCGGGGCCTGCAGGAGGGTTTCGCGCAGGCGCGCCGAGTCACGACCCTGGGCAACGTGCCCCTCATCGCCCTCTCGCGCGGGCTGCGAGAGGGTGGCGCGGGCGAGGATGAAAAGTGGCAACTCGAGCAGTCCACGTTGCTCCAGTTGTCGTCCGATAGCCGTCAGCTGTTCGCCGACAAGAGCGGCCACAACATTCAATTTGACCAGCCAGCGGCCGCTGTTGCGGCCATCGTGCAGATGGTCGAGCAGATTCGCCAACCGTAAGGTAGGAAATCGCTCTAACTGCAGCGCACGACATGGGAATCGCTGAACTGGGCGCAGATCGCGATGCGAACCAGGCGCAGTGGCAGGAACTCCTTTGCCTACGTGTGAGCATAATGTGCTGCGTGAGGTACACATGTCCCATCCGAAACTCGTCAGTTTTCTTGCAACCACGCTGATCCTGATCAGCCTGCTGTGTCGTGCGGTTCCGGCGACTTCCGCGGCTGCCGATCGCATTCCGCTTGAAACAGTTGATCAAGAAAAAATCGATGCCTACACTGGGGCTCTGCGCGGCATTGGAATGCGGTATTCTCCCTTCTTCCCAACGTGGGAGAAGGGGGCGAGGGGGATGCGGGGCAAGCGCACCGTTGACATGCACGATTCGTTATCTGAAAGGTATTGGGCCTGGGGAACGCATGCGTCTACGCGCCCTCCCCCTCAGGCACGACGACTGCTGGCACATCGGTGTTGCGCACGAGTGCGTTAAAGGCCGGCAGATCCTCGGCCAACGCGGTATCCACCGCACGAACCTGTTCCTCCACGCGGGTGGCAAGATCCGCGCATAACTGCTCCTGCGCACGTGTCGGGCCACTCTCCGAGGCACCGGCAAGCGCCGCTAGGAAGCTCAACTTGGCGTTCAGCATGGTCGGGAAGTTCAGCGTGTCCTGGCTGCCCTTGGCCTTGACCTGAATCAGATGCTCCTCGGCGGCAGCCAGCCGTGCGATGAGTCTCTTGCCAGCCTCGGCGATCTGTGCGCCTGCGACGTGCTTCTCGGTGCGCTTGATCCAGGCGTCCACCTGTTCGCGCACCGCACGTACTTGGTTCACCGCACCGTGCGAATGGTCGAGCAGGCCGTGCAGCCGCCGCAGAAGTGCATACTGCGCCTCATACTCGGCCTGGGTCGTGGTCGCCCGCGGATCTGGTAGCACACCGAACTCGGCACCCAATGTTCGCCCGCCTACCGTGAGTTCGGCGCGATAGCGCCCTGGTGGTACGCGTGGTGCCGCCCGATCCACATCCTTGTGGCCATCGCCGCTGGCGATTTTTTGCGCTGGCGTGCCGCGCATATCCCATACGAAGCGGTTGAGCCCGGCCTTCGCTGGTGCCTTGGGCTCATCGTCCTCGTCCTTCTTGTCCGCAACTGTCTCCGGCCCTTCATCCTTCTTCTTACTCTTGAATGTGCGTAGCTCGGCACCAGAAGCATCACGGAAGGTCAGCGCCAGGTCGCCCTCAGCCGCCTCCGGCAGCACATAACTCACCACCACACCATCCGGCGGGTTGGTGCCGGCGTCCAGCCATGTACGCTTGATCTGTCCGTCTGGGGTCTTGATCTGGTCGAAGGCGGGGATCAGGCCGGCAGCGAAGGTGTAGTTGCGGCCAGTCTGCGGTGTGGCACCGAAGTCGAACAGCTTCCCGATTCGTAGCGCATCGCATGGGGTTAGCAGCGCTAACTCAGGCTGGGTTGCCAGATCGCCCAGTTGCCGCACGAGTGAGAGATCGTCCAGCACCCAGAATGAGCGTCCGTGCGTGGCAAGCACCAGATCGCCCTGAGCTACCACCATGTCGTGGATCGGCACCACCGGCAGATTGCCACCCAGCCGCCGCCAGTTCGCGCCATCATCGAACGAGGTATACACGCCTGTCTCAGTGCCGCAGTAGAGCGTGCCGCGCCGTGCTGGATCCTCACGCACCACGCGGGTGAAGTCGTCCTCGGCGATGCCGGTAACGATCTTTCGCCAGCTCTTGCCATAGTCGGCTGTGGCATACAGGTAGGGTGCAAAGTCATCGTGCTTGTAGCGTGTGGCGGCCAGGTAGGCCACCGCCGGGTCATGCAGCGATGGCTCGATAATGCTGATCAGCGCCCATTCCGGCAGATCGGGCGGAGTGATATTCTCCCAGGTCGCACCGCCATCGCGGCTCAGATGAACTAACCCATCATCACTGCCGGCCCATAGCAAGCCAGCCTGGAGCGGCGACTCGGCCAGGGCGAAGACGCAGCCATAGTTCTCGGCACCGGTGTTATCCTTGGTGATCGGCCCGCCGGAAGGGCCAAGCGTGGCGTGGTCGTTGCGCGTCAGATCCGTACTCACGGCCTCCCAAGTCTGGCCCTCATCGCGTGAGCGGAAGATATAGTTCGCACCGATGTAGAGCGTGTTCGGGTCGTGCGGGGAGATCAGCAGCGGGGCGGTCCAGTTGAAGCGGTATTTCTGCTGCCCAGCCGACCAACCGCTATACTCCTCGGGCCACACACTGATCTGGCGCAATTGGCCGCGAGCATGATCATAGCGCGTTAGGTAGCCCTGGTAGCTGCCGGCATAGATTATATGTGGGTCGCGTGGATCCACGGCGATGTAGCCGCTCTCGCCGCCGCCAACCTCGTACCATTCGACTGCGGTGAGCGCGTCGCGGCCATTACGGCTTGGCACACTGAAGGTCGAATTATCCTGCTGCGCGCCATACACCCGATAGGGCCTGCGGTTGTCCACCGTGACATGGTAGAACTCGGAGGTGGGCTGGTTATAGAAGCTGGACCAGGAGACGCCGCCGTTCAGGCTGACGGTGGCGCCGCCGTCATTGCCAATAATCATGCGCTGCGGGTTGGCCGGATCGATCCACAGATCGTGGTTGTCGCCGTGTGGTACCTGTACGCGCCCGAAGGTCTTGCCGCCATCCACCGAGCGCCATGTCTCCACATTCAGCACCCAAACCGTGTCGGGGTCGCGTGGATCGGCATAGATGTGGCTATAATACCAGGCACGCTGGCGCAGGTTACGATCCTCGCACAGCAACTCCCATGTCTCGCCCCAGTCGTCTGAGCGGAAGACGCCACCCTTCTCGGCTTCGACCATAACCCACACGCGGCCTGGGCGTGCGCCTGATGCTGCCACTGTAACCTTGCCCTTCACACCCTTGGGCATGCCCGGCTTATCGGTCAGCTCAGTCCAGGTGAGTCCAGCATCGTTCGAGCGGAACAGGCCGCTGCCAGGGCCGCCGCTCACCAGTTCATACGGGCCACGGCGGGTCTGCCAGAAGCCAGCGTACACAATCCGTGGGTTGGTCGGGTCGATACATAGATCGCTGGCACCGGCATCGTCGGAGCGGAACAGCACATGTTCCCAGGAGGAACCGCCATCCGATGAGCGGTAGACGCCGCGCTCGGGGTTGGGGCCGTGGACGTGGCCAAGGGCCGCTACCAGCACCACGTTCGGGTCGGTGGGGTGGATGCGCACCTTGCTGATGGTACGGGTGGCCGCAAGGCCAAGGTGCTTCCATGTACGGCCAGCGTCCGTCGAGCCATACACACCATCGCCGTGGGAGACATTGCCGCGGATAGTGCCCTCGCCCATGCCAACATAGATCACATTGGGATCTGCGGCGGCCACGGCGATCCCGCCCACCGAGGCGCGCTTAAAAAAGCCGTCCGAGATGTTCACCCAATACTGCCCGGCGTCGGTGGTTTTCCAGATGCCACCGCCGGTGGAGCCAAAATAGAATACCGCCTGATCATGCGGATTCCCAGCCACGGCGACGACTCGCCCTCCTCGGAAGGGGCCGATGCAGCGCCATTCGAGCTTCTGGAGTGGGTTATTATCTTGTGTGTTCATAATCAAATAGCGTAGCCGGAACGAAACGAGCCGACTAGGGAGCTTCCTTTCTAGTTATAGGCTATGAAACTGTTGGTTGGTTATCTAGTACAGCATCCGAGCGCCCAACCCCATTATTATAGTCGATAAATTTCGGAACATCGGTTGTTCGGCCAGCAGCGATTGGATGACTGCGATTGACGAGTGTAGTATCAGCATCCCAACAGACTAGGCAGCCCTTGGTGGCTATGCTATAATAGCTACTATCCCGTTTAGGTATCTCGTCACGCCAGATTGGGCCATCATGAGCGATTCTAATGCACAACCGCTGCCATCGCTCCTGGGCGGGACGATAGGCAATTATCAGATCGAAGCGGTGCTGGGCACCGGTGGCATGGGCCAGGTGTTTCGGGCGCGGCACATCCTGTTGGATCGGCATGTCGCGCTCAAGCTGATGCACCGCCACATGGCCCAGGATCCCTCCTTCCAGGCGCGCTTCCGGCGGGAGGCGCGGGCAACCGCAGCGCTGAATCACCCGCATATTGTGCAGGTGTTCGATTCCGATGAGGTGGGCGGCTATGCCTATCTGGTGATGGAACTGATCACCGGGGGCACCTTCCGCGAACTGCTCAGCCAGGGCACCGCCAAAGACCCGCAGTGGTCGTTGGGCCGTGGCCTGGCTCTGATCCGCCAGGCGGCGGATGCGTTGGCCTATGCCCATGCATTGGGCATGGTGCATCGTGATATCAAGCCTGAGAACCTGTTATTACAGCGGACGCCGGCAGGCAGCCTCACGCTCAAGGTGAGCGATTTTGGGCTGGCGCGGGTGGCCGATCCCGGTGGCAGTGTCGCCACTCAAGCGGGCATGGCCATGGGCACGCTGGCCTATATGGCCCCCGAACAAGCATCGGGCAGGGATCTCGATGGGCGCGCCGATATCTATGCGCTGGGGATTATTCTCTACGAACTGGTGATTGGCCAGTTGCCGTTTGAAATCAAGACCATTACCGAGGCGGTGTTCAAGCATACCTTTGTTCCACCGCCGCCGCTGCGCTCCATCCGCCCGGACACCCCGGCGGCGCTGGAAGGCTTGGTGCTGCGCTGTCTGGCGAAACTGCCAGATGAGCGCTTTGCCAATGCGGCCGATCTGGTAGCGGCGCTGCGTGATGTCAGCGGCCTGGTGGCACCCGAACTGGCAGCGGCCAGCGTAGCCTTGTTCGGAACCGGAACGGCAACGTCATTTGGCACGGTTGTTGGCGGCACGAGCAGGGGCTCAGCGCCCGAGAATCGTACCCTGTTGGGTGAGACGATGCTGCCGCGTATGCAGGTGTTGAATGAAAACGGCACACTGCTGCAAGTCGTTGCGGTACGGCCCGGCGGTATCAGTATTGGGCGGCTGAGCGCCAATGATCTGCAACTTGATGCTCCCAGTGTCTCGCGCCACCATCTGCATGTCAGCTGGGATGGCACCCGTGTGCAGGTCATGGATCTGGGTTCGCGCAGCGGCACCGCGCTGCATGGCACGCGTCTGGAGGCGCAAACGGTGGTCGAGTGGCCGTGGGGCACGCTGGTGCAGATCGGGCCATACTGGTTGCGGCTGGATGCGCCAACCGGGCGCGAACGGGACGAACAACCAGCTTCCCGCCCGAGTACAGCGCGTGGCGCGCCACTGCTGCCTGCCTCACCCAATGCTATTCTGCCGAGTGGCATCCATGCGAGCGCGGCC
>JBBQSD010000086.1:0-26399 GCA_038214135.1 Chloroflexales bacterium | reverse complement strand
GGTTCAAACGGCAAGGAAAGCGCGAAAATCATTCATGCCTTTATACCACGCACCGCCCAGGGCATTACGATCAAAGAGACGTGGGATACCCTTGGCATGCGGGCAACCCGCAGCGACGATACGCTGCTCGAAAGCGTCTTCGTCCCAGATCAGTATATTGTGCGGGTTCTGCCCGCTGGTTTCGCTGGCTCCGATCTGTTTGTGTTAACTGTTTTTGCCTGGTTTTTGCTTGGTATTGGCAATGTCTATTATGGGATCGCCCGCCGCTCGCTCGATCTGACGCTTGAGAGCGTTAAGCGCAAGACATCACTGGCCATGTCGCGCACAATGGACTACCACCCTGCCGTTCAGTTCAGTATCGCCGACATGATCATGGAGCTTGAGGCGATTGAGTCATTGCTGGAACGAACAGCCCAGGATTGGTCGAATGGCGTTGCCCATCCGGATTGGCTGGTGAAACTGCTCTCCACCAAGTACAAAGCCGTTGAGGGTGCCTGGCGCGTTGTCGATACCGCCTTTGAATTGAGTGGCGGCTTCGGGATTTCCAAGAAGAATGAACTCGAACGCCTCTTCCGCGATGCGCGCCTTGGCCGGATTCACCCAGCCAACGCATCGCTCAGCCGCGAACTGATTGCCAAGCTGGCGCTTGGTATCAACCTGGATTCGACACCGCGCTGGGGCTAAGATTGGGTTAGGGCGAAGCGGGGGTTTGGGGGCTGCGCCCCAAGAAAAAACCTCTCCCACGTCACGAATCCGATAGGATTGCTCTATTGAGAAACTGCCATGCAACAAGCATTCAAAGAAGTAATGGCGCATTGGGCAAGTGGGGTTACGATTGTCACAAGCTGCCAGGCATCGAAACCGATGGGAATGACAGCCAGTTCGTTTACCAGTGTCAGTCTGCGGCCACCCCAAGTGCTGATCTGTGTTAGCAACCAGGCATACACACATGCTGCAATCATCGAGAGCGGGTATTTCGCCATCAATCTGCTTGCCGTGGAGCAGATTGATTGGGGCTTGCGCTTTGCCGGGTTGCAGCCGGGAGTCACAGATCAAGAGCGATTTCAGGGAATTGATTACATAACCGCGCAGACTGGCGCACCAATCTTGCCGGGCGTATTAGCCTGGCTGGATTGCCGGGTTCGACATGCCTTTGCAAGCGGTGACCATACTATTTTCGTTGGTGATGTAGTTGATTGTGGGGAGCAGGGCGATGGCTTGCCATTGCTCTACTACAACCGTGGCTGGCGGCAATTAGGAGCGGCGGTTCTGGAAACGATAGCTAAGAATGGTTGATCGCTAAACTGATCGCATGGTGAAATCCGCAGGGTGTTGGGCCGTATAGCTATACGACCCTTCAATATAAGGGTTGAAATGAATAACCACCAATGGAGCCAAGCACGGTCGGATGCATTCGGCGAGCGCATGGCAGATACTCTCAACAGCGCGGCTATCGCACTCATGACGAGTATTGGTTATCAGGTAGGCCTCTTCGACACTATCGCACGCCAGCCTGCCACGACAAGCCAACAGATCGCGCAGGCAGCCAATTTGCAGGAGCGCTATGTGCGCGAATGGCTGGGAGCGATGGTCACAGGCCGCGTGCTCGATTATGAACCCATCGCCAAGAGCTACACGCTGCCACCTGAACACGCCGCATGGCTGACACGAGCGGCAGGCATCAATAATCTCGCCAACGACGCGCAGGTTCTCCCGCTGTTGGCCCAGGTCGAGCCTGCGATCCTCGAATGCTTTCGCAATGGTGGTGGCGTGCCGTATTCCGCCTACCCGCGCTTTCAGCAGATCATGGCCGAGAGCAGTAGCCGGGTTTACGATACCGCACTGATCAGCGATATCCTGCCGGTTGTACCAGGGCTGATCGAGCGCCTGCAGACTGGCATTCATGTGCTTGAAGTCGGATGTGGTGCCGGCCATGCGCTGAACCTGATGGCGAAGGCATTTCCGCGTAGCCGCTTCACTGGTTACGATTTCTCACACGATGGGATCGCAACCGCCTGGGGCGAGGCATTCGGTCTGCAACTCAGTAATATCGATTTCGCGGCCCGCGATACAGCGCAGATTGATGCAATCGGCCAGTATGATCTGATTACTGCATTTGATGCGATCCATGATCAGGCGCAGCCCACCCGCGTTCTGCACGAGATTGCTATGGCACTACGGCCAACGGGCGTTTTTCTGATGGCCGACATTCGTGCATCAAGCAATCTGGCCGAAAACCTGAGCCTGCCGCTTGGGCCGTTTATGTACACAATCTCGTGCCTACACTGCATGACGGTATCGCTTGCGTATGGTGGCGAGGGGCTGGGAGCCATGTGGGGCGAACAAATCGCCTGCCAAATGTTAGCGGATGCTGGTTTTAGCCAGGTTGAGGTCAAGCAGATTGAGTCAGATGTTGGCAATAATTATTATATCGCCAGGAAAAGCTGAAGCAAAAGAACAAAGGAACAAAGGAACAAAGAAATAACACTGTTCTTGTTCACTTGTTCGCTTGTTCACTTATCCTCCATAGCATTCTGACTCCTGACTCCTGAATACCGCCCTAAGCAAGGAGCGCCATTATGTCACAGCAGAAATTACGCATCGGGATCATTGGCGTGGGCATGTTTGCATCCTACTTCCATGTGCCGCAACTACGGGCGACGGGCCGCGCAGAGATCGTCGCGATCTGCCGCCGCAACCAAGAGCAACTGGCAATTGCCAGCGATGCACTTGGTGTAGCTGCAACCTACACGGATTGGCGGACGATGTTTGATTCAGTCGATCTGGATGCCGTCGTCGTCAGCACCCCGCATCATTATCATGTCGAGCCAACCATGGCAGCGCTTGAACGCGGATTGCATGTGCTTGTCGATAAGCCAATGGCGCTAGCTGGGCGCGAGGCATGGGCAATGGTTGCCGCTGCCGAGCGCACCAAGCGCATACTGATGGTGGCGTATGCGACTCGGGCAGAACAGGGTCTGCGCTGGCTAAAACGCCAGCTCGATGCCGGAATTATTGGGCAAATCCGCCAGATCAGTTGTTCGATGACGACCTACCGGCGTTGGTTTTGGCAGGCTGATGCCATCCCACCCGATGTGATGGATGTTGTCCATAGCGTTCTGAGTGTCCCAGATGCCTTTCACGAAGGCTGGCAGGATTGGCATCGCGATCCAGCGCAGATGGGTGGTGGCACATTCCCCGACATTGGGATCTACTCGCTTGATCTGGTGCTCTGGCTGGCTGGGGCGCCAGCAGTTGAGGTAGTGGCCTTTACCGAGAACGCCGGGTTGCCAGTCGAGTGTTTTATCAATTCCCAGGCGCGGCTGGCCAATGGTGTGCTGCTCTCACTCAATTTTGCCGATGCAGCCCCACAGCCGATCATCAGTGGCGAACGTCAGTTGATGATCGTTGGTGAGCAGGGCACAATTATGGATGACAGCGAAGGCCAGTTCTGGCTACATCAGCATGGCGAGCGCACCCGCCTGGTGCCCGATGAACCAGAGACGACGATTGCGGAGGCATTTGTTGCTTCGATCCTGGATGGAAAACCAAATCTTTCACCTGCCGAACAGGGCGCTAATGTTGTTGATTTCATGGAGGCCATGTATCGCTCGGCAGCAGAGCAGCGGATTGTGCGAATCGAGCCGAACTTCTAGTACACTTGGGCCGAAATACCCATGGTGTTCATGGCATCCTGAGCGCCGCGAAGGATCTGGCAGATCGGAGCAGGACGCGAGATGCTTCACGTCGTTCCGCATGACCAACGCGTGGCAAACTTCCGCCCTTGTGTACTAGGACTTCATGCACCGCTGCGATATTGATGGTTGTGTGCATATATCCTCCGTTTGTACACGCCTGCCATTACTGCTCGCCCAGCATCCGTTCAATCCGCGCTGCAACCATCTCTATTGCAATCGTATTAAGGCCGCCACGCGGTATGATAATATCGGCATAGCGTTTGGATGGCTCGACAAACTCAAGATGCATTGGCCGTACGCTGCGTAGATATTGATCCACCACCGAATCGAGCGAACGCCCACGGCTGATCATATCGCGCTGCAGCCTGCGAATAAAGCGCAGATCGCTCTCGGCATCCACAAAAAGTTTGATATCCATTCGTTCGCGCAGCGCTGCATCAGTAAAAATCAGGATACCTTCCAGCAGGACTACTGGCTGCGGCGCTACCAGATGAACCACTGGAAGGCGCACGTAGGTCGCAAAATCGTAGGTTGGCATCGCCACTGGCTCACCACGAACAAGCGCATCGACATGATCGAGGTATAGTGCGTTATCAAACGAGTCGGGGTGATCAAAATTGACATGCGTGCGCTGCTCGAACGGAAGATGCGCGAGATCCTGGTAGTAGGCATCGTGCGGTAGTAACGCAATCTGATCTCGGCCAACCCGCTCCAATATCGCGTTTGTTACCGTTGTTTTGCCAGAACCACTGCCGCCAGCAACACCAATCACAAGGGGATGCCGCACATTGCTCTCCGTAGTATCGAATGCTATGAATTCATGCTAGAGCAAGTTGCTGCACATGGCAATATGCGAACAGTATTCAGAAGCCCGTATTCAGGAGTCAGGAGTCAGAATGCCCGACCCACGAACCATGTCGTAGGGTACGGATCTGTGTGTTCGCTCGATACTGAACCACAACCCACGAACCATGTCGTAGGATGCGGACCTGTGTGTTCGCCTATAAGTGCCACCGCCATCGATTGATCGCAGCCGAGGCATGACCGTACGGGCGCAGCGCGCTGTGCCTGCACATACACATTCGGTTGTCGACCGATTGTTTGGCGCATTTCGGAGGCCAGGACAGACACTTAGCGATGCAATGCTCGATCAGATCCGCTTTGACTCGCTTATGGAGAAGCATGGATAATGCGCATCCTGCTTGATACTGATGTCATTCTTGATTTCCTTCTGGCGCGTGACCCCTTTGCAGCGGATGCACAGGCCATGAGTATGCCCGATTTCGAGGATGCTGTGCAACTTGCTGCTGCGATGGCAAGTGGCCTTGATGCGATTGTCACAAGAAATGGCGATGACTACACGTTAGCACCTATTCCGATCCTGACGCCCACAGAGTTTCTTCGCGTATTGCAAACTGTTGCATAAATCTTTCTGGTAATGCCACTCGCAGGCGGGCAATCTGCTCCTCATTGGATGCTATTTGGTCGGTTTCCCATCGTGGATTTGCAAGGGCTTAGTTCTGATGCGACACTAGCGCCACACTTCTATTCAGAATACTCCGAAGCAGGTTGTGCAGTAGTGCCCAGATTGTTGGGCGATCCGCTTCAAACGATTGTGCCATCCGCTGCATTGCGGCCTGCTGTTCGCGCTGGTGACGCTCAAACGTATCAACCTGCTGATCGACATAGTGGTTGTACATGCTGTGCTGCCTTTCTTGTGTGGCTGGCGTTGTACCAGCGTTGGTGCATCGGTTCGTGTGCGTAGTAAACCACATGCAGCGCGGTAAGCCGAGATGACTACAAGCACAAAATAGTGGACAAATGGGTTGACAGCGGTGACAGACCACAACCCATGTGAACAAGGGAACCAAAGAACCAAAGAACCAGCGCATCTTGGTCAATCCTGCTACTCCTACCATCCTGTCCACATGGGTCAGCCTTGATGGTCAACCTGATCGCTCGCATGCTATGCACCAGGGCTATTCGGAATGCCTATCATCCGCTATACTGCCCCTATCCGAGATGAGCACCAACCACCAAGAGGCACCGCATGGATCCCGCACTCGTATTTGGCATGCTGCTGCGCCGCCACCGCAAGGCACATGATCTGAGCCAGGAGGCACTCGCTCAGCGCGCCTTTTGTGCCCTCGATACAATCAAGAAGCTCGAGAGTGGCCGCCGTCGCCCCTCGCGCCAGCTCGCTGCCCAACTCGCCGAGGTGCTGGGGCTCAGTGGGGCTGAACGTGATGCCTTTCTCACGGCAGCGCGGGCCGGCATCAGTGCAGATACGGCCGCACCAGACGAGCAAGCGCCGCTTACGGCGGTGGTGCCGACAACCATCCAACGTCCGCTGCCGCAGCAGGTGACCCCATTCATTGGGCGAACCAATGAATTAGCACACCTGCTGCACCTCATCGCACAACCCGACACCCGCCTGATCACCCTGGTTGCACCAGGCGGCATGGGCAAAACTCGTCTAGCCCTTTCTGCTGCCGAACGTATCCGCGATGCAGAATTATTCCCCAACGGGGTCGCCTTTGCCGCACTTGCGCCTGTTATAGAACCAACTGGCATCGACCCAGCCCTGGCCGATGGGCTCGGCCTGCCCTTGATCCCGCCGGTACGCGCAGCCCACGCAGCCAACTACTCGACTATCTGCGGGCGAAAGAACTGCTGCTGGTGCTGGATAATTGCGAGCATCTGCGCGAGTCGGTGGCTGAACTGGCTCATACCGTCCTGACCGAGGCATCTGGAGTGACGTTACTCGCCACCAGCCGCGAGCGACTTGGATTGCGCGCTGAGACTCCGCTACCACTCGATGGCATGGTGACCGAGGCCGATGGGGCGGCCCTTTTTGCCACGACCGCCCGCACGGTGCAGCCCGCCTTTACATTGGATGACACAACCCATCCACAAATCGCAGCCATTTGTGCACGCGTTGGTGGCATGCCACTGGCGATTGAACTGGCGGCTGGTTGGGCCGATACCCTCAGCCTGGCCGAGATTGCTGCCGAGTTGGAACGCGGCGATGAATTGCTCACCTCCACCGCCAGCGACGTGCCTGCGCGCCATCGCAGCGTGCGGACAGTCTGTGATACGACCTGGGGTCGACTTAGCGCCGAGGAGCAGGCCATCTTCGCGCAGGTGGCGGTCTTTCGGGGCGGTGGTACCCGCCGGGCGCTCCAGGCGGTGACTGGGGCCAGCCTTGGGAATCTGCATACCCTAGTCGGCAAGGCGCTGTTGCGCTACGATCCCGAGCGGGAGCGCTATTCCGTCCACGAGTTGCTACGCCAGTATGCTGCTGAACGTCTGGCCGAGGATGCGGCAGCGGAGCGCGGTGCCCAGCAGCGTCATGCCGCCTACTATCTCGGTGTACTGGCCGCCCGCGAGGTGGAGCTCAAGGGCACAGGGCAGCGTGAGACGCTTGATGCGATGAGCAAGGACATTGAGAATATCCATGCGGCCTGGCGGTGGGCCGTCGAGGCGCGTGCGATGGACATGCTTGCCCCAGCGGTTGGTGCGCTGAGCTTGGCCTATGAGTGGCTGGGGCGCAGTGAGGATGGGCTCATTGCAATGCAGATGGCCGCTCATATGGTAGCTGCTCTACCCTCAGCCCCAATAGAGCTGCACGCCATCCTGCTGGCTACCCAAGCCCGCTTCACCCTGTTGCGTGGCGACCGAGCGGGCGCGGCAGCACTGCTTCAGCAGGCCCAGATGGTGTTGGATGCCCATGGCGGCGGCCCAGCAACCGATGCAGCTCGTGCTCAGGTGCTCCTAGAGGCCGGTCGCTGCGCGGTTGGCCAGAACACGGTGACCACGCGTGATGCTTTTGTCCAAAGTCATGCCTTGTTTCAGGCCCTGGGGACCAATGGGGCATGGCAACGGCCCTGGTCGGACTGGGCTTTATTATGCACAGCCTTGTCGCGAGCCATAGCTATACCGAAGCTCAGGGCTATCTGGAGCAGGGTGCGGCGCTATATCGCGCTCTGGGCGACCGGGTAGGCCTGAGCGAGGCCCTGACCATTCTGAGTATAAATACCCGTTACCAGAGCCGCTTCTCAGAGGCTGAGACGCTCGCTCGCGAGGCGTATGCGCTCGCTCAGACGAGCGGCAATCTGCGAGCTATCGCACAGGCCGGCACCTACCTGGGCGCAGCGCTGTCTTGGAATGAGAAGCATGCGGAGGCCATTGATGTGCTCCGCCCAGCCCTCGCGATCATCCACGATCTCGGCCTCCGGGCTGATCTGCCAGTCACCTCCATCCGCCTGGGTTATGCCACGATGAATCTTGGGCACTATGCGGAGGCGCGCACGATATTCACCGCCGGGCTGGCCGCCGCGCAGGCCGTTGACTCGGCATTAGCCACTATAGAGGCCCTCATCGCCTTGAGCGAAGTTAACCTGGTAGAAGGCGCAGCAGCTGAGGCATGCCATCTGACAGAAGAGGCCATCACGGTCGGCCAGCGCGATGATAGCATCTTCGAGGCTATCGTCATTCGTGCGCTGGCCGAGCGACGGCTAGGCAATACGCTGCGTGCGCGTGGATATTGCATGGCGGCGCTGCGCTCTAACTTGCCAGCCCGCAACCTGCTTCATTGGCCGCTATGGGCGGCTGCCCTGCTCCTGGCAGACGACGGCATGCCGGAGCGCGCGGCGGAGGCATTCGCCCTCGCAGAGCGCCACTGGCTCCAGGATGATGTCTGGGCGCAAGACGTGGCTGTGCGTGAGCTGCGGGCGATCGTTGCCGCACTGCCGCCAGCGGTTGCCGCAGCAGCGCAGGCACGCTGGGTCGCCCGCGACGCCTGGGAGGCAGGGGCGGAGTTGCTCGCCGAATTGGAGGCGGAGGGCTGGGGCGCGGAGTAAGCGTATTCGCCAAATAGCAGTCGATCCCAATGCTCAGGCAACTGATGCTTCGCTGGTTTGGCGCACCATGGGGCGATCAGCAGTCGTCGGGCGGCGCAGCGCACTGGCTGGCAGTGTCACAACAGCGACCGTATTGCCGAGCATGTCAAAGAATTCAATACTATACCCAGTCTCGAGGCCAGGCAGATAATGGCGCTCAACAACGGTGCCAACATCGCCAACGGCAAGGCCATCATCAGGCATTGCAATCAGGAGGATAACATCTTCGTACAATGGAAAATCCATGCGCGTCTCCATTCTAATCCGGGTAGGCTGTGATCAACCGCGGAATATCTGTCCCGTTATCGATTTGCCAGACACTTCGCAGCATCAATGGCCGCCCGATTGGTGTACGCAGGAGTGCCCGGATCTCGTATCTACTCCCATATAGTGTTTCACGAACGCGCAGTATGTCTTGTGACAGATGGTCCAGCCGGAGCGCGTCGGCGAGTTGCCTCCAATCGGCACTAGAATAGCCAAATGACATCAGAAGGGCTGCTTTGCTGCCGCCACGCTGATGGTCAGGGTTCAGTAAGTACGCAACCATCTTCTCTTGATCAATCAGGGCTTGGGCTGCGTTTGGAATCTTCATTGGTATGAGCACCTATGCTCAACGATCTGCACGAACTGCCAGGCAACAACGTACGATTTCATGATAGCATGCGCCTTCGTCGCTCGCAACCATCAGTGAAGCGCTCCTGGTATCGTTCTAAAGACCCATTCCCGTCCCCACACCCGCACCTGCTTGGCAAAGCCACCTTCGATGCATCCAGTACTGACGCTAATGCAGCAATCATTCTGACTCCTGAATACCGCTCTACAGCGATGTATCCGGCGCTCCACTGAAGAGCTCTGCTACCCGCACACGGATACCGTCCAGCGTTGGTGAGGTCAGCGTCGCGTCAGTGCCGATCAGCCGCACCTCAGTGAAATCGGCGAGAACTGCTCCGGCTGCCAGCAAACCAGCACATTGCGGGTGTGCGGGCGCACAATCCAGTATTCTGGTACACCAGCACGCGCATAAGCACCGCGTTTGATGTCCGTATCCTCTTATGCTCTATCTATCACTATCGCAACATTGCTGAATTGGCGTGAGATTGGGCAATGCGGCGTTCGGTGTGGGCGAACACGCGCCGCATGGAAGAGCGATGGCGGTGGCACGAGACAGCGGCTTGGTATCGCCCCTACGTTCATTGCTTGCGGTGCTACGATTGCTTGTGCAAGGTGATTAATCGATTGCAGCCGAGGCATGAGCAACGGGCATTGGCAAACCACGGTGGTTCTTTCAGGGTCCAGGGACACGAGTCCCTGGCCGCAGGAAGGTGCGCCCAGAGGGCACCCCAACCAGTTGGAACGGTTTCCTGGTGCCTGCCGCGCACAGCGGCAACAAGCAAGGCCGCGCAAGCGGCATGATGGCAAGAAAGGAACGGTGGTACAATAAAGCACCAACATAACAGGAGGCAGTGATGCTCACCATTGATCAGATCATCGAATATCTCGAACGGGTGCTTGCCGAAGATACACTCTCCGCCAATCGTACAGGGCTGAAGAATTCCCAACGCGCCGCTGGATTCCTCATGTCGGC
Source organism: Chloroflexales bacterium (assembly GCA_038214135.1). Taxonomy (GTDB): domain Bacteria; phylum Chloroflexota; class Chloroflexia; order Chloroflexales; family Roseiflexaceae; genus JANLSE01. The sequence continues at coordinate 16,215 of JBBQSD010000086.1, read as the reverse complement.
AGCCGAGGCCAATGGCGATAAAGAATTGGCGCGTCGCTTCCAGGTTCTTGCGGCACGGGCAGCCAATCAGGACGAACAACTCGGCAAGAAATAATATATACTGCTCAGGCGTAATACCTGGTCATGCGAACCTATGAATGCATGCACATCAACCAGTGAGCAAACGGGCGTATTGTTTGCGTAATCTGCGTAATCTGCGTAATCTGCGGATAATGTCCAACCCTCAGCCGCGAGGAATAGATAAGGACATTCTAGAACGCACATGATCACACTTGCAGACATCCAAGCCGCTCGGCAGACGCTGCGTGGCATCATCATTGATACGCCAATATTGCCGGATGAACGCCTCTCGGCGGAACTGGGTGTGCCGATCTTCCTGAAGGCCGAAAACACCCAGCGTAGCGGTTCGTTTAAGATTCGTGGCGCCTATAATAAGATCAGCCAACTGACGCCTGCCGAAAAGGCGCGTGGCGTAATTGCGCCATCGGCAGGCAACCACGCCCAGGGTGTTGCGCTGGCCGCCAAACTGCTTGGTATTCCAGCCACGATTGTGATGCCCGAACGCGCCCCGCTCACCAAAGTCTCGGCCACCCGCCGCCTTGGCGCAGAAGTAATCCTGTATGGCCCGACATTTGATGACGCAGTTGCCCATGCCCAAACAATCTGCGATCAACGTGGCCTTGTCTATATTCATGCCTTCGACGACGAGCTGATTATTGCTGGCCAAGGTACCATGGGTCTGGAGATTATCGAGGCGCTTGGCGATCCAACCATGATTGTCGTGCCGATTGGCGGTGGCGGCATGATCAGTGGTATCGCGATTGCCGCCAAGGCGCTGCTGCCCGATATTCGGATCATTGGCGTTCAGGCGGCTGGGTGCGCGCCCATGATTGCATCGCTACAGGCCGGTGAGCCGCTGCTGGCTCCTGCTGCCCGAACAATCGCCGATGGTATTGCAGTAAAGCGGCCCGGCAGGATAACACTGCCAATTATTCACAATCTGGTCGATGATGTTGTGACAGTTGATGATGATGAAATCGCTCGTGCAATCGCCCATGTTGTCCAGAATAACCGCCTGGTCGTCGAAGGAGCCGGTGCTGCTGGTCTGGCGGCGATTCAATCTGGGAAGATTACCCTGCGCCCACAAGAAAAAGTCTGCATTATGCTGTGTGGCGGCAATATTGATACCAACCTGTTGGCACGGGTACTGGAACAGGTGGCCGTGCGGCAGGGGCGCTATATTCTTTTGCGAACATCGACCGATGATCGGCCTGGCAATCTGGCACCGCTGATCGGGCGCGTAGCCGAGGCTGGTGCCAATGTGATCGATGTATTCCATCGGCGGGCCGTGTGGCTGGCACCGCTCGACAGAGTCGGCATCGAGTTGGTCCTCGAAGTCCGTGATGAAGAGCATGGCCAGGCTGTGGTTCAGCATCTACTAGCCTGTGGCTACCCAATCGAGCGCGTCAGCCAGGGCTTCTGGCCAGGCTAGGTTTTGATTTTGATCAGCATGTTGGTGGCTGTTGGGCAACCGGTCGGTCGCCCGTATCGTCATCCACGGCTGCGATCAACCTTTATCGGTCGCCCGTTGGGGCGTATCGCGATACGCCCGACGTATTCTTTTTTTGGTTTAAAGAATGCTTGTGGCGCACCAACGTCGGTTGGTCATGCCACGGCTGCGATCAATCGATGTTGGTACTGGCTGGTTCGCTTGTTCAGACGCAAGATAGTGCGTCTCTACGCTGTGATCTAACCCCTGATGGCTGAAAGCTGAAAGCTGATGACCGTATTCTGACTTCTGACTCCTGGCTTCTGAATACTTGGTTCTTGCAAACAAATGTTCTATACAGTATAATGCCGGTATCGTGTAGAAACCGGAGGTGACCAATGGCAACGACTCAAAAAGTTGTAAAGGCACGCCCTTCCCAGGAGTTAGCCGAGATGGATGCATTAGATATCGCGCTGATCAACTGGAAGGAGGGCGATCTGATCGACCCAGAGTTGCTACGGCCCAACCTCGATCACATCAGGACAGAGGATGGGAACGCCGTGGACAACCTGTTTTCGGAGAAGCAGATGCGGCTGCTGACAGAGCCGCTGTTTTCATCATGGCCTGGCCCAGGCGATAGTCGCCCATTTGTTGTCATGGCCAATGTTGGCGTCTACTATGGCCTATGGCTACCACCGATTGTGCCAGATACGTTGTTGACTTTGGATGTGAAGTTCCCAACTGATCTCAAGCCAAAGCACAACCGATCCTACTTCACTTGGGAATATGGCAAACCACCCGATGTTGTGGTTGAGATTGTTTCCAATGACGAGGGCGGCGAACTCGATAGGAAACGCGAGATCTATGCCAAGGTTGGGGCGCTCTACTATATCGTGTACGACCCACAGCGCTATCTGAAGGGCAAGAAACTAACAATTCTTGAGCTAGGGCGGCGAGCCTTTCGCCAGCGCACCGAGCGCTACTTTCCAGATATTGGGCTTGGCGTTCAGATGTGGCAGGGGGTTCATGAGGGCATTCGCGAAACCTGGCTACGCTGGTGCTATGAAGATGGAACACTCATTCCAACTGGTGCTGAACGCGCCGAACAGGAGCGCGAACGCGCCGAGCAGGAGTATGGTCGCGCCGAACAGGAGCGCGAACGCGCCGAACAGGAATATAGTCGGGCCGAACAGGAGTATGGTCGCGCCGAACAGGAATATAGTCGGGCCGAACGATTGGCAACGAAGTTGCGTGAATTGGGTATCGACCCGGACATGCTCTCATAGGTATACCCTGAAGGGCGCGGCTGCTAAACTCATCGCAAGGCGAAATCTCCTGTTTCTTCTGGCCATACGCTCATGGAGTATTCATTGGAAGAACTCGCGTGGCACGAACGCAACGGAATACGTGATGCCCTTGATCTTCTGGCATTGATCGGCAGAAAATGCTGAATGTCAAGAACTGAATGCTTATGGACGTACCACCAACGGCAGATAATTAGAAAATGGTAATGAAGCAGGAACGACGATAATGCGCCCGGACATGGCACTACCGCCTGGTGCCCCATGGACAACACAATAATAGGCATAGGTCCCTGGCGTGGAAAATTGCCGTTGGAATGTGAACTGGGTGGCTGCTGCACCACTGGTAAAGCTATTATCATCGGCGACGACATTATGAAAACCGCCAGCATTCGTCCAACTGACCGTCGTGCCAGCAGTAATGGTTGTGACAGCCGGTGTGAACTGGAAATTCGATGCGCTGACCGAGACGGTTAGGTTATCTGCGGCATTGGTATACAAGGTTTGCCAACTGCCAATCAGTAGTAGGCTGATCATAAGAAACTGCCGCCAATACGAGTGGAGATGTGGTCGCTGCATTGATCGCTCCTTTGGGATTTCATTCAATCGTGGATCTAGCAATAATAGATCCAGAAGAGTCTACAAAGAATGATGTTCTTCTGCATCATCTCTGTGCGGATACCATATGCATTCACCGATAGAAGAAGTATTTGGCAACCTCGGCAGTCGGCATATACAACACCAGAATGATCCCCAGCATCACAACAAACAGTGGCGGGATGGGGCTGAAGCCCAGGAAGCTGGCAAGTGGCGTGTATGGCAGCGCCAGTGTCAGTGCATCAACGGTAAGCGTGGCAATCAGCAGGGTTTTGCCTGGTGTGCTTGTGTAGAATGGGCCGTTGGTGCGGATCACGAGCACAATCAGTGATGCAGAGATCACCGATTCGACAAACCAGCCAGCACGAAATTCCTCTGGGCTGGCGTGTAACATCAATACCAACACCCCGAATGTCAGGTAATCGAACAGCGAGCTGACCAGGCCGAACGTGAGCATAAAATTGCGAATAAAGCGCAAATCCCAGCGGCGAGGCTTTTCGACAGCCGATGGATCGACATTATCTGTGGCAATTGCCGTCTCGGGAAAATCGGTCAGCAGATTCGCAAGCAGGATTTGCTTGGGCGGCAGAAATGGCAGGAACAGTGATGCGCCAGCCAGGCTAAACATATTGCCAAAGTTTGCGCTGGTGGCCATAAACACATATTTGAGCGTGTTGGCAGAAGTAATGCGGCCCTGTTTGATACCCTCAATCAAGACGCCAAGATCCTGTTCGAGCACCTGTGCTGCAGGTAGATGCCAAAAGATCGGCAGCAGTTGATTCACAACATATTACTCCATATCAAAAGAGCAACGATTATGGTCGGCTGGTAGCGGAAGCCACACGCGGGCGGAAGAGTGTGCCAGGGAACCCTGAGACACCGAGCATTGGCAACGCCCAGCGATCAAGCCCTAGTAGCCACTCGCCATTCCAGCATGATCATAGCTGCTAGCAATAGTAGCACAGGATGCGTTGAAACTGTTCCGGCAAACCCTCCAGCATCTTTGAACAGCGCTTGCCAGAAGGCAGGCGCTGTTTTTTTGCGCCCTGAATCATTTCATTTTGATCCTATTACAGCCATACGTTGGTCCTATACGTGACTAATCATTCATAGAGGTAAAAAATAGGTTAAGGATGGACTGTTGGGTGATAGATAGAACCCCTCCTCGGCTGCTACACTGCCGCTGGATGAATAAATACTCATCTTCGTAAATAATTAGTTAAAGGAGGGTGCGATGATGCGTTCAGCTACACATGCTGGCTTCATTCTCCGCCTCACGCTGCTTTCACTGCTCATCGGAGCATTTAGTTTTATGAGTGGCAGCCTGGCGCAACCAACGATAGCGGCGCTGAATACGCAGCGGCCCTATATGGTTGCATTGCCACAGATCTCCAGCAATGCCAACGCCAAAAAGCTACCAGTGATTGGAGATGCACTGCCAACCGTAACGGCCCAACCGACAAACACCGCCTTGCCAACAGTAACCGCAACGGCCCAACCAACAAATACTGCCTTGCCAACAGTAACGACTCAGCCGATCGGCACGCCGACGCCAACCAGCATTCCGGGCGACAGCTCCCAGGCTATTATGTGGCAGCGTTGGGAGCAGCGCCTCAGCGCAACGGGTGCCTATGCTGATCCCTATAACGCGATGGATCTGCACGTCACCTTTCGCGGCCCGGATGGCACCACGTTTGATCAGGATGGCTTCTGGGATGGCGATCAGACCGTTGCTATCCGCACCATGTTCCCCGCCCCCGGCACCTGGACGTGGACGACCAGCAGCACTCCGGCGGACTCGGGCCTGACCCAATCGGGTAGCGTGCAGGTACTACCCGCCAGTGGCAGCAGCGATCTGGCCATCCATGGCCGCCTGACGGTCGCGCCATCGGGACGTTTCCTGACCCATGCCGATGGGACGCCGTTCTTCTGGCTGGGCGATACCGCCTGGGCGATCCCGCTGCGCGCCAGCGATGCTGAATGGAGCCAGTATCTTGATACCCGCGTGGCTCAGGGCTTCACGGTGATCCAGATTGCGCTGGCTCCGACATGGGCGGCCACCAGCGACCATGCGGGCCGCACGCCCTTTTTCAATGCGAATACCCGCCAGCCCAACCCGGCCTTCTGGGATGCCTTCGCCGCCAAGGTGGCCGCCGCCAATCAGCGCGGGCTGGTGGTGCTGGTGATTGGGTTGGCCGACCCCTTGGACGAAATCATCACGCCTGGTACCGCAGAACAGCGCTTTGCCGGCCAACTGGCTGCGCGCCTGGCCGGTGACCATGTCCTGCTCGCGCCCAGTTTTGATCGCCCGTACCTGCCGGAGATGGATGCGGTGGGCATGGCTATCCAGCAGGCCGTGCCGCAGGCGCTGATCACCCAGCACCCGGGCACCCCCAGTGGCCAGCCGACCAATGTGTGGGCCGAACCGTACACATCCCAGCCCTACATGCGCCTGTATAGCAACCAGACCGGCCATAATGGCGGGGATCGGGCGTTGGTGTATGCGCAGGCGGTTGCCTGGAACCTGAGCCTCTGGAATGCCCGCCCGATCCGCCCGGTGCTGAACCTGGAAGCGTTCTATGATGCGAACGGCACCGGAGCCGGGCTGGGTGGCTATCGTTCCGGCACGGCGCTGGATGCGCGGGCGGCGGGCTACCTGAGCCTGCTCTCCGGGGCCAGCGGCTACAGCTATGGCGCCTTTGGCGTGTGGGGCTGGGAGCGCGACCCGAACGCGGCCAACTATTGGGCACGCGGGTTGCAGTTCCCCTCGGCGGCACAGATGGGCGTGTTCCGCGCGATCTTCAGCCGCGTGAATTGGTGGGATCTGGTGCCCACGCCCGAGCGGATCGCCAACCCGGCCAGCGGCGCGCAGACGATGGCGCTGGCCAGTACGCCCGATGGACAATTGGCCATGGCCTATCTGCCCGATAATGCCATGATCCAGATCAACCTGGATGGGTTCGCAAGCACGCTGCGTGTCACCTGGATCAACCCCAGCACCGGCGAGCGTACGGATGGCGGGGCGGTTGCGGGGAGTGGCACCCACACGTTCACGCGACCGGGGGCGGGTGATTGGGTACTGCTGTTGCAGGCGGTATAGGGGCGAGGAGTTAGGAGTCAGAAGACGAGAACCGAGAATTGCCCTCACCCCCAGCCCCTCTCCCACACCGGGAGAGGGGAGCCATTATCAGCCACAGGCACCGCTTGACCGCCGCCGAGGCATGACCAACGGGCATGGCAGTGCCACCGACATTCTTTAAACAAGGAAACCAGCACACAAACGAACAGCCACAGGCACCGCTTGACCGCCGCCGAGGCATGACCAACGGGCATGGCAGTGCTACAGTGGTTCATTCAGGGTCCAGGGACAAGGTTCCTGGCCGGGGGTGTGGCCCACAGGGCACCCCGACCGCAGGTGCGAGAGGCGCACAGCCGCGATTGAAAGCACCTAACTCAACTCCTTAATGAGCTGCGCTACTTCCTGATCAATCAAACTCAATGCCTGATCTGGCGTGAAGCCCCATAACAGATCGGCAACCTGCCAGTATGTTACTCGTTGTTCCCATACAGCAAAGCCATTCTGAAGGTAGGGCCGGTGCTCGTTCTCATCCAGCATCACCACCAGATCGGCCTGTTCCAGATCGGCTTCCGTCAACTGCAATGGTTCGCGGAATTGTTCCGGGGCGATACCCCGTTCACGCAGGCGTTTGGCAGTGTCGCTGCTGATCGGCCCTGGGTTTTGGGGTGATGGTTCAAATCCTCGTGATTCGGCCCGCCAGTTCAATTCTGGCGGAATCGTCGCATTAAACAGGTATTCGGCATAGCGGCTGCGATAGTAATTGCCAGTGCAGACGAACAGCACTGTACGTTCTTGATGTTCCATTATATGATTCCTCCTCTGTTTCTTTTCTCTATTGCAATCCTACCGGATAGGTAAAGAAGCAGGGGAATTCTTTCGGGGGTTGCACCCCCAAACCCCAGCTTCGTACATATTACAATCCTACCAGACGGGTAAAGAAGCAGGGGGTCTTTCTCGGGGGTTGCACCCCCAAACCCCAGCTTCGCTTCTTGCACTTCCCAAAAGCGTGGTACCCTTATGCTCATAGTATACGCGCTGATTCAAAAGGATATGCCCATGAATGGCATGATTGTTGCTCCCGAGCCGTTGGCGGTTGAGGCTGGTGCTCGTGTGTTGATGAGCGGTGGAAATGCAATTGATGCAGCCGTGACCTGCGCCTTCGTCCAGGCGATTGTTAACCCACAGATGTGTGGCATTGGTGGCTATACGCTGATGACCCTGCATCTGGCTGGGCAGGCCAAACCGATCCTGCTTGATGCGCCGGCCCTGGCCGGTTCCCGAGTGACACCCAATATGTGGCAGGATATTCTGATCGGCATGAATCCCGATGGCTGGGGCTACTTCTTGCAGGGCAAGGTCAATGATCTTGGCTACCAATCGATCTGTACACCCGGCACCGTGCGCGGCCTCTCCGAGATCCTGCGCCGCTGGGGCACGATCTCCTGGGATGCCGCAATTGCACCAGCAATCGAGACGGCAGAGGCTGGCTATATGGCCGATACGCACCTGGCGAACCGCTGGAAAACCCGCCGCCGTTACCCAGAATCGTGTTCATTGCTCGATTATGTCGAGAATAATGCCGAAGCGCGCCGGATCTACCTACACGATGGGCGGCCATATGATGAAGGTGAGACGATCCGCAACCCGGATTATGCCGCCACCCTGCGCCACCTCGCACGCCATGGTGCCGATGATTTTTATCAGGGTGAATTGGCCGCCAGGATCACTTCCGATCTTGATGCCAACCAGGCATTTGTGACTGCCGATGATCTCAAGCACTATACATTACGGGATGAGCAGCCAGTCGAGGGCAGCTATAATGGCCTGCGGATCGCCACATCACAGCCACCGCATGGCGGGCCAACCCTGTTAGCAATGCTGAATATCCTCGAAGGATATGATCTCAAGAGCCTTGGGCATAATAGCGCCGAATATATCTACCTGGTTTCGATGGCAATGAAAGCCGCCTTTGCCGACCGCAATCTGTTTTTGGGCGACCCTGCATTTGTTGATGTTCCATTGAGCTGGATGACGAGCAAAGCCCGAGCGGTTGAATGGCGTGCCCAGATCGAGACAGGTCACCCGATTCGCGTTGATCAGGTGCCATCCGGCCCACCCGATACCACCCATGTCACCGTGGTTGACTCATTGGGCAATTGTGTGGCGCTGACCCATTCGCTGGGCATATCATCTGGTGTGATTACACCCGGCCTTGGTTTTATGTACAATAATTCCATGATCAATTTTGACCCAACTCCCGGCGGGCGTAACTCGATTGCTCCAGGGAAAGGCCGCAGCACTGGCATGGCTCCAACGATTGTTTATAATGGCGATCAGCCGATTCTGGTGCTTGGTGCGCCTGGCGCATCGCGGATTATCACATCGGTGTTGCAGGTTCTGTTGAATGTGATCGATTTTGGCATGAGCGTTAGCGATGCCGTAGCAGCACCGCGCTTCGATTGCCAGGGCGAGCGGATTGTCTGCCACCTGCGGATTCCCGAGTATACTTGTGCCAAGATTCGGGATCACCACCCGATTATTCGGATGCCACAGAGCCATGGCGCCCACGGGTTGGTTCATGCAATCAGTATTGGCGCAGATCGAACGCTGGCAGGTGCAGCCGATACCGGCGCAAGTGGGATGGCGTTGTTGGTGTAGAAACGAGCCGTCAGCTATCAGCCGTCAGCTTTTCGTGCAGATAAACACTTGTTCTGGCCATCCAAAGCTTGTTGATGATACAAGCATCTATCGTTGGCAAGCTGAAAGCTGTGAGCTGTAAGCTAATATGAGGTAACCGGTGAGGGTGCCGCATTTAGGTGCCACACCCTCCCGTATGAGGTCTAGGTCGCCCTACGACGACCGGAGGTGCTTGGGGCCGGCATGAGGGAAGAACTGTGCTATCGCACCCGACAGTGGTCGCCGAAGCCGCTGTCTTCATCCTTCTATATCTGTAACGTCGTACAGCAAAAATAAGTTTCAGGTTCTACATAAGAGGATCATTAATAGAATCTGAGATACACCTGAAAGAGGCTTGGATGCGATACCGTGTGCTTGGTTTCATGATGCTTCTGGTACTTGTTATAGCCGCCGTACCAGTTAGCGCTCAGGATGGCCGCGTCGCCGATCTGAACATTCGCCTATGGCCAACTCCTAGTACGGCGGCGCGTGGCGATATTATTCGCTACGATATTACACTCGAAAACGATGGTGATGGCAAAGCCAGCCGAACGAATGTCACACTTCCGCTGCCAAAAGGGCAGTTCAGTTTGGTCAAAATCGAACTGTCCCAGAAGACAAGCTGGGTTATGGAGGTTGCAGACGAGAAGATTGTGATTATGTTCGGAACATTGCGAAGAGGTGAGATTCGGGATGCACGGGTGTTCCTGAAGCTGAATAATGCGCCTGGCCTGGATAATGCGCCAATGCGTATCCGTGCTTCGGTCAACTACGATGAACATTCTGGATCGCGTGTTCGCAGTAACGAGACAACCCTAACAATTGCGGGTGCAACTCCCGATACCACACCAGCGGTGAGTGTCGAGCCTATTGCTGGCCCTGCAGGAACCGTGTTTCGCTTTACGGTGCGAAATTATTTCCCGAAAGAAAAACTGTTTACCTGGTTGAACGCTCCAAATGCAGTGCTTCCGAGTGGCCTAGCCGATCTTGCAAGTGAGCAGGGCGAGACGAGCTTCGATCTCGAAACGGCCAAACTCAAGCTGGCACCAGGCAAGTATAGTTTTGTGGTGCTGGGCGATTCAAGCAAAATAACAACCATCACGCCATTTGAGGTCAAATGAATAACCCAACAATCCACATCCCGCACGAGATACAGGCAGCTCTCCTGCGTAATGATCCGGTTGTGGCGCTCGAAAGCACCGTGATCGCGCACGGCCTGCCATACCCACACAATGTTGAACTGGCCTATGCGATGGAAGCCGAGGTACGCAGCCAGGGGGCCATACCCGTCACTATTGGCGTTGTTGCAGGCATGCCAACCGTTGGCATGGATGCGGCGGCAATCGAGCGATTCGCGCAATCTCACGATGTGCTTAAACTATCGCGGCGTGATATTGCCTATGCAGTTGCAGCCAATCGCGATGGCGCGACAACCGTGGCAGCGACGATGGCACTGGCCTGCCTCGCTGGTGTGCAGGTCTTTGCGACAGGCGGCATTGGTGGGGTTCATCGCGGTGCCCGTGAGAGCTGGGATATTTCGGGAGATCTGACCGAACTGGCCCGTACACCGGTTTTTGTGGTGTGTGCAGGGGCCAAATCGATCCTCGATCTGCCAGCCACCCTGGAATACCTGGAAACCATTGGCGTGCCTGTGCTCGGGTTGGCAACCAGCGAGTTTCCCGCATTCTATTGCCGTGAAAGCGGACTACCGATTTCGGCACGGGTCGAGACGCCAAACGAGGCAGCGCTTGTTTGGAATGCACATCGGGCGCTGAATGGCGCTGGTATGCTGCTGGCCGTGCCGCCACCAACCGAAACCGCCCTTGATCAACGGGAAGTCGAGGCGGCGATTGAGCGGGCGCTACAGCGCATGCAACTTGCTGGCATCCGTGGTCAGGCAGTGACGCCCTTCTTGCTCTCGGCTATGGCCGAGGAGACATCTGGCGAGAGCATGCGTGCCAATATCGCGCTGCTGCGGCAGAATGCGCGGGTGGCAGCCCAGGTTGCTGTTGCATTGACCAGGTGACATTGCCATTGTTTATGCTATTATTTCGCAGCGATAAACTGTAACAACCAAACGAGGAGCAAGGAATGTCACAATCGAATGCACGCCGTAGCGGGCGTCAGGGGCGGGTCACAAAGAAGAAAAATAATACTCCATTGATCATTGGTGGAGTGGCAGTTGGGCTGATCATTGCCGCAGCTGCCATTTTTTCGTTCACCAATAGTAACGGCCCTGCTGTTGGTACCCAGATCGATGATTCTGGGCCGAGCCTGCATCTTCAGACTCCCAATGATCCACTGCCTGTGCCCTATAACTCAAATCCACCAACATCGGGCTACCATTGGGGTGGCGGCGTTGCGCCATGGGGTGTGCAGACGAAACCAATCTCGGATACCATTACTGTTCACAATATCGAGCATGGCGGCGTGATTATTCATTATCGTGAGGGCCTCGATCAGCCAATGATTGATAAATTATCTGATCTCACTCGTGATTTGCAGCGCCAGAACCCATGTATTATTCTGGTTCCACGCCCCAGCGCGACACTAGATGTGCCAATTGCCCTGACTGCATGGAATTATTTGTTGAAGTTGGATGCGTTTGATGAGGCATCGGTGCGGGGTTTCTTCAAAGCCCATGTTGGCCGCGGGCCGGAAGCGGTCTGTCAGCCGATTTCGTAGCCAACAATGACCGTAGAGGCGGTTCGAACCGCCTCTACCCCAATGGCATCCTACGACGGCCTGTAGATATATCCTCGGCTGCGGATCGTATGAATATAGCGGGGGTGTTGCGGATCTGGCTCGATCTTACTACGCAGGTTGATCATATGCCAGCGCACTAACCCCGGTTCGGCACAATCAATTGCATATCCCCATACATCGCGCAACAATCGTTCGCTCGAACAGGTCGTTCCTTCATTCCGAACAAGATAGCTCAGTAACTGATGTTCTATACGGGTAAGTGCGATCAATTGCTCACCAATACGCGCCTGAAGTGTATGATCATCGATTTTAATTACTGCCGGTTCGGTGCTAGCGGCCAATGTATGATATAACGCACGTCGGAGCAGCGCCCGCACGCGAGCTGCGAGTTCATCTATATTAAATGGCTTGGTCAGATAATCATCAGCGCCAGCCTCCAAGCCCTTCACCCGATCCGCACTATGCACATTGGCTGTCACCATTAATATCGGGATGGCCTGTAACCCAGGCATATGCCGCAGAGCGCGGCAGATCTCCAGCCCATTGAGGCCGGGTATCATAAGATCGAGAATGATCAGATCCGGTTTCCAATCGCAAACATATGTCAGTGCATCTATTCCATCCTGGACTGCGGCTGTCTGGTAGCCTGACTCATGCAATACCTTTTCGTAGATCTGAATGATCAATAGTTCGTCTTCAATGATCAGAATCCGTTCGCCCGCCATTGTATCGCCTCATATAGAGCATATTCTTCATCTGGCTCTCATTTCAGGTTAAAAACCAGTTGAGAACCTTTGCAATCATAGAAGATCGATATTACAGATGGAGCACCAAAGTGAGTATTCAGGAGTCAGGAGTCAGAAGGCAGGAGGCAGGAGGCAGAACCCAATACCTGAACAAGGGAATAAGGGAATAAGTACGGGCACAGCGCGCTGTGCCCAACAAGCCACCAACGCATCTCGATTGCAGCCGTGGCATGACCAACGGGCGCTGAAGGGCCACCAACATTCTTTAACCAAGAACCAAGAATTGGGCAGTTATATTTCTGAGGAATCGGTGGCAGGCGTAGCCTGGCTTACGGTACGTTCGGAGCGAGCGGCCAGTACAATTCCAATAAGTAACACCAGAAAGCCAACCAACTGAAGATCAGCGAAGGTTTCCTTGAAGATCAGCAGCGCCAGCAGCGCCGAGCCAACCGGTTCTCCAAGGATGCTGATTGTGACAAAGGTGGCCGAGAGGTAGCGCAAGGCCCAGTTGAATGATGTATGGCCAAGCAGTTGCGGTCCAACAGCCAGGCCAAGCAGTAACAGATAGACCGGCCAGGGGTAGCCGACGAATGGGGGCATTTGGCCACGCAGGCCTGCATCGGCCATGGCTGCGACAAGCAGAACGATTGCAGCGCTGCTATAGACCAGCCAGATGTAGGCCAGGATCGTCATACGCGGGCGTAGCGTTCGGCCAATCAGGAAGTAGCCCGATCCGCTGATTGCGCCAAGTAGGGCCAGCCCATTGCCAACCATTGCATTGGCGGCATTGGCTCCACTGCTATCGCTGATCCCAATCAGCGCACTGCCACCGACCGTCAGCGCGATCCCGGCGATCATCAATGGGGCAAGCCGTTCGCGCAGAATAAACAGCGAGGCGAGGCCAACCCATAGTGGATTGGTGGAAACCAGCGCAACCGATGAGGCAACCGAGGTATAGGCCAGTGATGTGATCCAACTGGCGAAATGGATTGCTAGCAGGACGCCCGATAATGCCGCAAGTGCGAGATCGCGCCGAGCGAGTTGCCGTATCTCTGGCAGCACCCACCAGAGGCCCAATGGCAATAGGATGATGGCCGCAAACACCAGCCGACCAGCAGCGACCTGGATCGATGGTACACCATAGCCCTGGAGCAGCCGGATCATAATCGATGATGATGCGACAACCAGGACGCCACCCAACAGAACGAGATAGGGGAATACGACCGGCCGCTTGACCATTGGGGTTCCTTCCGCTGATACGCTTCATTGGCGTATTATACGTACGGTGGGTACAGGTGAGTATTCAGGAGTCAGAATGACCAAGAACCACGAACAAGCGAACAAGCGAACAAGAATCAGTATAATCTTTGCTGCCTGGTTCCTTTGCTCGCGATACTGACTTCTGACTCCTGGTCTAGTGGCAATACCTTTCAAATAACAGGCGGTGCCATTCTTTTCCCCGCACCCCAACCCCGCTCCCACTGCGGGGAGAGGAATTCTGCGCGGCATTGGAATGCGGTATTCCCCTGCGGGAAGAGGGGCTCTGCGCGGCAAGCGCACCGTTGACATGCACGATTCGTTATCTGAAAGGTATTGGGTCTAGTGGTATCATAACTAGCGTAGAAGATATTTCGCCTGTGAGGTTTTGGCATGAAACAGCGCCCAAATAGCCGCCTTGTCTACACAACCGATCCCGATCCTGAGCCTGAGCCAATTGCCCAATCGGCTGCCGCGTACCCATCGGCCAACCAACAGACGGCTCGGATTATGCGGGATCGGAAACGACGGGCGGGCAAGACAGTCACCGTGATCAGTGGGTTACGCCATGATCCAGCGACGCTTGAGGCACTGCTGAAGACCCTGAAACAGCAGTGCGGCGCGGGTGGCACACTCAAGGATGGCGAGCTCGAAATTCAGGGCGATCATCGTGAACGGGTTGCGACGGCGCTGACTGGCATGGGCTATAAGACCAAGATGGTTGGGGGATGAGCCGAGTATTCAGGAGTCAGGAGTCAGAATACGGAACAAGCGACCAATCAGGGCGTAACATCAGTTCAATGTGGCGTTTATGGTGGCGTATACGATACGCCCCTACTATGGTCCGTTGCCCGTAGCAGCGTTTCCTGTACCAGCAGATCATGGGCGAATGGACGTTCGGGTTGGCGTTCGCCGGTGATGACACCCAAAAATGCTGTTAGTTCCCGATCATACAGTTCCTGGCGGGAACAGTTCTGGATTGGTATGCGCTGCTCACCCTGTTGAAATCCGGCGGTCGCATGATTCAGGCACAACCGAATTGGGTTGGCTGGCTCGAATGGTTCCATGATGGCACTGCCACAATCGCCATACACCTCGAAGCGCCTGGCTGGCGGTGGTACCTCAATCGCCGCAATCTCGATACTCGCCAATGCCCTTTGGTAGGAAAACACCGCCAGCGTGTGATCCTGAAACCCTGGCACACTGCCACTGGCATCCTGGAAAAACGATGTAACCCCCACTGGCCTGCCGAGCAACCAGATGATCTGATCGAGCATGTGACCGGCCAGATCATAGAAGATGCCGCCGGGATGAACCGCAATCACACGGCGTGCCTCAAGCGAAATCCAGGTTGACATCTGTGCCCGGACTGCGTAGATCTGACCAAGCAACCCCGATTTCGCCCATTCTGCAATCTGCTGGAAGCCAGCGTGGTAGCGGAACATATAGCCCATCTGGATTGTCAGGCGGTGCTGTTCGGCAAGCGCCACAACACGCTGCCATTGCTGCCAGTCCGTTCCGGCTGGTTTATCGTACCAGACGTGCTTACCGGCTCGAATAATTGCCTCTGCCTGATTGAGGCTTTCGTCATTGCGCCCTTCCGCAGCAACCGCAATGATCGATGGATCACCAAGAATTTGTTCGGCATCCCCGAACCAATGCACACCCTGCCATGGCCAGCCGGCCTGCTGTAATTCCGCACGGCGCACAGCATCTGGCTCGAATACACCAGCACATTCGACACGAGCGTTTGTTCGTAATGATTCCAGTTTGCCAGCAGCATGGCCGTGTTTGGTGCCATATTGGGCGATGCGCAGCGGACGAGCGTGTATCAATGTGTCACTCCATACCCTCACTCAATAATCGCATGAGTTCCACTGGCGAATATGGATCATACCAATAGCGCAGGTACACTTCCTTCGGAATGATCAACAGTGCGACATGCTGTTCGGCGATGATATCGGCATTGCGGGTATCACCGCGAATCACACCCGTGGTGCCGAGTGGCATCCAGGCGGCAACCGAGAAGGATTGATACCCGCCAAGTGGAATGATCTTCAGCCCATCTCCGAGTGGAATATACACAAAGGTGGCCGGTGCGCCAGCCTCGATCAACTTCTCGCCAGCCCGTAATTCGGCAAACCGCACATGCCTGAAGCCTTGTTGCGGATCAAAACTGGTTACTTTTTGCCCGGCCTGCTGCATGGTATCTAATATGGATTGGCGCTGTAATGTATCCCAATCCAGCTCTTTGGCCTCAAGGTAGCGGGTGCGTTCGGGTTCAGAGATATTGCGTAGCGATGGCACAACGTGGATTTGGTCGCGGATGTGCGGATGCAGCTGACACAATTGTTCCTGAACCAA
>JBBQSD010000085.1:0-26766 GCA_038214135.1 Chloroflexales bacterium | reverse complement strand
GGCTTCGTGAAAATAAAGGGTACAGCGGTAGCTCTATTTTATGGCCAAAGGTTGCAGAATATGCACGTAACGTGAAGGGAATACAGTTATATTACTATGAAGGGTGGGGACCTGATAAAGGAGTCGTTAATACATATGTATGTAATCGCTCTCCCATAATATTAAACACAAAGTCCCGTCCATATTCGAACGGACATTTCCTAGTGGCTACTGGAAGTAGCACAAATGATACTTGGAATGTAAATGATCCTGGAGGTTTTAACCTCTCAACACTAAAGAGCACTTCTTACTTAGGCTATCGCAAATATGGGTCAACGCCTAAGGAGCCCAGTTATCTCACAATGATAATTCACCCGCCTACAGGGGTAGGCAATATAGTTGCTGGTCAACAACAGGCAGTAGCAGGAAATGATAGTTTACTATCTATCACAATAACCGATCCTGTTGGGCGCGAATTGCGATACAATGCACAAGATAAGACGTTAAACAATAGCATTCTCGACTCGCTTTACCAAGTTGAAGTGCTAGGTTCGAGAGATGATAATTCTGCATTTGTAGAAGCGTATGTCTTTAGTACAGGCACACCATTAGAGGGGAAATATAAGATCGAGATTACAGCGCGTCAAGGTGGAGTACATCAAGTAAGTATGCTAGCTTATGATAAAACAGGGCTTTCTAATCTTATTTCATCGCAAATCACTCTAGTACCAGGCATAAAATTGCTTGGTACCATAAGTTACGATAAGCAACAAGCAGCAAACACAACTATCAATTTAGAAGCGCCTAACGTATCATCCGTATATTTACCCGTTGTCACCAGATGATTCGGCTCTACTCACTCGATGGGACGACCTTCCAGCCCTACACAACGCCATTCACCATCGATGCGACGAAGACGCCGATCCTCTATGCCTTTGCTGATGATAACGCCGCAAATCGTTCAGGGCTGCTAGCGGAACAGCTCGCCTACCTGCTGTATCTGCCGCTGAATATGCATTAGCAAGGCAGAAGGATCGGTTCCTAAACTCAGCGCACAATGGAATATTCATGGCTCTCGCCATATGCCGAATTACGTACGGACGCGATATATCGCGTCCCTGCGGGATCATTGTTCGATGTGTTTAGAAGGCTGAAGCCCGCAGCAAGGGTTGATCGTCCCCTTGTCGCAGTCTTCAGCCTGCGGGCGCGGTGTTGCCCCTTGCCGCAGGCTTCAGCCTGCGGATGAAATAGCGTCCTAGTCGCAGCAATCCATAGCCGCAGATGGCGGTACATCCAGGCTTGGGTTGCGCTCGAAGAAGCCGACCGGGCGCAGCATGAAGCCAATATAGCTACACGGCATGACCGGCCAATCCTCCGGGCGCGGGATGTGATGTGCGCCCATGGTGTACCAGACCACGATGTCGGTGTTGGTAATCGAACGGTTGGCCGCCGTCCAGGCTGGTAGCCCCGCACCACCAGGGTGCTGGTTGGGGTAATCGCCAGTTGGGTATTTCTCATCGGCGGCATAGGGCGTGACCCACAAGTGATTGTTGATATAGCCAGCCCGCTTGCTCACGCTCGAATCGGGATGGACGAACGAGCGCACGTTGTCGCCTGGCATCAGCTTGTAGGCCACCGGCTGCCCCAGGCTCGACAGTGATTCGGGGTTGGCGATCAGCCAGTAGCGGGCATTCAGCGGGTCAACCTGCTGCTGCGCCTCCCGCTCGCTGGCCAGTAGCGTCTTTCTGGTGAAAAAGGCATTGCCATAGGGATTATTCGGGCCAAGCGGCTCGGCCTCAGTATGCACCTCATAGACAGAATTGTTCAGACCGTCAACCATCATGTCCAGCCGCACATTGAAGAAATGCTGGTGGTTGGGCGTGTACAGCCCCGGCGCGACCAGCGTGCCATATGGGCGCGTCTCCCCTGGCGGCAGCGCACCCGTATGCATAATGCCGGTCAGCTTGACCTCATACTGGATTGTTCCATCCTGATAGAAGTACCAGAAGTAGCCATACTCATAATTGCCAACCGTGGCAATAAACGAGACGACCAGGCGGCGCGAGCGGCGCACCTCGGTCTGGTTGGTGCGCCAATCGACGTGCTTCCACAGGATTCCATAGTCCTCCTCGTGCATACACACCGCGTTGAGCAGCGTCACCAGATTGCCACGGCTATCGTGCATATGGGCATCGAAGTAGCGGATATCGCCCAGGCAATCGCAGCCCAACGTCAGCGAGTTCGCCAATGTCCCCAGGCCATATTCGCCAGCATCAAAGGCATTC
This sequence comes from Chloroflexales bacterium, assembly GCA_038214135.1. Taxonomy (GTDB): domain Bacteria; phylum Chloroflexota; class Chloroflexia; order Chloroflexales; family Roseiflexaceae; genus JANLSE01. Next base: position 24,502 of record JBBQSD010000085.1, on the reverse strand, counting down.
TTGCAGCGATGGTTCTCGTGCGGGTCGCCATATGGCACCGTCATCTCGACCAACGAAGCGCGGTAGATCAGCGGTCGCTCACGCCCATCATCGTTATAGCTGATCATGTGCAGCACCAGCCCCTCGCGGGTGGTCCAGCCAATGCGGAAGCTCCACTTCTGCCAGCTCACATGGTAGCCATCGACTATGAAGCTCGGCCCATCGGGCTGCACGACCTCCAATGGCTGAAGGCCGCTCCGCAGCGCGCCCAAGCGCTCGGGGATGTAGTTGCCATCCTTGGGTGGCAGTGGCGTCATGCCCCTGTCGATGATCTCAACCACCCGCATCTCGTTCAGATCGAACACGATCACCAGGCCCTCGATTGGATGGGCATAGCCATTGTCGCTGGCGTCGGCGCGCATCCAGGTGAGCGCGCGCACCAGCCGCCGCCCGCGCCAGGACTCAGGCTCATCGCCATAGTTGCCCGCCGACCAGGGATCGACCATGAGTAGGCTGACATCACTGATGCCACGCTTGAGCAGCGCCGCCTGAAAATCCGGGTCGTTCTTCATCGCCGTCTCGCACTCAAAGAACTCATCAAGCATCACACCCGGCTGTACATCAGGGATATGCGTCCACGAACGCACCACCCCATCGGAGAGCGACACAACCGCCTCATAGGTGTTGCCATCGCTGTTATCGAGCAGCACGGCGAACACCGCGCGCTCAATCTGATCGCCCTGTTTGAAGCCAAGCACAGTTTCTTTGAGCGGCTCCTGGAGCACAAGCGTAGCGAAACGGATCTGCGGCCCACAGTGGCCACTGGCGCGCAGAATCGCCACAGCCGCAGCGATCTCCCCACCACCAAGCGGGTCGAGCGGGTGTAGCACATGTTGCAGTTGGGCCGTCGTCGGTTCGGACATTGTGGTCATGTTGTCCTCCGTTGCAGATGTTGGGGATATGGATGAGATACTATAGCATTAATCTGCAATCCTGTACCTAACTCTGGTACAATACTGGGCAATTGTTGGCGCATACTCTAGCTATAACCAGACGCTGTACTCACGTATGTGATTGCATAATGTATTGATTGTCTGATCAGTTTGAGATAACCTGTTTGAAAGAATGTCGGTGGCAATTCAAACGCTCGTGCGCTCATTCGAGCCTGAGGCACCTCGTACGCCGCCGTTTGCTGCTACGGGCGTTGTTCGATACAGGTGTTGGGTCAAGTATCATGCAATCGAACAATCCAAGTGATCGATAGAGGTAGTTATGAATCGAATACAGGCCATCGAATTACTTACGCAAAGTAAAGCTGCGTTGAGCCAACGTTATAATGTGACACGACTAGCCCTGTTTGGTTCGACAGCCCGAAACGCCGCAAAAATGAGTAGCGATATTGATATTCTGGTTGCCTTTGATCGGCCAGCTACATCAGAGCGCTATTTTGGTGTTCAATTTTACCTTGAAGATCTGTTTGGTTGCCCTGTTGATCTGGTGACTGAAAAAGCGCTGGGTGAGGAATTGCGCCCTTTCATCGAGCGGGAGGTAGTCAATGTCTAGTTCATCGCACGACCGGAACGATGTATGCTCCCAACGCAAACATACGGCACAGAAAGGAGTAATTCGTGCTTGCATTCTCTTATCCTACACCATCCGAGGAAGTGCTCGATTTTCTCCTCTCGGCACCGACGGCTGAAGCAGTTATCGCACTGCGTCCATCGGCAGAAGCGCAGGAACGGATACGTTATCTGTTAGAGAATAATCGTGAGGGAATACTCAATGATGCCGAGCGGGCTGAGCTTGATTCCTTCATGCAGCTAGAACATTTCGTGCGCCGCCTAAAAATTCGCGCTCGTGAAAAATTGGCCCAGGGCACATGAGTCATATCTCCGATTCATTGCGACGCGACGTAGTTGAGCGAGCGCGTGGATACTGCGAATATTGTCGGCTTCATGAGGGAGATACCTACTTTACTCACGAAATCGACCATATTTATGCTGAAAAGCATGGTGGCACAACAACGGAAGATAACTTGTGCCTTGCATGTGCTGATTGTAATAGATACAAAGGTAGCGATCTTTCCTCGATTGATCCCGAGACAGGCGCAATTGAGGTGCTCTTCCATCCGCGACGCGATACCTGGAGCGATCACTTCAAAGTTCGTGAGACAGGCGCAATTGAGCCGTTGACAGCCATAGGGCGCGTCACTGTGCGATTGCTGAAGATCAATCGGATTGATCAAATTGCTGATCGTGCTCGTCTCATTGCGTTGGGACGCTACCAGCTACAATAAAGACACCCCAACGGAGCGTCTTTACCCTGACTCCTGATGCGTCTCTGAGATCCTTCGCTGCGGCTCAGGATGACATGGGCCGTGCCTCCTGCCTCCGTATAGGCGCGATGCATCGCGGCTCCTACACTTCCTCACTCACCTGCTCACCAATTGGCGTTGGCAACCCATCAATGCTGCTTGTGTTCTTCTGCTGGCGATAGCTCTCCAAATCCTGATCACTCTTGGTGTTGGCCCACTTCAGCAGTGTCTCGCGCTGTCCGCTGTATTCATACAGCGGCACGGCAAAGCCACACGAGGTTTGCACACGGTTGATATCGGCCACGATGATCTGCCGCGCTCCATGATACTCAAGAAACAAAGGGCTGAGTTCGGCCCATACCGAAGATTCCGGCAATACAGTCGTTCCAGTGCCATACAGGCGCAGGATGCGTGGCGGGCCAGCAAACGCACAGAACATCAGCGTGATGCGGCCATTCTCGCGCACATGCGCCGATGTCTCGTTGCCGCTGCCGGTCAGATCCAGATACGCTACCTGTAATGGCCCAAGCACACGCAGGCAATCCAGGCCTTTCGGCGATAGATTAACGTGACCATCGGCGGCGAGCGGTGCGCTGGCAACGAAAAACATCTGCTGCGCCTCGATGAAGGCCCGTAGCTCATCGGTTATGGTTTCTTTGGTGCTAGCCATGCGTCTATTCCTTTCTTGAACCGAGTATTCAGGAGTCAGAATGCCGAGAACCGAGAACCGACGAACCGACGAACAAGCGAACCTATGGAGGGTGCGGACCCATGTGTCCGCCCAACACGAACCAACGAACCGACGAACCGACGAACAAGCGAACCCATGGAGGGTGCGAACCCATGGAGGGTGCGGACCCAAGTAGGGTGCGGACCCATGTGTCCGCCCAACAAGCCACCAACAGCGATTGATTGCAGCCGTGGCATGATTAACGGGCGTTGGTGGACCACCACGTTCCATTCGGGGTTCGGGGCAAGGCCCAAAGGGCACCCCGCGGACGGAACCGCCCCGCCTGCGGGTGCGGGGTGCATAGCCCCGCAAAACAATCGCCCACCGCACACAGCGGCTAGAATGCTGCCGCACACAGCGGCCAAAACCACTAGCGATATAACCCCTGTGGATCCAATTCCTGCCGAATCGCCACGAGTTCAGCATCGCTTGGGGCGGGTGTCTGGCCGAGATCCGCTGCCACACACACATCCCACCCGATCAGGCTGCGTACCTGATCGATGGTAATGCCAGGATGTAATGAAACCAGCCGCATTTCGTGCGCTGGTGGCGCAAAATCAAACAATGCCATATCGGTGACAACCAATGTTGGCCCTGCGCCAGGTAGCCCATGCCGCACCCGTGCATCGCCACCCTCCAGATGGCCGGGGCTGGTCTGAAAATCCAACGTTTCCACAAAGGCCCGCTTCGAGAGCCGCATGATCACAAGTGTACGCTTGGCGTGTAAGGCAATCTCGGCGGCACCGCCACTGCCTGGCAGCCGCACCATGGGCTTTTCGTATGAACCAATCACCGTGCTGTTCAGATTACCGAAGCGGTCGATCTGCGCGCCACCAAGCATGGCAACCTCAACCCGCCCGCCCTGCAAATACAGCCCAAATAGATCAGCCATTGGCATCGCGGCCAGCGAACCACTCACCAGGGTCGGGTCACCAATCGAGAGCGGCAAACGGGCTGGGCGTGCGCCATACACCCCGGCCTCATAGATCAGTTCGAGCTGCGGTGCAACCGTTCGTTGGGCCAGATTACAGGCCACATTCGGCAATCCAACCCCCACAAACACCGTCAGCGCACCAGCCAACGCCCGCGCCGCCGCAACGATCATCATTTCCGATGGAGTGTAGGCCATGCGTTTCTCTTTTTTTTGACCAGGTGACAACATGATACGGTGATAAGCTAATTAGTTATACTGCTCACAGTAACGACTGAACATGCAAACATATGGATTCATGCGCATCAACCAGCAAACTAAAGTGCGTAATCTGCATAATCTGCGTCATCTGCGGATGAATTCGGTATACACCCCATCACCCCATCACCGTATCAGGGTTATCACCGATAATCGCCATAATCGACTGGTGCGGCCAATGCGGCAGCGACCTGTATACGTGCCAGGGTTGCGGCATCCATTTTGGCAAGATAGGCCGCACGATCTGGCACAGCATAGACCCATTCGTCCAGCCAGGTTTCGGTACGGGCCTGATCGCGTGAGATCGCATCCCAGGCCAGATAGAACGCATTATCGCGATCATAATAGCCCTGCACATAGGAGGGATGCGCACCATATGGCTCGTGGACAACGGCAGCGACAACCAATCCAGGGATGATCGTACGGTTTGGGTCGGAACGGATGACCGCCGAATCAACGATTTCCTCCGCCACCACGATCACGGTTGTTGCTGCAAAGGCGGCTTCCTTCTGCACACCGAGCAGGCCCCAGGATTGGGCATTGCCCTGCACATCACAGCGCTGCACATGCAGAATAGCAACATCTGGGTTGAGTGGCGGGACAACGGCAACTGGCCCATCGCCATACGGGCTAGCGACGAACTGAATGCGTGGGTTGATATTCGGCAGATCCGAGCCGATATAGCTGCGCAATGGGTAGAATGGCAGCTTCGCGGCACCAGCAAGATAGCGCCCAACCATGCCATAGTGCGAGTATTCTTCGAGCGCCAGAGGCTGTGGGATACCCTGCTCAACCGCTCGGCGCAAACAGTATAACGGCCCAACGCCAGGATTGCCAAGGTAGCTGAAGACCATGCCACTGGCCACACCTGCTGCAACCATCTGATCATAGATCAGATCTGGCGTCATGCGTATGAGTGTCAGATCACGGCGCTGCTGGCGGATGATCTCGTGGCCAGCAGCAAAGCAGATACATGCCGTAAATCCTTCGATCGCAATCGTCATCCCATCCTGGACATGCGCCGCAATCGCCTCACGCATTGTAGTTAATTTTGTCACTATGTCGAACCAGTCGATCAATCTGCGTCATCTGCGCATGAATTGGGCATACACCCCATCACGCCTGCTACAGTAATTATACCGCACCTATGATCTGTTCTGTTGCCCAGGCGCGTATCCGGCCAGGCAGATCGATTGCGTAGGCAGGGCCATCACGGGTGTGTTCGACATATGCCCCACCGACCAGGCACGTATTATGCGACTCAAGCACCTCGATCATCCAGCGCTCACGCAAGCCAATTGGCATAAGCAGTTGCCAGGCCAGCCGTGCAGCCCAGGCAGCCGCCCATCCCGATTCGATCAGGGTTGCCGGTTCGGCCTCTAACGCGCCAGCATCGCTATAGGCCGCACGTTGCTCTGGAGTCGGTGCGGGAGCAGGGCCAATCCGCAGATGCCCACGAATGGCATCGAGAGGCGCACCGTGTGTGCCATCGACAAGTATGGCCTCCCAATAGCGCGCGCGTGGGTAGCAACGTGCAACAACATGGGACACATGGCATTCACGCAATGCCCGTGCAATCGCAAAATCGGCATTCGTGCCCGTTGCAACCAGCGCAGCAGTAATTCCATGCTGGCGCACCAGTGCCGCAACCTGGTCTTCATCGGTCAATGCATCCGGCACAGCAACAATCTGTGGGCACTGCGCGGCAAGGCTTGTTTGTAGCGCACACGCCTTTGGACAGCCCAGATCGGCCAGGGTATAGTGTTGGCGGGCCGGGTTGGATGCATCGACGCTATCTGGATCTGCCAGAACCAATTGGGTGGTGTAGGCTGCCAGCAGTGCAGCAGCAACACTGCCGATGCTGCCTAATCCGGCAATTAGCAGCCGCCCTCGGCACATTGGCGGAGATTGATAGTGCGCCGAGACGGCACGGATTGGCGTGTTCGGCAGCGACCAATCGACAGCACATGGATCTGTTCCTCCAAGAGTCACGATCCGCATGCCGCGCACCCATAGTTCTTCCAAATCTGGACGTTCGTACAGGCTGCCGCGCAATAGAAGTGCGCGTGCCAACCCGGACAGCAAGGGCGCAGCACACAGCCAATCCCACCCCGTCGTACTGATGAAGCCATCCCCCCTCTCCAGATCTGGGAGAGATGGCCAGGGGGTGCGGGCAGCCTCACCAGGAAACACAACCTCGGCCCGACACGCAGCCTGTGTACTTGGCGGCATACAGAGTAATGCTGGAATACCCGCCTGTCCAGCGGCATGCCGGGCAATTGCCAGGGTTTGCTGGCCACCAACAGCAATAATAAGATCAGCAGCATCGTCCCGAATTGCCGCAATCCATTCTGAAAGCGGCAATTCAGTTAGTGTGGGTGCTAACGCAAATCCATGGCGCATGTGTAGACGGTTGAGCAGCAGAGAGTTGGGCGATTCAGCCTGAGTTGGCGCGGCTGCAATGATCCAGCGCCCAACGCCACAGGCCGCCAGATATTCAACAATTGGTGTAGCCAGCGGCAGGCCAAGCAGGACAACACGTTTGGCACGCAGCGTTTCACCAATAATTGGAATAGCACGCACGAAGTGATCAGCAAAGGATGCTGTCATACTATCACCGTTCATTGTCGAGATCATCAGCACTTGATGGAGTCCAATCGTCATGATGAATACGGCCAATAAAGGCCTTGTTAGGACTCACACCAGTAACTATTTTGAGCAAACTGGCGACATGATTCACGACACGCTGTTGCAACACGGAATGAATTGGTTGGGCTTGCCATTGGCCCCAGGCAAACAGGCAGGCTTGACCATTACCGATCAGGTGATGCGCGCCCGATGCCCGTGGTAATCCGGCTGCGTCCAGCCATCGCGGTGCATATCGAACAATTGGCTCGACGTTTGGCCATTCGGAAGGGTAGGCGACACTCAGTGGCACCAGCAGGTAATCCAACCCATCAACATGAATCTCATCAAAGCCAGCAACTCGTAATGCTTCTTGTTTCTGTAGAAAGCGTGATTCTGGGTGCGCTAGCGCTGGCAGGTGCCCAACCCATACCAAACCATCAGCCGAAAGGCAGGTATGGCAAGCAGGACAATGGATGGCACCATCAGTCGGGACTCCAGGCATGCCACATGCGCTACAATGGACGGAGCGACCAGCCTGTGATCCGATCAATAGCCAGTGTGGGAAATACGTGGCCATGCCATCAAGATCGTCCGCGAGTGTTTCTGGATGGCGTGCCGCCCAACGCATTGTCTGCGCGATAGCACCTGGATCGACACGCCAGCGTAGCGGATGTGGGGAACCATACATAGACTGTTCAGTCATTGCGACTCCGATTGTGCCCAAGGATTAACGTTCACGTCATAGACTAAGAGAGATCTGTAGAAGATCACTGATTTTCTGTCGCGGCATATGCACAATTGAGGAATAGATACAACGTTCATGCCAGCATCTTCAAAATCTTCATCGGACCAAGCAGATCAGATCGATACATTTCAGCTTTTCAAACAGCGACTCCTAAAATCGCTTTTAATGATCGGCGCGGCAGCTATTCTGGTTATCTGGATTTTCGAGTCACGAGAGCAACACCTGATGCTGATTAATCAGGTAGCTTACCCACTCCTAGTAGTAGCGTTTATCACGTATCTGATCATCCTACAGATCAGGCCAGCGACATTACCAATCATCGAGGTGCTGAGCTTCGCAACGCTGGCAGTCTACATGCTCATCTATGTGTATGCGATCATCTATCACCTGGTACCCAATATCACGATCTACGATATGGCCATATTCACCCAATGGTTCCCACTCGTCTATACCTCAGCATTCATGTTTCTGCGAACACGTCAGGCGCGCATCGCTTCGATCCTGATCTATCTGGCACTGCTGCTTCCCACATTACAGCAACTGATCTATAGTGATGCGCCAATCATGTCAAGCGATATCTTCGCCCTGTTACTGAATATGAATATTGCCCATCCTGTCTATATTGCTGTGCTGGTTGGTATTGCCCAACTCAAAGAAAATTTCGTACAGGCCCGCGATGATGTCGCGAATTTGAGTGTTGCAGCCAATGTCGATTACCTGACTGGTGTTGCGAACCGCCGTGCTACAGTGAAAACGCTCCAATACGCCATTGAACAAGCGCATGCAACCAACCGAGGACTTGGTGTCATGCTGATCGATATTGATTACTTCAAGAATATCAACGATACATTCGGCCACGATAGCGGCGATCTGATATTGATCAGGTTCGCTGAATCGATCCGCAATATTTTGCCCTCCAATATGCCATTTGGGCGCTGGGGTGGTGAAGAGTTTCTGATCATTGCACTCAACGTCACACGCGACCAAGCACTGCAGCTTGCCGAACAACTGCGCAGCCAGCTTGAAACAATCGACTACCCTGAGATCGGGCGGGTTACTGCTAGCCTCGGTGTGGCAATATTGACAGCTAATGATACGCTTGAAACACTCGTCAAACGAGCCGATCAGCGACTCTATCGAGCAAAAGAAAATGGCCGTAACCGCGTTGAGATTGAAGGGTAGACCTCCACTTCATCAAGAATGTGAAGAGAACAGGAGTCAGAATTGAGAACGCAGAAACAACAAAACTCCTTGTTCGTTTGCTCGCTTGTTTCTGGATAGTGCATTCTGACTCCTGACTCCTGAATTCTGGGTTCTCTCGATTAGGCATAGCCAGTGCGGCTCAGGTCGATCCGTACACTTGCTGCCGCACCCCGTTCTGCAACAAGCGGCGGCATGGTCGTTTGGGCATAGCGCCCACCCTCAGCGCGATAGAGCTGCCCGCTATTTGGACAAGCCGCCAACGCCCTAGCAAGGTCATCACGTGGAATCAGCGTGGCTGGTTGTTCGCAGCACGAACATACTGGTGCAATCAGGGTCATGTTCTGAGTTGCCATGGTTGCTGTTCTCCTTCTAGTGAGTAATATGATCAGCGATCATCCCAATGATGATCGTCTAAATCGAACAGGCCATTGACGATAACGCGGGCGCTATTACGGCGCAGGGCTGCATCGATCTCGGCCAATGCTTGCTCGGCAGGGCGAACACGCGAGATAGGTGGCGGCACGAGCGGCAGAGCGGCCAATGTCTTCTCCAACTCACCATCCAGCGCATCCGGCCACACAATCACTGGTGGGCAGAGCGGAACTGGACGTTCGCCAAGTGTTAATCCAATACCAGCCCGTAGCGATTTGGATGCAGATAAAGGCTCCGCGATTACATCATCGCTTGCTGCTGGTTTCTGTGCAAGGGCAGATGCAGGGCGCTGACCAAGATTTGCATCAAAAATCGACATGCTGTGCTCATTCTTTAGCAGGGCTGCGCCCCGCACCCGCGTTCGAAAATCATTCGATTGTCTCTTATCGCCGCTATGCGCGGCAGGCAGTAGGAAACCGTTCCCGCCCAGAGGGCACCCGACTCGTATTTGATGGCGGTGACGCGCCAACATCTGTTGGTCATGCCACGGCTGCAATCTCTGGCTGTTGGTGGCTTGTTGGGGCACAGCGCGCTGTGCCCGTACGTGTTCGGTTCGTATTGGGCGGACACATGGGTTCGCACCCTACACGGGTTCTTGGTTCTCGGCATTCTGACTCCTGACTTCTGACTCCTGAATACTCGGTTCTTGGTTCTCGGTTCTTGGTTCTCGGTTCTTGGTTCTCGGTTATCGGCTATTAACTGGTTCGCAGCCCACAATACGCCAGTGCATCCTCGTGGGTTCGCAGAACGATTCCGCCGATCATACGGGTGACATCCAAGGCAATATTATGGTGTTCGCGCTGAACGCTATAGCTTAGTGCATCCGAAAGCGCCACTCGCCGGAAACGAATCGTGGCCTCACGATTATCTGGCTCGCGGTAATCCGGGATTCCGTGATGCAGCAGCTCCCACACACCACAGAACAGCTCCTTGATGATGCTCCAGCCGCCAATGTTCACGATCTGAATATCTTCTGGGCGCACACCATAGACCTCTTCGGCCTCCTGGCAGATGCTGGTTAATACCGGAATGAAGCCACTGCCAAACATGTTGTCGTTCAGGCCAGGCGTTCGTACGACATGCGTCCGGCCATTGTGTAGGCCACGCCATTCTGCGGTTCGGCCAGTGCCCAGGTAGCCCTCAATTCCGCACTCATCAACATCACCAGGAACACAATGGCGGCCAAATTGCGCAAAATGTTCGCTCGTCAGTGCGCTGCCATCGTCAAGATGCTCATCATCAACATACACAACATGCACATATTGGCTCCCAGCCAAGTTGCCATCGGCCCCGCCATGGCTGTGCCAGAGAAAATCTTCAAGCACATTCGGCAGATTCTGTGGGCCACCACCAAGCAATCGAACGGCATTGGCATACCCGCAATGTAGGTGGCATGGCTTCAAACGGGGATCCGGCCCGGCTAAGGGGCTGATGAAACTGCGCTGCACACACTGGGCAATCACAATCGTGATGGTCGGTGGTGTCACGGTCTACCTCCATTTATTGTTATATTGACACTATATAGAGCGTAAATGAGAGGGGACGCCATCCGTCCCCCATTTGATTTAGTGTTAATATAACACTATAAGCTCAGGTTGTCAAGAGGGTTTTTGTGAAAAGCGTGCCGGATCAAACAAACCGATTGGATGGCGGGTTGTGCGATCAATTGCCAGATCGGCCAGGATCTCGCCAACAACGCTACAGAACTTATAGCCATGGCCGCTGCATGGCGAGGCGATCACAACATTTTCGTGATGCGGATGGTTTGCGATAATAAAATGTTGATCTGGCACTTCGGTATACAGGCAGGTTGCGGTGGAGAGCAACGGCCCGTTGAGTGTTGGAATCCTGGGTTGCAGGATCTCGCGGAAATAGGCAGTATCCGCATCACTAATCGTTCGATCAACCTGATTTGGATCGCTAACATCCTGGCCGCGATGGAAAATTGCCGCCTTTACCCCTGGGACATTCGGCTGGGCAGGGAACCCATAGAATTGCAGATCTTCAGCAACCTCCCAGATATAGACCGGAAAGATGCGCGCATCAAATGGGGCAATCCCACCAATCGGATCAAACCAGTACAACACCTGGCGAGTGATCGTAAAGGGCAGCTGCAAATCGGACATGAGGGCTGGTGCCCAGGCACCCGGCGAAATGATCAGCGTTTCAGCCTCATATACAGCATCGGCAGTTGTCACCCGTACCGAACCAGAACGGCTTTCCCAGGAAAGGGCAGGCTCACGAAAGTGCAATTCTGCCCCACGAGCTGCGGCAATATCGAGATGCGCGATAACGCTCTGTTCTGGATGCAAGAAGCCCGCCTTTGCTTCATAGAGCGCCACAACATCGGGCGTGGGCAGCAGTGGCGGGAAGCGCCGCTGGATGTCGGTTGCATTCAGGATCTCATGCGGCAAATTCCACAATTGGGCGCTCTGACGGCTGCCAGTAAAGGTGTGGCTGGTTTCACTGCCGATCATCAGGCCACCAGTAATCGTGAGCAATGATTTGCCAGAATCACGCTCGATCTGCTCCCATAGTTCGTAGGCGCGCAACAGCAGCGGCACATAGGCCGGATCTTCGAAATAGGCCTGCCGAATCACCCGCGACTGACCATGGCTGCTACCCTCCGAATGGCCTGGGGTAAAACGCTCAAGGCCAAGCACTCGCATACCACGGCTAGCTAACTGGTAGGCGGCGGCACTACCCATTCCGCCCAAGCCAATAATGATCACATCATAGTTCTGGCTCATAATGAGAATCCTTTAGGTTGGGTTGTTGACAATCGGCATATTGCGAGGTACATCGCGCCATTGAGTATGATTGTACCTATTGATAGTATAGCTCAACCTGCGTTCTATATCTGTCAATAGGTGTCAGGGCTACGTCAGCATTTCATCCCCGAATGATGCATATGTAGCGGTAGCTCATCTGCATGATCTGCGTCATCTGCGGACAATATTCCAGCCTATTATGATGTCGATTCCAAGCAGCTTCCTGCGTCGGTAGGATAGAGCGGACACATCTGACGCCGCTTACAAGGATGAAGGAGGCGATCATGACCACGACGACTGAACTGACCCACGAACAGATCGATGCTGCTATTAGCGCCGAACAGGAGGCTGCTAACACTGCGATTGCCAAGGTCACAGACGCAGAGTGGACCACGCTAACTCGCAATGATGGCTGGACGATTCACGATATGGTTGGCCATATTGCCGATAGTGTCTTCAGCCTGAACTACCTGCTGACTCATGGCATGCCAACAGATGCTCCCCCGCTTGACATCGACGCAAATAATGCCAAAAACCGCGCAGCCAGTTTGGGGAAATCACGGGCAGAGATTGAGGGTCGCGTTGCTGCCGCCTTCGCCGGCGCACATCAGGCATTAGTTGGCGCGGAACTCGAAAAGCCAGGGCCGTTTCCGAACATGAGCATCGGGCAGGTGTTCCTGTTCATCCCCGGTCACACGGTCGGCCATCGCGAGGAGCTTGAGCGAATCCTGGCCGCTAGGTAGCGTAGATGGCCATAGAGACGCGGTTGGGCCGTAGAGACGCAAGATTTTGCGTCTCTACGGCCTCGACATGGAAATCTCACCCTAACCCACGCTCGATCTGTGCGGTCAGCGTATGGCCTGTTTCGGTCTCGCGGGCAAACAACTGCAAAATGCCATCCTGATCAACAGCAAAAGTAACAGTGAAGGGCGCTTCACGCCCTGGTTTTGGCTGTAGCCCACTAAATTCCCAACTACCCAACTTCTCACAGGCATCTGGCCGAACCCTGCCAACCCCACGCGGGTTTGCATCCAGTGGGCCGCGATACTGCAATACATCAAGCCGTACGTTTGTCTGATCCGGATAGCGCGTACAGTAGCTTTCCGTATGGGCACCCTGCGATCCTACCGGCGGTGTTGGAATAGGAGTGTTGGCACGGATGATCGGGCTAAACAGCTCTTCTTCTGCATAATAACAATTAATCCCAAGCGGGTAGGGCGTCACATCCCATACACTCGGCGCTCCATCAGCACCAACCAATGCAGCACCATAGGCCGCCAATGCTTGGGCATCGGTTGTGTGTAGCGCAGCAACATCTCGATCAAATGCCCGCGCAATCACCGCCCGCACCAGTGGCAATGCTGTCTCATCGCCAATCAACACCACGCTCTCAACATCGCGGGCACGCACCCCAGCCGTGCTAAGCACCCGCCGGCACAGTACTGCAATGCGGCTGACCAGTGGCTGAAGCCAGTGCTCAACCTCGCGCCGCCGTACCAGCATCGCTAGATCACGGCCAAACCCACCGCCGTGATCAAGGACGAGCTGTGCCTGTGGAGCATCATGCAATTGCTCAAGCACATCCTTCGTCGCCGCCCATAGCCCTTGCGCTGCCGCACGGCTATCACCAACCGCAAAAACATCAATCCCTTCATTATGTTGGAAGCGTGTATTAAGCTGTTCGGCTACCGCCCAGGCCATATCGTCGCCACCCAACAATGGATCAGCGGCAACTGCACGAATTCGCACCCCCTGTGGGCTACGTTCGGCCAGACTCACCTCGGTGGTTCCGCCGCCACAACTCACCACCGCAACCAGCTTCCCAACCCCAGGCCCGAGTGCCAGAACTGCTGCTGTTGGCTGGTTGATCAGCCGGACGACGCGCAAACCCTGTGCTTCGACAGCAGTACGAGCCTGTACGCGGAAGCGATCCTCAGCGCCTGCGGGAACCGTTAGTATAACTCCTTCGATTGCCTCGCCAAGCGATTGTGCTGCGGCATCGGCCAATGCCCGTACAATCCGCCCAAAGGCCTCACTCGCCCGAACTTCGGCAAACAACAGATTACATGTGGCCTCGCCACCAATCTCGCGAACAGCATATGGCAAGCGAGCCAATAACGGGGCTGGAATCTCGCCAGCACGGCCCATCAATCGCGTACATCCTACGATAGTCGTCTCTGCATTGCCAACCAAGGCACGGGCAGCTTCCTGCCCAATTACCAATCCGTGCATTGTCTGACGCGCCAATGCCGGCAGGGATGTGACACCCGCAGCGAACTGGACAAGCTGTGGCCGCCCTCCCGAATCCAGATACGCTGCCCGTGCCGCGTGTGTACCAATATCGATACCAAGCTGCATAGCACTAACCCCTTTGTTGTATTATTGACACTAATCGTCCAGAAAAAAGAAGTAGCGCCTGATCGCACTACCATTACTTATTGTCAATAATACACTATAAGAAGATAGATGTCAAGCATGGTGTAATGTACAGATTTCCTCCGCGATTGCCTGCGAACGCGGTATAATGCACCAACCTACTCAGGTCGACTAATCTGCGAATAAATTCAATACAATGGGCTACCAATGATTGAACTTGCGCCAACCAACCCCTATGGCCTGAGCCTCACCAACCCAGTGATGGCTGCCGCTGGCTGTTTAGGTTATGGAATTGACCTCGCCAGATCCGCTTCTGTCGAACGAATTGGTGCGCTGGTAACACCAACAACCAGCCTGCGCGGGCGTCGTAACACCCCACCCCATCTGATCGAAAGCGCCGCCGGATTGATTGCTATTGGCGCGTGGCCGGATCGTGGGCTGGCCTATGTTCTGGATCACTGCACTGCAATCTGGGCAACATGGCGCATTCCCGTTGTTCTCAGTGTTTCTGGAGCCACTATTGGCGAAGCTACTGATGTACTCGCACAGATCGAGGGCATTGAGGGTATTGCCGCCATTGAACTGGATTGCGCTGGGGATAGTTCTGGCAGTAGTGGCAGCGAACGCACAATAGCAACAATAGCAGCCGTTCGTGCCGCAACTCTGCTACCACTGCTAGTCAAGCTGCCAGCCAACGAACAAGGGCTAGCCGAGCTTGCCCGCGCTACCGAGGCTGCCGGTGCGGATGCACTTGTGGTTGCGGCAGCGCCAATGGCACTCTGGTTTGGAGCAACTGGCGTACGAAGTGAGGGGCGGCTGTGTGGCCCCGCCTGGCATCCCCTGGCACTGCGCCTCGTTGCAACTGCCACAGCTTCCGTTGCAATCCCGGTGATTGGCAGTGGTGGTATCGCCGATGCCGCCGGGATGCAGCGCATGCTCGCCGCTGGCGCACAGGCCGTTCAGATTGGCAGCGCACTGCTCAGCGATCCAACACTGGCTGCGCGGCTCGCCAACGGGGGTGATGGGGTGATCGGGTGACATCTGACACGGTGATCGGGTGACATCTAATCCCAAACTTCGTAGCGTTCGCGAGAACCTTACGTTATCAGCTAAACTCTATCCGTTTGACGGAGCCATCACGTTCTCTGCTTCCTGAATCCTGTCAACTAGACGTGGTACAATATGAATAATGTGGCTGTTAATACCCAACTAGGCGGGCACCTCTTAGCAATGCAGGTCTCAGGAGTAATGAGGTGCAATGTGCCAGCCGTCAGTCGATTTTTTGGTATTGTTATCGCAATGTACTATGATGACCATATTCCTGCCCATTTTCATGTGCGGTATGCTGAGCATCGGGCAAAAATTGCGATTGACACATTAGACCTCACAGATAGTGAACTGCCTCGCCGGGCGCTTGCTCTGGTACTCGAATGAGCCACATTGCATCGACAAGAATTACGTGACAATTGGCAGCGGGCGCGGGATGGGCTGCCCTTAGTACCTATCGATCCGCTAGAGTAAGGAGCAGCGCTATGATCTGGATTCGATCAGTTACTGTATTAGAAGAGTTCTTAGTTCGCTTGGAATTTAGTGACGGAACCCAAAATGTTGTCAATCTTGCACCACTGCTGCATGGCCCTATTTTTGAACCCTTGCGAGCCGACATAAACCTCTTTCGTACCGTGCATGTGGATGATGAATTAGGAACAATTGCCTGGGCTAATGGTGCCGATATGGATCCAGATGTGTTGTATGGCTCCCATATTCCCGCATGGATGGAAACAACTGCCGGCGTGATCGTCTAACAAGAGTAATTGGCGATAACCATGTGGCCGCTTGTGTGAAGCCGTCGCTCATTTTAACCCAGGGCTGCCGCCGCACACATTCATGGACAAGCTATCAACCTCGTAGCTTACCCACTTCATGTGCATATCGTCTGTTAGGTGCTGGTGATAAGCTAGTGGAGCGTTACGTCGTATTGAAAAGGTTGCTGGGTTACCCCTTCGAGTGTTACTCGTATTCGCTCAAGCTTATCAGAAGCGCACAAATGCGGCCTTGACTTTCGGCTGCGTAATTGTTGCTCCAAATCCATTCACGCCTTCATATGTGCCTTCGCCAACTCCGTACACAATAATTGTACTCTCTTCAAACACTTTTTCGAGAGTGCCATTGAATAGGACAACGACTGCCTCTTTACTACCATCTGGTGTTGTGACCCAAATCTGTATTTGGGTGATTGTCTCGCCTGTTCCAAATAATCCATCATCGACCTGCTCCCGAATAGTGAACACTTTGCCTGTAACTTGGAATTTCTGGCCTTTGTAACGCTGCGGCCGTTTGACAAGATCGCGGATGTCAACCTCAGGATACTCAGTATCAAGCGCAACTATCGTAGCAGTTGCAGCCTGTTTTGCCTCTGCTGTAGCTTTTACCGCTGCTTGCTTTGCATCAACAGTTGCCTGAACTGCTGTTTGTTTGACTTGCGCCGGTTTTAAGGTAGCGGTAGGTAACGGTGTGATAGTTGGAGTATAGGTTGGTTCAGGTGTTGCCGTGGCAGTCGATGTGGGCGAGGGAGTTAGTGTAGGTTGTGGTGTATCTGTTAAAGTCGCTGATGGCGGAAGTGCTCTGGCAGTTTGTGTGGAAGCCACAGCCACACGCTGCTCGGGCGTCATTGTAGCAGCGCCAATCCCGGCAAGTGCAACGATTGCACAGCAGAGTACGATTACTCCAAACGATGCAACCACTCCAATCCGAATTAAACATCCTTGTTTACCAAACCATTCATGAAAGCGCTGTACACGGCACTCCTAACTAATTTTATTACTCTATAATGCAAAGAGTATAGCAAGAGAGTTACTAAGCAATGCTATCAGAACAGGCAATGTTTGATACACAGCTGAGCATTACTATGAGAATGCTCTTTTTGAAGTTGAGTGCAGCGATAGGGATGAAATACAAAGGCACAGCAGCTTGAAATATACAAGCGCGTCTTGAACAGTATGTTACAGCGCTTCTACCATAATCAATCGCCCAACACCTGGTCACGTTGTCACCTAGTCAAGATGGCGTCTCTACACCCCAATCGCGCGCTCACGCCTTGGCAGGATTGCCTCGATTGCCCGACAGAAGACCAGTAAATCGAATGGTTTCTCAATCGTTGGCACACCCAGATTCCACAGCCGATCCCGAATAACCCGCGGCGGCAACCCATCGCACACCAGCAGCATCGGGACATTTGCCATGCCTTTGGTATTGCGAACCTCATCGACCCACAGATACCCGGTTGGATTCGAGGCCGACCAATCATAGATCACGGCATCGAGCGAATAATGCGAAAGTGCCCGGCGAGCACCATCGAGTTGCATCTCCACACGAACAGAATAGCCCTCGATCTGGAGAATCGACTCAAACAGTCGTGCCAGATCTGGATCTTCCTCGATTACGAGAATCGTCGCACGGGTCATCGCAATCACCTCCCGGTGCTGGGTCTGAAAAACAACTATGCCTACCCAGAGATCGTTCAGCAGCGACAGAAGGATTCGCACATCTGCGAGATTCTCACCGACATAGGCTCGTAATTACGATTATACCCCTCCAGGTACTATCTGATGATGCATATAGCATTACAATATTCGCATCATCAGCCTTGTTCGCCTGACAACAAATCTGCGAAATCTGCGAAATCTGCGGATACTTTCTATGGGTAGATTCCACGCACGATATTCGCATCGGCAACCCGCCGTACCGCCAGCAAATAGGCCGCTAGCCGCATCGAAATCGCCTGCTCCTGCGCCAATTCGTACACCTGATCAAAGGCATTGACCATAATATGCTCAAGCCGCGCATTCACATCGCGCTCATCCCAGAAGAACGATTGCAAGCCCTGCACCCATTCAAAATAGCTAACGGTAACGCCACCAGCATTGGCCAGGATGTCAGGCACGACCGCAATGCCACGCTCGGCTAGGATCGCATCACCATCAGGAGTTGTCGGGCCATTGGCACCCTCAACCACAACCATACACTGTAGGCGGCCAGCATTCTGCTCGGTGATCTGGTTTTCCATTGCAGCAGGAACTAACACCGTACAGGGGTATTCAAGTAATTCGGCATTGCTCACATGCATCACGCCATCTGCCGTATAGCCATCAAGTGATCGACGTGGGTGTTTGGCAGCATAGGCCTGCAATGCTGCAACATTCAGCCCGGCCTCACACACATAGCCACCAGTTGCATCGCCAATCCCAACAATCTTGCAGCCCAACTCGCTGGTTAACAGCGCCGTAATACTGCCAACATTGCCAAACCCCTGAACAACAACCGTCAGATCATTCAGATGACGATTTGTACGCCTGGCCCACTCACGGATCATCAGGCTGACGCCACGGCCAGTTGCTTCAACCCGGCCGAGTGAACCACCAACCAACACCGGCTTGCCCGTCACCACTGCATTCACGGTATGGCCTGCGTGCATCGAGATCGTGTCCATCAGCCAGGCCATCACCTGCGGGTTGGTGTTCATGTCCGGCGCAGGAATATCCTGGTCGGATCCAATCACAATACTAATTTCCGTCGTGAAACGGCGGGTCAGGCGCTCCAATTCACCAATCGAAAGCAGGGCGGGATCAACAACCACGCCACCCTTGGCCCCGCCATATGGCAGATTAACCAGCGCACACTTCCATGTCATCCACATGGCCAGTGCCCGCACTTCATCAATATCAACGCTTGGGTGATACCGAATACCGCCCTTGGTCGGGCCGCGCCCAAGGTTATGCTGGATGCGGTAGCCCGTAAACACCTGGGTTGTACCATTATCCATCTTGATCGGGAAGGTTACCGCCAGTTCACGCTGCGGAACCCGCAATAGATCACGAATATCCTGAGGAAGATTGAGGATGGCTGCAGCGCTATCGAATTGCTGTTGTGCGATCAGAAACGGGTTATTATGCTCAGTCGTCATCGCCGACTCCTCTTATCTCAGTGGCCTCATTGCCACCCAGAAAGCCTACCATAGAAGTACTGCCCATGCAATCAATAGGCGCCCGATACTCAGACTCGCGCCTGCACCACAAGCGGTACAATATCGCGGGCAACATCGGCATCATTCTTCGGTGCAACCACACCATCAAACAGCGACCAGCGCTCGCGATGTTCGGCTTCCGCACCCGTTTCCAACACACGCAACGCAGCCAGGGTTTCAATTTCGAGCATACCATCATCGGTAAAGCTCTCAATCGTACAGCCCATATCTGGGTAGCGCCCACCAGGTGTGTAATCGAAGCTCTTCACAAATAGATGCCTATTACGAGCATAGGCGATCCAGGCATCGGGCGCATGAACGCCAATCTTCTGTGGCTCCTGGCGGGCAGGGTCCTGGCGCAGCAGCAGAAAGCGGCTACCAACCGTCCAGCGTGCATCACTCAAATCTGTATAATTCCATAGTGACAGCGTCGCTGCCGGGCGTACTTCCTCGGTATGTGGCTTAAAAGGCGGCAATGGCAAAATGGCCGTTCCACCCTGGGCCATCACCGAAAGCGCCCAGGGAGCCAATTCAACCGCCCACAGCCCGGTATTGCGTAGGCGATGGGTCAGTTCTACCTGTGCGGCAGTTGGGTCAAGGCGAATATCGATCTCCTTCTGAATCCCCGTTGATGCCTCGGGCGGCTGGATCAGGCGTATAAAGCCATCGTGCTGCTCAATCGTAATCGGCGTATTATCGGGCGAATAGCTGCGCGGCATATGTTCGGGCGCATGCCACAAACGATGGCCGCCATATAAATGCCATGTATCGCCGCCCACCTGGCCCAGCGTTTCTGGGTATTCCTTCAGCTCATTCTGCCCACCAACAAAACCAAAGCGAATAATCCGCGGCCCAATATCGGTCGTCACAATCAGCTCGACGGTATCATTGGCCAGGCGGTAGCAATTCGGCCAGCCGCCATAGTGTACCTTCTCCATGGTGTCTCCTTCGACAACTCCTATTTGAATGGGCGTCGGTACCAGCCGCAACCATCGTGCGCCCGACCACGCCCACTATCCGAAACGTCTTTTTTGCTCGCTTGGCCCGCAGATCCACCGTGCAACACACAATCAGGGCATGCGCCGCACCCAGCACCCAAACAGCCAACCCAGCAGCGTATCCAGCCCAAACAGAAACATGCCCTGTACGGCAATTCCGGCACCAATGCCAACTCTATCTGTGCGCCCACGAGCCGTGCGAACCAGCCAATACCCAGTGGCCATATAGCCAACATCAAGGCCAGCATTGATCAACAAAATCTTCTGATCGCGGCTGGCTACAATCGCTGGATCATCGCCACGCTCAGGGGCCGCCAATGCATCCCGCCGCCCTGTATAGGCAAGCGCCGCATCAATCACACCCCAGACAAACGCCTGAAACCCAATATGACGAATCACCTGGTTGCGGTTCAGCGCCATCCCCGCACCCACCACGATATTCGTCAGGCCCCAGGCCCACAAAAAGCCAAGCGCACGATATTTGATTGTGAAGAATGGTTGGTTGGGCATCATGTCTTTCTTGAGTATTCAGCATTCTTGTTCCTTTGTTCACCTGGTTCTTGGTTCTTGGTGGGCAGACACATGGGTCTGCACCCTACACGGATTCGTGGTATTCTGACTCCTGACTCCTGACTCCTGACTCCTACTCCGCCACTGGCTGTTCGTCCTCTTTACTCAGGTCACGCAGCGTCGCGAGATCGCGCATGCGTTCGGTGAACAGGATGCCATCGAGATGATCGATCTCGTGTTGCAACGCCCGTGATAGCAGGCCATTGGCCCGCCGAATGCGCTGTTGTTTGCCATTCAGATCGGTATAATCAACCGTCACCCAGGCCTGGCGTGGCACATCGCCATACCAGCCAGGCAGGCTCAGGCAACCTTCTGCACTAATCACTTCTGGGCCGCCTGCCTTGACGATCTCCGGGTTGATCAGCACATAATTCTGTTCTGGCCCAACCTCAACCTGTGTGCCATCCGGCTGTTCCTCTGTTGGAGCCGGGATGTGAATCACTGCCAGCCGTTGCGCGATGCCGACCTGTGGCGCAGCCAAGCCAACCCCATTGGCCTCGTGCATCGTCTCAAACATATCCGCCGCAAGCTGGCGCAGCGCCGGGTTCGGCAACTGCACCGTACGGCAGCGGGTCTTGAGGATCTTCTGATCCTCATCATCATCAATTCGAAATATTCGTCGTATCGCCATAGTTGCCTCTAATACAAGAACATGGGCTTTCCAAGCATATCGTGAACCCTTGGCCGATAATTTTTTGGGTCATACAGTTCGCTCACATCAACCCGTTTTAGCCCCTGTAGTGGCGTATCGGCAGGAACGGTTGTGTACTGGCCAGCCTGAAGCGCCACCATCCGGCCACTATGCCCCTGAAGCAACTGATCGACGGCCAAATTGGCAAACGAAATCGCAACCATGCGGTCGAGCGAGTCCGGCGCACCGGCACGCATGAGGTAGGCCAATTGCTGGTGGACAATATCCTCGCCAGTGATCTGCTTAATCGCCTCGCCAGCGATCATTCCAATACCGCCAAGCTTGCGGTGCCCGTAGGCATCCTCCTGGCCATATTCGGTGATCTGGCCGCCAAGCATCGTGGCCCCTTCAGAGATAACAATAATCGAATAGCCACTGGGGTTGCGCTTCTTATCGGCAACTGCCATCGCAGCCAGTTTCTCAACATCAAACGGAACTTCCGAAATAATCGCTCGATCCGCATCGGAAAGGTAGGCCGAAACCAGCGCTGTTTCACCAGAATTGCGGCCAAACAATTCGATCACTGCAATCCGTTCGTGCGAACCACTTGGCGTACGCAGCGCATTGATCGCCTCCACACTGCGGGTGATTGCCGTCGAAAACCCAATGCAGTAATCCGTCCCGAACACATCATTATCCATCGTCTTCGGGATAGCAATCACACGCACACCCTCCTGGTGCATCCGCACGGCATAGGAGAGGGTATCATCGCCACCAATCGGAATGAGCGTATCGATCCCCAGGTGTTCCAGCACCTGCAGGACATGCGGTGTGCAATCGGCAACCTGCTTCTCGCCCTGATACGCGAATTTGCCCTCCAGGAAGGCTGGCATCATCTTCTTGCCAACCTTACCTGGGTTGGTTCGTGATGTATGCAGATGCGTCCCACCATAGCGATCTATCGTCCGCACATCCTGCTTGGTCAGCGGCTCGACCCATTCCGACATACTGGTTGGGTCATCGATATTGTAGTTTAGCAGGCCGCCCCATCCACGCCGAATACCAACCACTTCAACACCAGCTTCGATCGCTCGATAGACGACCGTTTTAATACATGGGTTTAGGCCGGGAACGTCGCCGCCGCCGGTCAATATTCCAATTCGTCGCATGAATATTCCTCCAAAGAAAACGTAGTATATCAACATCACTATTGTACCCGAAATTATAACAATGTCGCGATAGCCAGCACTCCGCAGAATGTTACTGCACCGGCCATGCGTAGCCGCCCAAACCCCTCGCCCAGCCAGCGCCAACCGGCCATAGCCGCCAGTACAATACTGATCTCACGTATCGCACCGACATAGCTCACCGTCGATATGGCATAGGCTTGTAGGACAAGCATGTATGTCGCCAGCATGAGAACGCCAATCGATACAATCATGCGCCACTGCTTCGTTAGGGCCATCAGGGCTGGCCGATGCGTCCACCAATGGCCCAAGCCAATTGCAGAAACATCCGTCGAACCCCCAGCTTCCCAACTTCCATCGCCGTGTGTCTCTACCGTTCGCTACGGTATACTATAGTCATCGGCTATGTACTATAGCATTCCTATTTGAGTTGTAACGGCGCGTCGCGCAAAGCGGGGTTTGGGGCCGGGTACCCTCTGGGTGTCCCGAAAGAAATCCCCCGCCCCCTTTTTTACAAATCCGGTAGGATTGCTATATCAGCAATAGGCACTTAATCATGCTCTGTACATCATTTAGCACATGTGGAACACTCATTCTGCAACTCCTGGCCTTTGGGCTTTCCAACGGGGCGATCATTGCCCTGAATGCCCTTGGCGTGACACTTGTGTATAGTGTGGTGCGAACGGTCAACTTCGCCTATGGCGATCTATTTGCGCTCAGTACGGTGTTGGCCACTCAATGTGTTCTTGTGTTGGGGCTTCAGGCAGGCGGGCCATTCTTCGCAACACTCGGCGGGCTTGGCATCGCCCTGCTGGCAGCAATGGCATTTGGAGCGTTCGCCAATGTTGCCGTAGAACGCCTGGCCTTCCGGCCCTTTCGCGGGCGCTCATCGCTGGCCCCATTGATCGCCGGGATCGGCATCTCGTTCATGCTGTTCCAGGCAGCTATAACATGGCGCATCGCCGCCGAGGTTGGCTTCGGCAATCCCGAACATCATAGCGATGTCGATAATCTGGCCAATGTGCCGCACTTCAGCATCCCAACGCTCATTCCGAATACAAACCTGGCCGCGATGCTAGGCCTGCCACTACGCTATACCCTCAAAGATCTACTGCTGATCGGGCTGGCGCTTAGTCTATGCCTTGGCGTGACATGGTTTCTGCAAGCGAGCAAGGCAGGGCGGGCACTACGGGCATGTGCCCAAGATCCAGAAATGGCCCAGTTGTGTGGCATCAACCGCAACCAGGCAATCTCGGGCGTGTTTGCCCTCGGTGGCGCGCTGGCAGGCGCAGCTGCATTCATCTTCACCCTGTATTATGAGCGGCCATTCGGGCAACACGGTGCCGAAAGCGGGCTATTGGCCTTCACCGCTGCCGTCCTTGGTGGCATTGGCAACCCACTTGGCGCACTGGCTGGCGGTATTCTGCTTGGCGTATTCGGCGCATTCAGCGATTATTTTTTGCCTGCACAATGGACCCCGGTGCTCACTCTGGCGATCCTGATTGCCATGTTGACATTGCGGCCAAGCGGGCTGGCTGCCGAAGATCAAACAACTGAGCCAGAGGCAACCGAGCGCCAGAACAGCCCATCAGCCACCTCTGTAGGGCGTATACGGCAGATGTTCAACCGTTCTATCGGCCTATTGATCAAGCGGGCTATCGGCTATCGGCTATCGGCTATCGGCCTATTGATCAAGCGGGCTATCGGCTATCGGCTATCGGCTATC
>JBBQSD010000084.1:0-26820 GCA_038214135.1 Chloroflexales bacterium | reverse complement strand
ATTGGCATTGACGTGACACTTGATCTGGTTGGGACGGGCGATGCGCAGGCGACCTGTGAAGCATTGGCCCAGGAATTGGATATCGCCGAGCGTGTTCGCTTCTGCGGCTATATTCCTCGGGAGCAGATCGCCGAATACTATACCCACGCAGATGTGTTTGTGTTGCCATCGTTCAGTGAGGGAATGAGTATTGCAACACTTGAGGCAATGGCGGCTGGCCTGCCAACGGTGGTGACGCGCACTGGCGGAACGGCGGAACTAGTGGCCGAGAATATCAGTGGCCTGATCTTCGATTGGAGTGATGTCAAGACACTGGCAGGGCATATCGCCAGGCTGGCACGGGATCGGGCGTTGGCACAGCGAATGGGTGCGGCGGCACACGAACGTGCGACACATTTCTCGTGGGAAGCAACCATGCAACGCTATCTGGAGCTGTTTCGTGAACTGATAACTCCAAGAACCCTGGCCCAACCAGCGATTTCGACGATCACCGCACGAAAATAATGTATCCGAGCTGGTGAACGAACCAGCAAGATACTGAAGTGAAAGGTTCTCCATGTCACCGTGTCAGGTTTGTCACCGTGCCAAATAACGTTCCAGCCATACCAACACACGTTTGCGCGATTCGACGATCATGCGTGGTTCGCTGAACAAATGGCCCTGGCGTGGATAGACGACCAATTCGGTGGGGATTCCACGTCGGCGCAGGGCTGCGTAGAACTGGCGTCCCTGGCTGAGTGGCACACGAATATCGGCATCGCCATGCTGAATCAGCGCAGGTGTCACCACATTAGCCACATGCAACAGCGGTGATTGGCGGCGGTAGGCTTCCAGATCCTCCCAGTATTCGGCTCCGAAATAATCGGGAATGAAGCCAGGAATATCGGCGGTTCCATTGAAGCTGATTGGATCGGTAACGGGCGCGCCAATACATGCCGCTGCAAAGCGCTTGGTCTGCGTAATAGCCCAACTGGACATGAAGCCGCCATAGCTCCAGCCCATAATTGCCAGCCGCTGCGGATCTGCCAGGCCGCGGGCAACTAGCGCATCCACACCCGCCATAATATCGCGGAAATCACCACCACCCCAATCGCGCTGGTTGGCAAACCGAAATGCGCGCCCATAGCCACTGGAACCACGGGGATTGGCGCGTAGTGTGGCATAGCCCTGTTCAGCCAGCCCACAGATCGGCCCGTACCCGCCAGGGTTGCCAAGAAACACCCGCTGATACACACCACTTGGGCCGCCATGAACGATCACGACCAGTGGGTACGATTGGCCTTCCTCGTACACCAGTGGGTAGGTTACAATTCCTTCGATCTCCATTCCATCGCTACTCTGCCAGTGCATAACTTCGGCACGCGGCAGCGGGGCATCTGGCCATTCGGCTGGTAGTGGCAGTGTGGCGATATGAGCGTGCGGCCCGCCATTGGCATCAATACGGTATAGCGCATTGGGTGTCCCGAAATCCTCACCAGCAACAACCAGATGCCCGCCCAGACCAAGCCCGGCTGGCTCAAACATGGCAGGCCCGTCAAGTGGGTGTGGCGTAGCGCCAGATGCAGGCAGTGCGAACAGCCGCGCACCAACGCCCTCGACTTCGCTCACATACAGGATGGTACTATCGGGCGACCAACCGAGCAGTTCGGGCTGTTCATCTGGCGTAGCAGCCAGAATAGCTGCTGGTTCGCCTGTTACCGGAAAGAGTACGACCCGCGCGGCAAAGGCCCAATGAGGTGCGCCATCGCTGGCAACACAGGCAATTGTGCGGCCATCTGGCGAGACTTTCGGTGCAGCGCTCCATGAGGCGATTATGCCAAGGCGGCTCGGCTCGGTGCTGGTCAGCTGAATCGTTGCTAGCCAGGTTTCGGGCCAATAATCTGCGTTGGGGCTGGAAGCGGCAGTGAAGGCAAACCCGGAACCATCGGCCAGCCAATCGAAGCCAATCACATGAAAGCTGGTGTTGGTCACTGGTTGCGGCGTGGGCAGTGGCCGTGGGGCAATACTGAAGGGCACAATCGATATCTGCGAACGCCGATCCTGTTGCCCCCATGTGTAGGCGTCATCACGGGCACGGCGGGTGCGTTCTTCCTCGGCACTACGCGGGGCAGGTGCTAGAAAGGCAATTCTGGTTCCATCGCGGGACCACACCGGCGCTGTGATATCGGTTTCTGCGATGGTTGCCAGCAGCCAGGATTCACCGCCACTCGCTCGAATCGCCCGTAGTTCGGCATGCCCGCTACGTGTGGAGATGAACGCCAGATATTGACCATCGGGCGACCAGCGTGGCGTATGGTCGCTGTGATCGCCATAAGTCAATTGGATGATCTGCCCGCTGGGTATTTCAGCCAGGAACAGGTGAACCAGAAATTCACTGCGATCCTCAGTCTGTAATGGTTCGCGCACACAAAAGGCGATCTGTTGACCATCTGGCGCTGGCACAACTTCGGTGATGAGCGGGTATGCAATCTGTGCTTCGAGCGTCCAGTTCGGCATAGCAAGCTCCTTCGACTAATTCTAAGAGCATTATTCAGGAGAAGGCCACCTTCGTGGCCTGAGACAGCCTACGAAGGTAGGCTTCGTACGAAAGAGCCCGATGCTTCAGCGTCGGGTGGGCGGTTGGTTACCAGCTTCAATCGCAGCTCGGCGAATATCCACCCGAGAAAGCAAGAAGCCGCCAATAATGAAGAAGATCATCAGCAGTAAAATAGCAATCCGATAGCTACCGGTGGTCTGCAGTGCTAGCCCAAAGACGAGCGGCCCAAGCCAACTGGTGCCACGTTCGCTGATCTCATACAAACTAAAATATTCAGTTTCCTGGCCGTGTGGAATCATCAGCGAGAACACCGAGCGGCTGAGTGCCTGGCTGCCACCAAGCACGAGTGCAATCACGGCTGCAAGCAGAAAGAACTGGGCGGGCTGGCCTGGCTGGACGAACGCATAGGCCGCGATCACAACCGCCGTCCAGATCAGCAGGCTGCCAAGAATGGCGCGTTTGGCTCCGATCCGCGTGGCGAGCCAACCAAAAGCCAATGCGCCAAGGAAGGCCACAAACTGCACCATGAGGATGGCCTGAATAAGAATCGATTGTTCGAGCTTGAGCTCTTCCGCACCAAATTGCGATGCCAGGGCAATCACCGTCTGAATGCCATCGTTATACAGCAAATAACCAGCCAGAAACAACAGCGTCTGCGGGTACGAACTGGCCTTGCGGAAGGTATCGCGCAACTGGCGAAAGCCAATCGTGAGGTAGCGTTCACCAGGGGGCAGGCGGCGGGTGGATTCACGATGGCGGATGCTCAGCAGTGGAATGATCGTAAAGATCGCCCACCAGACGCCAGCCGAGGCCATGCTGATCCGGGCTGCATCGCCAGATGAGATGCCAAATTTCTCAGCCGAGTTGTACAGCAACAGATTGACCAGCAGCAGCAACCCGCCACCCAGGTAGCCAAGCGCCCAACCCTGCGATGAAACAGTATCGCGGCGATCAGGCGAGGCAATATCGGGCAGGATGGCATTATAGAACACAACCGAAGCGCCAAAGCTCAGGTTTGCCAGAACGAACAACAGCCCACCAAGTTGGTACGCGCCACCCTGCACGAAGTACAGACCCATCGTAGCAAACGCACCAACATAGGCAAAGATTCCCATCAGTTGGCGCTTCAGATGGCTATAATCGGCAATTGCTCCCAGAATTGGCAGGAAGAAGATCTGCAAAAAAACAGAGAGCGAGACGAGATAGGGAAAGTATGCGGCGGCGGCAATAGGAATGCCGAGAGGGTAGACAAACCCGCCTGAATCGGCAGCATTGCGGGTAACGGAAGTCAGGTATGGCCCAAGAAAAACGGTGATAACAGTTGTCGAGAAGGCCGAATTGGCCCAATCATAGAAGTACCAACCGATCTGCTCGCGGCGGCTTTCGGGAAGCGGTGCGGGCACGGCACTCGTGACGGTCATCTATCTGCTCCTAATAATAGAATTCTCTTTATTATTTCTTGGTGTGGCGCAGCAAAGCTGCGCCACACCAAGAAAAGATTGTTTTTGAACCCCAGCCTGAGCGTCCTGCACCGTGCGTTGAACCCCAGCCTGAGCGTCCTGCACCGTGCGTTGAACCCCAGCATCAGGAGATTATTGTACGGGAACTTCTGGCCCTAAGCGAATGCCCTCCAATGTTACTGGGCAGCTATAGCCATACACCTCAACTCCTGCTGTTCGCGCATGTGCCAATTCCTCGGCAAAGGCGGGATCGATGGCAGTGTACATGGCGATAGCTTCAGCAGAACCCTGGGCGATAAAGACAATACTGGTTCGTGTTCCGGTTCGGGCGATCTCAGCCAATTCGTGAACATGCCTACGGCCCCGCTCGGTTGGCGCATCGGGAAACAACGCAATCCGATCAACAATCAGGCCAGCCGATTTCACCTCAACCAAGCAACGTTCTGTCTCCTGCTGCAACAGGAAATCAAAGCGGCTGCCACCAACCGTGGCCTCGCGCCGAACCTGCCCATATTGCGCAAATGGTCGCAGCGCCCCAGCGCGGAGTGCTTTCTCAACCAGCCGATTCGGGAGCGTCGTATCGATCGATGCCAATCGATCACCAACATAGGCTGCAACCGCCTGATACTGAGTGGCACGCTTCGGCCCATCGCGATGAGCAAGAATCAGCCGCGCCCCAGGAATCAGTGTCTCGCGCAAACGACCACGATCCGCCAGATGGGCACGCACGATCTGATCGCCGATCTGCGCTTCCACCAGAAAACGATTTGGGCGCGCAAGAAAGATGGCCTCGACCAATGCCCCGCCATAGCCAAGAGGTATTGTGATCACTCGCCCTTCCACACAGCAGAACGTTTCTCCAGGAATGCCGATGTACCCTCTTTCGCATCGGCAGTGGCACAGATATCGCCAAATAGTGCTGCCTCATACATACAGGCGTCGGTCAGGCCCATATCCATACCACGATTGACAGCCTGTTTGATCGCGGCAACTGCGAGCGGTGCTTTCGAGGCAATCTGGTTGGCCAATGCCCGCGCAGCACTCGGTAGTTCATTCGCAGGAACAACCCGCTCGACCAAACCGATTCGCAGGGCTTCCTGGGCATCGATCAGATCACCAGTCAGATTCAGCAGCTTGGACATCCCCGGCCCCACCAGGCGCGTCAGCCGTTGCGTGCCACCCCAGCCAGGAATGAGGCCCAGATTGATCTCGGGTTGCCCAAATTTGGCGGTATCGGCGGCAATCCGAATATCGCAGGCCATGGCTAATTCGCACCCGCCACCCAATGCGAAGCCATTCACGGCCGCAATCACGATCTTGCTCATGTCGGCAATGAAGAAGCCAACCCGATGGCCGCGCTCACCAACCAGCCGCGCCGCAGTTGCCGTCGGCAGTGCGCGCAGCTCGTTAATATCGGCACCAGCAACAAACGCCTTCTCGCCTGCACCAGTGATGATTGCGACGCGCAGTGTTGGATCTGCCTCAACCGCATGCAGCGCAGCATTGATCTCGGCAATCGTGGCCTGGCTAAGCGCGTTACGCACCTTCTCACGATTGATTGTGATGATCGCCAGCGGGCCATCGCATTCATAGCGAATATTCTCATATGACATGGCGCACTCCTGATTACTGATAGAGAACAATCAAACTTTAGGCATGTGTTCTTTCTAATGGTTTGTAATAACCAAAACCGGTAACGTGCTCGTGCCGATGTGGAATGCGCAAGCCCTGCTTGCGCGGCGGCAGCCTGGCTCCCACACTCCAAAAACCACAATCGATGTTGATTGTCAAATTCATTAGGCTGAGGCTATACTACTCGCTCAAACATGAAGATCCCTGGTGTCATGCCGCCAGAGCGAACCCGTACCACACCGCGTGGCTGCCAGAGATTCGGGAATTGCTCTGCGGCACTCTCCAACAACCGCAGCTCGTGAGTCAACAGAACCAAGCGCGTTCCTGGCATGGCAACCCGAGCCGCCTCACCAAGCAACTGTGGGTACAACCGTTCGTTCTCGGCATGCGAACCAACCAACTGCCCAAATGGCAGATCGGCAATAATCACATCGAAACTTGCGTTATCGAGCGGCAATGCTGTGGCATCCCAACATTCAAGGCGCACCCGCCCTGCCAACCCAGCCGCCTGGATATTATCGCGGGCATACTCAAGCATAACTGGATTAATATCGCAGCCGATCACCCGTTGCGCCGGGCCAAGAAGCAACCGCTCGATCAGCAGCGTCCCTGAACCACAACACAGGTTCAACACCCGATCATCGGCATATGGTTGCGTGATCTGTGCAATCGCATGCGCCAGGGTCGCATTCGGCGCACCAGGAACGTTCTGAACACGCCATGCCCGCGTGGATAATGGCCGTGGCGTTATGCGCAACAGCGCCTCCCAGCCATCGCCAACCCGCCGCAGGCGCACAAGCAGATCGCCCTCTTCCGTTGCGGGAACCAATCCCAATCGCGCCGCCAGTTCCTCGCGCAGCCGTGCCATCACGCTCGAATTCTCGCCAGCAGCACTGAGCCGGATCGTCTGAAATGCATTGTTTACGTGCAAGGCCAGGATCACATCGGCAGCTTGGGTAAGCGCGGTAAAATGCTGATGCCCAAGTAATGCTTTCGGGCGCGGCACCGCAAACTGCAATAACACATAGGCCGCAACTACACTGCGCAGATCCAACAGTGCGCGTAGATCGCCGGACCATTCAAAGCGCAGTGCGCCAGTACGCACAACCTCAACTCGCTCGAAGGGCGCAAGCCGTTCCTCGATCTCATCCGCCGCCAGATCTTCCAAGCCTTCGAGCACATCGCATTCAATTATGTAATATTGATCGGTCGTCCGTCGCAACCTGTATCCTCAGCTTTCAATTCTTAGCTTTCAGCTCTCAGCTCTCAGCTTTCTAACGATAAACTTTGTGCGAACAAGAACCTTGTGGGCAGCTAGAACCTGTCACCTGCACGAAAAAGCTGACGGCTGAACGCTTACCAAGCATTGTAGCACGCACCAACACGATGCATGCTATCATCACCTCAAGTACCGATAACAGCCAAGCACAAAGGATGAATGCGTGGCTCTGCTTCATTCACTGGCGTTACGACCACGGCTCGTGCTGGGTGGGTTGTTCATCCTCTCGCTGCTGGCCTTCCTGGCGCTTATTCCCGTCCCACGGATCGATGGCAAGCTGATTGGGTCGGATGGCCTATACTACTTTGCCTATACCCACACGCTTGTGTTCGATGGCGATCTCGATTTCACCAACGAATATGCCGCCCTGAACATTCCACCAACCAGCCCACGCCCCACTCTGGCCGGCTGGACTGCAAATAAGTATGCAATCGGTCCGGCGCTCCTATGGATGCCCTGGTATCTGGCAGCCCACCTGATTGCGCTGATCGCCAATGTTATCAATCCGCAGATCGCCGCCGATGGCTACAGCTATATCTATCAGGCCGCAATCTCAATCGGCAGCATCACCTATGGCGCAATCGGCATCGCCCTGGCCTATCGTTGCGCCTGCCGCCTCGGTTCGGCTCTGGCCGCACTTATTGCAGTTACGCTCCTGTGGATGGCCAGTAATCTACCATACTACATGATTTTCGAGCCATCGATGCCGCACATGCTCTCACTCTTGTGTGTCAGCCTACTTTTAACGATCTGGTTTGAACGGGTGCGGCACGCCGATCATGTGCCGATGGGAATCTGGCTTCTGCTGGGAACCGCCGCTGGTGCGGTTGTGCTGGTTCGCACCCAGGATGCCCCGTACATTCTCATCCCGATTGGTTCGATCATGTGGCAGATCATCCGATCATTCCGCTCTGGCAATTGGGTTCAAACGCGCTCCTGGCTGATTGGAGCAGTGCTGGCCAGTATCATGGCACTGCTAGTGTTTCTACCACAAATGCTTGCATGGAAGATCCTCTATGGCGGCTGGATCGTCAACTCCTATGCCGACGACCGAGCGCAGATCTTCTTCTGGCTCCAACCAAAACTATATGAAGTCCTGTTCTCACCATTCCATGGCCTGTTCACCTGGCACCCAATCTACCTGGCCGCCATAACTGGTCTGATCAGCCTGGCTGGCCGCCAACGCACCCTTGCGCTTGGCCTGCTGGCTATCCTCGCCATCGAAACATATCTGATTGGATCATGGTGGTCGTGGTGGCAGGGCGATTCATTCGGCGGGCGCATGTTCATTGGTGCAACCTGGATCTGGGCAATTGGCCTCGCGGCACTGATCGAACAGATCCGCATCAAGCAAATTGCATGGCCTGCACTGGTAACCGCGTTGTTCCTGATCCTGTGGAATGGCCTCGCGCTGGCGCAATACCGGCTTGGCTTCATTCCAATGGGCCTGCCACCAACATGGCAGCAACTCACCATCGAACGAATCCTGTTGCCGCTGCGGATATTGGCGCGCCTGCGGGGCAAAGCTTGACAGCTTGGCTCGCTGACGCTACTCTATAGCCCCATGCCAAACACTCGTTCACACTATCAGATTATCGCACTGATTGGCCTTAGCGGCGCTGGTAAATCAAGCGTTGGCCGGGCACTTGCGGCACAACTGAGCTGGGAGCTGATCGATATCGATCAGTTGATCGAACACACCGCTGGTCGGCGTATTCCACGCATTTTCGCTGAAGATGGCGAACAGCACTTCCGCGATCTCGAAGCCGATGCGCTTCGCCAGGCAATCTCGGTTCCCCATCGTGTTCTCGCCACTGGCGCAGGTGCCATTCTGCGCCCGGATAATCGCACCCTGCTGCGTCAGCACGCCCTGGTGATCTGGCTCGATGCTCCAACCGAAACACTCGTTGCCCGCCTGCGCTCCCACGATGAACACCGCCCGCTGATTGCTGGTGGCGATCCAGCACAACGGCTCGAAGCACTTCGTGCTACCCGGACGCCACTGTATATCGAAACAGCCCACATCCAGATCGAGACTGCCGGTAGCAACCATGCTGAGGTTGCTGCGCGTATTCGTGCCGCGCTACGCCGCTGATCGATCAAGCGCCAAAAGTACCACTCTCCACCCACCATATGGCCTATTCACATGCAGTATCGGCTATGCTACAGTCGATCGGACATCGATTGTCCCATGTGTAACATGCAGCGCTCATTTCACGTACTTGTTCGTGTGACACAACCAATGCAGAAAGCGAGAACCTTCCTATGCGCCGAACGCTGATCTCTACTCTTGTAGCTGGCCTATTAACTATTATGTTGAGTGCCTGTGGCGGTGCCGCAGCAGTACCACCAACGGTTGCCCCACCACCAACCGCAACGCCAGCGCCAACTGCAACGCCCGTACCAACCGCAACGCCAGTACCAACTGCTATCGCCGATTCAAAAGAAGCCCTGACCTCAGCATTCAATCAGGTGAAAACTGCGAAGGCCTATGAGATCGCCATCAGATTCAAAGCGAAGGGTGCCCTTGGCCAGGGCGCTCCAACGACAGATCCAAACCAGGAGATCGAGTTGCTCGCAATGAAGGGCTCCATCTCGGGCAAGAACAGCCAGATCTCGTTGAGTGGCGTACTGGCCGGGTTCCTGGGTGCTACCGACAACAAAGCTGTCGAATTTATTACTCTGGATGGCAAGAACTATATCAAGGGCCCTGTGCCGCTGCTGAATGCCCCTGAAAATAAGTGGTACGAACTACCCGAAGGCCAGAGTTCGCCAACATCTGGATTCAGCTCCGATCAGTTGCTCGGATCTGTCCAGAACGATAAACTTGATCTTGCAAGCTTTAGTATCGCTGGAGCCGAGAAGCTTGATGGCAAGCAGTGTACGATCTTCAAAGGCGATAAAGCAGCAATCGAGAAGGCCTTCAAGGATAGCCAGGGCGGCCTGCCAACCGGCTCCTTCAAAGAATTCACCAATGCCGATCTGCGGCTGTGGGTCTGCGAAGATGGCTACTTCCGCAAAATGACGCTTGAGATCGAGGGTATTGCCGAAGGCGAGACCGAAAAGGCCACCGTCAAGATCGAATTTCTACTCTCGAACTTCGATGGCGATATCACAATCAAAGCTCCAGCCGATGCCGTTCCACTCGCAACTCCAACCAAATAATAAAAAGCCGTAGAGACGCAAGATGTTGCGTCTCTACGGCCCTTTTGCGTCTCTACGGCTTATGCACTGTACCGACGCGATGCATCGCGTCGCTGCTTCCTACGCGGACATCGCAAGTTCCAATTCAGGAGCCGGGCGTAGGTTGCGTAGAGCCAGCAATGAATCGGTTGCCGCCTCATGCACCTGCACTTCGCTATCCTGGATTGCACGGGTCAGGGCCATAATCACCTCGGGCGTTGCCGCAGCATACCCAATCCGGCCAAGTGCCCGCGCCGCTGCCTCACGCGCATACACATCCTCGTCATAGAGTAGTTGTGTCAAATTACGAATAAGAATCGGGGCACCCGCAACATCACCAAGCTGGCCAAGCACCAATGCGGCAGCAGCACGATGGAAGCGATCTTCTGCGAACAGGTGCGTCGACAGATAATCAAGCAATTGTGGTGATGTGACATTCTCGCGCAACATCCCAATCGCACGCGCCGATGCAAACCGTGTCTCGACATCACAATCGTGTAGGGCTACCTGAACCAGTTTCTTGATCAACAGTGGTGGCGGAACTTCGGCAATCATGCCCAACAACCGAGCCGATTGAGCACGAACATGCGCGGAACTATCGCCAAGGCTATCGTGCAACAATACAAGATCGCCAGGAGAATAATGGCCTTCACGCAAGCGCAGCCGACGCAATGCCTCCAGCCGAATCTGCCCACCGGGATCGCTTAACACGCGCCGAAGCTGGCCAAATTCATTCGGGTAGGCTTCCAAATCCGCTTCAAGCGCGGTTCGTAGCCATTCCTCACGTGTACCATTCAGGCGCTGCCGTGCAATCGCAACCGTTTGTAACTCGATCAGCAACTGTTCCGCAGCCGAGCGCAGTTCCTGGCTGCTCCGCAGATCACGATCCACCTGCGCCGCCGATTGATACGAACGCCGCGCCGCCCGACGAACCAACTGGTTCGCACCAGAGCTGCGCGAAATCGCCGCCAGCGTCAGCACCGATTGAATTGGATCTTCCTGGAATGCCTCAACGAATGGCATCAGAGTCTGCACAACAAGATACGACAGTAGACCTGGCGCGCCAGATAGCTGTATTTCTTGCCGTGGGTTGCGCGCGAATGCACTCAGACGCTCTGCAATCTGGCGTCGCCACAGTTCCTGATCAAACATCACAGACCTCCGCCTCGCACGAGGCTCCGTCATACTCTCGTATCCTGATACAAAAACCGCCGAGCGCCAGCAGTGCTGATGGCTCGCCGGCTCGCCGCCCGCGCTATGACGCGCTACATTGCCTGGCTGGTAACAATGATCATCTACTTCATTTTTAGAATTATAGCATGAAGCTTCACAAATAACCTACATCATCTAGTAAGAACTATTACAGTTTGGTGACACACCAGAACCAGTTAGTAACCAGAATGAATCACCGTTCTTCGAGCGCATGCTCACCGCTCATCTGGCGAAGCTGCGGTTGCGGAACCCGAAAGACCTGCTGCTCATCCCCCTGTAGCTGATAACGAAACTCATACAGTCCAGGGGCAAGCCGATCCGTCGCAAACAGCAACCGTTCTGGGGTATGGGCGACGAGAACCATTGGTCCGCTGTTGGGCCGCACCTGCACATCTGCTCCAGGCGGCAGTGGCACATCAAGCAATGCAAATGGAATTGGCTGCCGAACAAGCAACGTTAAGCGAACAATACCACCCTCCAGTTCATCGCGCAACAGAAGCGTGCCATCCAGGCTTACTGGTGTTGTCACAACGCCACTCAAACGGTAGCTTAACAATGCCGAACCGCCAACACCGCCAACGATCGTTGTCGTTAATAGATTCGTTGAGCGCAATCGCGTCGATGGCAGATCCAACCGCAATGTCGCAGTCATTAATCCACTACTCTGCTCAACCAATCGTTCACCATTCAATTCAATCGCAATCCGCGGCGGCAGCGCAGTGCCAAGCCAGATCGCCCGTAGCGCAATAATTGCCCGTGCTGTCGCATATGGCGAGCCCCACCCATCCGGCCCGCGTGTCGCTGCGATGTTTGCCAGTGCTGCAGTACGGAGCTGTGGTTCGATATTGGCCTGTTGCAGCGCCAGTAATGCCAATCCTGTTATGGCCGTTGCTCCGCCAAGCGTGTCGGCACGCGCTGCCCAATGCACCCCATTTGTATCACGGATGGCAAGTGCGTTCAATCGAGCGAGCACATCTGCCCGGTTCTGAGCCGCGCTTGGAGGCAGCGCGAGTAATAATGTTGCGGCACCCTCTGGCCCAAGGATATCGGCTTCGGCAGCCAATGCTTGCAGCCGCTCAATCGGCATTTGCCCATGTAGGCTGAGCGCATAGGCAAGCTGTACCCGCACATCCAATGCCAGCTGTGGATCATCAACCGCTGCTATACTCCATGCAAAGCCCTGACTGCGTGATCGATCAGGTACGTTTAATCCCGCCCTACGTGCAGCCGCATATGCCTCCAGCACTACCGCGGTAACAACTGGCTGTGCTGGTAATGTTGGCCACCAACCCCAGCCCCCATTGCTGGCCTGTGCCGCAGTTAAGCGGGCGATTGCGGCACGCGCCAGATTGTGAGTCTCGGTCATCGGTGCAGTCAGTAACAGCAGCGCGGCCTCATCAACCAGGCTACGGGCCGGCTGAACTGCCATTGTTCGCGCCACTCGCAGCGCGATGGCATCAGGCGCGGCGGCCAGGTCAATCGTTAGCCCACCCGATCCATCGCCAGTAATGATCCGCTGATCCGCTGCTGCGAGCAACCCACCGCCAGTTACTGTCACTATTGGAACATCCTGCACAACTGGTCGTTCAACCGAATCAGAAGCTGTGCCACGGGCGCTCTGTGCCAGCACGCGCATACGCACCATTGGCCCCTGCGCGGCTATTCCAATCCAGGCAAACCGTTTCCGTTCATATGGGGCCAGAATTGCCGTTTGCTCCGGGAATCCGCCATCCGCTGCAACAATCCCATCAACCGTTAGATTCAGGCTCACCGTCTCGGTGAGCGCAGTTGTATTGACAAGCCAGGTACCAATATCAAACTGATCGCCAACACGAAGAAATGGCGGTGCATCCACACGAACACGAAGATCTTCTTGAAGCTGTAGATCCAGTTCCGCAGAAACAACCTGATCGGTTCCGGCTGCCCATACCTCAAGCCGTAACGGCCCTGGATCGTGCGGCAACGGGATCACCAGCCGCTGTATGCCGGTTTCTGTGCGTAATGGTTCACTCCAATACACAGCCCGCCCGAGCGGATTGGGAGGATCTGCCTGCTGTGTGTTCGATGCCCCCACTATGGGCCGCTCGCCACCAACAAGTGCCACCAGCAGATTGGCAGGTAACGGCTGCCCGCCCGCATCAGTCGTTGTCACCGTCACAGTCGCCGTGCTTCCAGGCATATACGCTGGCTGATCGGTGCTGATCGCCACAACTGGCTGTGATGCACTTGCTGCAACACGTAGCATGGACGAAGTTGTGGATGCTGGCCGTTGCTGCACTCCCGGTACAAATAATGTCACGCGCACACCAGGTGTATCGCTCGCCAACAGTGTCACTGTGATCGTCTCACCAGAACGGATGGCCCGCACCTCAGGGACAAGCTCTGTGCCGCGTGCAATTGTAATCAGCGCCGTAGGTCGCGCATCCGCAAGCCGCACGAGCAGGGTCGCAGTGTCGCCTGGTTTATAAACACTACGATCAGCGATGAGTAGCGGTCCATCCAGCGCCGTTGTCGGTGTTCCAATCGCCCAGGCCATCGTCTCGCTTATTGCACGGCGGCCCTGCGAAGCGGCAGTACTGGCTCGAATCAGATACTGTTGGCTACCGCTGAGCGGCAGGCTGAGCAATGCCGTTCCATCACCGCCAGCAACAACCTGCCGAGTCGCTACTGGCCGCTCATTCAATCCATCCGCACGAAAAAGCTCAACCCGTAGCGTCTTGCCTGGTTGTGGGATACCAGCCGGATCAACAGCCAGTAATTCAATATCCGCCGATGCCCCAGCAGCAACAACCTGCTGGCGCAACCGAATTCCAACATACACATCTGCTGGGTGAACAACAAAGCTTGCCGCACCAATCGCTTGCATGTCGTCCGGCCCTACCGCCCGCGCAGTCAGATGATAGCGCAGCGGCATCCCAGTGAGCGATGCTGTTTCAGAAATCACAACCGTCAGCCGCCCCTCCGCATCTGTACGGCCTGTACCAACCTGAGGGGTAGGCGGCGCAAACGTTCCCGTGCCAACGATATATCCATCTGGCAATATTGCCACAACCGGTTCTGCCGAGAGTGTCCAAGTGATTGGCAAGCCACCAACTGGCAATCCAGTTGGCGTCTCAACCATAAGCATAGCAGGTTCATCGGTTCGTGCTGGATCTGGCAGATACACGCGCAGATCCAATCCAGAGCCATGCTGCGGCGCTAGGAGCAACGGCACTGATTCAACTCTGCCACCGATCTCGGCCTGCACCCGATACGAGCCGACTGGCAATGCTGCATCCAAGGGAATCTGTGCCGCAAACGTTCCATATTGATCAACTGCGCTACGTAGCTCGGTGATAATCCGGCCATCGACACCATATAACTGAATCGTGACAGGCGGCGGGTTAATTGGCAAGCCCAGCGTCCCTGTCACAACCTGGCGCACAAACCCAGCTACCTGGATCGCTGCACCCACCCGACCTGTAGAGTACAGCGCAGCATCGGTGGTGAAAGAGAGCCTATAGCGATCACCCAGGCCCGGTTGCACAAACGTCAACGGCCCATCTGTCACCAATGCAGGCTGTAAACCTCGAACAAGCGCGGCATATCGATGTGGCCCACCACCAGCAATAGTGAATGCAAGTAACCCCTGCTGATTGGTTGTCCCTTCCAAAATGAGCGCATCGTCCTGATACAGTGCCACCGATTCATTTGCAATGATTGTGCCACTGATTGCATCGGTGGCCCACACAAGCCCACCCGATCCACCGAATTGCAAGGCCAGCCGAGTGCGAGATACCGTCAACAGCAGATCCGTACGTGGCCCCTCGGGTGTCCGAATGCGAACATAATAGATCCCCGGTGGCAGTGCCTGACCATCGGACGTTTTCACCACCAGGCGATCCTCAGCAGTCGCATTAATCGTATCGCTCAACGGCACCGTCCACGAACGGAGCAATGGCCGCCGATAGCGCTCCGGCTCGAAGAAGCGCCAATCTGTGGCATCAAACACCAGCGTCCGAACAACCGCCGCCTCATCAAGCTCATAGAGATCAACCAATAATGCCGAAACATTCGTACGGCGCACCAATAGATCGATTGGTTGATCAGGAGCAACAGTCACCTGCCGATTCACCGCTTCGGGCAAAAGAAGAGCTGGTTGAGCGGCAGCGGTAGTAAAACGAACCGGATAATTCGTACCAAGCTGCGCTCCGCTCTGGTCGGCAAATTCAGCCGGAATCGTGAGCGTGTAGGCTGTTCCAGCACGCAATTGTGCGCCGATCCGCACTTCCTCACCAGAACCAGAGACGCGTACATCTGTGGCTGGGGGATCAAACCGCATTGCCTCACGCAATGCTTCAGCACCAACAGGCGTACTGAAAATTAGGCGGATATCCTGGCCTGGCGGCAGGATCTGGCCAACACCAGGGAATCGGCCAATCAATGCAGGCCGCGGGGCAACAACGAAGCTCCAATGCGCAACAGGTCGCTCGCCCAATCGCAGCTCGGCATGGTAAGCAGTGCTTGGGTTCCATCCAATCTGCGGTGTAATCGTTAGCACCTGCGTGCCATCTGGCAGATCCGCAGATATGATAGCAGTGGCAAGTGTTGGTGAGATCGTCAGGCCAGCGATAATTCGCTCACGTGGCAATGGCACGCTCAAATGGGCAGTTAACGGTTTGCGCGATGG
Source organism: Chloroflexales bacterium (assembly GCA_038214135.1). Lineage (GTDB taxonomy): Bacteria > Chloroflexota > Chloroflexia > Chloroflexales > Roseiflexaceae > JANLSE01. Next base: position 10,849 of record JBBQSD010000084.1, on the reverse strand, counting down.
TACATCACGGGTACCATCAAGTGGCCCATATTCCAGCACCAGCGGAACAGCGGTTTGGAAGCTCCATGCAACGCGCTGGCCAAGCGGCCCACCGCCAAGATCTGTCAGATTCGCATCGACCAGCGCCTGGTAGTGCTCGCCTGGGAGTAACACGCTATCTGGCTGGAACAAAAGCGTCATCTGGTCGATCCAGATCGCCTGCCCAGAAATCGGCGGCTCAAAGTGTAATTCAGGCATCGTTATCGGCTGAAGAAGTGCCTCACGCGGCACCATCGCACGGCTGAAACTGACCAACAACGCCCCTGATGATGGCACATCAACGCTACCCTCAGCAGGTACCGTGGCAAGCACTGCTGGAGCGGCAACTGTGCGGAAGGAAATTGTAATCGGGCGAACCAGTCGGCTGAGTTCACGACTCAGGCCGCTTTGCTCGATCATCAGGCGGTAATCGGTTGCGGGCAGCAAAAGCACTGTTGGCGAGATCGTCAGCGTCGTGCCAGTGGCATCCCAGGTAGTGGTGTAGGCCGTTGGTGGAATCAGGCGCACAGCTCGTTCAACCGTACGCGGGTTCATCGGGCGATCAAACTGCACAAGAAGATCGGCCAACACCGACACATCGCCAGCGCCATCGGCTGGTTCAGATGCGCGCAACGCCGGGGATGGCGCGAACAGCGGCAATGCCAGCCGCCCACCCGCCAACAGAGCGGAGAGCAGCGTGCTGAGGATTAAGATCCCGATCCAGACCCTGCTGGCCCAGCGCAGGATGCGCACGCTCGCTCCTTTGCGATGGGAAACGCGAATACAGAAGAAACGCGCTCAGTATAGCATGCTTATGAATAAGAAGTGGCAGCCAATATCGCTGTTAGTTGATCATCTGCCGCTGGTCGCGCACCATAATGGGCAACAACCCATCCAGCAACCGCATTGGCAAAGCGTGCTGCCGCATCCAAATCCCCATCACGGCGGTAGCGCGCTATAAACGCAGCATTGAATGCATCGCCAGCACCAGTCGTGTCCATAACTGTCACAGGGTTGGTGCGATGATGCCGCGCATATTCGTCGCTCAGCACAAAGCAGCCCTCATGATCAAGTTTCAGCGCCACAATCGCACCCGGAAAGCGCCGCGCCAAAGCACGAGCGATCGCTTCTGGTTCCCGCTCGCCAGTGAGCGCCATCCCTTCATCACGATTCGGGAACAGCATGTCAACATGCAACCCGGCCACAATGCGGTCAAAGGCATCATGGCCAATCTCACGGATCATCTGATATGAGGCAGGATCGAATGAAACAACAGCACCCGCTGCCTGTGCTAATCGGGCTGCCTCAATCGCTGCTGCTCGCGGCGGATCGGTAAACAACGACCATGCCGTGATATGAACATGGCCAGCTGCCTCGATCACGGCCTGTGGCAGATCACCCGGCATCAACGCAAAATCGGCACCCTGATTGGTCACCATACTGCGTTGACCAGCCCGATCAATCAGTGCCAGAATCACCCCGGTATCACGGGCCGCCGTGCGAGCAACATGCAACTGAACGCCTTCCCGTGCCAGATCCGCAAGGATCAGGTCGCCAAACACATCTGCCCCGACCATGCCAACAAACCCGGCAGGCATGCCACATCGTGCTACCCACGCAGCCGTATTGGCAGCGGATCCACCAGGAGTTAGGGCGATCTGCCCTGTCACATCACCACCAGGTAGGAGCAGCGCATCGGGCTTGACCAACACATCCCATACGAGATCACCCACCGCGATAATTGGTTGCTGCGGATCAATCACAGCCATCTACTCCTCGCAAACAGCTCAATCTGCGGAAATCTGCACAATCTGCGGATAATGGTCACCTATCAATCGGTTATCGATTCGGCTGACGCGCAAATGGGCCATGCTGATCATAGCGCTCCCAGAATGGGTGCTTGGCACAGGCCAAGCGCTTCTCGCCTTTACTCAGCAGCAATTGCCGTGCCGTCGCTGGCCCGATCAAGTCACGGTCGATCTTTCCAGCCTTATACAATGCCATCACCTCGGCATAGACATCGGGTGCGCCAATATTCCCAAGCGCAATCAGAAGATACCCGGCATACTGTGGATCATCAGTCGCCGCAAGCCGCTCACGCAGCCCGGCAACAACCTCATCGCGCACATCCGTTGCCACCGCCGTAATATACGAAAGTGTCACCAGCGCCGAACTACGGCCCTCAAAATAGTGAGCAGTATCATCGGCGAAAGCCCACAACTGCGGCATGATCGATGCGCCAAAGCGTGCCAAAATCTGGGGCAATTCCGAATCCCAGAGCTCAGGAGCACTCCCTTCTTCGGTCTCATCAATATTCATTGGGCCAGCAAGCAACAATGGCTCAACGATGCTGCCAAAACCCAGTTCGCCAAGCAATCGCAACGCATGAATTCCCGCCAGGCCAGTTGGTGGAGCATCATATAATGCAGCCCGATCCGTCGCCAATTCCAGCAATGGCGCAATCGCTGCTGCACCCAATCCAAGAATCCGCTGCACCAGCTTTTCCGATGGCCGCAGCCCGGAACGACGCAATTGCGCCATATAATCAATCGTATCAAAATCAATTGTCATCATTATCTCCAGCGCCCCGATCTCGTGCGGGGTGTATTGTACCAAAGCCAAACCTCGTACTCATCGGCCAGCTTCCGTTGGTCAGAAAATCGGAGAGTGGCCGAAATGTGCGTCGGTGCTGCTCACACGGCCCATATGCCAGGAGCGCCTGCTCGTGAATAAGCGTCCCATAGCCCTTATGGCTGGCAAACCCATAGGCCGGATGCCCCACCGCAAGTTGATCCATATACCGATCACGCGTCACTTTGGCAAGAATAGAGGCAGCCGCAATCGAGAGGCAGCGACCATCGCCACGAATGAGCGCCTTCTGTGGGCAGGGCCAATCTGTGAGATGAACCGCATCAATCAGCAGCGCATCGGGGAGCTGGGGTAATCGCAATAATGCAATCTGCATGGCAACCCGTGTCGCAGGCAAGATCCCATGGGTATCGATCACATGTGCCGGAACAATGCCAATGCCCCAGCCAATCGCACACGCCAGAATCCGTTCAAACAACACACTACGCCGAACAGCACTCAGGGTTTTCGAATCATCAACGCCCACAAGTGGTCGCGGATCGGCCAGTATGGCTGGATCAAGCACTACAGCTGCCGCAACAACAGGCCCAGCCCAACAACCACGCCCAGCCTCATCCAGCCCGGCGATCCGCCGATGGCCATATGCCAGTAGCGCCAACTCCTCATCAATCGTCGGTGGCATTTAGTGCTTCAGCGCTTCAAGAAGATACACGGCTCCACCTGGTGCGCTGACCCAGCGGTCACGGGCGGGCAATTTGGCATCTTCTAGTGCTGCCAGCAACCGCACTGCCGAAGCGCCCACCGGCACATCGGCCTCAGCAACCGGCGTCGATGGCAGAATCAACCGATACGCCAGTGCAATCAAACGCCGATACACATCTGGCCCAGCCAGTTGCGCGCCAAGCAGCACCACAAATCGGCCACCAGGGCGCAGCAGCCGCCATACCTCCGCAAGCGTTTGAGAATCAGCGATATACTCACTCGGGAAGGTTGCAACAACACAATCAAACGATTCATCTGCCAGCGGAATGCCACGCACATCGGCTCGCACAAGCCGTGCTATGGCAGTATTGCGGCGAGTCAGCATCAACATGGGCCACGAAATATCAAGGCCGATCACCCGCGTTACCGCAGAGTAATCGGCCAATGCTAACTGAAGATGACCCGTTCCGCAGCCAAGTTCAAGCACATCACCATGCAAGAACGGTAGTACCGCTAATACCCAACTGCGCCAATGTCCCCACGAAACTGCTGCCGCGACAGTATTATACGTCCAGGCAAACTCGCGGTAGAAGCGATCAAAGCACCAACGAATAAGGCGTATCAGGTAGTCAGCCATTAGCTTTCGACATCCGGATGGCAGCAAGCGATCACAACCAGCCCCGAATACACAGCCAATAGGCATGGCAGAAGACCCAAGCCGCCTATATGCGGCGCTCCTTGATCCGGGCCGCCTTACCAGTCAGGCCGCGAAGATAGAACAACCGCGCACGGCGAACCTTCCCTCGCCGCACAACCGCAATCGTCTCGACGCGCGGCGCATGCAACAGAAACGTTCGCTCAACACCGATCCCGTGTGAAGCGATTCGTCGCACCGTAAAGTTCTCGTTGATCCCACCACTGCGCCGCCGGATCACAACGCCTTCATAATCCTGGACACGCTCACGGCTGCCTTCAACGACCCGTACGCCAACTCGAACAGTATCGCCAACTCGAAATTCAGGAATAGTCGACTTCTTCTGCCGACCCTCAATCGAATCAATCAATTGCTGAGACATCTGCTACTCCACCGTACACAAAAAAGCGAGAGACTGGCTGCATCACGCAGGCCATCTCCCTGCTATCACACACAAACTACTGAGATTATAGCACAGCGTCCCCTACGCGTCAAAGAGCATCAATCCTTCGCTTGAATCATCCGCCGCAGCACATCTGGCATATCGGTGATAATTCCATCAACATCGATATCAACCAATCGCCGCAGCACAGCTTGGTCATTGACCGTCCACACATGAACTTTATACCCAGCTCGCCGCACGACAGGAATAACCCGCATCACAAATGGAATCTGGTGCGTTGGATGCCATGCTTGAGCGTTGGCTTCTTTCAGTGCCAACAATGGCCAGCTTTCCCGAAATCGCACAGTCGGGCGCAGCGTATTGTTACCCATCAGGTAGCCACGTGGAATGTGCGGGCAAGATAGTTCCGCCTCAGCAAGCGCTTGGCGGGCAAATGAGGAGATCAATACAAGATCCTCCACGCGCTCTTCACGTAGAAGCAGCGCCACATCCGCCCCAATGCCAACCTGCTTCAACTCAACATTCATGCGGAGGTGTTGCTCACGAGCATATGAACAAACCTCTGCCAATCTAGGGATTCGTGCGCCTCGAATACTAATCTGCTGCAACTCCGCAAATGTGCAATCCGTCATCAGGCGCTTCTTCCCATCCCAGCGCTCTGTTGTGTCATCGTGAAAAACAACCAATACTCCATCGGAACTACGCTGAACATCGAACTCAACCATATCTGCGCCCTGATGTACCGCTAGCTCAAATGCCGGCATCGTGTTTTCCGGGGCATATGCCGAAGCACCTCGGTGCGCAATTACCAGTGTCATAGATCCTCTTGCCTCACATCCCTATCACACCTCTGCCATGAGCATAACACAAGAATGCCCCCTACCCGCCGACACGGGAGGGGGCATCTTATAAAGCCCTAGATCAACTCAATGCTCCAGCAATCTGCTGTTCGGCTATTGGGCTAAGCGATTGCAGCGCCTCAGGTGGCAGCATTGCCGTCAAGATCTTCTGCAGCGCCATCACATGTGCACAGGTTTGATACAACCGAAACGTCGTACAATCACACGACAAACTATGACCTGTGTATGCTAATACATGCATATTGTTTGAGCCATGAAAATGGCCACTCAAACCAGTGATCGTGATTCGCTCTGGCTCATGAACATAATGGCGGCTCTTCTCAATCATACTGATCATTTCAGAATGCATTCTGAGTGGCACATCCACACGTGCCTGCTCAGAAAGCATTGGCGAGAGCAACTTCTGTAGTGACATCACATGCGAACACGTATGATGCCGCTGAAATGCCCCACAATCACAGCTCCACGTATCCTCTCGAAGAGCGATTGAGTGCCCATGGTTCTCACCTTTTAAATCCGCTGTGAGTGCATTGATCGCAAATCGTTCTGGTTCCTGCGCATAGTAACGCGCTTTCTCAATCTTGCCGATCAGATCCGAGTGCATAACAGTGCCTCCTTTGGGAATTTCCGTCCTGGCGGCGATCCAATGAGGGTTGCGGCAGCGGCGACAAAAAAACACAAAGGCGGCTGCAGGATCACTACCCTGCGCCGCCCTAGCAAACTGAGTATCGTATTGGCCTTGAAGCTCGCATCACAAGCACCCTCGCCGCTGAGCCTACCCACCAAATGTTATGCACTAATTATATGCTTCTCTGGGAAGCTCGTCAAGTAAAGTAGAAGATTAGTTTGTTCAGACTTGGTAACGATGCAATCTAGGAAATGTAGGAACTGTCACCTGAAACAACGTAACCTTCTTTTTCCTCATACGGTTTCCTTGGTACTCAGGTACTAATGTCCTGACCATTGGTGGCCAATGGCGCTATCTGAAAAGCCACTATGGCTTCGGAAAGGAAATTCAGGTGACATCTCGCTCGATCCGTGTTGTTATTATTACTGCACCCGATCAACTTGATCAGGAGTGGATCAATCGGCTTGAGCGCGAACCGGACATCGAGTCGGTCGAGCGCGTTGGCCTACTGAATGTCGGCCTCGATTTGGTCAACCAATCGCAGCCCGATATTGTCATCTTTGATCGCAGCATCGAGCAGACCGAAAGTGGGGTTCGCCGCATCTTCACATCGCTCCCCAACACCCTCTGTATTGGCGTCGTTGCACAGGCCGATATGGCAACACTCCGACGCCTCGTTGCTGCTGGTGCCCGCGATATTCTAGCAAGGCCTGTTGCTTTTACCGAACTGATCACCAGCATCCGTAACGCAATGCTCACCGAAAATGATCGCCGTATCCGCACCCTCGTCCCCACAGAAGGCGGTCCATCACGAGCACGCGGCAAGCTTGTGGTTGTTACTTCGCCAAAAGGTGGCGTTGGTACAACAACAGTAGCAACAAATCTCGCGGTTGGTCTGCGTCAGATCAGCAACACCAAAATTGTGCTAGCCGATTTCGGCCTCCAATTTGGCGATGTTGGCGTACTCATGAATATATGGGCACGCAACACAATGCAGGAATTGTTTGCCAATCCGAACGATATCGATGATACGATGCTCAACGGTGTACTCCAGCAGCATAACTCTGGCGTTCAGGTTCTCTTAGCACCAAATACACCAGAAGCAGCGGGCGAGTTGGATCAGCAGACCCTCACGATCATCCTTGATCGGCTGCTTGAGCGCTTCAACTATGTCGTCTGCGATACATGGTCGTTCCTGGATGAGATCACCGAAACACTGCTCGCGCAGGCAGATGAAGTGCTGGTTGTCACAACCCCCGAGGTTCCATCACTTAAAAACACCAAGAGCTTTTTGGAACATATCGAAGCGCAGAACTTGGTGCGTGGCCGGATCACCCTGGTACTGAATCGCTTCCCAAGTGTCAACGGGATCTCACTCCAGGATGTTCAGAAACATCTCCGCCATCCCGTTGGTGCGAATATCCCAAGCGAAGGCCAATTCGTTACCCACAGCGTCAATCGGGGCATCCCCGTCGTTGCATCACATCCACAAACATGGGTTGCACAAAGCCTGCTCAAATTAGCAGCATATGTCACCGGAGATGAAGTGAGTACACTCTCACTCATGCACACCCCAGCTAAAACTGCCAAGCCAAAAGATCGGCCAGATGCCAATGCATCCTGGAACCGAAGTTCAATTATGCGAATTGTTCGTGGTGACACCTAGAGAGGATTGATCAATGCCCCGATTACGTGTGGGAAGAATTGGGCGCGATGGCAACCCCGAACCAGCCGAGCCGCCATCACCAACACAGCATACGCCTGCTGCAATCGCTGCACCCGCGAATATACCAAATGCATCGCGTGATGACCGTGATCTGATTGAGCGGGTTCAGGCTCGGCTCATCTCTGAGATGGAAGAGGGCGGGCAGCAGGCTAGCCAGTATAACCAACGCATCTCCACGCTTGTCGGCGAAGAACTTGAGCGTGGTGGGCGTCTCGTGCCCGAGCGCGAGCGCGCCCGGATCGCACGCCTGGCACAGTTTGAATTGCTTGGTTTCGGCCCACTCGAAGAACTGCTGGCCGATGATAGCATTAGCGAAATCATGGTCAATGGGCCAAATCAGATCTGGGTTGAGCGCGGCGGGAAAATCGTTGAATCAAATGTGCGCTTTGCCGATGAAGATCATGTTCGCCGGATTATCGACAGGATCATCGCACCACTTGGCCGGCGCTGCGATGAGACTTCGCCGATGGTGGATGCACGCCTTCCCGATGGCAGTCGTGTTAATGTCATTATTCCGCCGCTGTGCTTAAATGGCCCAACGCTCACAATTCGCAAGTTCTCGAAGAAACCACTGAAAGCACAGGATCTGATCACACGGGGAAGTGCCACCGCCGAGCTGGTTGAGTTTCTGCGCGCCTGCGTCATTTCACGGATCAATGTTGTTGTCGCCGGTGGGACGGGTACTGGCAAAACCACAATGCTCAATGTACTCTCATCATTCATTCCAGCGGATGAGCGGATTATTACGATCGAGAATGCCGCCGAAATTCAGCTCCAACAGCGCCATGTTGTCACCCTGGAATCACGAGCAGCCAATGTTGAAGGGCGCGGTGAGATCTCGATGCGTGATTTAGTGATCAACTCATTGCGTATGCGCCCAGATCGAATCGTTGTTGGCGAGTGCCGTGCAGGCGAAACGCTGGACATGCTCCAGGCAATGAATACAGGCCACGATGGATCGATGACGACATTGCATGCCAACTCACCACGGGATGCCATTCGGCGTATGGAAACAATGGTTCTGATGTCCGGTATGGATCTACCAATACGAGCAATCCGTGAACAGATCGCATCGGCAGTCGATCTGATTGTACAGCTTGAACGCATGCAGGATGGTTCACGCCGCATCACACAGGTCACTGAGATTGTCGGCCTGGAAAACGATGTCGTTGCGATGCAAGATCTGTTCGTGTTCCAACACCAGGGCATGCGCGATGGCAAGATCGCCGGGAAGATCATACCAACTGGTTTACGTCCACAGTTTATGGATCAGATTCAGCAGCACAATTTGAGTCTATCGCCACAGATTTTTGGCAGCAACGGTTTGCCATTCAAGAGCTAGTACATCATCCGAGTTTATCTGATGAGTTGTGATCCGCAGGGACGCGATAGATCGCGCCATGCACCAAGAGTTTTAGCCAGGCCTTTAACTTGTCACAAGCAGCGCACGATAGCGCAACATCGCTGTTTCAGCGTTTTATTGCACGGTGAGGGTACATATGGGCACCATGCGAACATTAGAAATGGAGCGGATGTTTCACGAAGGAATGGAGCATCTTCGTGCAGCTCGCTGGGATGAAGCAATTAGCATCTTTACGCGATTACGCGAGATGGGTGTTGCTGATCCTGAACTAGATAAAATTTTGGCAGAGGCACAACTTAAAGCAGAGATCTCCCGATCTACAATGCCAGTTGGTGCATTCCCGCCAACTCCTAAGCGCACCCTTTCCAGACGAACTATTGTCACCGCTGGCAGTGCCTTGCTCTTGGTAGTGATTGCTATGATTGCCATCTTCCGATTGTCCGCAACAGAGCCATCCGCAATAGCTCCAACAGCACTACCCCTGCCTCAACCAGAGCGCCCAACTCCTTTTCCTGCACAACAATCAAAGCCAACTGTGCCCAAAACAAGTGCATTATTGGTACGTATGGCATCAGGCCAGAATCCAGTTCAGACTAGCCCAAACCTTGAGATCATCCTTGACGCTTCTGGAAGCATGCTTGCGAAGATCGGTGATAACGTCAAGATCGATGTCGCCCACAACTCACTCAATACACTCGTTCAATCGCTCCCCGATAATACAAACATTGCGCTACGAACCTATGGTCGTCAGCGAACGGATGATTGCAGTGATCTCGAACTCGTTACCCCATTTGCACCGCTTGAACGAGCGAACCTTATGGAAAAAATACGTGGCATCCGGCCAGTAAGCCTGAGCCGAACTCCGATGGAGCAATCAATTCGTGAGGTAGCCCAGGATGTGAATGGCATTACAAACGATGTACTCGTCATTCTCGTAAGCGATGGTGATGAAACGTGTAACGGCGATCCAGCAAAAGCCGCAGCTGATCTCCGAGCAACACATCCCAATGTGCGAATAAGTGTGATTGGTTTTGCGATTGGGCCAGAGGATTGGAAAGCACGTCTGCAGGCAATCGCTGAACAAGGCGGAGGAAGCTATTTTGATGCAGCAGATGCCAAACAACTTGCGGATGCATTGCAACAAGCTGTTCAGCTTACCTACCGCATTATCGACAAACAAGGCCAAGAAGTCTTTAGCGGGCCAGTTGGCACAGCAGCCGAGTCGCTTCCTCTTGGTGAATATACGATTGAGGTTAATGGTGCTATACCATTAAAGGTTGAACGAGTACGAATCAGTGGCAAACAAACAACCATTGAACTTCTTCAGCGTAATGGTACCTATGTTGCCCAGATCCTTCGGCGATAGTATGCCAAAGAAGCAAGAATTGCAGAGTTGGCGCACAATCACTTGGCTACGAAAACACATAAATCCTGGAGAAAGCTTACGTGTTTTATTGTACCTGGGGTGTTTAGCATGTTATAATACATGCACGGGGACGTGGCGAAATGGCAGACGCGCAAGTCTTAGGAACTTGTGAGGTAACTCGTGAGGGTTCAAGTCCCTCCGTCCCCACCACTACCGGAATTGCTCATAGATATGGGCAGTTCCGGATTTCTTTTATGTAATGTCTTGCAAAAGCAATAAACCGTGCTTCCGCAAAGCCTCGATAAGCCCACAAAACAAAACGCGCTCCCTCGCATGAGGGAGCGCGTCTCGCTGATGGATTGGTAGCGGCGGGAGGATTCGAACCTCCGACCTTCGGGTTATGAGCCCGACGAGCTGCCACTGCTCCACACCGCGCTAGATTGGGCGCACAGACCTGTTCTCCCAGCGGTCAAACCGCCAGTACCTTCGGCGCAGCTGCG
>JBBQSD010000083.1:0-27106 GCA_038214135.1 Chloroflexales bacterium | reverse complement strand
CCAACCCGATCAAGTTGTACAGGCCGATTGGTGGAAGTTCGATATTGCAGCCGATCCACAGGTGCAGGCAGCGATGGCACTCATAAAGCAATAGTTCCTTCTTCAGAATGATTGACTCTTATCAAATGGCATGGTATGATCAATAGGTATTTTGAAATAAGCAATATCCGAGGGACGCGGTGACGAATCTGCGACACATGATGATCATCTATCGGCCACGTGCAATGAGCATGTGCTCGATGATGGTTGCGCCCTCCGATTGTGTGTCGCTCTGCTGAATTCTCAACATGCGAGACACAACTGCGGGCGCACGTCGCTCGCGGTTTTTTTGTGTGTATGAAGGAGGCAACCAATGGCGAAGAAACCCTCTAATGGCGGCAAGGGCGGTAAAGGGTCGAAGGGCGGCAGTGTCAAGAATCCATTCACGAGTGGTGCCCCCATCTCGCGTAGGCCACCCCGCCAACCGGGACGATGATACGAACAGTGTAGGGGCGAATCGCGATTCGCCCCTACACCAATCAATTACTAAGGGTATACTGAAGCGAATGAACTCCCCCATCAATAATTTCGTTCTCCCCTCATGGCGCTGGGCTGGGCTGCTTCTGACCGTCCGTGGCTTTATGGCGGCCTAGCCCGCCACTTTACCCAATCTTTTGTTGATTTATATTCGTGTTGCCGATCCGTTTGCGTGATCGGATGTTTTGCCCTATCCTCTAATATCAATAAACTAGCACACAGGAGCATTTCGATGCCTGAACATATACTCGTGGCCGTTGCCTGGCCATATGTCAATGGCCCATTCCATGTTGGCCATATCGCGGGTGCGTACCTGCCTGCCGATATTTTTGCCCGATTTCAGCGCCTGCGCGGCAACCAGGTTCTCATGGTTTCTGGATCGGATTGCCATGGTACGCCGATAACGCTGGCAGCCGAAAAAGAGAAGATTACGCCCCAGGATGTGATTCTGCGCTACCACCCGACCCTGTTGAAGACCTTTATGTCGCTGGGGATTACCTTCGATCTGTTCACGCAGACCTATACCGAGAATCATTATGCCGTTACAACCGATATTTTTGTGCGGCTGCTCGAAAAAGGCTATATCAATCAGCAGACCATGGTTGGCTCATATTCCGAGACGCTTGGCCGCTTCCTGCCGGATCGGTTCGTGGAGGGAACCTGCCCACATTGTGGGTTTGGCCGGGCCAGGGGCGATCAGTGCGATAATTGTGGCAAGTTGCTTGATCCACAGCAGTTGATCAACCCGCGCTCCACACTGGATGGTGCTCCAGTGACGTTTCGTAATACCGATCACTTCTTTCTTGATCTGGCGCAGCTGGAGCCAGCATTGCGTGAATGGTTGGATGGCGCGGATCGTTCGTATTGGCGGCAGAATACCGTGTTATTTACCCAGAATTGGCTGCGTGAGGGGCTGCATGCCCGCGCAATCACCCGCGATCTGGAATGGGGGATTCCCGTTCCGGTTGATGATCCAATATTCAAGGATAAACGGATCTATGTCTGGTTTGATGCAGTGATCGGCTATCTATCGGCGGCGGTAGAATGGGCCAAGCGTACTGGCCAGCCCGAGCGTTGGCGTGAGTGGTGGCAGTTACATGCCGATGGCAGTGCGCCAGCTCGTGCATACTACTTTATTGGCAAGGATAATATTCCGTTCCATACGATCATCTGGCCGGCGATGCTGCTTGGCTATGGTGAGCGCACATTGCCATATGATGTTCCGGCCAATGAGTTTCTGAACCTGGAGGGCGAGAAGATTAGTACCAGCCGCAACTGGGCGATCTGGATGCCTGATGTCGAGGATCGCTACCCTGCCGATCAGCTGCGCTACTATCTGGTGGCGAATGCGCCAGAGAACCGCGATGCCAATTGGCTATGGGCCGATTTCGTTCAGCGCAATAATAGCGAACTGGTTGCCAACTGGGGCAATCTAGCCAATCGTGTGCTGACGATTGCTCAGAAGCACTTCGGCCATGCGCCGGAACCAGGTGAACTGACTGAAGCTGATCGGCAGCTTACCGCAGCCACACAGGCAGCGTTCAATACCATTACGGAACTGTTGGAGGGGGTGCGGCTCAAGGCGGCCCTAACAGAAGCGCTGGCGCTTTCACAGACGGCCAACCAGTATTTGAGTGAGCAAGAGCCGTGGAAGCTGGTCAAGACGGATCGGGCGCGGGCGGCGACGGTGTTGTTTACGGCATTGCGGACGATAGATACCCTGAAATTGCTGCTGAGCCCATTTCTGCCAAACAGCAGCCAGCAGCTCCACGAATTGCTTGGCTACCAGGGGACGATAGCGCCAATGCCAGTGATTGAGCAGGAACAGGCACCTGATGGTAGCCCGCGCCTGGTTCTGACGGGTAACTATGCAGTTGCTGCGACATGGTCGCTGAGTACGTTGCCAGCTGGACAGGCGCTTCAGGCACCGATTCCCCTGTTCAAGAAACTCGATGAGAGTGTGGCGGCAGAGGAACTTGAGCGCTTAAAGCAGTAGATGTACTTCGGTGGCTCGCGGGGGTTTTTGCTCCCGCGAGAATGATTATGGCGAAGCATACGAGGGGAAGCACATGGATGCCATGTTTATCATTCGGGTGCTGATCGCACTGGTGATCGCGTTCATCCTCTTCTATCAGGCGCGGCAGTTGGTTGGCCAGCCGAACCGTAAACGGGCCTTCATTCTTGGTGGAGTTGCACTGCTGTGCTTTACCGTGTTCAATGCGTCGATCAGCCTGGGCGTGGAACTCGGTATCCTCCAGCAGCTTGCCGCTCTGGCGGGAATGCTGCTCTTCGTTGGTTCAGCCATCTCGCTTGTTCTTTCATTGCGAAATGGCGAGCATCGTGGGGATGGTGAGCGGGCAACCGCGCAGGCAAAAGCCTTCACAGAGGAGCGTCAGCGGGCGCTTGCCGAGAAGCCAGAGAAACCGGAGTAGGCCGTTGTGATCAGCTCGGCGCGGCAACACTTTAATGCCGGTGAGTTTCGTTTGGCACTACTGGCTTTTGAACAGGTATGGCATACGGAGCGTAGCGATGGCCTCCGTGCGCTTATTCAGCTGTGTAACGCGCTCCACCAATTACAGCTTGGCCTTGTGACAGCCCCGCGCCATAATCTGGGCTCGGCTGCGCGATTGCTGGCGGCCTGCGATGCCGATTGTGCTGGGATTGAACCACGGCTGTTGTTGGAGTATATTCAAGCAGTGCAATCCTGTATTCCCGATGGCCTTGAGACTGGAGCGGGCCAGGTTGTTTGGGAATCTGTTCCGAGAATACAACTATGATTCTTCAGCCAATTACCGATAACACGTTCTACATCCCTGGTTCAAACAATATTGGCGTGATTGCCGCACCTGATCGCCGTGCGATTGTTATTGATACCGGGATCGACAAGGAGAGCGGGCGGCTGATTCGCAAGGCGCTTGATCAGGCCAAGCTCCAGCTGCATGCAATTATCTGCACCCATCATCACGCCGACCATATCGGCGGCAATGATTTTCTGCTCCGCAACATCGCGAATGTGGAGCTGTTGGCCCCGCCACTTGAGGCAGCCCTGATTGAACATCCTGTACTTGAGCCGATCTATTTGAGCATGGGCGCAAAGCCAATTCCTGCGCTGCAAACTAAATGGCTGATGGCCAAGGGCGTGCCGGTTTCGCGCCTGATCACCGGGGATCGCCTGGAAGTGGCTGATCTGACGCTTGAGGTTGTTGCGCTGGCAGGCCATAGCCTCAATCAAATCGGGATTGTGTACGCTGGTGTGTGTTTTGCTGCCGATGGCTTTTTTGGCGCGAGTGTGCTAGCCAAGCATGGCATTCCATATGCCCAGGATATTACTGGGCAGTTGGCTGCGCTCGAAACGCTGGACAAACGGGCGGATTTATTCTTTCTGCCTGGTCATGGCGATCTGACGCCGCGTGCTCAATTAGCAGATGCATTGGACGCTAATCGAGAAGCCATTCTGCGGGCACAGCATGCAGTGCTTGCGGCGCTTGATCAACCGGGCGAACTGACCCAGATTGGGCGGCGGGTTAAACTCGCGCTTGGGCTGAGCTTTGGTGGCGCACCACAGTATGCTATCTTTCTATCGGTTCTTTCGGCGCACCTTAGCTACCTTGAAGCCCAGGGATTGGCAGTGGTTGCATTACTGGATGAGGGGTTGATCTGGAGCAGATCGAAATAACAATCCGCGCCCGCTATGCGGAAACGGATGCGATGGGCTTGGTTCACCATGCCAGCTATGTTGTCTGGCTGGAGCAGGGGCGCACCGAGTTATTGCGTGCCCATGGAGTGCCCTACCGCGTGATCGAGGAGCGCGGGTTTTTTGTGGTACTCAGCGATCTGCATGTGCGCTATCTTGGTTCGGCACGCTATGATGATCTTGTGGTTGTTCAGGCAACGCTAGCCGAAGTTCGCAGCCGCCAGGTTGTTTTTGCGTATGTGATTCGCCTGGCTGCGACGGGTGCGACACTGATCACGGCCCGCAGCGAGCATATTGTTATTGATCGAATAACAAGCCGCCCGGCTCGGTTTCCAGATGATTTGTTAGCGCTATTACGTCGTGTGACCTAGACCGACCCGCAGGCACATGGCAGAATCTATTTTATGAGATAAATTGTACGGATGCGATATATCGCGTTCCTGCAAAGCCCAAACTTACCATGATTTGAGGGGCATACATCCTATGCGAATGATGATCTATGTCGGGCCAGCGGCGTCACGTGAGCAGGTGATCGATTATAGTGCGCAACTCGTTCAGCGGGTTGCGGCATCGGTCTCGTTGGTTTCTGGTGGCGGGCCAGAACGCTGGCCACTCCTGCAGGAGGCTGCCGAGCAGCTGGACATTCCGCATGGTGTGCCAGTGACGCTTGTAACCATGCCAGGCGATCATCATCAGGCAGTTATTGCCGCTGCGGAAGAGCAGCAGTATGATCTGATTGTGTTTGGGCGGTTGACACGCCCGTTTGGCCAGCTATTGCCAGGGCCACGCAGCAAGGCGATAACGCAACGATTGCAGCCCTCCGTCTTGCGCGTGCATGGGCAATTGGGCGCAATCCGGCGCATCCTGGTGGCCAGTGGTGGCGATTATCATACATTCGAGGATATTAGCGTCGCTGCGCGTTTGGCTGGCCCGCTTGGTGCAGAGATCACGCTCATGCATGTGGCCGCACAACAATCGTTGATGATTTCCGGCTTTGGCGAGCGCCGGATTAGTGTCGATGAGTTTCTGGTTAGCTCCGCTCCAGAGGCCAGTACGTTACGGAATGCAGCTGCAATGTTGCGCCAGCGTGGCATTGCAACCCAGGTTCTTGGCCGTAGTGGCCCGATCCTGGATGAACTGCTCACCGAGCTGCGTTCGGGCGTGTATGATCTGCTGGTTGTTGGAGCGCATCGGATTGCCAACCCGCTTGATCGGATTTTGTTGGAGGATATTACTGGCGAGTTGCTTGATGTCAGCCCTCTGCCAGTGCTGGTTGTCAAAGGCCATGAGTCGTAGCCGTCAGGAGTCAGGAGTCAGGAGTCAGCCGTCAGTTTTCTGGTGTAAAAGAACGCTCATGTGGCTACTATCAACGTTATTCTTGTCCCAAACATCAATCGTTAGCGCGCTGAAAGCTGAAAGCTGAAAGCTATAAGGAGTTCACACTATCTATGGCACTACAGGATTTATCCACCACCCAGCGCCAGTTTCTACGTCGTTCTGCCCATGCGCTGAAACCGACGATCCAGATCGGCAAGAATGGTATCACTCCACAGCTCATTGCCGGGGTTGGCCTGGAATTGGATGCCCACGAATTGATCAAGGTCAAATTTATGGAATTCCGCGAGGAGAAGCGCGAGCTGGCTGAGGATCTGGCGACGCAGTTGGCCGCTGATCTCGTGGCATTGATTGGCAATACGGCTATTCTCTATCGTCAGCAGCGCGATCCAGAAAAACGCAAGATCTCGTTGCCATGGTGATGACGTATCCCTTTTTGACCAGGTGACCAGGTGACCAGGTGACAGATGCTCGATCAAGGTTGTACTGCTCCTCAACAGCACGTCCACCGTGTCACCGTGTCACCCCCGCACCAAGTCACCGTGTCAGATGTCACGTAGGCTCCACCAGAGCGCCCAGGCTGCCAACTGGCCGGAAACCTCCCGATTGGGCTGGATCGTCGCTAATGCCTGTTCTGTGCTGCCATATGCCCCAATGATCTCACCAGAACGGGCAAATACCACCCGCGCACCAGTTGCTCGTTGTTCCACTATCTGCGCCGCTGATTGGCTGAAGAACACGATCCGGCTGGATGCATACTCGCTCAGTGCCGCAATTGCGGGTGTATCGGCATCCAGCGCCACAATACCCCCCGGTTCTGTCACAAGGATGGGCAGCCCAACAATCTGGGCGATCTCGTCCCCACCACCGATTGTGGGCATGTCTGGCAGCCCGATAATCGCACATGCGCTGCACGCCACACACGGCAGCCCGCGTGTTGCCAGATCATTGGCGGCAAGTGCCACAACCAGGCCATCGACCGATGGATTGGCTAGGATCGTGCGTACCTCATCGAAGCCAACATTGAGTGCAAGCGTGATGCTGCTTTCTGGCTGAAATGGAGGATTGTGGCTGTTTGAACCCTGGAGGATCTCCTGAAATGCCGTGGCTGCCATAGCGCTAGCGTGCGGGTGGCCGCTGAAAGCAACCAATGGCATTGGCCCGAGCCGATCCCAGGGAATTTCTGGCGTTCCGCGTTCGCGTGCGGCGGCCCCCCTGATCCCGACTGCGTCGGGATGTAACATGCCCTGTTTGGGTTGTGGGCCATATGGCACAGCCATGCCATGCGAGCCATAGCCAATCTGCAGGCTCGTATTCGTGTGTTGGAACGCAGGAATCCCGCGATGAGCCGCCTCCGACAGGAGTTGTAGTGCTGCTACTGGCAATGCCTCAGCACGCCGCCGTTTTTGCAACAGCCACAGTGGTTCTTCCGCATCCCATTGTTCATCGCCCTGCTCCTTGGCGCGCAGGGCTTCAATCACATACTGGCCGATTGCCGCTCCCAGTGCTGGCGTTGGTGTGGTGACATGCAGATCAATGATGCATTGATCGCCATGTGCTACTGCGGCGGCTTCCAGGTAGGCCAGAATGATGCCAACCTGTTGGGCGGCATCCTTCAAGTGGCGGCGCAGCATTGTGGAGCAATCGTGATCGCAGGAGAGTTGGATGAAGACCCCTGGTTGAGGGCTATAGCGGTTTGGGCCATCAAAGGCCAGCAATCGGATCAGCGAGATTGGCATTGGGTGGCTACTCGATATCGTTGGCAGGCATCATTTCGGTAGCAGCGCCTCAATCTTTTCCAGCAGGCGCGGCAGTTCGATTGGCTTGGTATCGTAATCATCGCAGCCAGCAGCCAATGCCTGTTCGCGATCACTGGCCATTGCGTGGGCCGTTAGTGCAATGATCGGAATGATTTTTGTCTGCGGATCGGCCTTGAGTTGGCGGGTGGCTTCCCAGCCATCCAACACCGGCAGGCTCATATCCATAAGAATCAGATCGGGCGTTTCGGAGCGCGCCATGGCAACACCCTGGCTGCCGTCGACGGCGATCAGGATCTGGTAGCCTTTGCGTTCCAGACGCCGCGAAAGCATATCCCGATTCATCTCGTTGTCTTCAACCAGCAGGATTTTGGGCATGGATATGGCTCCTTCTGTTTAGCAGTTTCTCTGGTTTCGATGAAATCGGACGGACACGATCTTCGGACGGACACGATATATCGTGTCCCTGTATCATACCATGGGCAGGGCGGTTCGCGAACCGCCCCTACGATTGGCGGGCGGATACGAACCGGGATTGGCGGGCGAACACGCGAACCGCCCCTACGATTGGCAGGCGGATACGAACCGGGATTGGCGGGCGGATACGAACCGGGATTAGCGGGCGAACACGCGGTTCGCCCCGAGGGTGATGATGGATTGCGCGGCGATGATCAATCGGTGCATCGGTGCATCGGCGGGCGAACACGCGGTTCGCCCCGAGGGTGATGATGGATTGCGCGGCGATGATCAATCGGCCAACCGGCGGGCCATGGATGTCTGGGCATCATCAATATCCAACAGATGTTGTTCGATATCGGCGACGTGTTGGCGCAGTGGTGCGTGTTCGCCGGCCAGCCGTTCGACGGTATCGGCCAGGGCTTGTACGGCATTGACGGTTGCGGCATTAAAGGCATTTTGTTGCTCAACCAGCGGCCCTACATACCAACGGATGAGTGTATTGGCCAGATGTTTGGCCTTTCCAACCAGCGGCAGTGCCGATCCTGGTTCCTGCGGCTCGATCCGCCAGAGTGTGTGGAGTGTTGCAACTGCTGCTCGAAAGCGGGTATAGCTTTCCATCAGGTGTTCCTTTTCTGCATCAGGCTGGATGATTGGTGCTGATGGGGTTGCTCTGCTGGCGGGCATGGCTCGGCTGCGGCGCGGTTGGCCACAGAAGCGCGCTAGTGGCTGCAATGCCCGTTCCCAGGTATACTCGGCTGCCAACATCTGCGCCCGAGTTGCGCAATCCAGGCGTTCGCGGGGATCATCGAGCAATTCAAGCAATGCCTGTGCCACGCCAGCCACATCCTGTGGTGGTGCGACGCGCCCAAGGCGATGGCGTTGCACCAGTTCGGCAGCAGCATCACCGGCTGTCACGACGCTGGCCAGCCCGGCCCACAGGTGATCCAAAAAGCGCGAGCGAACGGCGGCATAGGCTGTTTCGAGATGATCACGATGGAGTGAGACGGCCAGATCGGCATCGAGCAGGAAATCGGCGCGGCGCTCATATGGCACCCATTCCTCATAGAAAAAGATATGGCTATTGAGCAGGCCCAGTTCGGTTGCGCGTATTCTGGCGAGCTGCGCTACCTGCATGGGATCGACCATACCTGGGTGGCGGCCAGCCAGAAATACTAAGCGGACATCGGGATGGCGGGTGGCAA
This sequence comes from Chloroflexales bacterium, assembly GCA_038214135.1. Taxonomy (GTDB): domain Bacteria; phylum Chloroflexota; class Chloroflexia; order Chloroflexales; family Roseiflexaceae; genus JANLSE01. The sequence continues at coordinate 18,143 of JBBQSD010000083.1, read as the reverse complement.
CCAGGGGCATGGCCTCGATCAGCGTCAGTGGATCGAGCCAATCCCACAGCCCACCAGCCCACAATAATATCGCATCATTGGCCCCGATCCCTGGAATCACGTTGCGTAGGGCCGGCTCGTTTCGAGCCGGCGTGGTTACTGGCAGGCCAAATGGTGCGAGGTCGATCAGGTCGCGCAGGCGGGGATCAACATTTATTTGATCTGGAGTCAGGCGGCCTGCATGCATCAGCGCACCGATATACAGATCGCGCTGGCGTTCGGTTGCACACACAAAGAAATCACCGGCGGCAAGCTGGCGTTGCAGCAGATCGCGCATGAGTGCATTGCGAGCAGTTCGCTTGGCGGGCGGTGCGCTGCGTGTCGTTTCGAGATCTTCGAGCAACACAGGATCATATAGATCGAGGGCTAGCGGCAGCCTGGTGGTGGCCAATTCGGGGTGGGCAAGCAGCACAAAGCCATTGGCTAGCACAACATCGGTCTGTTGGAGCCAGGGATCGAGTGCGCCGGGGGTGCCCCAGGCATAGCTGCCGAGCGCAAATGCGGTTGCGGGCAGATCAATTGGTTGCGGCGCAATCAGGGTGACAGGTTGCTGTGCTGAGAGAACGCGGGCCGTTTCCCAGGCACGAATGCCCGGCCCGGCCATGCGGCGGCCAACGCTATCGTGGCTGATGATCAATAATCGCGGTGCGGTCATGCTGCCGATTGTACCACTGATTTCCCTCACCCCGATGGGCGGTTCGCGAACCGCCCCTACGATGCCCTCACCCCGATGGGCGGTTCGCGAACCGCCCCTACGATTCCCTACATTGCGTGGGTTGATGTTATGGGCAATTCCCCCTCGCCCCAGCGTGGGCGAAGGGGTCAGGGAGAGGGGCGAATCCTATGTTAATGTTTGCCGTTGCCATTGGATTGCATGGCCTGCCAGAGCACCTCGGATCGGATTGGTGTTTCGGTGATGCGTACGCCAACGGCATCGCGGATTGCGTTGGCGATTGCCGCTGGCCCTGCCGTGATCGGCGGTTCGCCAATGCCACGGGCACCGAATGGCCCGAATGGCGATGGGTTCTGAACGAGAATCGCTTCCAGATCGGGCACCTGTTCAAACTTGGGCAGATCATAATCCATGAATGTGGCCGTCAGCAGTTGGCCGTGGTCGTCATAGCGCATGGCCTCGTGCAGCGCCCAGCCGATGCTCTGGGCGACGCCACCATGGATCTGGCCTTCGACCATCATTGGGTTGAGGGCAAAGCCGACATCCTGCACTGCGACATACTGTTTCAGCGTGATTTCACCTGTATCGGGATCGACCTTGACGCGAGCAAGGTGTGCGACGAAACCCGGTGCATTCTCGGAGACAGCCGCCTGGCCTTCGCCGATCAATGGGCCAGGCCCGCCCTTCTTGCTCTCGCCAACCTGGGCTAATGCGCCAATTGAGATTGCCCGATCCGGCACACCCTTGACCATGACCATGCCATCGCGCAGCTCGAGATCGCCAACCGATGCCTCGAAGTGATCGGCGGCTAGTTCGAGCAGCTTCTCACGCACGGCCTTGGCCGCATTGGCAACCGCCCCCGAAACGCTATAGGTTGTCTGGCTACCACCACTTGGCCCGGCAAACGGCCCATTGCGGGTATCGCCCTGGACGATTTCGACCTGATCGGGCGAGACTTGCAGGATCTCGGCGGCAACCAGGGTTAGTGAACTATTGACGCCCGATATATCGACCGAGCCGACATGGATGCGGATGGTGCCATCGGTATCGGCGCGGCAGATTGCTGCTGCTGGCGACATACCACACGGCCAGCCGCCAACGGCGATGCCAACACCCTCGTTGGGGCCAAGGTTGCGCGTATTCCATGCGGGATGTTGCTGGAGCCGTTCCAGGCACAGCTTCAGGCCAATATCCTTTGGCCATGGATCGCCATTGCCCATTGCATCGCCACCATCGACGGCGTTCTGCAAACGGAACTCAAGCGGATCGCGATTGAGCGCGCGGGCCATTTCATCGACATTCGATTCGATGGCGAATGTTGCGGTTGGTGCGCCCGGTGCGCGGTAGGCACCACCCTGTGGTTTGTTGGTGAGCACCTCGAAGACATCGATCTGCACATTGGCAACCTTATAGTAGCCGCCGAGTAGGATTCCAACAATGCCACCAAGGGCAAATGGAAACACGCCATTATCCATCAGCACACGCGCCTTGATCGCGGTGATCGTGCCATCGTTCATCGCGCCGGTCGAGAGTTCGACGATTGCCGCTGGTGATGGTGTGGTTGTCAGAAAATCCTCTGAGCGCGTCAGCACCATCTTGATTGGCACCCGCATTGCGACAGCCGTTGCCGCGACGAGCGGATCGAGGATTCCATACTTTGCGCCAAAGCCGCCGCCGACCGTCATCGGAACCACGGTGACTTTGTTCTTGGGCAGGTTGAGCAGGCGGGCGACTTCATCGCGGACGCCAAACTGGCCCTGTGTACTGGTATAGACTGTTAGCGCGCCGCCGGTTGGCTGTGGATCGACGACGACAGCGTGTGGTTCCATATAACCCTGATGAACCAGCGGTGTGCGATAGATGCGCTCGATCACCAGATCGGCAGCGGCCAGTGCTTTATCGACATCGCCACGGGCGAAATGGGTTTCATCATGAACATTCGAGGCCGGGCGCTGCTGGCCCTCATTGCCTTTATCGACGGCTGCATGGGCGGCGGTCAGATCGATGCCATCTTTGGGTAGGCCATTCGGCCAGATCACTGGCGCATCCGCTGCCGCAGATTTGACCATATCGACCATCGCTTCGAGTGGTTCATAATCGATCAGAACGGCATCGGCACCATCACGAGCGGCGGCCTCTGTTTCTGCAACAACCACAACGACCGGATGACCACGGAACAAGACCTTATCGATGGCTAGAATGGCACTGCCGCGAGAATTCGCAATCTTGTTGCGCGTCGGCAGATCCTGGGCTGTCAGCACTGCGATAACGCCGGGGATTTCGCGGGCGGCTTCGAGATCAATCGAGATGATCTTGGCATGGGCATAGGGGCTCAGCACAGGCCGGGCATGCAGCATACCAGGCAGCGTCAGATCGGCGGTATAGCGGGCACGTCCGGTTATTTTGTCAAGCCCTTCAATCAGCTTGCGCGGCTTTCCGAGATACTGGAACTCCTGTGTCATGGGGTGCGCTCCTCTACTGGCGATCCATTGCTTTACACGAACAACACCTGACCAACATCACTGTCATGGAGGTGATGTAGCAACAGATGATTGGAAATCATTTGGTTGTGACGGAATATGGCAAGCGGTGTGTTCCCTAAAATTGTACCATGGAAATGAAGTAGACACATAGCCTATCTTCCTCTATACTCCACCACATGAAGGGACGTGCAATACAGGCTGTGCGACGGATACGATTACTTGGGCTGCTGGCGTTACTGCTGGCTTGGTCGGCTGTGCCTGCCAGGGCTGCCGTGCCATTGCCGCCAATTGTGTTTGTAGCCCGTAGCCATCTTGCAACACCCGATTATATCTTCCGCAAGGAGGTCGGCCCGCCAGGCCAACTCACCACCGGGATCGATTCATTTGCGCCTGGTTCGAAGCTCTTGCTGCGCGATCCCGATGGCACACTGCGGATCTTGGTCGATACGGCTCAACCAGCCGGCAGCCAGCTTAACCCGCTTGGGTTAAAGGATGTCGCTGGCCCTGATGTCTCGTTTGATGCAACCCGGATTGTGTTTGCCGGGACATTTGGCCCCGATCCCGAAAGCGCATTGGGGCGGCCACGCTTCTCCTGGCGCTTGTTTGAGTATCGTGGAACTGGCCAGATCCGCCAGTTGACATTCAGTGATCGCAAGGCCAGCATCCCCGATGGCCCTGGCAATGCCCAGAGTTATGGTTTCTATGATGATCTGTTCCCGGCCTACCTTGCAGATGGCCGGATTGTGTTTAGCTCATCGCGCTATCCCAGTATCTCGCATTATGATGGGCGGCCAACATTCAATCTGTATCTGATCAATGCCGATGGCTCCAATCTGCAACGCCTGACAACAGAGCGTGGTGGTGCGCTGCATCCCACAGCACTGCCAGATGGTCGCATTCTGTGGAGCCGCTGGTGGGTGAATTTTAATCAGCCTAGTGAGACAGGCGTGTACCAGCGCATCGATAACAATCCTGGCACGGAACCTGCTCGTGATCAGAATGGCCAACTTATCACGACTGAACGGCGTGTCACGATTCGCAGCGCTGCCAGCACAGGCCAAGCTGCTGCCCAGCCAGCAACGCCGATTCCAACACCCTGGCAGCCAATGTTTGTGGAACGGCTTGATCCAGCAACCGGCAGAATCTATCGCGTTCAGGTGACACCAGTGCCGCAGCCACCCGCCCCGCGTGCGACGCCAGTTCCTGCTCCAGTTGCCCAGGGAACCACACGAGAAGCCACCGTGCGCCTGCCAGTCACCGGCTACCGGCTCCCCGATGGCACGCTGGTGTATTCGAATACCAACACGACGTTTCTGCCAGCTCGTGGGCGTTTATCGGATGGAGCGCCGATCCGTGATGCACCAAACACCTGGCATCTGATGTCGACGAATGCCGATGGTAGCGATATGCGCCGCTTTGCCTGGACACCGCGCTATCGCTATGAACTGACCAGCGACGATGGCCAGGATACGTTCAATGCCGCACAGCCAGCGCTAGTCTTTTCGGGCGGCGAGATGCTGGTTGCCTATACCACCCAGCGTGATGGAACCATGGCCCATACCAGTGCGCGGACGGGTATTCGGGTTGCTGTGCCAGGTGCGGCACGGATGTCCGAGAATACGACCGAATCAATTGCTGGCATACGCTGGGAGGGCGGTAATGCAGCACAGAATGGTTATGCTCTCCATCCAGCGGGCCTGCCGGATGGGCGAATACTTTTTTCGCAGAGTGTGCCCGATCCACAAGCTCCACAATCTGGTACTTATCGCTATTCCCGCAATGGCCGCACCACCGAACTTGCTCTCCAGGGTGGGCCGCTGCGCTATAGTTTGCGCATGATTGCTCCCAATGGTGCAGGACGCGAACCAGTGCCATTGCTTGCCGATCTGCCTGGCTTCGATTTCCTTGATGCCAAGCCACTTATTGTTCGGCCAGTTGGCAATCAAGTAGGGCAATGGCACCGGCCAGTAGCTCCGTTGTGCAATCCGGCCTGCCCGGCACCAGCACCCGATGATCCATTGGCCTGGAATGTTCCGCGTGGCCTGTTGACCGGCGATGGCATGGCGGCCTATGTGTGGAGCCTGCGCCAGATTAGCGATGTGAAGCTGACGGTGCTGCATAACCCGAATGTGTATGCCAACCCACCGCTTGAACTGCCATATGTGAATAACTCACCGCCATCTGGAAGTGTTGCCTTTGCCGATATCTATATCGATGCCACCCAATTCATGGGCGCTTCCTATCGTGCGGCTCGGCCAGATGATCAGGTGCGGGCCATCAAATGGCTGACGGTACCCGTCAATCCGGATGGTTCGTTTACCGCTTCGGCCCCAGCCGACACGCCATCCTTTATTGTGTTGCGGGATCGCCAGGGACGTGTGGTGCGGAGCGGAAACCGTAGCTCGCTCTCGATCGCGCAGGGCAATGCGCCAGGGCGGGCGGGCCAGGTTGTGCAGTGTGTTGGTTGCCACATGGGCCATGTCAGTGGATCGCTGGATGGATTACCCCTGACAAACCTGGGATGGACGAATATTGCTCCTGCTGCACAGACCAGCGTTAGTTCTGGCGATGCCCCTCAGCGCCTGAATGATCGGCGTGGCTATGTGCCAGCGGCATCGAGCGCGACGGATGCCTATCAGGATCGCACGTTGCCCTGGATGGCGGCTGGATCGCGTGGCGAGGGCGAATGGGCGCAGCTTGATTGGTCGTTGCCGATGGCGGTATTAAATGTGCGGGTGGTTGGGCCAGAACCGGGCCAGGAGGGCTTCAGTAGCGATTATGCGCTGGCTGGTGAGCTGCGCTTCTTCCTGAATGAAACCGAGGTTCCTGGCTCGCGGCAGATGGTTGCGGTTGCTGCTCCGCTCTCCCATGGTGGAACGACAATTGCACTCGCACGCCCAATCGCCGCCAATCGGGTGATGCTATTCGTGACCGATGTTCGTGGAAGCCGCTATGGATCGCCTGCGCCTGCGGCCCTTTCCGAGATCGAAGTGATCGGCCAGGGTGCGACACCGCAGGCGTTGGCGAGCCGCCCGACCGAGATCATGCTCCCATCAATTGGCCGATAAGCCCCGCACCCCTAACCTCTCTCCCAGAACGGGAGAGGGGAATTGCTCCTTACTGTTCAGCGAACCATCTGTGCCGACATGGGGAAGACTAAAGTCTTCGCTACCGAACAAAAAAGAATTATCTCACCCAATCGAGGCCGCCGTGATCGCCATGCGCATCGATCCGCCGCAGATGTGAGCCATCAATATTCATCAGGTAGATCCCATTGTAGGCCATCACTGCCACGGTTGAGCCATCGGGAGAGATGGCCGCCATTGGCAGATCTTCATTGAGTTTGGTCAGGCGGCGCAGGCCACTCCCATCCGTATTGACAATCCACAGATCCCAGGGCGCACCATGGGCCTCGGCAACCGATGGCGCAAATAGGCCTAGCATCCACTGGCCCACATCTACCAGGGCAGGTCGGCCAGTATCGGCAAGCGGGTAGCCGTGTTCATCGGTTGGCGGGCCTTCGATTGCGGCAACGATAATCTGCTTGCCATCTGGCGTGAAACGGGGCGCATAGAATCCCAGGAATTGTTTGCCAGAGATGATCCGCTTTGGATTCTGGCCATCCAGATCGGCGATCTCAACATGCATCGTCACGCCATCCTCATCGAACTTCAGGTAGGCCATCTGTGAGCCATCGCGGGAAATTGTTGGATCGAGTGCGCTCGACAGAATGACCCTGCGCTCGCCTTGTTGCAGATCAACGCGCACAATCTGCAGGCGGCTTGTGCTATCTCCGCCAGCCGACGCGACCACCGTTCCATTTGCAAGCAGATACAGCGCCTGTTGATCGGGTGCCCATGTTGGCAACCACAGAATGCCTTCTTTTGGTGCCCAGATCTCACGCAGCCCACTTCCTTGCATATCGATCAGAAACAGCTTGGATGTTGGCAATGGCAGTGTTGCCGTGATCGGTGGCTGAATCAGCGCGACAAACGCAATTCTGGTGCCATCTGGCGAGATCGATGGCTGGCTCGGAATGCTGTTCGAGTCGAAATTGGTGAGCTGGATTGGTGCTGCGCCCGTCCCATCGCTGCGCCAGATCTGGCCCTGGCGGGCAAAAACGAGTGGGGGGAGTGGTTCATTCGATTCGGGAGCAGGCGGTGGGCGGGTTGGTAGTGGCAGCGGGCTGCGCCCAAGATCAACCTTGATTGTTGGAAAGGGGCTTGGGGTGGTTCGAATTGTCGCATTACCAGGCGCACGAGGCGTGATTGCAATGCGTGTTGCTTCGGCTATGGCCATAGCCGTGGATGCATTCTCATCCAGAGGTTGCGGGTTATTCTGGCCTGGCACAATTGGCGAATCGGATTGACCGATCAGATAGCCAATCAGTGCAATCAACCCAACCAGGATGATTGCAAGTGGGGCAAGAATGCGATTTCGAGATGGCATAGGGTTCCGTTTTGTTGGTTTATGGATCGTGATATTTAATTGGGTATGCTTGTTCGCTCCCACGCCGCAGGCTGAAGCCTGCGGATTTCGAGCATCCAATGTGTGCTATTGTAGGGGAGCGTCGCCTGATGCACAAGTAGGGTACATTCATGACAACTGGCCCAGAATGGATGCAGGTTGCCGCAGATGCAGATGGGAAACCGCTTGGCGTTTGGCTGGCAGAAGCGCTTGGTAGCGAGGCTGCGGTTCTGATTGCGCGTGGTGGTGTCTGGGTAGATCGCTATCGTGCCATGGATGCAGCGCTGCACCTGGCTGCCGGATCGACAGTTGTTGTGCATCGGTCGCCATCCGGTGCCTACCCAGATGTTGTGATCGATCCTGAACGGATCGTGTATGAAGATGCGGATCTGCTTGCAATCGATAAGCCAGTTGGTGCCTATGTGGAGATGACACCCTGGGATGCGGCGCGGCATGTCCGTGGCGCGCTGGTGCAGATGCTCACAAACCGTGATGGCGTTGTGCCACAGTTACATCTTGCTCATCGTTTGGATCGCGATACTTCGGGGGTGCTATTACTCACCAAAAATCCACGCATGAATGCGGCCCTGTATGCATCATTTGGTGGCAGGATGGTTCACAAAACATATCTGGCGTTATGTGCTGGCGACCCGGATTTCGATGAAATTGAAATAACAACCGGCCATGGTCGTAGTCGTCATGGGTTCTTTCGAGTCTACCCAATTGATGAGGTTGGCCGTGAATTGCCAGATGGCGCGAAAATCAAGATCATGCAGACGCGAGTGCTGGTCGTGCGGCGGTCGGGGCATGCTGCGTTGATACAGGCATTCCCGCTCACTGGCCGAACTCATCAGATTCGGCTGCACATGGCCCATCTTGGCCACCCGCTGATTGGTGATGCAAAATATGGCGGGCCGACCAATTGGCGCGGAATGGAACTGGCCGGGCATCTGTTGCATGCGGCACGCCTTGAAGTGGCCCACCCACGCACCCAATTGCCGCTGGTGATTGAGGCACCGCACCCGGATTGGACACTTGAACCGTGACATGCTGAGAGGGTGACACGCTGACAGATGTTTGATCGAAGCTGTACCACTTTATCAAGCACATTCACCTGGTCACGGCATGGTCACGATCCCAGCATGATTGAGGCAATATAATCGCTGATACCGACGGCATTGGTGATTTCGATATTGCTGAGGACGATGATTGTGGCGTGCTGTTCGGGATAGCGGGCAATAAAATTCGATACACCGGTCATGTTTCCGGCGTGGCTGATTCGTAGCCTTCCATATGGCCGTTCGATCTTCCAGCCATACCCATAGCTGCCATTACCAGGGGTGAACATTTCATCAAGCAGTGCCTGGGGAATAAGTTGCTCGGTATAGAGCGCCTGATCCCAGCGATACAGATCCTCGACCGTCGAGTACAATCCACCAGCAGAAAAGAGCGTTGTTGTGTTGAGATAGGTTGCTTTCTGGCCTGCACTACTATGGGGAAACGCCTGTGTTGGATCGAAGGTTGCGCCTGAGTCATAGCCACTTTCGGACATTCCAAGCGGCTGAAAGATATTTTGTTGGATAAACTCTGGGTAGCTCATTCCCGATGCACGCTCAACGATCAACCCCAACAGAACATAGCCAGAATTGCAATAATCATAGAGATCACCAGGTGTGAAGCCGAGCGGCTGATCGCGGAAGCGTGCCACAAGCTGTTGGGGCGTCGCTGGCTGGCTTTCTGTGGCATCATAGTCGAGCGAGTCGGTATAATCATACAGCCCTGAGGTATGGTTCAACAGGTGTCGAATAAGAATTGGTTTCCAGGCATCGGGGCATTGATCAATGTAGTTGCAGATTGGATCGCTGAGCTTCAGGCGGCCCTGGTTCGCCAGCATAAGGGTTGCCATCGCCGTAAATTGCTTCGTGTCCGAGGCCAAGCGGAAGCGAGTTTTGGCCGTATTTACGATATTGCGGTCGCCATCGGCAGGGCCATAGCCATTGGCCAGAATGATCTGGCCATTGCGTGCCACCAGAATAGCGCCACTGAACGCGCCATTCGTGGTGAGATCTGCAATATAGCGGTCAATCGTGCGCGAAAGCTCGTCATTGGCTGGTGAAGCCAATGGAATCTGCGTTGATTGGGTAGGCTTGCGAGTGGGAACAATGGTTGGTGGCCGCGCAGATGCTGTTGGTTTATTGTCAGGCTTGCTTGCCCGAGTTGGCGGCAGGGTATCACTACTACCGGTGCCAATATTGGCACTCTGAATTGTAATTGGTGCAAGCGGCGCGCTACAGGTGAACAGCATCAATAGCGCTGTGCCGATGATCAGATAGATTGGCTTGATTGGTCGCGCCACACAGCACCTGAGCTACGCCGACACATGTACGGTTGGTTGTCGAACGGCAACACTATTCTAGCATATCACGGATACTTCAACGCAGCATTACACCATCAGGAGACATCCGCGCGCTGCTGATTCTGGCCAAGAATATCGCAATAGATGCCAAGAATGTCACCGGCGATGATTGACCAGCCAAACCGCATGGCTCGCTCACGAGCAGCAATACTCATGGTATCGCGCAATTGATCATCGGCCAGCAGACGCTCCAATCGATCTGCCAATGCGCTTGGGTTATTGGGTTGGACGTGCAGGCCGCTTATACCATCCTCAACAATGAATGCCGGCCCGCCAGCGTTGGTCGCAACAACTGGCCGACCAGATGCTAACCCTTCGAGCGCAGCCATACCAAATGATTCATAGTGTGATGGCATAGTCGTAATATCGGCAGCGGCATAGTAGAGCGCCAGTTGATCCTGGGGTTTAGCACCAGCAAAGTGAATAGCATCAACCACATCAAGCTCGTGGCGCAGTGCGTCGAGGCGGCGCTGCTCATTATTCCAGCGTAATGGCTCGTCTTCTGCACCACCCCCAACCACCAGTGCCGTCAGGTTGCCACGCCATTCCGGGCGGCGTTGGAACAACAGAGCGGTTGCCTCAATCAATGCATCAATGCCCTTGAGTGGTTCGATCCGGCCAACCAGCAGCACGATTTTGTGTGGCGGGGCGGGCAGATCCAGGGTAGCGCGTGCATCGGCCATATTGCGTGGTTGGAAGCGCCGCAGATCAACGCCACATGGTACGATGTGGATGCGATCCTGATCGGCAGCATAATTCCAGACCATCTGCGCCCGATCAAGTGGTGTTGCAGCGATAATGGCATCGACTTCCTGCATCTGGCGGCGCTCAATCATCACGCGTTGGGTTGTCTCACGTTCCTCGGTACCACGGGCGATCTGGTTTTTGAGCGCACCCAGGGTGTGAAACATATGTACAATCGGAACACGCCAGGCGCGCCGTAGTGCAATTGCAGCCTCGCCAGAGAGCCAGTAATGGCTATGAATCAGATCGTAGGTTATATCCTCGCCATCGGCAAAGCAACGCACCCGGTTCACAAATTCGGGCAGGTAGGTGAGCAGCCAGTTTTTATCATATGGTGCGCTTGGACCAGCGTGCAGATTGATCACGCGTACACCAAGCTCAAGATCGATTACGGTTTCCACTGCCCGATCCTGGCTGCGCGTAAAGATATCGACACCAATATCATGGCGACCCAGTTCTCGAGCCAATTCGCGGACATACACATTCATGCCGCCAGCTTCTTTGCCACCCAAATTGGCAAGTGGGCTACTATGGATACTCAGCATCGCGATGCGCATCGCTTCTAATTGCTCCTGCGGTCGTTGCCGCGGTAGCCTGTGGCTGCTGGCGTCATTGTCAGGGCATCACAGGATGAATTGCTTAATCTTACTACGAGGGGCGTGTTATTCAACTAAATTCTTGCCTCTGCTATTATACGTGTGCAATCCATATATGTATGTCACAACATGCAAGCAATTTGTTACATGTTGTGTCAGCCATCAGCTTTCAGCCATCAGCTTGATGCACATGGAAGAATGTTTGGACGTGTTGGTTGTTGGTTTTTCATCCGCAGATTAGGTAGATTTCCGCAGATGTTGTGGCCTGTAATCTACATAATCAATTGATCTCTTGCTTCCAATCCATCGTACTGCCAATGCACTGCGAGAAACCACCGAGCGTATCCGCCAGCACTACTGATCTGCGGTAGAATGGCATAACACAAATCGTATATATAGAGAGATGATCAATGAGCCGGATCGCAGAGACCTTTGCACGCCTGAAATCGGATGGGCATACAGCACTGATGCCATACCTGATGCTTGGCTTCCCCGAACGCAATTCGGTGCTGGAACTCGCACCAGCACTCGAAGCAGCCGGTGCCGATCTATTTGAATTGGGTGTGCCCTTTTCCGATCCACTGGCCGATGGTGCAACCATTCAGCGGGCCTCGGAGCGGGCGCTGGCCAATGGTATTCGGCTGAATGATTGCCTGGAAACCATTGTTGCGTTGCGGGCTGCTGGCCTTCAGGCACCGATTGTTCCAATGGGCTACTATAATCCATTCCTACAATATGGCCTGGAGCGGTTTGCGAATGATGCTGCTGCCGCTGGTGCAGATGGCCTGATTATTCCCGATCTGCCGCCCGAAGAAGCGGGTGCTTGTCAGGCAGCCTGCCGTGCTGTTGGCCTCGATCTGATCTGTTTTGTAGCGCCAACAACGCCAGATGAGCGCATTGCCGAGATTGCGAGCATCGCTAGTGGGTTCCTCTATTGTGTTGCGCTAACGGGCGTTACCGGGGCACGCAGCGAATTATGGGAGGGCCTGCCCGATTTCCTGCGGCGGGTTCGCAGGCAGACGGATCTGCCGTTGGTGGTGGGGTTTGGCATCAGTACCGCAGCACATGTCGCCCAGGTTGGCCAAATCGCCGAGGGTGCGATTGTTGCCAGTGCGCTGATTACACTGATCGAAAGCCTGCCACCAGAACAGCAGATCGCCGGAGTAGCAGCGTTTGTCCAGGGCCTGCGAGGCTAGCGTAACCTGCTATGCTATAATCATGTGGTACGGGGCAGTTTTAGGCCGAATGGCTTCAACAAGAAGGTACGAGCGTGCAATCAAAGGCATATGTGCTGATCGAGGCTGAGGCTGGCCAGGTTGGAACGGTTATTGCGACACTACGCGATACAGCTGGCGTGAGCGCCGCTGATCCAGTGACTGGCCCATACGATATTATTGTTGTGGTGGAGACGGATAACCAGCGCGAGATTGGCCGCCTGGTGATGGATACATTGCATCAGATCACTGGTGTGAAGCGTACCATTACATGTTTGGCGATCTGAGTGCTCGTGGTTCGTCCACGCTATGCTGATGGATTACGATTCGCAGGGACACGATATATCGCATCCGTACGACCTCGCAGAATCGCTTGGAAGCACTACTAGATTAGTAGCACAGGTATCACAGTTTGAATGTCGGAAGCGGATTGGCTCATGAAAGGATCCTGCTATGTCGAAGGGTCTTGAAGGCATTATTGCCGCATCGACTGCGATTAGCTGCATTGATGGCATCAATGGGCGGCTCTACTATCGTGGGCTGGATATCAATGATCTGGCGGAGCACTCAACGTTTGAGGAGACGACGGCGCTGCTGTGGTATGGAAAGCTGCCCAACCAACAACAACTGGAAAGCTTCACCCAGAAGGTGATTGCGAATCGGCAGATCCCCAACGAAGTCCTGGCATTGATGATGTCGATGCCGAAAAAGACGACCGCAATGGAAGTGTTGCGAACGGCTGTCTCGGCGCTTTCTGCCTATGATCCAGAAGATCTGGATAATTCACTCGAAGCGAATGTCCATAAGTCGATCCGGCTGACGGCATCCATGCCAACGGTGGTAGCGGCGTGGGAGCGTATTCGTAATAACCAGTGGCCGGTGATGCCAAGTGCTACACTCAGCCACGCAGCCAACTTTCTGTACATGATGACGGGCAAAGAACCTGATCCACGGGCTGCCAAGGTGCTTGACACAAGCCTTATTCTGCACGCTGACCATGGGCTGAATGCCTCGACCTTCTCGGCGCGTATTACTGCCTCGACCCTCTCGGATCTGCATTCCGCGATTATCTCAGCAATCGGAACCCTCAAAGGGCCATTGCACGGCGGTGCCAATGAACAAGTGATGCGTATGTTGCTCGAAATCGGTGATCTGGCCCGAACCGACCAGTACATTCGCGGTGCCCTGAACTCGAAGAAGAAGATCATGGGCTTTGGCCATCGTGTGTATAAAGCCGATGACCCGCGTGCAGCCTGGTTGCAGCGCTTATCCAAGGGCCTTTCGGAGACGACTGGCCCGAAGCGTTGGTATGAGATCTCCGAGCGCGTTCGTGAACTCGTACAGAGCCAGAAAGAGCTGCCGGTCAATGTCGATTTCTACTCAGCCTCGGTCTACTATTCGCTTGGCATTCCGATTGACCTGTTCACGCCGATCTTTGCGATCAGCCGCGTTTCAGGCTGGACTGCCCATGTCTATGAGCAGTATAGCGATAATCGCCTGATCCGGCCTGAGTCGGAATATATTGGGCCAATGGATGTGCCCTACACTCCAATCGGCGAGCGCACCTAATTTCTGAGCAGAGGGAGTAAGCGGCTTGCCGGGCTTGAATACCAATAACCATGAGTATGTCGTGATTGGCCTCGGTCGCTTTGGGGCGAGTGTTGCGCTCACCTTAAGCGAACAGGGCCATAGTGTGCTGGGGATCGACAGCGATCAACAGGTCGCGCAATCAATGGCCGATCAGTTGACCCGAGTGGTTGTGCTTGATTCGACCGATGAAGTTGCACTGCGGGCTGTTGATATCGTTTCGTTTGATACCGTGATCGTGGCGATCGGAACAAATTTTGAAGCCAACCTGATGACCACGGCGGCGCTTAAAGATCTGGGAGTGCGCCAGATTATCTGTAAGGCGCTGACTGTCCGCCAGGGGAGCATTTTGACGCGGGTCGGTGCTACGCGCATCATCCTGCCTGAGCATGAATCTGGCCAGCGGCTCGCTCGTGAATTGAGTGCGCCATGGATTGCAGATCAGATCGCGATCAACGACGAACACTGTATCAGCCAGATTCTTGTCCCGCCGAAACTGGATGGGCGTAGCATCCAGGAGGCCGATCTGCGCCGCCGCTATCGATTAGAAACCCTGGTTGTTCTGCGTAATGGTCAACTCACCATCCTGCCACCACCGGACTATCTGCTGGTTGAAGGCGATACCCTGGCGGTGGTTGGTACAAATGCTGCTGTAGCCCGCCTGATCAGAGCATGGTCATAAGTGGCTATGCGCCAACCAGTACGTGCGCGAATCCGCATCCCGATCGCAGTACGGTTAGTGCTTGGCTTACTGCTGCTGATGGCTATTGGTAGCGGGTTGCTGATGATCCCCGGCATGACGACCCGGCCATTACGGCCAATTGATGCGCTGTTCACCGCTGTCTCCGCGCTGAGTGTGACTGGCCTTTCAACGATTGTGCCATCGCAGGACCTGACGATCAATGGTCAGGTCGTTTTGTTAGTGTTGATCCAGATTGGCGGAGTCGGATTTATGGCCACGGCGGCCGTCACGCTACGCTTGTTGGGTCAACGGCTCTCGCTGACTAGCCGCCTGGCGTTGAGCGATTCGCTTGGCCTGCCAACACCAGAGATGATTATCCAGCTGACCGGGCGGGTGTTTATTGCGGTGATTGTGATTGAGGCGGTTGGCGCGGCGGCCTTGTATGTGCATTGGCGCCCAGTCCTTGGCCAACAGGCGCTGTTTTATGCGATCTTCCATGCCGTCTCGTCGTTTTGTAATGCGGGCTTCGATCTGTTTCTGGGCCTGCCCGCCTACCCCAGTGGCCTGCCAACCGATGGCCCAACACTTGTGGTGATCGGCACCCTGGTTCTGCTGGGTGGATTTGGTATTCCGGTCTTGTCAGATCTGCTAACCTGGCGGCCAGGCCGACGTCTGATGCTGCATACGCGTCTGACGTTATATGTGATTGTAAGCCTGCTCCTGGTGGGCTGGTTGGGCATCTGGGTGGCCGAACGGCAGCCTGGTGCGGTACTGGCACAGCTGCCACTCGATCGGCAACTGAGCCTGTCGCTGTTTCAGTCAGTCTCGATCCGTACAGCTGGCTTTGGTGGAATTCAGCCATTTGAAGCCCTGAGCCCGGCCAGCCAGTTGCTGATGATCATCTTGATGTTCATCGGCTGCGCCCCCGCATCAATGGGTGGCGGAATCACCACTGGCACCTTTGCCGTGCTGATTCTGGCGCTGATTGCATTTGCCCGCCGCTTTCCAACAGTACAGTTTGGTGGGCGCAGCCTGCCATTCGAACTGGTGCGCAAAGCGGCCGCTATCCTGATGGTCTCGCTGATTGTGACACTGACGGCAACATGGCTGTTGTTACTGACCCACCCATTGAGTCTTTCGGAAGCACTGTTTGAGGTGGTCTCGGCCTTTGCGACATGCGGGTTGTCGTTGGCCGTCACTGCCCGCCTCAATCCATTTGGCCTGATTGTGATCGCACTGGTGATGTTCTGGGGCCGACTTGGCGCCTTGACACTGGTGCTGGCGCTGGCGCAACCCCAGCCGGCCAGTCGTCTAAGCTATCCACAGGATTCGGTTCTGATTGGCTAGAATGGTTCTGGTGGCCTCACCCGCCATGCTAGTGCGCTCACCCACATCGCGGCGCTGATCCACATGACATAACTTCCAATAACAATCGTAAAAATCCTGCCTGCCCACCCGGCTCGCCAGAGTCGTTCGGCGCACGCAGCGCTGCCAATTGCAATCGCCCAGATCGAGAACATCAGCCAGCGCGTGGCAAGCGTAGAACCACTCAAAAATGGCAGTACTGCAAAGGCCAGGCCAATCAGGAATGTGCCAATCATCAGGGTGCGGGTAGGATGTTGTCCTCGACCAAGCAGTAGCCCGATGATCGCCATTAGAATCGGCAACAGCCCAATATGGGCATACAGCCCATCGCGTAGGGTTTGCCAGAGAATCGCGTTGCTTACCGGTGCACGGCCCGCCAATTGGATCAGCCCGCCTGTGGCAGCCCTACCGATCTGCTCACGCAGTAAATCGCTATAGCCCGTATAGAAGAACAGCAACGCCAACAGTTGCGCGCACACAAATGCCCCGATCAGCAATCGCACGCGGCCCCATCCCATGCCACTTCTCAGCGCTGTGATTGCAAGAACCGCCAAACCAAACCCGCCCAGAATGCTGGTATTCACCCAGAATCCGAAGTGGCCAAGATACACCAACAATTGCAAACATACTAATCCTGCAAACAGCGCGATTCTTGGGTAGAATATTTTTGCTCGAAGGCGTCCTGATGCGCGTGATCCCCTCTCCCCCTCTCCCCCTCTCCCACGTTGGGGCGAGGGGGAATTGCTCCATTGTGATCCATTCGCGCCCCTCCCCACATGTGGGGGAGGGGTTGGGGAGAGGGGAGAGAACTGACTTCTGACTCCTGACTCCTGACTCCTGGCTCCTGGCTCAAGCCATGGCCAGATCACGACAATGCTTGTGATCAGCAGGAGGTGAGCAAACTGTGTGAAAATATGGGTGCTGAAATTCCACCATGTTGGCATAAATCCTGCACCGGATAGCGCATACAAGACTGCCGCTGCCACACCAAAGCGCCAATCGCGGATCATGCGGCTGCGTGTTGCGATCAGATACACAAGCACTGGGCTGAGCGCATCAAGCAGGGCTGCACTGATCTGAAGGGCGCTTCCGCGATCAATCAGCAAGAACAGCGGTGCAAGTGTCAGGTACAGGGCTGGTGGGTAGGGGAAATCGACGCCGCGATTTTTGGAGAGAATGAACACCGTGCCACGCACAGTATCGGCGAACCGATTGATATGGAAACCAATATCACCAGGCATGGAATCTGGGTAGATCTTGCCACCATAGCGCAGTGCGAATGTTATGGCAGCTACCAGACATACTGCGCGCCAGGCTGGCGGCGGGATTTCGATGCCGGGCCGGGTTGCGAACCATGCCCCTGTTTGGCTGAGTATGATCGTGAGCAGCCATGCCAGGCTCATAGCAACCAGGGCCGGTTGGGCGCCAAAGGCGAGGCGAGGCGGGTCAAGCATGGCCGCTAGCCCAAGTGGTGGGATGGCAAACAAGAGCATATATTGTGCGGTATCGGGTTGGTACCCAATCCGCCGAACAATCACCCAGGCAAATACCAGGGTGCCAAGCCAGCCCAGGATGCTACCTATTGGTGGCAGGGCTGGCCCAGCATCGCTGGTGATAGAAATAGCTCCAACATTCACCCCCAACGGGCGTACATCGCCAGTCGGGATCAATGTGATGCTACGGATTGCGATCTCCTGCTCGCCCCAGATGTGTGATGGTGGCGGGATGCGAATATGGTAGATGCCGCCCTGCGGGCGAATTTGAGCGCTACCAAGATTGCGGTCTCCAGCATAGATGGTAAACGACTGTGGGCCACGGGCGGCCATCTCATCATTGATTGGTATGGTATGGATTGTTACATCGATTGAGCGCTGCCC
>JBBQSD010000082.1:0-27295 GCA_038214135.1 Chloroflexales bacterium | reverse complement strand
CCGACGCCCTCTCAGGGTGCTTTCTACGGGCACATGACGATCTTGATGCGCTGTTGGCCCACGCAGACACGATCCAGAGCGAGGAACGGCTGCGACTGCGATTATCGCAGTGACCAGAGCCTGAACGACAATGGACGCCTCGCGCACAGGATTGGGATGGGCTACTGGGGTAGGCGCTGACACTGGAACAGGCAATGGATGCGGCGTTGGCGTGGCTGGATTTACAGCGCGAGCAAGCGGCCAACCTGTAGGGGATGGTGCAATGTATTTCCACACCATGCTCCGCAGGCTGAAGCCTGCGGATGGAGGGGGATCTATCGTTCATCTCGGATTAGACCCTTCACTTCGTTCAGGGCGACATGCCTCGTAGCTCTCATTCCGTGATAGAATCGCACGAATGGGCTGTCAAGCATATATATCCCGATGTAAGGAGCATCCCCCATGGAAGGCATTGTGACTGCGGTAAACTCGAGTGCAACGCATACCTTTAGTAAGCCGAATCTGGATTATATCCGGCTCCTGGCTGGCCTTGGAGTCGCAGGCGATGCGCATATGGGCGAGACGGTCAAACACCGCTCGCGGGTCGCCCAAGATCCAACACAGCCGAATTTGCGCCAGGTTCACCTGATTCATGCGGAACTACACGATGAACTGAATCTCGCTGGCTTTACGGTATTGGCTGGCCAGATGGGTGAGAATATCACCACTCGCAATATTGATCTGCTGGAGTTGCCCAGGGGAACACGGCTGCATATCGGCAGCACGGCAATCATTGAAGTGACCGGCCTGCGTAATCCATGCGGCCAGCTCGATGGGTTTCAGCAAGGTTTGCGAGAAGCTGTCCTGGGGCGCGATGAGCAGGGCAATCTTATTCGCAAATCTGGCATTATGGGCATTGTACTGGCCAGTGGCGATGTGCAGCCAGGCGATTCCATCCGTGTCGAACTGCCGCCAGAGCCACACCACACACTCGAACGAGTCTAGCACAGGAGGCAGAAGTCAGCATACCAAGAAGCCGTGTAAGGTGCGAACCGGTGTGTCCGCCCGAACCAGCGAACAAGAACCAAGAAGCCGTGTAAGGTGCGAACCGGTGTGTCCGCCCGAACCAGCAATCACTTCAGTTGATCACAGCCGACGCATGACCGTACAGGTGGCCGGTCGCCCTGACACAGATCCAGGGCATAGCCAAGGAGTCAGAAGTTGTGCCACAAACATTGAGTACACATTATTCTTTTATGAACCCTCAGTGAGCACGCAGTCTTCGACACACAATGAAGGCACTACTACAGCTTTTCAGAAGTCCGTTGCCGGTTGGCCCTCATCCCCCCGCCCTCTTCTCCCACGCCGGGGGGAAGAGGGAATACCGCAATCCAATGCCGTGCATGGAGGTTGGGGTGAGGGGTGGTGAGCACAAACGCTACATTTGGAAGGAGAGGGCTAGGGGGTGAGGGCGTACTACCTCATGGTGTTGGCGTGGGCGTGCGCTCCGTACCCGCTGCACAGAGCGGCGGAATGTCGTACTGGCGGCGCTGTGTACACGAGAGTGGCGGTATAGAGCGGTTGGCCCGCACCCAGGCACAATGAGGCAATTCGTGGCGAATGTGAAAATGCGCTTCCCAAGCAGATGGCTACGAGTTCGAATCTCGTCTCCCGTACCACAAAAATAACGATAGCACTGTTCTTTGGAGCAGTGCTTTTGTTTTGGGTCATTTCTGGCCGTTAATATCGTCAGAAGCTAGATAGGTGTGATTGTAGGCAGCACGATATATGTTATCTGGTAGCTTGTCACCATCACGTGAGCGCAGATTCTCCCATCACCAGCGTTGTGATGCGTGGGGAAGAGTTGCCTATGAAGCTGCCCAATTGCAGTGTATCGCGAATTGTGCAGATGCGAAATACTGGATGAGCTGATTTCATCAATCTTCATCTGGGCGTGGCGTTACCCCGTAGCATAGAAACCTGAACGATCAACGAGAAGCGGGAGAGGTATTCCTCTTCCGCTCCTTTTTTGTTCTTTTCGGATCAGTGTAGTTCACTCCCGATCGACATCTGGTTATTACATGGATCACTCTTGGATCGCTTTGTATCATTCGAAATTAGCTTTTCCTGCACTATGCTAACCACACAGTCTCGAACGCACAGTCGCGTAACAGAAGGCATCAAATTCCAAGACAACAGCTATGGAGGAACACATGTCACACGTGCTTATTGTAGGTTCCGGTGTGGTCGGCCAAGCAACGGGAAAAGGGTTTGCCAAAAAAGGGCATATGATCACCTATGTGGATATCGATCCAAAGACCATTGCTCGGCTGCAGAATGAGGGCAAGTGCGCGATGCAGGCAACTGAAGTCGATTGGCACACCGTCGATATTGTGATGCTGACCGTCTCGACGCCAAGTGTTGATGGGCGGATTGTCCTCGATTATATTGAGTCGGCTGCCCATGATGTTGGTCTTGGATTAGCACAGGTCAAGCACTTCGTTACTGTGGTTGTGCGCAGCACCGTTCCCCCGACAACCACCGAGCAGCGGCTCACACCAATTCTTGAGCGTGCATCGGGCAAGTCCGCCGGCCTCGATTTTGGGGTTGCCATGAACCCTGAGTTTCTGCGGCAGGTGAGCAGTGAGCAGGATTTCGCCCGACCCTGGCTGACGGTGATTGGTGCGGCAGATTCATATACCGCCGATTTGCTTGATGAACTATATGCACCATTCGGCAGCCTGGCGATCCGCTGCACGCCGACCGAAGCCGAGATGATCAAGTATGTCAACAATATCTATAACGCCGTCAAGATCAGCTATTTCAACGAGGTGCATGCGATCTGCGAACAACTGGGGCTCAACAGTGCGCTGATCGGTGCAGCAGTGGCACGCAGTGCAGAGAGTATGTGGAACCCGCTGTATGGAACGCGTGGCGGTGTGCCATATGGCGGTGCCTGCCTGCCAAAGGACACAACGGCGTTCATGAGCTTCGTGCGTGATAACGGCTGGAACCATTTGATCCTCGAAGCAGTGATCGAAGCGAACAACCGCCTTGAACAGTATGTCCCATCGGTTGCCTCCCCCGACCTGATCGATGCTATTCAGATTTCCCGCCGAGAGCCTATTCAGCCCGAGCAAGTCCGCGAGGTTGGTCGGATGGATCGGATTGCGGCATAACTCGGTAAACGAGCTACGAAGGAGCCACGATGGCATCCCAATTGATGCACCTGATCGATCTGGTGGTTGGCCTCAGCCTGCTGATACCTATTGGTATCATCAGGCTGATCCGCTGGTTTATGTGGCTGATGAAGCGCATTCCAGCACTATTCTACCGCCCGATTCAGAACAATTACACAACGACAGCGACGATTGTCACGCCTGTGTATAACGAAGACCCACTGCTCTTCCGGCGAGCCATCGAATCGTGGATTGCCAATAAACCAGATCGAATCCTGGCGGTTATTGATATTACCGATACCGATTGTATGGCAGTTGCCGCAGAATACCCACAGGTTGAGGTTGTCCCAATCGCTATTCCAGGGAAGCGTGCAGCACTGGCACTCGGTGTCGATATGACGCAGACGGAGCTGGTGGTTCTGGTGGATAGCGATGTGCTCTGGGAGCCAGATGTGCTCCAGAAACTCAACATGCCATTCATCAATCCACAGATTGGCGGCGTTGGAACACGCCAACATATGATGCCAAGCAATGGCGTTCGCCCGACGCTCTGGGAGCGGATTGCCGATATCTATCTGGATATCCGCTATGCCGATGAGGTTCCTGCCACTACCGCCATCGGAAAAGCAGTCAGTTGCCTCTCGGGCCGCACGGCAGCCTATCGCACCCACCTACTTCAGAGTATGCGCGATCTATTTCTCAATGAGACATTTATGGGCCGCCATTGTATGAGCGGTGATGATAAGCGCTACACCTGCTTGGTGCTCCAACGTGGCTATCATACCTGGAACCAGCTGAATGCAGAGGTGTACTCGACATTCAAGCCGGATTTCGATGGCTTTCTCAAGCAACGAATCCGTTGGAGCCGCAACAGCTTCCGCAGCGATCTACGGGCACTGTGGCTTGGTTGGGTCTGGCGTTACCCATACCTGGCAATTATGTTGATTGATAAGACGATAGCACCATTTACGCTGCTGATCGGGCCAATTGCGTTGATCATCGCGATTGCGATTGGCTCCTGGAAATTTGTTGTCACCCTGCTGCTCTGGTGGCTGATCAGCCGGGCGATCAAGATCTGGCCGCACCTAAAGCGGCGTCCCGCTGACTGGGCCATTCTGCCGATCTATATCGCTGTTAACTACATGATGTCGCTGGTGAAAGCCTATGCGCTGTTCACAATCAACGAACACAAGTGGCTGACCCGCGCTGTTGCCGTTGTGGATGGTGAGGTGACGCGGCTCGAACAAACACCAGTAGGAGATTCCCATGTCGCAGAACATGCATAACCGAGATCGCTGCCAGAAGTGGCTGATCACTCTGGTGATGGCGCTTCTACTGATTGGTGCAAACACCAGCAGGACAGCTTTGGCAGTAGGAACAACCTATACCGTCTCATCCGATCAACACGGCCAGCCGATCATCGTCGTCGCTGGTTCGGGGACGAGCGTTACGTTGCCCCAGATTCGTGATGGCCTGGGTGCTCAGGCCAGTTTGATTGAGAACCAGGGCAATGATACCTGGCTGCTCAAGGCTAATCTACTGATTCAGCGGGGCGTGCGGCTGAGTGTCGGCGGTGCCGATGGCGTGCAGGTGTTGCGATTGCGCAGCCAACCGAGTACCGGAGCTGCGGCTGGCCAGATCGACTACGCCAGCTTCGTCTATCTGCAAACGAATGATGGCACGATTGCGCTTGATAGCGTAGGTGTCTCATCCTGGGATACACAAGCGGGAACAACCGACAGCGATATTGCCAATGGGCGCAGTTATCTGCTGGCGAAGTATAACGCCCGGCTCGATATCACCAATGCGGAACTGAGCTACCTTGGCTCAGCAGAGGCCGAAAGCTATGGGGTCTCCTGGCGAGATATTGGCGGCATTGTGCCGCAGCTACAGACCCGCGTAACAGGGACGGTGATCGGCAGTACCTTCCACCACAACTACTATGGTGTTTATACCTTCCAGGCTGCAAACATGCAGTTCAAGAATAATATCTTCCGTGACAACATCAAGTATGGGTTTGATCCGCACGATTATTCACACGATTTTCTTGTCGAGGACAATCAGGCCTATAGAAACGGCAGCCATGGCTTTATTATCTCGCGTGGATGCTACAACTTTACCTTCCGCCGCAATATATCGCATACAAACGCGAACCCAGATGCAACCAAATTAGCGCATGGTTTTATGTTCGACCCTGGTTCTCCAGAAAGCCCGGATCCACAAGCTGCATCAACAAACAATCTGTTTGAGCAAAACCATGCCTATGACAATGAGGGCTACGGGCTGCGCATTCTTGGATCAACCAACAATATTGTGCGTGGCAACCGCTTTGAGAACAACCAGCAGGGTATTACTGTCGAGGCTGGGAGTACAGCAAACACACTTGAACAAAACACAGTGATTGGCAATCAGCTCCATGGCCTATTTATTCGTGGTGGGGCCGATAGTACAATCATCACTGGCAATATCAGCCATAACAATGGTGTGAACGGGATCTATATCAAATCACATGGCAACACAATCCAGAATAATACCAGTACGAATAATGCTGGTAGCGGAATCATCCTGCTGCCAGAACAAGGGCAGGCGGCTGCGCTTGCCGATCTCTCGCCGCCAGGGATAGTGCTCAACAGCCTTCAGATTGATGATGAATTGGTCGGCCATGTTCAGGCCACTGGCGTTCTCACCGGCAATAGCATCACTGCCAATACGGTCGCCGAGAATAGCGACAATGGGTTGACGATCAAGGGTGCTGTTGGAACCGCTGTCGAGAGTAACACCATCGAGCGAAACCATGGTCATGGCGTCTATCTGGACGATGGCGCACAACTGACTCGCCTTAACAGCAATCTGATCAGTTTCAATAACGACAATGGGATTCGGGCCAATAGCAGCGATACTGTTGGCAATACATGGAGCGAAAATCGTATATTCGCCAACAGCAGTGGAGCTATTGAAGTGACCAGCGGTGCCAATGCTGGCATCCGTCCGCCAGTGATCGAGAGTATCGTGGGCAATCAGATCAGTGGCAGCGCCGCCCCTGGAACGGTGATTGAGATTTTCTCGGATACACTCTGGCAGGCGAGTGTGTTTGAAGGCCGAACGACAACTGGCCCCGATGGACGCTATAGCTTCATTGCCCCCGCTGGTTGGCATGCCCCACATATGAACGCCATTGCAACAGCTCCATCAGGATCTTCGGCCTTTACGTACACCATCGCCGAGACGCGTATTATCCGATTGCCGCTGATCATTCACTAGGGAGCCATGCCCGTATGTATGCACTTATTCTCGCAGGCGGAAGCGGAACACGCCTCTGGCCATATAGCCAGAACAGCCGACCGAAGCAGTTCTTGTCCTTTACTGGCCAGAAAACTATGCTCCAGCAGGCGGTAGAGCGAGTTCTGCTCCTCATCCCAAATGAGCGTATTCTGATAGCAACAGGCGCACTATATGCGGAATTAGTTGCAGAGCAGCTACCAGATCTCCCACGCGAAAATATTCTGATTGAACCGTGTGGCCGTGGAACAGCACCCTGTATTGGCCTTGCCGCTCTTGTGCTGTTACGCAGAGATCCCGATGCGGTGATGGTCGTGCTGAGCGCTGATCACCAGATCGAACACGCCGACCAGCTCCGCGCAGCGCTTACACTCGGTGCCGAGCTTGCACAGCAGGGGCATCTGATCACATTGGGCGTCGAACCGAGCATGCCAAGCACAGAATACTGCTATATTCGCTGCGGCCAGCCGATCACCAATACTGGCGATCTGATGGCCTATAGCGTGGATGCGTTTATCGAGAAGCCAACTATTGAACGAGCGCAGCAGTATTTCGCAAGTGGCGAATATCTGTGGAATGCAGGTATTTTCGTCTGGCGGGCTGATCGCATTATGCAGGAGCTCTCCCGCTATCGGCCAGCCCTCGCCGAGCTGTTGAGGACTATCGACAGGGCGGGCGATCAGCAGGAGGCGCAGCACATGATTGATTCACTCTGGCCGCAGGCCGAACATAGCGCAATTGATCTCGCGATTCTGGAACAGATGGAGGCCGCAGTCGTGATATCGATTCCATTAGGTTTGAACGACGTTGGCGATTGGGCAGCGCTCGCCGATACGCTTCCAATCGATGAATTTGGTAACGCAATGGTTGGTAAGCATATGGCGTTGAATACATATGATTCATTGATCTATGGCCACAGCAGAACAATTATAGCGATTGGTGTAGCAGAGCTTCTGATTATCGATACCGAAGATGCGCTGCTTGTCTGCCCAAGAAGCTCCGCTCAGGAGGTCAAGGCGGCGGTTATGCAGTTGCGTGAACATCAGCAGAAGCCGACGTAGTGCCTACATCAATCACACGATGAAACCCGCAACGTAACCGTAGAGACGCAAAACCTTATGTCTCTACGGCCCGAAATCTATCGCCGCATTCCTGGAGAATACCCTATGTCCATACCACAACATCAATCGCCATCGGCGGTTACGCAATATCTCAACCTGGATCAACCATCACGCCGAGGCCGTGGGCTCACCATCATCCTGCTCGGCATGGCCGTGCTGCTGCTGATCGGGCTGTTTCTGTGGTTCGGCACACGTCGAATCCATCTCGTCCTGGTCAGTCAGGCCGATCGTGCGTATCAGGAACAGCACTATGAAGAGGCCACCAGAATCTATACACAGGCGCTGCAGTTTAATACTACCGATCCACACGTGCTGCTCAATCGTGGCTATGCACGGCAGCGCCTGAGCGAGGATACTCAGGCAATCGAGGATTTTACGCGGGTAATCGCGCTGCAACCCACAGATCCATCCGGGTATCTCGCCCGCGCAACTGCCTATCTGCGCTTGGGCCGCAATCAGGAGGCTGCTGCCGACTATAGTGCTGTGATTGCGCTTGGCCAGAATGAAACCGCATTGCTTGGCCGAGCGCGAGCCATGGCAGCGCTTGGCACATGGCCCAAAGCAATTGCCGATCTCGATCAACTGCTTCAGCTGCATCCCAACGATGTACAACTGCTGCTGCTGCGCAGCGAGGCTCGCGAGCAAAGCGGCGATCTGCCTGGCGCAAATGCCGATCTTACCAGTGCGGCAAACCAGAAACCAGAACAGGCAGAGATTCTGACGCGGCGTGCGGCCTATTATGAACGCCACGATGATCTTGATCGGGCGCTGGCGGATTACCAGCGGGCAGCAGAGCTTCGTCCTGATCTGGCCTGGATCTCCACAAGGCTTGGGAATGTCCTGCTGCGCAGAGGCGAAAGTGCCAAGGCCGAAGCTGCTCTTAGCACAGCGCTTATGCATAATGATCAGGATCTGACTGCCTACATCCTGCGGGCGCGGGCGCGGGAACGGCTTGGGCGAACAGATAATGCGCTTGCTGATCTTGGCATTGCGCTCAAACTCGCCCCCAATTCGCCAGATGTCTACGCAGCGCGGGCGCATGTCTATAATACGATGGGCAAGCACAACGAAGAACTCACTGATCTCACGCATGCGATTGGGCTTGCGCCACGCGCCGATCTGTTCGTTCAACGAGCGCTCGCCTATCAAGCGCTCGAACAGCTTGATGCTGCCCTTACCGATGTGAACAAGGCGCTTGAGCTTGCACTCGGCGATACCACAGCCCTCGTGGCCCGCACTGGCATCATGGCCCAGCGTGGCGAGTTCACCCAAGCGCTTGATGACTACAACCAGTTGCTCCAACGCGAACCCAAGAATGTGCGGTTCCTGGTTGCACGTGGTCGGGTCTTCCGTACCCTTGGCGATCTGGAAGGTGCGGCCAGCGATTTTACCCAGGCGACGAGCCTCGCGCCGACATGGGAGGATGGCTTTATCGAGCTTGGTGTGACGAATGCTGAACAGGGCCAGATCGAGCAAGCCATGCAGAACCTGGAACATGCGCTCACGCTTGAGCCAGGCAATGGCCGGATCTATGCGACTCGCGGGCGCATCTATGCCAAACAGGCCCAGTTCGATCTGGCCAGGGCGGATTTCGATACGGCGCTTATACTGCGCCCGGATGACGCAGCCACCTATGTCGCACGCGCTCGGGTTGCCGCCAGCCAAGGCCAGTTCAAACAGGCATTGGCCGATTATCAGCGTGCGCTCGAACTGCATCCTGGTGATGTCGATGCTCTGCTGGCCCGTAGCCGCTTCCATGCCGATCAAGGTCAGCTTGAACAGGCCCTTCAGGATGCAGAACAGGCCATGCAGGCCGCGCCAGCATCGATTCCTGCGCTGATCACCCGCGCCCGCGTCTATGCGCTCCAGGGCGATACGGCTCGAACACGGGCCGATCTCGATGCCGCTCTGGCAGGCGACCCAAACAATATCGAGGCTCGTGTATTACGTGCTCGGCTCAATGCTGGCCAGAAACTGACAAAGGCTGCGATTGCGGATCTCACGATTGTGCTCACCATCCAACCAGATGATGCTGCAACCTACCGGCGTCGGGCTGCGCTACTCCAGCAGCTTGGCGATCTTGCTGGTGCCCAAGCGGATCTGAAGCATGCCCGTGCTCTCGATCCCGGCGATACAAACGCTGCACTTCAGCAGGCCAACCTGCTTCGCGATCAGCACCAGTATGAACAGGCCCTTGCGATCTATCGCCAGGTGTTGAGCACAAGTACAGATGCTACACAGAACTATCGCATATTGCTCAATGCTGGCCAGATGCGCTACCAGATCGGGAACTACAGCAGAGCGCTGGCCAACTTCCAATCTGCACGAGAGCTTCAGCCAACCCAGGCCGACCCATACCGGGGTATTGGCCTCGCTCAGCGCCGCCTCGGCAACTACCGGGCTGCTGTCGCTGCGTTCCAAGAATATCTCCGCCTCAGCCCACATGCCGCCGATCAGACCGAGATTAGCGCCTGGGTGGCACAACAGCTCAGATGATTATGCTGGATGCTCCCTCACCCAGGCCCCTCTCCCACGCCCGGGAGAGGGAAGTGCGGATGTGGAGTGCGCAAGCCATGCTTGCGCAGCGGCAGCAGGGCTGCCACACTCCATACACGTAGCCGAACCCTGCCCAATGAAATGCACAAGATCACCAGCCCGCAGCATACAAGGAATCTCTCTCGTATGGATACCTTTTTCACTAAAACATCTTGCTATAGATCACTGGCCTGTTTCATACTGGCGTGCGGCTTGTATGGGTGCAGTTTTGGCGAAGTTAGTCTACGCCCAGTATCGGCTGCCGCATCAGCAGGCTGTACAGGCCAGCAAGCAGGTACACAGGCTCGCCAGGAACCTAGATCCGCAGTTGGGCCGGAAAATGGAGATCGTATGCCAGAATATGATCGTGGCTCCAACACTATTACTATTCCCCAAGGAATATCAACAACGCTTCCCGCATTGAGCAAAACGCTGGCACAGCCAGATGCACTCCGCGAGACGCTGCCGGGTGAATGGCTGCTCTCGGCCAATCTGTTGATCAAGAATGGTGCGGCCCTTCAGATCACTGCACCAGAGGTAAAACGGCTGAAGCTCTCTAGCGATGCACAGCGTTTTGTGTGGCTAAAAGCAATCGGCGGTGATCTCACCATTGATGGGGTGTGTGTCACATCCTGGGATCCACAGGCCGATACAGTTGACCTGGACTATGAGGATGGGCGTAGCTTTATTCTGGCGCGGAATGGTGCCTATATGACGATCCGCAATGCGGAACTGAATTACCTCGGCTATGCCGCCAATGAATCCTATGGAGTCGCCTATCGGCTCGCTGGTACAACCGGCGAGGTTAGTAATAGCCGCCTTGGCTACAACTACTATGGGCTGTACACCTATCAGGTTGCCGATCTGATCATTCGGAATAATGAGGTACACCATAGTATTCTGTATGGCATCGATCCGCACACCGATTCACACAATCTGCTGATTGAGGGCAACACAACCCACCACAACGGCAAGCATGGCATTATTCTCGCCGAGCGCTGCACCGGTAGCATCATTCGTAATAATCGCTCATATGCCAATACCCTGCATGGCATCGTGCTGTATCAGCAATCCAACCATAATCTCGTCGAAAACAACATCGTCTATGAGAATGGGTTAGAAGGTATCGATGTGAATGATTCTTCCGATAACACGATTCGGGCGAATGAGAGTTATCGAAACGCCAAGGCTGGTATTGGCATCGGCCAGAAATCAACAGGGATGCTTATTACGAGCAACCGTCTCCATCATAACCAGGAAGATGGTATTGCATTCTATAGCGAGGCATCGGCAAATACGGTCGAAGCAAATGATATCTATGAAAACACGCGCTATGGGATCTATCTCAAAAGTGAAGGCAACCATATCACAAGCGCAAATAAGATCTATCGAAACCAGATCGGTATCTACTTCCGGGGCGAAGACCCATTGGCGGTTTCGGAGGGTGCCAATCAGATCTACGACAACAAGGATGGCGATATTAAAAAAGATTTATCGAATTGATCGCCGTTAGCCTACTTCAAGCTCGCATAGCCTGTGGGATGGCATAGGCGTACGAGTAACGAATGCAATAGCAGTGTCGAGCCGAAAGCCAACGCGCTGGATCGTCGTAATCTGGGGCGGGGACTGATTGGTGATCTGTGCGATGGCACGAAGATTGCGTCGTAGCTTAGCAACACATGCATTCAGTGCATCTTCACAGGTCGAATGATCATAGGATTGGCCCCAGATATGCAAGAAACAGTGCTCTCGTGTGCATACCATACCAGAATTATGGGCCAAATAGATGAGCAGACGATACTCAAGCGGGCTAAGCTGTGTATTCAAGCCATAAACCTCAACGGTACGAGCGCTTTCATCAATTGCCAGCGGTGGCGGAATATCGTTGAGCGATATTGACAGCGTCTCCTCGGGGTCGTGAAACACCAGCTCCACCTCTTTCGAACCAAGCCAGATTTCATCGCCTGAATTGAGTTGCTGATACGAGGATATCGCTACCCCATTAAGAAACGTCCCGTTTGCGCTTTTTGCATCAGCAAGGAGATAGCGGTCGTGTTGGATTTCGAGCTGTGCATGTACCCGTGAGACCGTCGAGGCTGGAATATAAATCGCACAGGATTTGGAACGTCCTATGGTTGTTACATTGTCAGAAAGTCGGAAGTGGATCTCTGAGCCTTCTTTTTGCAGGATCAATCTACCTGCTTGTATTCGAGCCATACTCATTCCTCACTGGATAAACGAATAGATAAATGAATTATCGCTTGTACAGTAGCACAAGCAATGCCAAGGGGAACTATGCAGCGCTTAACAAATAGTTATTTAGGTCAGTATCAGCTTATAGAGGTGATTGGACGCAGCAGTATGTCGACCATCTACAAAGCCTACCAGCCATCACTCAATCGGCATGTGGCAATGAAGGTTCTTCTGGGTTATCTCGATTCGCCATTTGAAATCCGTTTCAGACGCGAGGCTCAAGCAATTGCACTGCTCCAGCACCCGCATATTCTGCCAATCTATGATTATGGGGAGCATGAAGAGTTGCTGTACTTTGTGACCCCCTATATCAAGAATAGCGTGACGCTTGGCGATCTGATCCGGAATCCGTTGGATGGTATTGAGCTGCTGAAGGTGATCGAACTATTATTTGGTGCGCTCGAATATGCCCATCGTAAAGGCATGATTCACCGTGACATGAAGCCTTCTAATGTGCTTATAGGAGAGCCACACTGGCCGCTCTTGGCCGATTTTGGTATCGCCCGTTTGATCGACGATAGCCACGGCCTTACGCCGCCTGGGCAGGCGCTTGGTACTGCCCTCTATATGGCACCTGAGCGTGCGAGTACCCATGCAGCCGATGAACGCTCTGATCTCTATTCAGTTGGGGTGATGCTCTATGAGATCGCTACTGGGCGGGTGCCGTTTGATGCGTTCTCGCCAATTGCTACGCTCCTGAAACATATCCACGAGCCGCCACCACCGCCGCGCAGCATCCGACCCGATATTCCCGAGCCGCTTGAGGTGTTCCTGCTCAAGGCACTTGCCAAAGATCCCAACGCGCGCTACCAGACGGCAGCCGAGATGGCCTATAATCTCAGCTGTATCAGAGGCGCAATGATACCTGATCGGGCAGTGCAAAAGCTGATCGAGCCACCACAGCGTTCGCTGCGTACCGTTGATCCACATCAGACCCACGAGATTTCGACCAGGCTGCTAGAAATGCCACAAGGAATATTGCCACGCACAGAATCTCTGCCGCGCATCGCTGGGCCAGCGCCAATTGATAGCAGCACACCAATCGGGTTGAACCCGGATCATGTGCCAGAGTTTGGTCGATATGCATATGCCGCTCTTGTAGCTCTGGTGCTGGCGGCGATTGTTGTGCTTGGCTTGGCACTGCAACTACCCTGCTCGTAGCAGATATAGATGCGTGGCCCGCCACCATCATCGAGGATCCATTCGTCGGCGGAGGCTCGCGTCCCTTCGCGCAGCACTACACCGGTGCGCGGATCGACAACGCGGTAGTGGCGTGGCACCTGTTCGCCGAACAGCTTCAGCGGGCCATGCCTGTACATTGCCGTTTGTTCGCAGTCCAGTCGTGAATCAATCCGAAATTGTCCACAGCAATCACCAGCGCCTTTCAGGGCGCCCGCGAACCACTGGTAATCGATAGCCTGGTGGTGCAATTGGCTGAGGGATTGATTGATGCTGATCCAGGTTGCAGGCGTACCGCACGCCCACGCCAACTCGATACGCGATGCTGCGAACCCGCTTTAAGCGTTAATCTTCATCAGCGCCTCCGCCGCCAGCAATGCTCCAAGCGCAGTAGCATACCCGCCGCCCTGGGGAATGGTGATTGGGGCATCATAGAACTCACCGACCTGTGCGATTGTTGTGCGGACGCTGCTGAGATCAGCGAGATGCCCGATCACCACGATATGCTCAAGCGATTGTGAGCGGGCGGCATTGATCGCCACCACACCGATCACCTGACCGACCAGATTGACCAGGCCAGCCGCCAGATCGGGGCGATTTGGCGTGCTGGCCTCGCGGGCCAATCGCCCAAAATTGACGGCGGTTGTGTCGGGCGGCAAACTGCCGATTGCTTCACCAATGATCTCGCCAATGGTCAGATTGACGCTGGTATGGTTTCCGGCGCGGGCTAAGGCATCGACAACCCCTGGATCAGCGGTGCCAATCAGCAGCCGAGCGAGGCCAACCAGCGTCCCGCCGCCAACCCCCGTCCCACTGATGTGCTGGAATCCCGATGGCCGCGCAGCGACGATGGCGGTGCCGGAACCTGCACTGATGATGGCTGCCTCGCTAACGCCGGCCAATTCCAGGCCGCCACGCCCGATTGCCTCAACCTCGGGAATCGATAGAATTGGCGTTCCCGCGATGGTATCGGAAAGCGCACTGCGATCACCGCCTGTCATCGCGATCCAGGTGACATCGGCGAGTTCGATGCGACCAGCGGCAAGCACTGCCCGAACCCGCGCCTCATTCGGCTTCCCGATGGTCGGCACCATCCAGCGCCGCAATTCAGTGCCGATCCGAGCGATGGCATCGGTATTACTGGCTCCAAAGTCAATCGCAACATGCATCGTATTCTCCGATTCAGACTTCCGCACCCATTGGCATTCGCACCATGCCTATGAATTTTTACATTTTAATCAGGTATTGTTCGGCTGCGTGTATGGAGTGCGGCAGCCATGCTGCCGCAGCGCACGCATGGCTTGCGCACTCCACATCCGCACGAGCGGTGCCTCGCCCTCAAACCCCCGCTTTGCGCCAACAACATTCTTTCTCTATAAAACGCGCAATACCCACTTCTTGAGCGGCAGTTTGGTTTTGGCCAGTTGCTCGCGATCCAGTGGATCAAGCCCGCCGGTGAGGCGCAGAACTGCTACAAAACATACGGCTCCAATAGTAGCAACGCCAGCTAACAACAGCGCCTCACGCAAGCGAACAAATAATTCGGCCTGCGCCGAGATACCGGGCATTAATAGCGTGAGTCCAAACACTGGCAGTGCCATCACGCCACTGGCCAAGAGCACCCGGAATGTGAACCGCCAGGGCCAGCGTAGCCCAAGCAAGCGCACCCCGCTGAGTGTGACCCATAGCCCAGCGACGACACGGGCTATTCCAAAGGCCAGTGCTGCCCCAATCGGCCCAAATACTGGCGTGAGCAGCAGTACCAACGGAACGCTGATCAGGGTCAGAACACGTGAGATCACGATTGTATGCAGCTTCTCATACACGCTCAGTGCATTATGCGCGGTGATCAGCAGGCTTTCCAGAAATAGGCAGGGAACTAGCACCCACACCAATTCTGCTGCTGTCACATATTTCGGAAACAGCGCCACGAAGATTGGCTGCGCCAATAACATGAGTCCAACCCCACCAGGCACAAATAACAGCACTTGCAGCCGCACGATCGACTGATAGGCTCCATTGAGCGTTCCGCCCTCGCCAGCCCGCACGCGAGTGAACAACGGGATCTGCACACCAACGATTGGCGTATATAAATAACTGAGCATCATTTTGACAATCGAGACACCAGCTTTGATGATTGCCGCCGCCACCAGCGTTTCAACGAAAAAGACCACAAATTCGGCACTGGCCAGAAAATCCGTCGCAGTCATCAGAAAGGCAACAGCACAATAGCGAATGAAACCAGGCGGTAGCCCGAATCTGCCCGGCTGTGCGCTATCTGGTGCTTGTGTATGGGGGATCTGTAATTCGGTGTTCCAATGACGAATCACCTGCCATGTCACCAGGCTGGTGGCAATTGTTGGGGCCAGAACACCGGCCAGCAGCACACCAGCAACATCCCAGTTGGCCAGGATCGCCACCGAGGTCAATAATGGTGGCAGCAGATTGGCCGTCAGTGCGATGCCATTCCAGGCCTTTTGTTTGAAGAAGCTGCTCAGATAGGCCATCAGCACATCATAGCCAATGCCCATCAGCAGCATAGCCAATACTGCCGCAATAATCAGCCCTCCATGATCGCTCACGAAGGCCAGCAGCCGCGTTTGGGCCGCCAGATCCTCGACACGCAGGATTTTGGTGCGTAGATCGCCAAGATAGCTATCGCGCAGCGCGATAAACCCGATTGCGATGCATGTTAGCAGCGTTGCCTGGGTACCGAGCACCAGCAGAACCAGCCGCCGCATGGCTCGTGGCCCGCCGGTTGCCAGTGTTTCTGGGATATATTTCGGGAGCGCCCGGCCCGTGCCAAGATCGATCCAGGTGCCAAGTGCATTATTGGTTGCGTTGATCAGTGTCAGCAGACCATAGCTCGCTGGCGAGAGTACCGTCAGCTTCAGCAGCGTTGCAACCACCTCGGCGATGATCCGCAGCGGCACAAACAGGGTATTCCAGATCACCGCCCGTGAAACCTGGCTCGAAAGTGATGGGCCGCGGGTGGTGCGTGTTTCAGGTGCCATATGCTCTTTCATGCGATGGTTTGATCAGCGCCAGTTCAAACATGCCCACATAATAATTACGTTGCAGCGTATAGGCAGCGTGTTCGAGGCCAATCGCACGCAGCGTTGCCCGTATGGCGCGGCGCAATGGCTTCGGGCTATACAACCGGCCCGTTCGCAACAGTTCCTCACGCAGATCGCGAACGGCAAAGCCATAGCTGCCTGCCAGGCGGCCAAATTCAGCATAATCGAAATAGTGCATCTCACTCAGGCGCTGCATATCACGAAAGGCCGAGCCAGATTTACTACGGCCCCGCTGTGCAATGATTGCCTCGGCCAGCGGGCGCGGCAGCCAGTTGATGCCCGGCATATGGTAATGCGGATCGATCCAGGCCCGCCGATTGATTACGGTGATCAGGGCTGTTCCGCCGGGGCGCAGAACGCGGGCAATTTCGGCAAGCACGGCGCGTGGGTCGCGAACATGCTCAATCACATCCCAACACACAACCGTATCAAACGATTCGCGCTCGAATGGCAGATGTTCGCCAGCCGCATTGAAGATCGGCAGTGCTAATTGGTGGCGGGCAGCCCGTAACCGAATGATCGAACAGTAGGCCAGATTATATTCACTGACAGTGACCCGTGCGCCGCGTAGTGCTGCTGCAACGGCAAAGCCGCCCATGCCCGCGCCCAGATCGAGCAGGCGTAATCCGGGTAATGGGCCAGCAACCCGGCTGAGTTGGTCGAGTCGTTCGCCCTGATACAATTCCTGGTTGATCCGCCGTTCGCGCCAGGTGGCATAATCGCGCCGCCAGAGCATATGCTG
Organism: Chloroflexales bacterium; assembly: GCA_038214135.1. Classification (GTDB taxonomy): domain Bacteria; phylum Chloroflexota; class Chloroflexia; order Chloroflexales; family Roseiflexaceae; genus JANLSE01. The sequence continues at coordinate 9,951 of JBBQSD010000082.1, read as the reverse complement.
GAGCCAGGGATCGATTGCTTTTTCGAGTTCGTCAATCATTATCTACCCGATTCGTATGCGTTCAGCAATCAGCTATTCATGCCGCTTGGCGCGGCGACCCGCCAGGAACCGTTCTTCGCTTGCCGCTTGGCGCGGCGGTCTGCCAGAAACCGTTCACTCGTTCTGCTGTTTGCAGGGCTACGCGCCCCGCACCCGCGTCCAGGAACCATTCTAGAGGTTTTATGCCGCTACGCGCGGCAGGCGGTCAGGGCGATCCCGTCCGGGGGTGCCAGACCCAAAGGGTACCCCGGCCACGACCCACGGTCGGGGCCTTGCCCCGAACCCCAAATGGAGCGTAGTGGCTTCCTGTTGGGGCGACCGGCCGGTCGCCCGTGGTCATGCCTCGGCTGCGAATGGGTAATCACTGTGGCGCAACACCAGCAACCAACGAACTGGGCAGACACATGGGTCTGCATCATACACGGGTTCTTGGTATGCTGAATTCTGACTCCTGGCTTCTGACTCCTGGCTTCTCAGGATCATTCTATCCGCGCTTCGATCACTGCAACGCCTGTATACCAGGGTGCCTGTTCGATATCAAGTAGCGATGTTGGGCTTTGAATGCGAATTATGTTGGAAAGCCGCTCATTGCTAGTTGTACGAACCAATGCTGGTTGGGCAGTGCGCTGCGGAATAATCGCTGGCTCGCTTGAACATGCGATTGCTATGTGTAACTCCTGCTCTGTTCCATTGAGTGTAAAGGATTGCTGCACATCACGGCCCTCAAGCGTAAGCGCTATATTCCGCCCAACTGGGCCACGAACCCGTATAACCACCTGACCACAACCATCGGCAAGGCGAATCCGCGCATCACCAAGCGTCCAACGGCCAGTTGGTAGATTGGGTGTGGCAGGCGCGAAGCCAACGTACTGCCCAAGCGCGATTGGATCGCCAGGAACGACACGCATGCTCGGCAGATCGTCGAAGCTACGCCAGGCCCAATCATACACCTCATTGTTATCGCGTCCATAGCCAGCCAGAGCTACTTGTTCGGCTGCGGCAATATCAGCACGCCCCAACAATGCCGCGGTACGGGCACGCAGCGCATGGGCATACAGATTGCGATCCTCCAGTTTCAACGCCTGCCCATATACATCTAAAGCAGCTATAGTATCGCCACGTTGGAATGCCAGATCGGCCAGATCGATAACCCGTAATGCATTGGTTGGATCAGCAGTTTGCGCTCGTTCGAAATAGGTTCGTGCTGCATTGTACTCGCTACTTGCCATTGCCGCATGTGCCATCCACAGATCCGGCCATGCCCGTACCCAGGTAACATAACGTGTGCTAAATATTAGGGCAAAGAAGATCAGCCAGCCAACCAGCATGAGCGCTATGCGATAGCGTGACCGAGTGATACGGTGACTGGGTGACGAGGTGACAGCGTGACGAGGTGACAGCGTGACTGAGTGTTCCTCAGCGCTTGGCTCTTGGCTCCCGGTTCTCGGCTCGGTATGCTGACTCCTGACTCCTGACTCCTGACTCCTGACTCCTGACTCCTGACTCCTGACTCCTGACTCCTCTTTTTTTGTTCTTCTGAAAGCTGAAAGCTGAAAGCTGAAAGCTGCATATTTCAGACCATACGCCGCACACGGGATCAGCAGCGCAACAATTGGCAGCCGCAGCCGTGGATGGCCAATAGTGATCGACGACATGAATGTCACAAACACTACCCATAGCACAATTGGTAGCAGCTTCCGATGATTGGGTGCGATGCAAATACCAGCGATTGCCGCCAGCATGATCAGGATATACTGGCAATCCGCAATCGCCGATAAACCGAGCGGGTTTTCGCCAGCACCCATCGCCACCAGTTGATCACGTGGATCGATGGTGATACTATCGCCAACCGCGAAACTGCGAATTTGTAGCAGATACAGTGATGCGATCTTGAAGCGCATGCGCCCCACAAACCAGATCGGGTCCTGAATGATCTTCGCGGCCGTCCAGCGCAACGCCAGCGATTGGCGGTCGGCGGGGTTCGCAATGGCCCACAACTGCGCCTCGCCAGTACGCTGCTCGGCATCGCTCCGCACCACCCCATACCACATGCTGATCCCGCCATTGGTGTCGGAGAGAACCAGACGTTGGTGAACAATTGCGTTACGCAGCGCCCACGGCCCGATCACCAGCCCAGCACCCAGAAGAAGTGCGGCAGCCAATCGAAAACGGTGTCTGTGTTGCAGAATCTGTAACGGGGGCAGCGTATAGCTATAGGTTGGCAGCGTTACCAGAATAGCTGCTAGCGGAATAAAGCTCACCGCAGCTGCTCGCGTCAGCGCAGCTAGGCCAAATAATATACCTGCCAGCAATGCTGCTCTTATGCCAGTTGTGGACTGGTTAAACTGCTTTGATTGCACTCGAACACTTGTTAATACGCCAACGCTTCTGACTTCTGACTCCTGACGCCTGACGCCTGCGCTAGCCGTAATCGCCCAATCGAGCGCTGCCAAGGCCAACACAATCAGAATCACAAACAGTTCCTCGGCGAACATCACGCTGCCAAAGCTGGCTAATGGCACAAACAGCGCCGCGATCAGTCCAGCCAGCAGCGCAACAGTGCTGTCGCCAAACAGGCGCTTGGTCAGCCAGCCAAAGGCAGGCACGGATACGCCGCTGAGGATGGCCTGCACAAGCAGGGTGCGGCCAAGATCGACGCCAAACAGACTGAAGCACAGCGCCAGAAACGCGGGGTAGAGCGGTGGCCGCAGCCACTTGCCGGTATCGTAATAACCACCCTGCAATATGTGTAGCGCAGAACGATAGTATTCTTCGGCATCGCCAGGTGGAACTGCACCACTACGCGCCTGGAACGACCACATCCAGATCCGCAGTGCAATTGCGCTGGCAATAACAATCAGCCAGCCAACGACAAGCAATGTGGGTTTTGCCCTCACCCTCTGCGAGAGGGGAGTTGTGGATCGTGTTCCCTCTCCCTCTGGGAGAGGGTTGGGGTGAGGGGCATCCATTTCCATCAGCGAACCCGCTTGAGCAGCAGCAGTTCATCTTTATCGGCCAGAATGTGCCAGCGGCCCGAATTGCGAACCTCGGCCATCACCCTGCGGCCTTCTTCTGTCTCAAGCGCAGCAGCTCGTGTGTCGATGAACAGATATTCGGCCCGTTCGAGCGGCGGAAACGATGGCGAATTGGGGAAGTAATAGATCTGGCGGCGCGGCATCATATTCGGTGCCAGAAACGATGTCACCGCCAGGGGAGCGTCGGGCGGTACCAGGTTCGCCATCTGCACCATGGTCGCCACCCGCGCTGGATCTTCCTTATAGAGCAGGGTTGTGAGCACCGGGTTCTTATAGCTAATGTTGATCAGCGCGACATAGACAATAAAACAAACCAGCGCAACGCGCCAAGAACCAAGAATTGCCCAGAGGGCACCCAAACCAGAACCAAGATGCTGTTTTCCTGCACTTTGGCTTGTATTACGTCGCCTGTTCCACCATTCCCACAGCCGCGCCGAACCAATAATCGCTGCAATAATCAGCCCTGGAATCACCAGCGTCTGGTACTGTTCGCGCACCGTATACTGAAACGGGCGGTTGGTCAACAGATTCATCGCCAGAATCGGCAGGGCTGGGAGTGCCGCATCGGGTGCCAGTAATGGCAGGAACAGCAGTGGCAGGAGCATCAACAGCAGATACAGCATCTTCGGCTGGATGAACACAATCTGGGCAACCTTAAGCGGGCGAGTCAGTATTGTTACAATAATCTCGCTGGTGCTGCTGCCCAGGTGGCAATAATAGGCCAGTTGTGGGCTTTTACCAGGCCAGTTCTTTGAATAATCCGCACAGGCATCGGCCCCACCACGGATCTCCTGTGGAACATAATCACTGCGATAGAACATCGGCACCAGTGTGTTGGTCGAGATCACAAACCAGGCCACTGCGACAATGATTGGTGGCAATGCCCAGCGCCAGCCCATGCGCCAGATCGCCGCCAACAACCCAAATGCCAGAACACACAGCGATGCATCGGTACGGGTGGTCAGCGCCGCCAGCAGGCACAGCATAAAGCCCCACCAGGCTCGCGATGCCCCCCTCTTTTTCGCCCCCAACCCCTCGCCCACCAGCGGGGAGGGGCATACAGGGTTCTTCATAGAATTATCCCCCCTCGCCCCGGCGTGGGCGAGGGGGGTAGGGGGAGAGGGGGAACGACGCACTTTCTGCATAAAATAGAACGCACCGAGCAGCAGCGGGACGGCCAAAGTACGTGGCTGCCAGGGTGCCGACATCGTCACAAACCATGTCGATGGGTAGAGCAGGTAGATCGCTGCCCAACCAAGGCCAGCTGCCTTTGAGTTGAAGCGATCCCGTGCAATCGCATAGGTCGGCAGCGCCCCCAAACCAATACACAATGCCTGAAAGAAATTGAGGGTTAGTGCCGATGGCGCAAGCGCATAGAATGGCACAATCAGCAGGATGGCCGGAATAAAATCCATGCCCCACAGCGAATCGGTATGGCGGTAGTGGGTTATCTCCAGAAAGCGGCCCTGTGTTGTATTCCAGATCGATTGCTGATAATCGATCTGATCATAGCCCTGGCCCCACTGCTGGAGTTTGATCGTCAGGCCACCAAACAATGCTGCCACAAACAGCAACAGCATTGTTGTCAGAATGATGCGGTGGCGGCGCTCAATCCACTGGAGCAGGCCATTAAACCGGGCCTGTGGACGAGCGGGAGATTGTGGCAGGTCATATATCATATTGGCATACTGGTAAGCGTTGAGATCTCAGCTTTCAATTATTGAGGAGGCTATCCATAGCGTACTTACTCCAGCCCGAAACATTGCTCATTTGCTACAATCTGGCATCAGAATGCTGAAAGCTGACGGCTGAAAGCTGAACGCTTACTATTCAACTGGCGAGCGAATAATCCGAATCACCCATAGATCCAGCGCGGAGAATAGCGTGAATACATAGATCACGCCAACAAAGATCTTTGCCCATAGCCCGCGCCGCCAATAGCGCTCGGCATAGATCGCCCAGCACAAACAGATCGCCGGGAATGCATAGAACAGCTGCTTATCGACCATCGAGATGCGGTAGCCCGCCAGTAGGAACAGCACCGCAATACTGAACCAGGCCGCCAACATGGCCCAGATCATGGGTTTCTTTCGCAGCGCCAGAAACCCCGGAATGGCAAACAGCGCCGGAATTGCCACACCATAGTATAAATAATCACCAGGCCAAATGTGATAATCCAGATGCGGGATATAGCGCGAGAGATACACACTAAATGGCTCACGCTCGACGCCAACACTCTCCGGCCCTTTGGTTGCCAAACTGGTCATATACGGGATAGTCCGTTCGATCATTCCAGGAATATACTGGCCATAGTAGATCAGCAGCGAAAGAACGCATGCCAATCCAGTCGCCAGGATAATCGCTCGCGCTGGCCGCCGATCAACAGTTGCCGGGCGGATGCGCAATATCACAAGGAATGTGATCACAAACAGAACATAGAACACCGCCATCACGGTATACATCAGCAAACACGCCAGTGTCACAACCGTCAATAGCGTTAACGGGCCGGGCCGGGCTAGTTTGGGGTACAGCGCGACAATCACCGTGGTTGCAACAAGCGTCCACCAGATCCCAAAGGTCGTTGGCACATTGCCCCACGAATGCAGCAGAAAGGTGAATGGCGTCACGGCATACATCACCGCTGCCATCAGGGTTGCGCGCTGGCTGAGGCCGCTCTTGAGCGCCAGAATAGCAATCAGAAAGACGCGGCTGGTATCGACCAAGGCGCTAAACAGGTTGGCGCTCAGCTCCATTGGCCACCAGCGAATCAACGAAAAGACCGTTGCAAAGATATGGAAAAAGGGCGAATAGGGGATAACAGGCCGATTAGGGCCCCATTCATTGATCGGCATCACCGATTCCGAAAATGCACCCGGTTGGTACATTTCGGCCAGATTGCCATCCAATATCCAGCGTACCCGATCCATATGCCAACTAATATCGATTGAGCGCATGGATGGAAAGACCATCCCGCCACCTTTGAGCCAGAACCCGATCACAAAAGCGATCATCAGTGCCCGCAGCAACCATGGATCATATTCAAGATCGAGCTTGCGAAAGCCCCAGCCGATCAAGCGCTCAAGCGGCGGAACAATTGCAACACTAAACAGCACCAGCAGCGCCAGCGGCGGCAGATACAGCCCCATCGGCACCCGGTATGTTGCCAACGCCCAGGCACCAACTGCCAGAACCAGGGCAGCAAACGCCAAGGCCGGGATCAGCGGGCTTTTCAGCCAGCGTAGCGTGCCATAGACCCCTAACGTAATGGCGAGCCCGGCCAGGAGTGCGCTGAATGGCGGCAGTGCGCTGCGCGCCCCACCAGCACCATTGGCTGGCGTGATGCTCACCCGTTCAAGCAGGATGCCAAGCGGGCGCGGATCGCTATACACATCCGAAACGATTGTCAGCGTCACATCGCCATCGCCAACAACCTGTTCTGGTAGCAGAAACGCGAGCCGGCGGCTATCGTTATAATTCGGCAATTCGGCAATCGGCACGCCATTGGCCAGCACACGAGCGTTGACAGGTTTGCCATCCGGGTGGGTAATCACCGTCTGGAGTTCGATCTGCCATAGCCCACGCCCAAGCGCTGGCAGCTTGATAGTCCCCTGCCCATCCGACCAGCGGTAGGTTCGGGCATCGGAGAGCAGCACCCGCTGCGGCTGAACTGGCGGCACATCCAGGGTTTTATCAGCCAGTGGCTCAATCCGCAGCGTCACGCCATTGCGGGTATCGAGCGCTTCGGGCAGCAGCACCCGAAACCGATCACGGGCACCACCATTATCATTCAGCGTCGTCAGCTTCTGTTCATTGGCATACACCGCAAGTAAGCGGCGCGGAACAGCACCACTTGGCTGAAATGGATCGAGGGTCAGCGTCACCATCCGAAATGCCGAGTTGAGGCCATCACGGATCGTCAGCCGATCCGTGCCAGCTGGCCAATCATAGCTTCGTTCGGGTTTGGCTGTGGTGAATTCGCGGGAATGAAACCCATCCAGGTAGATATAATCATCGGGTGTACCGATATCAATCGCAACAAATGGGCGCACACTATAGGCCGCCAGCAGAGCCAGAGCCACCCCGATCAGCAGCAGCAGGGTTGGGAAACCAGGCCGCAGCTGCCGCAGAGCGACGGCCCGACCCTCAAGAGCGACACGTGGCCCGGAGAGATCTCGCGTTGCCAAACAACTACCTCACATATCCGGCGCGTGTCCGCCTTCCGAACGAGCCGCGCCGTAGATTTCCGGCATTATACTATAGCCAGAAGCACTACGCCGCAAGCTGATGATCTTTTACATGGAGATCGAGTATTATCATCCGCACCATGCCCCGCAGGCTTCAGCCTGCGGGTGGTAGGGCGTAATCTGCCAACGAACTATGGAGCAATGCATGAGCTACCCAATCCTCGATTTCGACCCAAACCGTGAGGCGATGATCGATCCATCACGAACGATCCGGCCACTCGATGGCATGCCGCAGCGCTGCGTAATCTGTTTCTTCCACGATGTCATCCACGATCTCGTTCACCAGGGGCGGGCTAGGCCAATCGCCATCCATCGCTCCGAAATCAGCGAACATCCCGTTTATATCCTTGATGCAGGTGAGGGGCGGGAGGTTGCGCTGTTCCATCCAGGCGTCGGCGCGCCATTAGCAGTTGGATTGTTTGAAGAAACCATTGCGCTGGGTGGACGTATCTTTATTGCGTGTGGTGGAGCTGGCGCATTGGATCAAGAACTCGCGCTCGGCCATATCATCATTCCGACCGATGCAGTTCGTGATGAAGGAACTTCCTACCATTATCTCGCACCAGGCCAGCCAGCCCAGCCAAGTTCGGCAGCGGTTGCAGCAATCGAACAGGTTCTTCAGGAACAGGGCGTGCCATATCGAACCGCCCGTACATGGACAACCGATGCATTTTTTCGTGAGACGCCAGGGAAGATTCAGCTGCGCCGCAGCCAGGGTTGTTTGGTTGTAGAAATGGAAGCCGCCGCATTTTTTGCCGTCGCACAATTCCGTGGTGTGACATTTGGCCAATTACTGTACAGCGGCGATGATCTCAGTGGTGCTGAGTGGGATAGCCGTAATTGGAACCAGCATACATCAACCAGGGAACGATTACTGTGGCTGGCAGTTGAGGCCGTGTTACGATTAGCCTAACAGCGTTTGTGCAAAGTCCCTTTGCCAAACGAAACTTGGGGCATAGCTTCTTTTGAACTGGTATACTTGAATACACGCCGTCAGACACCCTGAGGAGGATCTCTATGATGCCGCGTCGTGCTCTCCCGATACTGGCTCTCGCTGCAGCACTCGCCCTCAGTGCTTGTGGCGGCGGAAATGCGCCTGATCCAACAGTCGATCCAATGGTTCGGCCAACATCCACTCCGCGCCCAACCGTAACGCCGATGTCTGAACAAACCAACACGCCCAAGCCGACAGATGCTCCAAAAGCAACTGCGACGCCAAAAACAATTGCACCACCGAAAGCAACAGCAACCCCGAGTGACACAGCTATTGCTGATGTTGTCATTACTGGCCTCGATGATTATACTTACCCAGGCGGCCTGTTTTCGATCAAGATCCCAACTGATTGGACAAGTAAAGATAGCAGCAATACAAATGGCGCGTTTGTTACATGGTCCGATCAGGCCAATAATGGCCTTATTGGAGTGCTGATCACGGAAAATGCTAGCAAACTGAGCCAGGCGCAACTTTCCAAAAAGCTTGAGGATTTTGTAAACACCTCGAATACCGAGCCGGATTTTAGTGCCGATCCACCAAAGAAGCTCAAGGACGGCGGGGTGCAGATCATCTGGAGCTATAGTGCTACCACCGATACTGGTGCAAGAGCCAAACTGCTGATCAATAGCTTCATCTATCAGAAAGATAATAAGATCTCGATCCTTCTGGTTGGCGTTCCAGATGACCAGTTCGATGCCCTCAAGACATACCTCAACGATATTATCGATTCATTTACTGTCGATTCGGCAGTCGCGTTTGGTGGCGGCAGCGATACAGTGATGGATGATCTGCCAACTGGCGAGCGCTACGATTTCAGCGATAGTAAAGGCAAATGGGTCACAGAGAAGACGGACACCGTTGAGGCGGAGATTGCTGATGAGATCTATACCCTGCGGATTAAAGCTAAGGATCAATTTTACCTAAGCAACCCCGACATGGACGTTGGCACCGAACAGGGTATTGCCGCAAGTGTTCAACCAACACAGGATGGGCGCGCTGGAGTATTCCTTCGTCTGACGAAAACGAATGGGAAGCGCGATTACTATGCCTGCTGGATCAATGCAGCAGGTGAGTATGGTTGCTTCGTCTCGGTTCAGGATGATTGGACGGATCTGCAGAAGGCCACAACCTCCGATGTGATCAAGACAGGCGCACCCAATCGCTTGGTGATGACAGCCAATGGCGATACGATCACCCTGCGAATCAATGGCGTCGAAGTCGTCAATGCCACAGACGATATGGTAACGGAAGGTCGCGCTGGATTGTACCTGGAAAATTTTGATGGCCCGGTCGAATCGACCTATGATGATGTGACGATCGATTCGAAATAGCACATCTGAGGAGTCAGCATTCCCCCGCTCCCCAACCCCCTTTTAGGTGAAGGGTTTTCTCAGACCGTTGCTCATTCCCCGCTCCCCCAGCCCCTCCCCCACAGGTGGGAAGGGGTGTAAAGGGTTTTCAAGAGGTCAATTCCCCTCATTCCAGCCTGGAGACAGGAGCAAGGGGTGAGGGGCGTTCTTGCGCTATCGGCTATCGGCTATCGGCTATCGGCTATCGGCTATCGGCTATCGGCTATCGGCTATCGGCTATCGGCTATCGGCTATCTGCTATCGGCTATCGGCTATCGGCTATCGGCAAT
>JBBQSD010000081.1:0-27336 GCA_038214135.1 Chloroflexales bacterium | reverse complement strand
CGATTCGATCACATCGCAGCCACCGACGGCCCTGCGGCCAGGTTGACCGAAAGTGAAGTCGTGACGTTGGTGCTGCTGCGCCAATGGACATAGTTTCTTCGTCAACGGGCTTTCGTTCGCGATGCCATCAAACATTTGCGCGAAGGCGTCCTGATGCGCTTTCCCCCTCGCCCCCCTAACCCCCACTCCCACGTTGGGGCGCGGGGGAATTGACCTCTTGCAAACCCTTTACACCCCTCCCCACCGGTGGAGGAGGGGCTAGGGAGCGGGGAATGAGCAACGGTCTGAGAAAACCCTTCACCTGAAAGGGATGGTATGGGGGTCGCCGTGCGCAATAATCGGCGGATTGGCCCCGGCTGGCGGGATGGCATGGCCAACACGGGCTGGTCGCATCGACGGGGTTGGTATGCGGGCTTGCACCTCTTGACCGCGGTGGATCGTCGAGGCGTGGTGACGGGCGATGCCGTGGCCCTCGCCAGTACCAAAGAACAGCCGTATGCCGAGGATTTCTTGGCCGCTCGGGCCTCCCCGGAGGCGCGCTGGCCCCTATCTGGCAGATCGCGGGGTTGAAGGGCGCGAACGGCATCGCCCTGGGTTGGCCGATTTTGGCGCAGCGGTGCTGGTTCCGCCCCGCAACGACCGTAAACACTCCTGGCATGCGCCCCTGCGCCAAATCGTCGAAGTCGCGCACAGCAAGTGGACCGAGCAGTTTCGTTTGGATGATGAGCGTCCGCATATGTCGGATGGCTTTCTGGCCCGCGTGGCGGCCATGGCAGCCGTGCATAATGCCGGTATCTGGATCAATCGCCAGCTCGGGCGTGAGTCGCTTGCCTTTGCCGACCTGATCGATTGGTAGGTCGTTCGAACTCACACCAAACAGACCATGTCAGGTTCATCGTGTCACCCTATCACCATGTCACCTATCAGGGTCAGGAATATCACACATCAGTAGCGTTGCTGTCGGTTTGGGAGCAAGCGTATATTCGCCAAGGCTGGCAGGCAGAACGACCGATTCGCCGCGGGTGAGGTGCAATTCACCATGGGATGTGGTCAGGCGCGCAAGGCCATCGATCACGGTGAGTATCACAAAACTGGTTGGGTTGGTTGTGTGCGTGGCTGGCCCACGCAATTCCCAGCGTTCCATCCGAAAATAATCACAGGTCACCAGGAGCGTGCGTCCATCGCCAATTAGCTGGGGTGTAATCTGGGCAGAACCTGCGGCCCGGTAGTCGATCACATCGAGTGCTTTATCGAGGTGCAGTTCGCGTGGGTGTCCCTGTGCATCACGGCGATCATAATCATAGACCCGATATGTTAGATCGGACGTTTGCTGGATTTCAAACAATAAGATCCCGGCATTAATGGCATGCAACATCCCCGCCGGAACAAAGATCGTATCACCAGGATGAACGGCAACGCGGCGCAGCAGTTGTGTTACCGATCCATCGGCAATAGCAGCGGCAAAGGCTTCACGAGTGGTTGCAGTATTCAGGCCATGAAATAGTTCCGCGCCTGGTTCGGCGTGTAGAATATACCAGGCTTCGGTTTTACCATGGAAGCCAGTTGCTGCTTCGACAGTATGGGCATAGGTATCATCGGGATGCACCTGGATCGACAGATGATCGGCAGCATCAATAAACTTGGCCAGCAACGGGAAATCGGCAGCATAACGGGCATAGCTGACGGTTCCAACCAGCGCGGGGCCATATTCGATAGCAAGATCGGCAAGGCTCCGGCCAACAAATGGCCCGGTCGCAACTCGGTTCTGGGCATACACCTGCCACGACTCGGCCAGTTGATTGGGTGGATTGTCGATACCAAGCCATGGGCCAAGTGTGCGCCCACCCCAGATTCGGCTATCGAGGCGGCGTTCCAACACCAATGGTGGCAGTGTCATGGGAAGCTCCTTGTATCAACAAGTATTCGGGAGTCAGAACCAAGAACTACTAAACTGCGGAACTGCGGAACCGAGAGCCGCCCTCACCCCCGGCCCCTCTCCAAGTGGGAGAGGGGCGGCGCAGCAGGGGTGAGGGAATTTGCCACAACCATCAATTGACCGCAGCCGTGGCATGACCAACCGACGTTGATGGGCCACGAACATCCTTTGCCGATAGGCAAGACCAAGGGCAAATACATACTATCAGCCACCATTATATATTGATCGCAGCTGTGGCATGCCCCACGATGGTAGTAAAGCCGCCGAGTTCCATTCGGGGCAAGGCCCCGACTGTGGGTTGTTAGGGTGGACGGGATCACCCTAACCGCTTGCAGTGCGTAGCGGCTTAAAGATAAATCGCTCCTATGATTATAGCGCGAGATTCTAAAGGAAACCATATGCCAGAGTTACCAGAGGTTCAGCACGCCACCGATAGCCTTGCAGCACAGATTATGGGTTGCCAGTTTACGGGTGTTACCAAGCTCGATTGGGAGCGGATGGTTGAGACACCTACTCCAGACGAGTTTCGCGCATTACTGGCAGGGCGTGTTGTCCAGGGCGCACGGCGGCGGGCAAAATGGATTTTGCTTGAGCTCGATGGCGGTTGGACACTCGCCCTGCACCTGCGCATGTCTGGGCATATCACCGTTGAGGAGCCGATGATCGAGCCTGGACTATATGTCCACCTCGTGATCGGGCTGAGTGATGGCCGTCAGATCTTCTTTCACGATACCCGCAAGTTTGGGCGGGCACGCCTGCTGGATGTTGCCGGGGTAGCGAATTTGGAGGGCCTGCATGGTGCAGAACCACTCGATCCAGCCTTCACACCTGAACTCCTTGGCGAACTGTTACGCAGGCGCAACCGCCAGCTCAAACCATTCCTGTTGGATCAGCATATTGTGGCGGGAATTGGCAACATCTATGCCGATGAGGCACTCTGGCGGGCGCGTATACATCCATTGCGAACGAGTAGCACTCTGAATAACGATGAGATTGAACAACTGCATGCCGCCATCCGATCCGCACTCGATGCTGGCATTCAGCATGGTGGCAGCACGCTTCGTGATTACCGCAATGCATATGGCGAAGCCGGAACCAACCAGCAACACTTCTTCGCCTATGATCGAACGGGCCAACCCTGCCAACGCTGTGGTGCAATAATCGTCAAGATCTTTGTTGGCCAACGCGGAACCCATTATTGCCCAGAATGCCAGCAACGTGATACGCTGACAAGGTGACCAGTGAACCAGGAACAAGAGAACCAAGAATTCAGAAGCCAGGAGTCAGAAGTCAGAATACCGAGAACCAAACGAACAAGAGAACAAGCACCGGGTAGGGGCGAACACGAGGTTCGCCCGAACGAGCGCCGAGGCATGACCGAACAGGTTTGCCCGTCGCACATCAACGCGGCGTTCGATGTGGGCGCACACGCGCCGCGTGGCGAGATTGCGGGCGGTGGCCGGATGGCGGCGGCTTGGTATGGCCCCTACGTTCGTTGGGCGCGCTGCCAACGTTGGCGTGCCACGATGATTTCCTATCCGCAGCCGTGGCATGACCGTAGGGCGTTGGCGAGCAACAGACCTGCATTACGGGTCGGGTACCCTCGGGGTGCTGTCGCGCCTGGCCGCAGGAAGGTGCGCCGGGGTACCCTTTGGGTCTGGCACCCCAACCAGTCGGAACGGTTTCCTGGTGCCAGCCGCGCACAGCGGCAAAAAGAATGAGTGCCAGCCGCGCACAGCGGCATCCTAGCAGAGCTAATAGAATCCTATTTGTTGCGTTATTGTCATAGGCAACCTCATTGACACATATTGCCGATATCAGGTACAATCGCGGCGCGGGCAATCGTGTGCTCGCACACCAAACGAGAGGAATGAGACGTATGGATGCACTTCGCGAGCTTCTTAACGCAATTCTGCACTTTGATGATATTCTTAAACAAGTTATTGAGCAATATGGGTTCTGGACCCATTTCATCCTTTTTGTGATCATCTTCTGCGAAACGGGACTCGTTGTTACGCCATTCTTACCTGGTGACTCACTGCTGTTTGCGGCTGGTGCATTGGCTGCCCAATACCCACAACATCTGAATCTGTTGCTGTTATGGATCATGCTGACGATTGCAGCAATCGTTGGTGACTCAGTCAACTATGCGATTGGCTCCTATTTTGGAGAGAAGATCCTCGGTTGGAAACTGCCCTTCGTCAGGAAGGAGTATATCGATAAAACCCACGAGTTCTATGAGAAGTATGGCGGTAAGACGATTATTCTGGCGCGCTTTGTTCCGATTGTGCGCACCTTTGCACCATTTGTGGCCGGGGTTGGCAAGATGGACTACCGCAAATTCCTGCTCTATAATGTGAGTGGTGGTATTTTGTGGGTGACATTGTTTATCTTTGGTGGCTTCCTATTCGGCAATCTAGAATTTGTTAAGAACAACTTCGAACTCGTCGCGTTAGCGATTGTCCTGCTCTCGATTCTGCCAATGGTGTACGAATATATCCAGGCCCGCCGTAGCGCTTCGCCATCGAAAGCAAAAGCCTAATGCTGCAACGCGCTCGCAACCTGAGAAAAAAGCCGCAACCACCAGCGGCTCCGCCGCCCAAGCCGCATCCACTCGATAGCGTGCTTGGCCGCTTGGGTTTGCCTGGCGTGATCATCCGCCAGTTTCTGGCTGATTTCCAGGAATTGCGCCCCTGGTGGCCGATCCTCATTCCAACAATTGTTGTTGTTGCGCTGCGAACCTATCGGCGTGAGCGGGCACTCATCCGCGCAGCGCGATCCCAGTCACCACATTCATAAGATACCCGACACTAATTGGATCACCCGGCTGCGGATTGGCATAGGCATCTTCAACGCCAATCCGCGCCGTGCGGCGCTGCGTGGATGCATCATCGTGTGTATAGGCAACATCGTAGAAGCGCGTGCCGTGGATATCCACTAGCCGTACCTCTCGTAGGGTTGCCGCTTTTCTACCAGACATAATCATATATATACCATTCTTCTAGTATCCACAGATTGATGGATATATTACATATGACGTTATGCCGCCAGTCTACCGCAAACGACAGAAAACACAAGAAGGCTTGCGTGCTAGGCAATCGTAGGCCTGCGGCCAGATGGCGATGAACCCTAGCCGATTTCGGTCAAGATCCATCGTCATCCCGAAAGCTGATGGCTGGTAGCTCAAACAAAAAGTGGTATAATGCACTAAGTACGGGCCTGCCCCGTACTTTTGCAGTTTGTAGTGCTATTTGAATAACGGTATTTGAGAGGGTGCAGAGGCGGATGGAGTATCAGCCAGATCTAAAAAATATCACCGGCGAGGGTGGGGTTGTGTCGGGTATCATCCCCGATAGTATTGCCGCCGAGCTTGGCCTTATGGCCGGTGATGCAATATTGGCGATCAATGGGCATGTGCTGCGCGATGTGATCGATTACCGCTTTGCAATGGCCGATGAGCAGATTGAACTGCTTGTTCGGCGCAATGATGAAGAGACGATCTACGAGATTGAAAAAGATACAGATGAAGACTTGGGGATTGAATTTGTTGAGCCGCTGTTTGACCGACTGCGCACCTGCAATAATAAATGTCCCTTCTGCTTCCTGACGCAAATGCCAAAAGGGCTGCGGAAATCACTGTATCTGAAAGATGATGACTTTCGGCTTGGGTTTTTGTATGGCAATTTTGTGACCTTCACCAATCTGAAGGAAGATGACTGGCAGCGGATCGAGCAGCAGCGCCTCAGCCCGCAGTATATTTCCATTCATGCGACCGACCGAACCCTGCGGGCGGTGATGCTTGGCAAGCCAGATGTTC
This sequence comes from Chloroflexales bacterium, assembly GCA_038214135.1. Taxonomy (GTDB): domain Bacteria; phylum Chloroflexota; class Chloroflexia; order Chloroflexales; family Roseiflexaceae; genus JANLSE01. Next base: position 21,583 of record JBBQSD010000081.1, on the reverse strand, counting down.
CCGATGTGCTTGATCAGATCCGCCGCCTTGGCGCAATGGGCATCAGTGTCCACGCGCAGGTTGTGGCGCTCCCAGGCATCAACGATGGCGAGATGCTGCAACAGAGTATTCGTGAACTCGCCGCACTCTACCCAATTGTGCAGACGATCGCGGTGGTGCCGGTGGGCCTGACGAAATATCGTTTTGAGGGCAAACGGCCCCAGACGATCAAGGCAGCTATTCATATCCACGAGACGCCCGAGTGGATCGATGAGAACTGGGAACGCCAGCCATTATGGGATGAGGCAATCGCCCAGGGCCCAACGATGGCACCTATTGCGTTGCTGCCATCTGCTGGTGCTTCTCCGATTGCCGATGATCTGATCGCCAACCTTGGCCATTGTTCGCGCCAGATTGTTTCCACCGATGTGCCAATGCGCGTCTATCGGCCAGATGAGGCGGCGCGGGTTGTTGATCTTGTGGAAGCATATCAGGCGCGTTTCCGTACTGAACTTGGCAATGGCCTGGTCTATCCCTCGGATGAGTTCTATCTGCTGTGTGGCCGCGAAATGCCGCCAGCCGAGCGCTATGATGGCATGCCACAATATTCAAATGGTGTTGGCATGACCCGCGATTTCCTTGATAACTGGGCCAAAGTCCAGCGAAGATTGCCATCGCGCATGCCACGGCCAACCGAACTGACGATTGTGTGTGCGACATTAATTGCCCCAACGCTCCAGCGCATGGTCGATCGGCTGAACCGGATTGAGGGCATGCAGGCCCATCTATTGCCGGTGGTCAATCAGTTCTTTGGCGAGATGGTCACGGTTTCGGGGCTACTCATGGCCCAGGATGTCGTTCCAGCGATCAAAGCCAGTGGTGCTACACGTGCATTGCTGCCACGAGTGATGTTCGATCATACCGGTAAGCGGACGATCGATGAATATTCACTCGAACGAATCAGTGCCGAAACAGGCATTCCAGTTGCTGTTGCAGGCGAACCCGATGAGGTGTTGCGCTATGTGCGGGCGTTGGCTCGTGATGGGTAGAACCATCGACAGGAGGGCTTATGGAACGTGAGCTTGACTACCGCCGCATCGTTGATATCGTCCAGCAAGCACTTCAAATCGCTGAGGATATTAATCTCGACTCGTTGCTCAAGCGGACGCTCGATCTGTTTGTTGAGGCGTCTGGAGCAGAAGCGGGCACGCTATACCTGTATGATGCATCGCGTGATGAACTGATCTTCCAGGAGGTTCATGGCGATGAGAGTAGCCGCAGCCTGATTGGCAAGCGCATCCCGGCCAGCCGTGGAATTGCTGGTGCCGCGTTGCGCGAGGGTCATCCGATCTTTATATCGGATGTGATCAATGATCCGCGCTGGGAGGCGCGCATTGGCGAACTGGCTCAGTTGCGGCTGCATACCATGTATTGCCTGCCACTGGCCGTTCAGCAGCGCCCTGTTGGCGTCGTTCAGGTCTTCAATGTCGCCCATGAATCGATTGATGGCGCAGAAGAACTGACAATGCTACGCATGTTGGGCAATAACATGGCCAGCGTGATCGAGAAGGCCCGCCTGCTGGATGAGGCCCAACGCCGCGAGCGCCGCGCCCGTGCATTGGCCGATATTCAGGCCAGGCTGACAACCACGCTTGATCGCAAACAGTTGCTGACGCTGATCATGACCTATGCCCGCGATCTGCTGGAAGTCGAGGCAACATCGGTCTGGGAGCTGGATGAGAAACAAGGCCCCGATCATCGTGTGTTGCATTCACACGTTGCGACGGGCGAGCATAGCGATCAGATCGAGGGCATTTCGGTGCCATATGGGCAGGGCATTATTGGCCATGTCGTCGCAACTGGTGAAGCGGTGCTGGTTGAGGATGTGACCAAGGATGATCGGCATTATCAGCGGATCGATCAGAAGAGTGGCTTTGTCACGCGCTCGATCCTGTGTGTGCCACTCCAGGCACCCAGCATTCAGCTTGGCGCAGAGCGCGGTATGGTCGAATCTACAATTATTGGTGGCGCGCAGGCGCTGAATAAAATCGGTGGGACGTTCACCACCGATGATGTTGAATTGTTCAAATCGTTTGCGAACCTGGCGGCCACGGTCTTGCAGCTTGCGCGGCTGTATACCGAGACAAACGATCTGCTGATGGGTATGATCAAGGCGTTTGCCGCAGCGGTGGATTCCCGCGACCGCTATAACAAGCAGCACTCACAACGAGTGTCGGATTTTTCGGTGGCAATTGCCCGTGAGATCGGCATGCCAAGCGAGGAAATCTATCATGTGCGGATTGGGAGCCTGCTACACGATATTGGCAAGATTGGTATTCCCGATGCGATCCTGGATAAACCAAGCCGGCTTGATGATGAAGAACTGACCGAGATGCGTAGCCATACCAGCAAGGGCTACAATATTATGAGCCAGGAGGAATTGCGCTGGCTGTTACGCGAAGAACTCCCAGCACTATTGCAACATCACGAGCGCCTTGATGGCAAGGGCTACCCGCAGAGTATTGGTGGCGATGAAATCACCGAAATTGCCCGAATCGTTGCGGTGGCAGATGTCTTCGATGCACTAACCAGTGCCCGCCCCTATAAAGAGGCATGGTCTGCCGAGCGCACAATCACGTATCTGACGGAACGCGCCGGTAGTGAATTTGACCCTCGCGCTGTTGCGGCGCTGGCTCGTGCGCGCCAGAAGGGCCGCATCCAAACGCAACTTGAGCGTGAACACACAACATGACAGGAGTTCAGTGTCAGCAGACTGACATCTGAGAATAGCACTATGAAACCAATTATTGCACTGGTCGGCCGCCCGAATGTTGGTAAGTCGACCTTCTTTAATCGCCTGGTTGGCGAACGCCAGGCGATCGTCGAGGATATGCCAGGCACCACCCGTGATCGGTTGTATGGCGACACGATCTGGAATGGCCGCACCTGCACGGTTGTGGACACAGCCGGGTTGCTGCTGGATGAGGATGATCTGACCGAGGGCACGCCGCAGGTTGAGATCGCCCGCCGGGTTCGTGAACAGGCCGAACTGGCGATTGCCGAAGCAGATGTGATCATCTTCCTTGTCGATACCCGCGAAGGGCTGACAGCCGCCGATTCGGCGGTGGCCGAGGTATTACGGACATCACAGAAGCCGGTGATTCTGGCTGCCAACAAGGCCGATAACAAAGAACGAACGCTTGATGCCGTCGAGTTCTATGCCCTTAATCTGGGCGATCCAATCCCAATGAGTGCCTACCATGGCATCGGAACGGGTGATGTACTCGATCTGGTGACGGATCTGCTACCGCCGCTTGAGGAAGAAACCGACGAGGCCTTCGCCAAGATTGCAATTGTTGGCCGCCCAAATGTTGGCAAATCATCGCTATTGAACCGGCTCTTGGGCAAGGAACGCAGTGTGGTGAGCGAGGTGCCAGGCACAACCCGCGATAGCATCGACACAATGATGACGATCAATAATGAGAAAGTATTGCTGATCGACACAGCCGGGGTGCGGCGGCGTGGCAAAGTCGAGCGGGGGATCGAGAAGTATAGTGTGCTGCGGACATTACGGGCGATTGAGCGCTGTGATGTGGCATTGCTGCTGATCGATGCGAATGAGGGTGTGACAGCGCAGGACACGCATGTTGCCGGGATGATTCTTGAGCAGCTCAAGGGTGTGGCAATTTTGGTTAACAAATGGGATCTGATTGTCAAGGATAACGAGACCTTTAATGCCTTCCAGCGCCATGTTCGTGAGGCCTTTAAGTTTATCCCCTATGCGCCAATCTTATTCATCTCGGCCAAGAACGGCCAGCGCACCGGGCAGGTCTTGACATTGGCACTTGAAATCGCCCGCGAGCGGCGCAAGCGCATCTCGACTGCTGATATGAACGAACTGTTACGTAATGCGACCTATAACCACCCGCCGACGGCGATCAACAAGGGCGCACATCTGCGGCTGTATTATGCGACGCAGCCGCAAACGGACCCACCAGTGTTCCTGTTCTTTGCCAATAATGCCGCCATGGTCCACTGGGGCTATGCGCGCTATCTCGAAAATAGCATTCGCGATAAGTATGGCTTCACTGGAACGCCGATCAAGATCATCTTCCGTAGCCGTGAGGATAAGGAAGCCCGTGATGAGCGCCGCTCGCGGCGTACGGATCGCGAGACTCGTAAGGAACGCAGCCCGGTTGCGAAGCGTGCGATTCCAGTCAATGACGATCAGGATGAGTTTTATCAGGTCGATGGTGATCAAGCTACATATTATGAGATCGATGAGGATACCGAATTCGGGGAAGATCAGGAAGAAGAGGGCGTATAGCATACGCCCAACACCCTATTGCCATTCTCGCGGGGCTACGCGCCCCAAACCCCTCTCGCAACTCTTATTTGCCGCTGTGCGCGGCTGGCACCAGGGAACCGTTCCGACCGGTTCCCTGGTCCCTCCAGCGGCCAGGCGCTATGCCCTGGACCCATAATGGATGTTGGTGGCACGCCAACGTTGGTTGGTCATGCCTCGGCTGCACACGATCAAACACCATGCATTGGCAAACCACCCAACCACGATTGCCGCATTGCAATCACCAATATTGGCAATGCACACAATAATTATAGGGGCAGACTTTATGTCTGCCCTCCATGATAGCCACATTGTTGATCATTGCTCCCCGATCCGCCATCGTTCCGATCTATATATCGTGCGCTCTGCAATCCTTCACCTCCATAATCCCCTCTCTGCGAAGCATTGACCCCGCCCTCTCGGCCAGGGCGGTTCCTTCATTATGTCAGTGGCTCGTTTTTCGGGGCTACGCGCCCCGTACCCGCGGCCAGGGCGGTTCCGTCCGCCCTAGCGACCCACGGTCGGGGCCTTGCCCCGAACCCCAAATGGGTCGTTGTGGCACAACAATCATCTTGCATCATGCCTTGGCTGTGATCAATCATTGAGGCGCAGCACGCTGCGCCCTACTGATCGTTTTGGCCGAACACACGGTTCGCCCCCTACACAGTTTTGGGCGGACACTCAGGTTCGCGCCCTCCACGGTGTGCCTTGTTCCAGTTTTGGTTCTTGTTCTCGATTCTGACTCCTGACTCCTGACTCCTGGATACTCGGGTTATTCGACTGGCAACCACATAACCGCATCGGCCCAGACACTCAGGCGATCACTTTCCGTCTGGTTGCTGAGGATGACGACGCTCTGCTCGCCCGCTCTGAATTCGTAGGTGCCCAGGTCGGCCCAATCGTTTGCATAGGTTTGGGCATCGATTATCACCAGGGTCTCCTCTTGGCCATGCCGCACGCGATACTCAGTACGGCGCGAATCATCCAGCCCGCTGAGCGCATATGGCAGGTAGGCCAGCACGCGATAGCGCCCTGCTGTGGGGATGGTGGCCTGCCAGATTGCGACGGCCGGGCTGCGCAGTGGGCGCAGGTGCCATGGCTCACGGATGCTTGCTCCGCGCAGCGATGCGGTAAACTCGGCACCACCAGCATAGCCACTCTCAGCCTGCTGCCAATCCTTGCCAATTTGGGTAAACCCAGGCCTAGTGCTATCGACAACGACAGCGCCGACTGGTGGCGGGCCACAGGGCGTTGGCCGATCTGCCCACAGCCAGATGCTCTGTACGCCGGATGGGTTGGCCTGCCATGGATCGGTGCCCTTGCCGCACCAACCATATGGATCAATACCGCGCCCGAGGAATTGGGTGCCAAAATGTAGGTGTGGGCCCAACGAGCAACCACTCTCGCCAATCACGCCCAGGGTATCGCCGGTTTTGACTGCCTGCCCGCTCTCGACATCGACCCTGGCGAGATGCCAGTACAGGGTTCGGTAGCCATTCCTGTGATCCAGAATAACGGCCTGTGTTGCACAGCCATCATCGGCATTACCAGCAAAGATTACCGTTCCAGCGGCAGCGGCAAGGGCTTTATCTGGTGCAGCGGCAGCATAATCCCAGCCATCGTGGCCATCATAGGCAAAGGCAGGGTTCGTCTCCGTGCGGCCCCAGTATGTCACCACCGATCCCTGTAGATCGCGGCTGAGGAATGGCGCATCGTGATCGAAGAATGAGCTGATCGGCACGAATTTGCTGATCGGCCAGTGCAGGAATGGTTTGCTTGGTGTTGGCCAATCGTTCGGTGCCAGGCGCGGATCGCCAAACAGGCTGGTGAATGCCTGACGAAAGCGCTGCATCCTACCAGCCACATTCCCTGGTGTCGTTGTTGCTGCCAGCACGCGGGCAAGCGTATATTCACTAAGAGTCCAGCCAGCCAACGGCGCAGCCGTCGAGTCATCGGCATAGGTCAACGGCACATTTGTTAGGTAATCGCGCCGCGCATAGAACATCTGGCGAATCGCCCAGCGGATCTGGCCCTGCACGCCGCGCCAGTTGCCATTATCGCCACGGAAGCCAACCGCCCAGCCCAGTTGATCCCCCGATGGCGCTGGATCGGAGATCAGGCCACTCTGGCTCTCCAGAAGCGCCAGTATCACCTGTGGATTCACACCATAATACACGGCCTGGCCGACGATTATATCTGCCAGGCTGGAGCGCTGGCCGCCAACCTGGAAGCGCATGGATTTCAGGCTACCAGGTTGTTGATCAAGGAATGCCTGGATTTCTGGAATATAGAAATTGGGCTGATAGAGCAGGCGCTTGTCATCAAAGAATGATGCTGGCACAGGTGTGGCCGTTGCCCCAGGAGGCGCCGTTGGAACAGGAGTTGTTGGCGATTCGGTCGTTCTTGCAACAGCGGGTAGCGTGGCAGTGGCGTTGGTCGTTGGGTATGGAATAGCGGATGTCGGGCTGTCATCACGGATTGGCGCTGGTGGTGCAGGTACGGGCGTACAGGCAGCCAGGGCGACGGCCAGCAGGGCCATGATCAATATGAAGTTAGATAAACGTTGCATCATCGGCGGGGAGTATAGCGGAGGAGGCGGAGTTGTGCAAGTAGAGGTGAACCTCGTGTTCGCCCATGATGATGGCCATCGGGTGTGACGGAATGTTCTGCACCACGATCCATGTCGGTCATGGCGTAGGGGCAGACCGATGTGTCTGCCCACGATGATGGCGTTGTGCTGCCCAATGCGGGCGCACACATTGATGCGCCCTACCGGATGCATGTGCAGGGTCGTCCATTGCAGAAGAATCCGTCATACCCTGGTTCGTCGACTCATTACGCACCTTGTATGAAAACGGGGATAGATCGTATACTACACAAGTTGTAATGATTTGTGAAGGGGGTTTGTTCAGTATTTATTGAGATTCGATGAAATTGGTTGAATCGTTACGATAGAATTGTCAGAAGGAGCCCCGCATATGCCTATCTTTGAACATGGCCATGCGCTGCTGATCGGGATCGCCAACTACCAGCGCGTCCGGCCCTTGCCGATCAGTGTGTTGAACGATGTTGAAGACACGGCGAAGCTGTTGGTTGATCCAGCCTATTGTGGCTATGATCCGCAGCATGTGCAATCCCTGATCGATGGGGCGGCAACGAAACCGGCGATTCTTGCGGCGCTTGGGACGCTGGCGGCACGCGCCTCCGCCGAATCAACAGTTATCTGCTATATTTCAAGCCATGGCGGGCAGATCGAGCAGGGCACCTATGCTGGCGAATATCTGATCCCATTCGAGTACGATAATCGCTCGGAGGCTGCGCTGGCAGTGAGTGCGATCTCGAGTGCTGAATTCACCAGGGCACTGCAACGGATCACCGCCCAGCGTGTGCTGATTATTCTGGATTGCTGCCATGCTGGCGGAATCGGCCAGCCCAAGGATGTTGCGGAACTGGTGATGAAATCCGGGTTGAGTGATCAGGCCTACACGGCGCTTTCGAAGGGGCGCGGGCGCGTGATTCTGGCATCATCACGCAGCGATGAACTCTCCTGGACGGGCGAGCGCAATAGTGTTTTCACTGCGCATCTTCTGTTAGGCCTGCGTGGTGGCGTGGCCAGCGATGATGGTCTAATTCGGATTTTTGATCTATTTGAATATGTGCAGCCACGTGTGACAGCCGAGAAGCCTGTTCAGCATCCTGTGTTCCGCTCGGATATGGAAACGAACTTCCCAATCGCCCTGTATGCCGGTGGGCAAAAGGGTGTGATTGCAGCTGATCCCGATGGCTTTCGCTATGACGCCTATATCAGTTATGTCGATAGTGATCCCGATGCGGCTTGGGTGTGGAGTTCGCTTGTGCCGCGCCTGAAGGCTGCTGGACTACGTGTCAGTGTTTCTGGTGATGTTGAGGAGCCAGGAGTTTACAGGATCGTCAATCTGGAGCGGGCAATCACACAGGCGAAGCGAACGCTGGTGGTGCTTTCCGATGCCTATCTTGCGAATAACTGGGCTTACACCCAGGCAATCTTGGCGCAGAATCTTGGCATTCAAGAGCGAACTGCTCGCGTCATTCCACTGAAAGCCACACCAATTGAGGATAGCCGCCTGCCGCTTAGTATCAGCGCACTCACTGGCATTAATCTGAGTAACCCACAACGCGCCGAGCGCGAGTACGAACGATTGATCCGGGCGCTGCATGACCCGCTGCCACGCTGGTGAGCCAGGAGGCGCGTGTGCTACAATAGTTCTATTAGGATGCCGCTGCTCTTTCGCCAGAAACCATTCCCGCCTAGAGGGCACCTGGTTTCCGGCACCTTCCGAGCGGCCAGGCGCTGCGGCACCCAGAGGGTACCCGACCCGCAAGCGATATTAGTGGTCCGGCAGCATCCGTTGGGCATGCCACGGCTGTGATCGAACAGTATTGGTGGCTGATTGGAGCGCGCTCCTGAGAGCTGAAAACTGAAAGCTGATGGCTGCAACTACTCAACAATTGTGGTACATTATTGTTGACTCTGGCCCTTCTTTCATTGGAAGTTGGGAGATGGTCAGCGTAGCAGGAGGATGGCGGTTCTTAGTTCTCGGGCAGACACATAGGTCTGCACCCTACATGGGTTCTTGGTTATGGGTTCTGACTCCTGACTCCTGACTCCTGAATACTGGTTATGGGTTCTCAATTCTGACTCCTGAATACTGGTTATGGGTTCTCAATTCTGACTTCTGACTCCTGACTCCTGAATACTGGTTATGGGTTCTCAATTCTGACTTCTGACTCCTGACTCCTGAATACTCGGTTCTATTTACGTTAGGTACACGCAATGATTGTCACGACTCCCGCCACTCGCCCAACGTCCTGGTATCAGCGCTATGAGCTGGGCATGGTTGTGCCTGGTGTTCTATTGGCCTTGCTGATGCTATGGAGTGTCGCACAGAGCCTGATCGATGCCAATTGGGCCACTGGTGTCGAGATTATTATGAGCCTGGTTCTGCCTGCCTTTTTCGTTGGGGTTGTGTTTGCACGGCTGGCCTGGCTGCCTGGCTGGTTGGCGCATCTGCTGGCTGGCGCATTGGGGCTGGCGTGGACAATCGTGCGGGTTGGGCCAACGCTGACAGCCCAGGTGACGGAGCAGTTCGGGGCCGATCTGGCTGCGCGCTTGAATACCTGGAGCGAACAGGCAACCGAAATCGCGCTGCGGGTGCTGATCTGGTTGCGGATTTTGCAGGCTGGCGGGCGCGGCGAGGATATCGTTCTGTTTGTGGTCACGCTGGCGCTGCTGATGTGGTTGCTTGGCTATGCCACTGGCTGGCTGATCTTCCGCTCGAACCGTACATGGCTGGCCGTCATCCCAAGTGCCGCCATCGTCCTGATCAACTATACGTTTATCTACCCAAAGCCAACCCAGCTGTTCTTTATGTTTCTGGCAGCCGCACTGCTGTTACTCGTCTATCAGAACCTGGCGGTGCAGCAGCGCCTGTGGCGGGCGGCACAGATCGAGTTTCCGTCGCTGTTGTTATGGCGTGCCGTGTTCGCTGCTGGCCTGTTCTCGATCATTCTGGTGGTTGTGACCAGCTTCCTGCCTGGTACTGTCACGAGCGCCCAGGCGCAGCAGGCCTGGCGAATACTGCGAACCCCATTTGCCGCGTTGCGTGAGAGTTGGCAGGATGCCTTCAGTACGATCAATGCGCCGCCTGGCACAAGCGGGAGTTTTGCAACCCGTGGCGTGCGCGTGGGTGGGCCACGCACCCTGAGCGATTCGGTGGTGATGCGGATTCGCTCGCCCAAGTATGAATATTGGCGGGCCGTCGCATTCGATAAATATAGTGGCCATAACTGGCAGAATACCGTTGGCGAACGCGCCCGTGCGACGCTGAATGTGGCAACCGCTGAACAGGCTCGTACCTTCATTTCAGCAAACGAGCAGCCAATTCAGACGGAACTGCGCGCTCGGGAAGTTGTGACCCAGACCGTCACGCTTACCCAGCCACGCACCGATGGCCTGCTGATGATTGGCGGCCAATTTGCCAGCGCTGGCGTGCCGGTGTTGTTGCAGCATGGTGTTCTTTCTGACCAGAATGGCAACCTGGTGCCAAACTATACGGAAACATCATCGGTGGTGGCACAGGTGCCGCTGGAAGAGACCAGCACCTACACGATTTCGACCTATTTCTCGACGGTTGATGAGCGCAGTTTGCGTGGGGCCGGCACTGGCTACCCCACATGGGTGCGGGCATCGTATCTGCAACTGCCGGATACCCTGCCGCCACGGGTGCGCGAACAGGCCCGCACGATTGTGGCACAGGCCCAGGCAACCACACCATATGATCAAGCACTGGCGATTCAGGCCTATCTGCGTGCATTTCCCTATGATGAACAGCGCCCGGCCCCACCCGATGACCGTGATTGGGTTGATTATTTCCTGTTCAATTCGCAGCGTGGCTATTGCGATGATTTCGCTTCGGCAATGGTTGTGCTGCTGCGCGCCGTGGATGTGCCAGCCCGCTGGGTGCAGGGCTATGCTGGCGGGGCGCTCGATCCCGATACCCGTGAATGGGTGATCCGTGAGAGCGTGGCGCATTCGTGGGTGGAGATCTACTTTCCTGGCTATGGCTGGCAGCGTTTCGAGCCGACCCCGGCCCCCTATGCTATCGCGCCAGTTCGCCCTGCATTACCGCCAAGTGATCAGGAAGATCCGGTGCAGAGTTCTGGTGATGTCTCGAATCAGTTGAGCGACCCAGAGGCGATCCTGCGGCGTATTCGTGAACGTGAGGAGCAACTGGCTGGCGAGAATGCTGGCGATCTTGAGCGTGTGCGCCGCGAGATCGCTGAGCGCGATGCAGCCGATCGCCTGCGCCTGCTGATCATTGGCGGTAGTACCATCGGCACGCTTGTTGTTGCGGTGCTTGGCTTTCTCCTGTTTCTGCAGTTGCAGTTGCGCGGCCTTTCCTCAACAGCGGCGGCCTATGCACGGCTAACGCGCCTCGGAGGTTGGGCTGGCATTGGCCATGAGGAACATGTCACGCCGCGCGAATATGCGGAAATAGTGGCCCAGCAATTGCCAGAACAACGTGACACTGTGCGGAGGATTGCATCTGCCTACGAGGCCGAACGCTATCGCCCCGATCACCGGCCAGATGGCCAACCAGCCGCCCAATGGCCAGATGTGCGCAAAGCGCTTATGCGCCAGTTGTTCGCACGCCTGTTTCGGGCGAAGTAACGGCAAGATGATGAAGATTGACCAACCGCAGGCTGATGCTTAGTGCCGCTGCAACTGGGCCGCGATCTTCGCGAGTAGTGTATACATGCTGACCGGTTTGGCCAGGTAGTCATTTGCACCTGCATCCAGGCAGCGCTCACGATCTCCCGGCATCGCGAGCGCTGTCAGTGCCATGATTGGGATATGGCGCAGCAGATCGTTGGCGCGCATCTGCCGAATGACTTCGATCCCGCTCATATATGGTAGCTGGATGTCCATCAGAATCAGTGCTGGCTGAATATTGCGCACGCGTGCAAGTGCCTCGTTGCCATCGCGGGCAACATCCAAGCGATACCCATGCGGTGGCAGGGCATCCTGCAATAATGCGATATTGCTCTCGCTCAATCCGATGCACATTCAACTCATGCAGCGAGCTCCTGATCTGCTCAGGTGTACGTGCCTCCAGATCATCTGCATCAGATACTCGAAGGCTCTCCTCCACCCGTTGGCGCAGGGATTGCCCTCGGTTGGCTGGTGGGGAGCCTTCAGGCGCATCATTACTGCTTGTCATCTGTTTCTTTCCGCTTGCGCTCCGTGATATCACGGATGATCGTAAGCAACCCCGGCCCTGTGTCGAGATCAAGTTGCTCTACCGACACGAGAACCCAGCGCGCCTGGCCCGATTTGTGGCGGATCTCCAGTTCACGATTATGCAGGCTTTCCTGATCCTGTAGGCGAGCAATAATCTGCTGCCAATCATCTGGGTTCACAAACAGCTTCAACTCAAGCAAGCTGTGTTCAAGCGTCTCAAGGCGGCTGTAGCCTACCATTTGTTCCCAACTATCATTGACATCCAGAATAGCCCCATCAGCGCGCCGGCTGATGACCAGTCCATCCGGACTCGCACGGAAGGCTTTCGCAAACTTGGCCTCACTACTAACCAGCGCTGCTTCGATCTGCTTGCGTTGAGTAATATCGATGAATGTGATCACCGCACCCTCGATCACATTATCCAGCGTGCGATAGGGCCGAATACGCATAAGATACCACGCACCAACCCGATTCTGGACCTCCATCTCCTGCGGGATCAGGCTTTCCAGCACCATCTGCACATCACCTATCAGGCGATCATAGCCCCGCAGGTTGGAGACAATATCACTCACTGGTCGTCCAATATCTGTCTGGATGATATTGATGATCTGCGTGATTGATGGTGTGAACCGGGCAATACGCAGTTGGAAATCCACAAATAATGTTCCAACTCCTGTGCCAGCCAGGAGGTTATTCATATCGTTATTGGCCCGCAGCAGATCGGTGACTTTATGCTGGAGTTCGGCATTGATGGTGGCTAGCTCTTCATTCACCGATTGCAGCTCTTCCTTCGATGTTTCTAGTTCCTCATTGGTGGATTGAATCTCCTCGTTGACTGATTGCAGTTCCTCATTGGCCGATTGCAGTTCCTCGTTGGAAGTCTCCATTTCCTCAAGTGCGGTCTGGAGGTACTCCTCATTGGCCTGTAGTTCCTGTTCAAGCGCAGCAATACGCTGATCTGCGATTGCGGCAGGGGTGCGCTGATCTGCGGATATCGCTTGATCGGGCAGGACCGGAGATTCTGGTGGCACTTCTTCCAGAATAACCAGGAACAGATCCGCTAGCGCTATTCCATCTACATGAGACACCACCGGCCGCACCGTCAGATTGACGCTGCTGAATGAGCCATTGGTGCGGACGCGCAGCCCAGGGTAGTGGATCGGTTCATGCTGCGCTATCGCTTTGTGCAGGGCAATTGTCAGCTCGCGCCGCAGCCCTTCGCGGGCCATGGCCAGAATATTTAGGGCAGCATCGCCAGGGGCTGGCTCCAGATAATTCCCGGTACGGCCAAAGATATGCAGAATGTCGCCCTGTTCCGTGACCAAAACACCGACCACATCAATATGGGCCAGCAGGGTCTGTTCAGTTAGCATCCGCAGATTGCGCTGATCCCCGCTCTGGCGTGTTACCCCTAATCGCTGTGGGTGGATGGCACCTTCCACAGAGCGCGGAGCAATACTGGATAGAGCCGGGCGAGCAGCACCAGGAATATCTGCGTGGCTTACATAGATCTTCCAGGTACGATCCACAGGAGTGAAGAGTGTAACGAACTCTCCGATAGTTTCGGAAGTACCGAGGAACAGCACGCCATGCGGGTTCAGGGCGTAGTGGAACAGCGGGATGAGCTTCTTCTGCAAATCCATATTCAGGTAGATCAGCAGATTGCGACAACTGATCATATCCAATCGTGAGAAGGGTGGATCGCCGATGACATCCTGTGCAGAGAAGATCAGCAGATCACGAATGACTCTACAGGCGCGATAGCGTCCATTTTCGGCATCCTGGATAAAATATCGTTCCAGCCGCCCAGGCGTCATGTCGGCAGCGATGCTGGCGGGAAAGCTGCCACTGCGGGCCAGTTCGATCGCATGTCCATCCAGATCAGTGGCAAAGATCTGGACTTTAATTGGTTGCTTCAGCGTCTCCAGATGTTCCTGAAACAGGATGGCTAGTGAATAAGCCTCCTCACCAGTTGAGCAGCCACACACCCACACCCGAACCTGTGTATCAGGATGTCTGGCGGCGAACAGGCGTGGAATAACCAGAGTCTCAAGGACGCCAAAGGCCTCAGGATCGCGGAAAAAGCTGGTTACGCCGATCAGAAGATCGCGGAACAGCGCCTCAACTTCAGCCGGTTGGTGCTGGAGGTATTGAAGGTAATCGCTGGCCTGTTCAATCTGATGCAGTCCCATGCGCCGCTCGACGCGCCGAATAAGGGTGTTTTCCTTATACTGCGAGAAGTCGCGGCCTGTCTGGGCGCGCAGCACGACACAGATCTTGGCCAGCGTGCCCTGCACCGAGGGTGCGGGAATAGTGGGCGGATGCGGCCTGGTGCCAAAGGCCTGAGCCACATAGCTGAACAACTGAGCCGGTATCGTAGCTGGCGGTAGCACATAATTGACCATACCGGTAGCGATAGCGCTGCGCGGCATGCCATCATACGCGGTTGTGTCGGGATCCTGGGCGATGATCATGCCGCCTGCGGCCTTGATCGCACGTACGCCCAGCGTGCCATCGTTGCCCATTCCGGAGAGCACGACGCAGATCGCCCGTTCGCGCTGATCCTCGGCCAATGAGTGAAAGAACACATCGATCAGCATGCGCTGGCTATGTGGCGCTGTTGGCTCGATCAGGTGCAGCGTGCCATTAAGGAGGGTAAGCTCGCGGTTGGGTGGAATGATATAGACACAGTTGGGTTGGATGACCATGCCATGTTTGGCCTCGAAGACACGCATGAGCGTATAGCGCTTGACCAAATCGGTGAGGATGCTCTTATGGTCGGGGGCTAGATGCTGAACCAGGATAATCGCCATGCCAGATTCGGAGGTGGCGGGCATAGCAGAGAAGAATGCCTCAAACGCTGCTAGCCCGCCAGCCGAAGCACCAACACCAACAATTGGGAAGCGGATCTCTGGCAGCGCTGCAGGCGCATCGGGCTCGGCTGGAATATCCGCCCAACCCAAGCCAGCTGCATCGTTCGGCGGTTGCAGCTCAGGGCCTGGCCGTGTGGATTTGCGACGGCTACGTGGCGGCTTCGGTTCAGTCATTGATAGCACCTAGACTACATAATAATGACCATAGTACCACTATGTTCTGTGTATGAACAGTAGCAGTTACTTCAACAGGGAGCCATATGCGCCTAGTCCATTTAGCACTGAAATAGTTGCTATTTCTCTTACCACGCAATGATCTGAGCAGTATATAGTTGTTATGATCCCAATACTGATCGGAACGCCATCTCTCCATCATTCCCGACAAGGAGTCTGTTCATAGTTATTCGCCGAAGCGGAAGATTCGTATGAGGGTAATGCCGGCCCGTGCGGCCGCTTGCACATGGGTTTTTCCGCGGTGGCGCTCACGGTTCATGATCTGGATCTCGTTATCCGTTTTTATCGGCACCCTCCTGGGTGCCATCTTACCGAACAATTGAGGAGCCATGATCCACAGTTTTAATTGTCAGCACCTACAGTTCTTATTGTCGCACAACACATGCCGATCTATCCATGCCGATCATTGTGTAGGGGCGGTTCGCGAACCGCCCACCATGGGCGCCATTGCCGGTCATGGAGGGCGGTTCACGAACCGCCCCTCCGGCCATGATTGGTCGTTGCACCAGCGCATGCAGAACGTTCCGTCACACCCCTGACTCCTCGCTCGGTTGCGTCGCAGTATCGTGGCGCGTATACTAGATCGGCATGCCAGAGATCATGCAAGGAGGCGATGATGACCCTGACAAATCTTCGGACAGCTCCCCTTCATTTGGTGCGCCAGAAGGATGGAATATCGATTGATCTTTCACCGATTCAGGGCTTCTGGACGCTCGAACAATACCTTAAGTTAACCGATTCCACAAGCTTGCTGGTTGAGTATACTGATGGTGTGATTGAGGTACTACCTATGCCAACCGATCAGCATCAGGTGATCTTGTTGTTTCTCTACGAATTGTTACGTGCCTTTCTGCCGCTTAAACAGGGTAA
This sequence comes from Chloroflexales bacterium, assembly GCA_038214135.1. Lineage (GTDB taxonomy): Bacteria > Chloroflexota > Chloroflexia > Chloroflexales > Roseiflexaceae > JANLSE01. The sequence continues at coordinate 5,502 of JBBQSD010000081.1, read as the reverse complement.
AATCCTGGTCGCTCCACTGCGATTACATATACGCGATGGCAAGCAACGTGAGCCTGATTTGCTTCTAGTGCTGGATGCCAACGATCCCCGCCGCCAAAACCGTTACTGGCTCGGAGCCGATCTGGTTGTCGAAGTCGTCAGTGAGGATGATCCAGAGCGTGATACCGTTGATAAAGTGATCGATTATGCCGAGGCAGGCATTCCCGAATACTGGATCGTCAATCCGATTGAACAGACGATTACGGTGCTTCAACTCAGCGATACAAATTATCGCACCCATGGCATCTTTGGCCGCGGAACCTATGCCACATCAGTGCTACTGGATGGGTTCACCAGCGCTGTTGATGCAGTATTGGATGCGCGCTAGCGGAGTCAGGAGTCAGGAGTCAGAATTGGCAGTGGCGCACGCCCACTCAACCACAATATCCCCACCAGCACGAACAGCAGCCCTGCCACGATCACAAACGCACTGCGCACGCCAACAGCATCGGCTGCGCTCCCCAGAACGAGTGGCAGCGTCAGAATCGCCAAGCCAGAACCAAGCGTCGCCCGTGCGCTGGCCGCATCCGTCTGGCCATCTGACGCATCGACTGCGATTGCGAGACTCAACGGGAACAGATTGGCAATCCCAAGGCCCATCAGAAACAGGCCAGTAATATTCACAATCGGGATGTTTCCCAACCAGAACAGCGGAAACCCCACAATCGTCAGTCCAATCACCCCCCACAACAACTGAATATCACTGATCTGGCGCGAGAGTCGGCTGCCAGCAATTCGGCCAAGCACAATCGCACCGAAATAAATACCCATCAACGTTGCGGCGTCGGCAGGTGCCAACCCAACAGCTATACGCAAAAAATCATTGCCCCAGAAGGTCAGGCACCATTCAATCGATACGACCAGCACGATCACCAGCCAGGCGATCCAGAACCGTTGTGGCAAGCGCTGGCTCCTTCGTTCACGCTGCGATGTGCGCACTGCTGGTATCTGGGTTCGGCCCAATACGAGTGCTAGCCCAATCAGGAGTACAATTCCGGCGATCAACGCTCCACGCCAGCCAACGCCAGTACGCTGGAATATGCCAATCAGCAGCGGAGCAAGTGCCGCGAGAATACTGGCAGCAATATTCGATTCGGTAAAAGCGATGGTTCGCTGTGTACCATGATGATCGGCCAGGGTTGCCTGGATACTCCCAATCAGCAGTGTGCCAAAGATACCCATACTCAATGCGCTGGGGATGGTTACAGCAATAGTGCCGCCCAGCATCAGGCCAACTGCACCGAGCGCCATGCCAATCGCTCCACCCCAGAAGACCCGCCCTCGGCCAAGTAGCGCCGCCGTGCGATCCCCAACCAGGCCAGCCAGCACCATACCAAGTGCCAGCGCGCTCATATGCAGCGCGCCAACCGTGTAGCTCAGCCCAAGCTCATCGCGCAGAAACGGCATCAGCGTGCCAACCGATGTCTGCATGTAGGCGAAGTAGGCCAGCATCAGGTACGCCAGCCATGTGAATCGATCACGAATAAAGGGTATCAAAAATACCTCTCATACCAATGGCAGTTGAACGGGTTGGCCGCCCGCTTCCGATGAACGCCGGATGGCCAGAATAATCTCCTGATCGAGCCTGGCCTGTTGCGGGCCATAGCTTGGCTCGCCGCCATTCCGCAGCGCATTGATCAGGCTCAGGATGCAGCCAGCCACGCCGATCTCATCATCGTGCCATTGTGGGCCATGCCCCTGAACAGATGCAATAAATGGGCTATCCCAGCGCACAATCGGCACATCTGCATCGCCAGTATGAGCGACGATAGCCTGTAATGCACCACCATCGACACGTTCCCAGCGCCGTTCAATTGTAATAAACCGTGGTGCTTCACCGCCGGGGGCCAGTAATGAAAGCCGCTCCTCAACATCCAAGCCAACCCCGATTGTGATACCCATGCCGCGCTCGGCCAGAAAGCGCGATGAGCGCCACCAGCGTAATGGCGAATCATAGCCAACACTCGTCCATTGGAAGATGCCCAATCGGCCATCATCGAATGTGATCAACCCATGCTCCTGGGTTTCATCGCGTGGCTGGGTGTTGTTCGCAAGCCGGCTATAGTAGGCAGCCAACGGATACTGGCGCACTGCACCAGTCACCTGGATCGGGCGTGCATCAAAACCAAGATACGAACGCATGACGCTGACGCCATGATAGCCATGGCCAGCAAAATCATTGAAGCTCGAATGCACCCGCCCAAACAGTCCACTGGCGATCAAGCGCAGCTTGATCTGCTCAAGCGGGCGGCGATGAAACTGCTCGGATACCTCGATCAGCAGCTCGCGCTCGGCAGCCGCCGCGATGATCGCATCAGCCTCATGCAGATCATGGGCAATCGGCGTTTCCAACAATACATGCAGGCCAGCCTCAATCGCCATGAGCCCAACCTGCCCATTGGCTCCATAGGTGACAGAAACAACCCCAACCTGCGCTGCGGTTTCGCGCTTCAGCCGCTCCAGATCGGTATACCATGGCACATGCAGGGTTTCGCCAAGCCTCCGCGCCGATGCATCACTGCGCCCCCACACCGCCACCAACTCAACATCGGGCAGTGCCTTCAGCAGCGGCCCGTACAGGTACGCAGAACGCCGGGCGGTGCCGATGATTGCCACACGAATCGGGCTATCCATGAAGTAACTCCTTGCGCTAGTACGAGGTTTCAGAAGAACCACAGAACCACAGAACTGCAGAACTCCTTCGCCACAAATCAAATCCGGATTTCAGGAAGGTTGTACTGATTATCAAAAGAACATGGCTCTCATAGTACCATTCTTTCCCTTGGCTTGAACAATATTCTTTGGGCTGCATCTTCGGCGCTGCTGAAAGCTAAAAGCTGAATGCTGAGAGCTAAACACCTATCATCCAATCAGCACATAGGCTGCCCAATAGCGCGGATCGGCATATGGCTGTGGTTCATTGGTTGGTGGTTCGTGCCCAAGGCGTGTGCGTGCATCCTCTAGGCTGATGCCACGCAGGAATTGTTGAGCGCGGCGCAGTGCGATTGACAGGCCAATTTGTGTCTCGCCATGGATCAGTTCCATATAGAAACGCTCGATCAATAAGCGGGCCGATGAATCCTCAACCGGCCAGAGCGTGACGAGTACAGCCTTGGCTCCTGCTGCCAGCATGGCGCGTGCCAAGCCAAATGGTTCATCGCCACGCAATACACGGCTAACACCACTGCGGCAGGCGCTCAGCACCACCAATTCGGCATTCAGATGCATGTCGCTCAATATCTGTTCTGCACTCAGGCGCTGGCCTGGCCCGATTTCCAACCAGGAAGCCAGCGGATCATCCAGATCGAATTCGCCATGGCAAGCCAGATGCAAATAGCGATATTGCCCTGCCACCCGAATGAGCGCAGCGCTAGTTGTGTCCTCTCCACGCCAAACCTGGCCAGAACAGATTGTTGCCACGGCCTGTGCCTCTGCTTCGGTATGCCGCAAGCCTCGTTCGATCCCATCATAGCCAAGCGCCAGGCATGGCAGAGTTGGCGTTATCTGCCGCTCTGCCAACACCCGCAGCAGGACGGTTACGCTGGGGGTTAATGAGAGGCTGATTTGTTCTAGCAATGGCACCCTGTTGGGGCTTTGCAATGCGGCAAATGGCATATGATGTAACGACCCGTGTGGAACAAGCACAACTCGTTCGTACATCTCAATCTGCGCTGCCAATGGCGCGAGCAGGGCAGCATAGGCACGCTGTAGGATGGCTGGTTGCAGGAAGCGGGCACCATCGCCGGAATTGGCGGCACTCTGTAGGGCATTCGGGTTCAGCGAACAGGCAAATGTGCGAATCTCGGAATGCGTGAGCGCCAGTGGAATCAGGCGCGCCGGGGTCGTCAGGCAATCCCGTAGGCCAGCAGCCTCTGGCGGCAGCGCATCAAGCAGGCGTGTTTCTGGACCACGCAAACCAGTAGCGAAATAGGTCAGCAGCATGGTATCGGCTGGTAGTGCTGCGCGCGCCTCGCTTGCAGTCATCGGCACAACAGGCGCAGATTCACTGGCGGCGTGGCGGGCCAGTTGATCGGCGAATGCCCTTGCTCGTGCTCGTTCGGTGACATGAAAGGCAGTTTCCAGATCATCCTGTTGGAGATAGAGTAGCAGTGCGCCTTCATAGACCAACTGCCAGCGGCTCATGAGGCTGATCAGCAGCCCTTGATCGCGTAATGGTGAGCGTACCACTTCGATGGCATCCATGGCGGCGCTATAACTATCGGATGCCTCACTCAGCCGACCAAGCCGTTGCAGCGCATGGCCGATCCGGTAGTGAATCAGCGCAGCAATCTCACGGCGCCCAAGCGTTTCGGCTAGGTGCTGTGCGGTTTGATAGTGTGCCAGCGCAGCCAGATCTTCATTACGGGCCTGCGCCATCAGACCCAGATTGATCTGATAATCAACGGCATAGACCTGGCTGGCCATGAGTTCTATTGCGTGATCAAACTGTTGTTGTGCCCGCTGATAGTGCCCCAAAGCGAGTTCGACTTCGCCAAGGTTGCCATAGATAATCCCAAGCGCATGTTCGTCATCCTCGCGTTCAAAGATAGCAGCCGCTCGTTCGAGGATCTCGATTGCCGATTGCCAGCGCCCATCATCACGATAGATCAGGCCAAGTTCATTCAGCGACATCGCCAGATGATAGTGATCGTTGGTTTCGGTATAGATCGCCACAGCAGCGCGAACAGATCCTTCTGCTTCTTCCAGTTGGTGGAGTTCATAGTGCAAAATACCAAGGTTATGGCGAACATTGGCCTCACGCGTGCGATTGCCGAGTTGCTGCCAGATCGCCAGGCTCTCACGATAGGCATCGATTGCCGCTTGATGATCGCCCTGCATTTGGGCGAACAGTGCTCCCGAGTTGAGCGCCCGCCCGCGCACCAGCGGATCGAGATCGGGTTCGGCCAGCAGGAGTGTGAACAGTGCCCGTGCCGCAGCAAGCCGATCGGCCAACCCCTCACCAAGGCCAGCATAGTAGCGCAGCACATGCCGATTAGCCGCATTCTTCAGTTGATCGAATGGAACATCGGCCAGCGTTGGCGCAAGCGCGGCTGGGTCGGCACGCACTAACAGATCGCACTGCTTGGTGACATGGCGCACATAGTTGCTTTCTGCCGTACTATCCTCGCCACGCATGATCAGCGTTTGGTAGTAGCTAGCAGCCTGGCCATGCAGCAGCGCACGCTGTTTTGGCTCACTGGCTAATGGATCGAATAGTGCACTATAGCGATACGCATTGGCTTCGGGCTGGATCACGCCATGTGCAAGCAACTGCTCAATCGGCTGATCGGGTGGCATGCCAAGCAATGCCGCAAACGCATCGCGGTCAAACAATTCCAGCACAGCCGCACATTCGAGTGCTGGCAGCAATGGAGCCGGAAGTGTGGATAATTGAGTGTTCACAGGCAAGCTCCGGAGATAGACGAGTATTCAGGAGTCAGGAGTCAGGAGTCAGCATGCTGA
>JBBQSD010000080.1:0-27520 GCA_038214135.1 Chloroflexales bacterium | reverse complement strand
CAGGCGGCTTTCAGGCCTATTCACTCATCCATCAAAATCCGAAATTCGGCAGCATCAGCGATAAGGGGTTGTCTTTTCAACCCGAAGGGGCAGAGCGGAAGTATCAATTGACCCCTGAAAAATCGGTGCAATTGCAAATGGCGTATGGTACCGATGTGGTGATCTGCCTGGACGACTGCACGCATGTCGATGATATCGCCAGCGAGCAGCGCGTTTCGGTGCTGCGAACGATCAAATGGGCCAGACGCTGCCGCGATGAGTTCGATCTGCAGATCCGGCAGCGCCGCCTGCCGCCCGAACGTCAGCCCAAGCTGTTCGCGGTGATCCAGGGTGGCGGCGATCACGCCCTGCGCCGTGAGTGTGCCGATGCATTGCTGGCGATTGGCTTCGATGGCTATGGCTATGGCGGTTGGCCGCTCGATGGCGCTGGCAATCTGGTGGCCGAAACGCTGGCGTTTACCCGCGAATGCATTCCGCGCCAGTTCCCTATGCATGCCCTGGGAATCGGCCAGCCCGCCAATCTGGTTGCGTGTGTGGCCATGGGCTATGAGATGTTTGATTGTGCGATGCCAACCCGCGATGCACGCAATGGGCGCTTATATGTCTATCGCGGCGACCCAGGAGAGGCAGGGTTTCGTTTGCGTGGCGATTGGTATGATTACTGTTATATCGCCGATAAGAAGCATATCAAGACCAACACGCCAATTGATCCATCCTGCGATTGCTATACATGCCAGCACTACACCATTGGCTACCTGAACCATCTGAATAAGGTTGGCGAAAGCACCTATCTGCGGCTCGCAACCATCCATAATCTGCGCTTTATGGCCCGGCTGGTGGAAACATTACAGCGAGGCATTGCCGATGATGCCTGAACATCCCGATCTTGAGAACCTGATTGCCGAGGTTCGTTCCAGCCCAAAATACCGTTCGGTCAGCCCAGAACTGGTGCGCGTGGTGGCAATGCGTGACCTGGCTGCCCATCGGCGGATCAAGGATGCGATTAAGGAGACCAAGAACAAGCTGCATCAGATCGGCGGTTCCTACCTGGAACCAAAGATGGAGTATGCGGCCTGGCTTGCAGAATTGACTGAAGCGGCCAGTGATTCCATTACGCTACGGGCCGCCTGTATGCAGATATTGCGCCACCATGCCTCAACCCGTGAGCGGCTTGGCATACTGGATCGCTTCTATGCGGAAGTGTTTGCGCTGCTACCGCCAATTAAATCAGTATTGGATCTGGCCTGTGGGCTCAACCCGCTGACCCGCCCATGGATGCCGCTTGCGCCGGAGGCGACCTATATGGCATGCGATATCTATGCCGATATGGTTGCATTTGCCGGGCAGTTTCTGGCGCTTACCAACACCCCATGCCGCACATGGGTCTGCGATCTTGTCACATCCCCGCCATGTGAGCCAGCCGATCTCGCATTGGCGCTGAAACTCTTACCAGTGCTCGAACAAGTCGAGAAGGGATCGGCACTGCGCTTGTTGCAAACCCTGAACGCGCCATATATAGTAGTCAGTTTCCCGGCGCACAGCCTGGGCGGGCGCAGCAAGGGCATGCCAGAACACTACGAACGCATGCTGCGGGCAATGGTTGCCAACGAACCATGGGAACTCACCCGCATCAGTTTCCCCAGCGAATTGGCATTCCTGGTCCGCAAATCGTGACACGGTGACAGACCTGACAGGGTGACGGCAGATTGCGCATTGGCTGATTGAACCAATTGCTGGATTGCTGGATTGTTTGTGGTATCTGCCAGGATGTTTTGTTTGAAAGAACCTCAGTGGCTGTTGAACCGCTGATGTATTCCTGTTTGTATGGTGCCGATGCTGCGCTGCCGTGTGCTGCTACGGGCGTTGTGTACCACAAGTTATGGGTCGAGTGAATGACAGCGGGCACGTATAGCTATACGTGCCACACCGGTTGCCTACAGCAGATGCAGAGGATCAAGGCAGGTAACAGTGCCGAGCCGCCACGCCCATGAGCTGAGATTGATGCCGATCTACGCGATCTTGAAGAAGAGATTCTGCGGCTGTTGCGCGAGGTGATATCATAATGTGGCAATCGATGCAACTCAAGTATGTAACACGTTTTTCTTACGGTGATGCTCTTCCCCGTATAATTGTAAGCACGTCTCATGCGGCAGGCTAACATATTCAGGCTCATGTGGATCATGTTGATTGAGTAGTTCCAGAATCTATCTCTGGTCAAGGAATACTCTTGGTGTTACGATCTCAATGCCACGATACGATTGTAGATCGAGCAGGTCTCGATCACCGCTAATGATCAGGGTTGCGTTTCCGCTGATTGCAACTTCCAGAAACTTATCGTCTTTTGGGTCGCGGCACATGGTGATTGCTTCAGTAATCTCAACTAGAGTGGTTTGCTGTAAGAAGACTGCCAGAAAGCCTCTCGCTTTTCTCGTTGGAGATAGCGATCAAACTTATCGCGTAGGAGTACCGAGGTTAATTCAAGAGTTGTTGCTTCTGACACAAGCAGTATCGCGCTCGCAAATGCTTTATCCAACGCTTGACGCGGAACAGATTGGCGAAAAAGCGCAGCGCTAATAATCGTGTTTGTGTCAATAACGAAATGGCTATTCATCTTCATTGAGGATTTGAGCAAGAATTTCTGGCGTTAGTCCGTTCGATTGAGCCTCATCACTCATTTCATTCATCATGTGCTGAATCGTTATACCGGAAGGCAAGTCCATATTGTGGAGCAGTATACGGAGCAGTAATTGAACTTTACGGCGCTCTTCTTCTGATGCGGCATTATATTTCGCCGCTGTTGTGGTATCAACTGGTATGACAATTGTTGTGTCGCTCATGGCACTATGTTCCTTAACCTGATGACTAAGTAGCCTGCAGCATAGCACCTTTGTTTGCTATCTGCTATGGTGTTCGTAACAGCCCTCTGGAGCTACCCTGGACTATAAGCTGATTGGTTTCATGGCTACTATAGGGTTACCGTATTGGATGGAGCTAGACAATGACATACACTGCGCTCCCTCGCCATAACGAAGCTGCCTTCGAAAGTGTAATCGAAGCCTATTTGCTTGAGCATGGCTATGTACAGCTTTCCGTGGAATGGGCAGAAACGTTCCGTAGCATGGCTAAACGAGCGCAGCAGGAGAACATCAGCTTCTTCGCGTTTACCGCAACACCAAAGCACGCAACCCTGAATGTCTTTGGTCGTGATGGAAAGCCATTTCATCGCTATACCATGCGGCAAGCGATTGAAGAGGGCTTCATCATGGATGTGCTGTGCAGTTATACGACGTACTCAGTATACTATAACCTACTCAAGAAAAGCCCCGCAGATCAGCATGTCGAACGCAAACAGGCAGCCAAAGCACTTGCACGCTTCGCTCGTTTGCACCCACATAATATTGCTCAAAAGACTGAAGTGATGATTGAGCACTTCAACACATTCACCCGCCACAAAATTGGCGGGCGGGCCAAAGCGATGGTTGTGACTGATTCGCGTCTTGCGGCAGTACGTTATAAGCAGAGCTTTGATGCCTATATTAAGCGCAAAGGCTACCCAATCAAAACACTCGTCGCATTTTCTGGGATCGTTACCGATGATAAGCTGAGTAGCAAGACGTATAGCGAAGAGGGAATGAATGGTAGTATTGGTGAGCGCGAGTTACCCGAGCGCTTTGCTACGAATGAATATCAAGTTTTACTGGTCGCCGAAAAATATCAGACCGGCTTTGATCAACCACTGCTGCACACGATGTATGTCGATAAACGGCTTGCTGGCATTCAGGCTGTTCAGACACTCTCGCGCCTCAACCGTGTACATCCACTCAAAGAAGATACTTTTGTGCTCGATTTTGCAGGATCTATTTTCAACCCAAACAGCGGCAGAGTGCAGCCGATCACCAGACAATGAATGCAGCTCTTGATCCAGCAGTCGAGCGCTTTCGCCTATTCCATAAGCAGCAACCCGATGAAGCAGAACTCTGGCGCAAAAAGATAACTGACTTCCGTGACCTGTATGCTTTTCTTAGCCAGATTATGCCATACCAGGATTCTGACTTAGAGCGTTTATACATTTTCTTGCGGCATCTTGCTGCCAAGTTGCCACACCGTAGCGCAAACACGCAATATGATTTTGATAGTGAGGTCAGCCTTGAATATTATCGTTTACAAAAAGTGAGTGAAGGAGCAATTGATCTATCCAAAGGCTATGCCCGCCCGCTTGACGGACCAAAGGATGTTGGCAGCGGTATGCTTCGTGAAAGCAGTATTACGCTATCTCAGCTTATCGACATTATCAATTCTCGTTTTGGTACCGATTTCAACCAAGCCGATCAATTGTTCTTTGATCAGATTGTTGAAGCCGCTGCGAGCTCGGAGGAGTTACAACAGGCAGCCCAGGTAAACTCCTCCGATAAGTTTTCCCTGTTGTTCAAGAGGCTACTGGAAACATTCTTTATTGAACGCATGGACCAGAATGAACTGCTATTTGCACGCTACATGAATGATCGCGATTTCCAGAAAGTGATTGCAGAGTGGTTGGGAACTGAAGTCTATCAACGCCTCACCAACAGTAATACATCCAATCGCGAGGCCTGAGCAGGCACTAGCCACCAACATTCTTTCATCCAGAATAAGGGCGTATGCGCTACGCCCTAACGGCAATCTAGACGCCGACCGCCTTCAATGGAATCGGCATAAACAGCAGCACAAACAGCAGCAGCCCAAAGATGGCCAGTGCGATATGCCATGTGCCAAGCCGGGCAATATCGTTGAGTGGCGGCGGATGGCGCGGGCCGATCAGGAAGGCCAAAACACCCCAGAACAGCCAGGTTTCGGAGACGGCCACGCCAAGTGCGACACACATGGCGATCACGGCATAGGCTAGGTAATCCGCTTTGCGCCCCAGCAGTGCATAGGCCGCATGCCCGCCATCAAGCTGGCCAACCGGCAGCAGATTCAGCATGGTGACAAGCAGACCGATCCATGCGCCCCAGGCGACATCATTCAGTTGCACATCCAGGCCATTACCTGGCAGGAATTGGCCAAAGATGAGCCATTTGAGGCCGCCATAGATCAGCGAGTTGCCCTCCTGCATATAGCCGCCAGTTGGCGATGGCCCGACGGTTGAGGTTGAGAGGCCATAGATCAGCAGTGGAATGGCAACCACCAGGCCAGCCAATGGCCCGGCTAGGCCGATCTCCAGGATCGTGCGGCGATCCTCCATTGGCTCGCGCTGCACAATCACGGCACCCATCGTCCCAGTGAAGCTGAGTGGCGGCGGCAGCGGAATGAAATAGGGCAGGCTGACCGGTGCGCCGCGTAATCGGCCAACCACATAATGGCCCATTTCGTGAGTGCCAAGAATACCAAGCAGCGTCAGGGCAAATGGTAATCCTGACAGGATTCCAGCCGGATTCTGGAAGATATCGACACCATGGTACATCGCACCAGCCATCAGTGTGGTCAGCACCGTCAGGCCAAACAGCAGCGCAGGCAACCAGCGCCGCCCTTGAGTTTTCGGAACGACGAGCGGCGCTGCCAGAAGTTCGTCCTCATCTCCGCTGCGCGTCAGAAATGGGGTAAAGCCATATGGTTCAAGGCGGGCACGGATCTGTGGGTAGGCCTGCTCGGATGGCAACAGCAGGCGGCCATGGATGAGCAATGCGCCACGCTCATTCCACTGATAGCGGCTAATCTCGATCAGCCCTTCCAGCGCAGCCCGTATGCGCCCTGCAACCATCAGCCGATCATCGGAATCAAGAGGGGTCAATCGCTGCTCCTCTACTCACTTCGTTAATAATGTCGCTGTGCGCGGCGGGCAGTTTTGCCGCTGTGTGCGGCAAGCACTCTTCTGGCACCAGGGAACCGTTCAATCCCAAGTGGGTAGATGCCGCTGCGCGCGGCAGGCGGTCGGGGTGGGCCGCCACCCTAGGTGCCAGACCCAAAGGGTACCCCGGCCCCCCCCGGCCAGGGGCGTTGTCCATGGACCCTGAATGGAGGTGGTTGGCTCGCCAATGCCCTACGGTCATGCCTCGGCTGCGATCAATATGTGTTGATGGAATGATGGAAAGATCCTGCGGGCGTGTATAGCCGCCCATTACTATGTGCGCCATATCAGAGCTGATTGTTCGCTTATTCGGGCGAACACAAGGTCCGCCCTTACCTTGGTTCTTGGTTCTCCGTATTCTGACTCCTGACTCCTGACTCCTTGGTTCACTGGTTCCCCTGAATCTGCTCCATTAAGACGCGAACCGCACTTTCTAGCTGTGGATCACGCCCACGGCCTGGATCGCCAAGTGGCAGGGCAACATCAACATCGACGGCTCGCCCTGTTCCTTCGAGATCCTCGCCATCAATAGTCGTCACGCGCATACGCGGTAGCCCCATTGATAGGCCATTCAGCAGCTGCGGACGCCAGGTGCTGATCACGGCCCCTGCTGTTGGCTTCCCAACCACCCTGCCAACCCCAAGCCGCCGATATGTCTCGCTGAACATTTCTGCATTCGAGACGCTGTTCTCGTTGGTGATGAGCACTGTTGGCCGATTCAGCACTCGATTGCCCGCCAGATGGCCAGCATCGCTTGGGATCTGGCCACGAAATGATTTGAGCAGCACGCTACGACGCGTCAGCACATCGATAAAAAACGTCGCGGTATGGCCGCCGTGATTATTGCGAATATCGATCAACAATCCCTGCTTGCCATAGGTTTCGGCATCGAGATCAACAAGAAACTGTTGGTAGGCATCATAGCTCATTTCGGGAATATGCACATAGCCAAGTTTCCCGCCACTGGCCGCATGCACAAGCGCTTCATTTTCCTGCACCCAGGCGCGGTAGCGCAGATGATGATATTCGTGCCCGGCGGCTGGCCGCACAACGACATCGCGTTCTGCTTGATCGCCAGGACCAGTGATCCGTAGCCGCACCCGCCGCCCAATCGTGCGCTGGAGCAGTGTATCCAGGTTGGCCCCAGCAACAGCCTGGCCTTCTACCGCCAGTAATTCGCTGCCGACTGGGATTCCGGCTAGGGCAGCAGGACTTTCCGGCAATACCGTTGCCACCAGCAGGCGGCCACTCGAATGCTGCTCACGTCGGTCGAACAGCAGGCCGGTATAGCCATCGGCTCCACCGCCGCCACCACCACCAAGGCCAAGATGTGAGGTGTTGAGTTCGCCCATCATCAAATTCAATAGCAGCAGCAGTTCATAGTCTGTCTGGCAACCGGCAATCAATGGGCGATACTGTTCGCGTACCGCCTGCCAATCCAGGCCATGGAAGCTATCATCATAGAAATGATCGCGCAAGTTGGTCCAGCATTCATTGAAGATCTGCCATTTTTCCTGCTCAAAATGAATCTGAACCTCACCGCTATACTGTGGCGTTGTTTGATCGCCAGCCGGAAACTTGCGGAAGGCAATCTGGCCGCCATCGAGAAACCAGAAGTTCTTGCCATCTGGCGCAAATTGAGCTGCCGATTTGAATGTGCCACTGGCCGTGATCTGGCGCGGTGGCTGATCGGCGCGTGGCTCATCAAGCGGCAGTGTCCATAGGTTGGCTTTACTGGTAACATAGCCGCGGAAAATCAGATCACGGCTATCGGCGCTGATACACAATGCCCGCCCATCGAGCTGTGGCGGCGTGAGCAGCCGCAAGCGCCGATCAATGCCATCGAAGGTGATCTCAACCAGATTCTTTGGTTTCGCTTTCTCCTCACTCGTAGCCGCTTGGGCAGTTGGCGCTGCGTCATCTGCTTTTGGTTCAGCTGGCACTGGTTCGGATGCGCTGGATGGCTGCTGTGGTGCCGTTTCAAGAGCAGATGGCATCGCGCTTGGGGGCGTTGCCGGATCAGATGTCGGCTTTGGATCTGGCGGATCGGCTGGACGTTCGTCATTGGCCTTTTTTGGCTCGTCGCTCTTCGTTTCAAACAGTTTATCGAATTCCGCCTCACGCAGGGTTGGTTGTGGCGGGCGCAGATCAACACATGCGATCTGCATCTCGGCGCGATACTGGCCAGTGGTACAGATAATAAACTGGCCGTTTGGTGCCCACAGCGGGTCGGTCGTCGTCAGATTGCTCAGAAAGGTGATCTGGTGCGCCTGCTGCTCGCCAATACGCTGAACGTACAGATTCTGAAAATGGTGGGTATCCTGGGCAGCAAACACAAGCCAGGTACCATCGGGCGACCAGGCCAGCGCCGGTTGGAAATCGAGATCGGCCTGTACAAACAGTGTATCCTCGTTTGTTCGCGTGTCGATCAGCCGGATCTGATCGCTGCCACTGGCATAGGCCAGCCAATTGCCATCGGGAGAATATGCTGGGTTGCTCTTACTGATCGGCTGATTCGTCAGGCGCGTCTCGCTACGAGTGGCAAAGCTGTAGCTATACAGCTCGCGATCCCCATGACGATCCGAGAGATAGGCCAGTTTCCGGCTATCCGGCGACCAGATAACATCGCGTTCGCGGGCGGATGTGTTCGTCACACGGAAGGCCGATCCCTGCCGCAGATCTTTATCGGTCTCTTTATCGGCGAAATCGACAAACACTTCGCCATGGGTGATGAAGGCCAGCTTTTTGCCATCTGGCGCAAGCACCAGTTCGTCCATACGATTATAGATATGCACCTGAACTGGTGAAGATTTCCGATCAGAGCGAACACGCACCTCAATAGGAGCCACCTCGCCGCTTTGGGTATCGAGCTGCCACAGGCCGAAATCGCGTTCAAAGACAATCGTCGCACCATCGCGGCTGATCGATGGCCACAGCAGCCGACCATCAACAAAATGGGTGATCTGGCGGGCCGGCTGGTCATCCAGCGGCTGAAGCCACACATTCGGGGTGCCATCACGATCCGAGACAAGATAAATCCCTGATGCATCTGGCAGCCATAACGGCCAGCGATTCAGACCGGCAGCGTTTCCTACCCGCCGCGCAACATCCTGATCAACCGTATTTGGGCACAACCAGATCTCCGATGTGCCATATGGATTTGGCCCACGCCGCCACCAGCGCTCACGAACAATCGCCAGGGCAAGTTGGCTGCCATCCGGCGAGAGTGTTACGTCACTGAGCGTCTCGTAGGGCTGCGTGATCCAGGCAATCGGCGTGCTGCCTGTAACGGGAACCCGATAGATCGCACTATCCTGCCGATCACGGGCAGAACGAAAATACAGCGCCGTATCGTCATGCGACCAGCACTCGGCATAACTCGGCGCATCATGAAATGTCACCCGTGTTGTCTCACCACCGTGCAGCGGGAGGATATAGATATCGCCATGGCCGGAACGATTGGATGTGAAGGCAATCTGATCGCCAGTATGCGACCAGCGGGGATACGAATGAGTTGAGGGATGGGCTGTCAGGCGTTGGGCCTCGCCACCATTGCGTGCAATCAGCCAGATATCGCCAGCATACACAAATGCAATCTGCAAACCATCGGGTGCCAGGGACGGCGTCTGGAAGTAGGGCCGTGCGGGATCGGAAGCATGCATGAATTCCTCTGACGACATACAGAATGATACAACCATCATAACAAAAGGGGCTGTCGGGAGCAAGCCAGATGGTCACTTGCCCCGCCGCAGGCTGATGAAGATTGAGAACATATCACATCCGCAGGCTTTAGCCTGCGGCAACGGGACGATCCATCCAATAGCCGCAGGCCATCGGTCTTCTAGCCGCAGGCCATCGGTCTTCTAGCCGCAGGCTTTAGCCTGCGGATTCAAGGATTATCGTCGGGTATAGCGATGCTTGACGCCAATCGGGAAGTATTCGGGATCGCCAATTGGCGCGAGGCGTACCTGTAATGGGCGATATTCGGGCGGCACATAATTGGCAAATTCACTATTCAGCCGTAGTAGATGCGTCATAATCGAATCGCTGATCGCCTGTTGTTTGCTATCGTCGTCTGCGATACCAGGAGCCAGTTCAATGGTGATCGACAGGAATGGGTTGTTATCAGCCTGTTCGCGCACTTCCAACACAAACTTGCCCGTCACCCAGGCGCTTATCTCTGGTTGCTCCAGCCCAACGGTGATATTCTCGGGGTAGATATTGGCCCCAAAGAAGGAAACGGTAAAATCGGAACGCCCAAACACATACACAAATGGCAATCGGCGCATGCCACGCACAGGTGGTTCGCCTACTATTGCTGATGTGGCCGATGCAGCCAATGCAGCAATTGGATCAAAGCCGTGGTCTGCCAGGAATCCAAGCATGGTTTCATAGGGAACGATGCCGCCGGTATCGAGGATGTTATAGCGGATCAGCGGCACGCCATTATCGCCACTGAACAACAAACTCTGGCCATCGGCCTCGAAATAGCGGCTGAATGGATCGTATTGGGCCAGGGTTGGCAGGCGCGATTCGCCGAATAGTTCGCGGGCAGCAGCGGGATGCGCCGCAAGATAGCGCCGGATGCAGATCGAGAGTGGCGTTTCGTTGGCCAGAATGCCAGCATCGGCGGTTCCATACAGCGCCGCTGAACTATAACAATGATCCAATGAGCCGGTTCGCTCGCCAACCAGCGTCCGCCATTCCTCGCTGAATACTTCGCCAGCCATCACCAGTTTGATCTGATAGCGCGGCCACTCGACACCCCGCGCTCGCCCGACATCGATAATATCCTTGAGTGCTGGCGGGTAGCCAAGCAACACCACCTGATCGAAGAATGATCCCATTTCCTGAACCACCCGCAGAATTTCATCACGATTATTGCCTGGTGTGATCACCGTGAGCGGGTAGCCCTTGCTGACCAGGTAGCGGCAACAATTGCTTGTGAACATGCCGCCAACCCAGGTTCCCAGTGTGAAACAGACAACCGCCAGCGTGCGGCACTGATCGGCCTGAAAACTATCGTGGAAGACCTGCTCAAAGCGGGTGGTGATCTGTAGTTCATCGGCAATAAAGCGCGGCCAGAAGGTCGGGCGTCCAGTTGAACCAGATGATACCGCCAGAAAATCGCTGCTTGTGAGTTCGCCATTGCGACATAACGCCGGAAGCGGGTGCTGCTGTATATAATTCTTCTTGGTGATGCTCGGCAATTGCCCAAAATCCGTAATACTCTGGATCGATTCTGGAGCAATTCCATGCGCGGCCAGAAATGCCTGGTAGGCTGGCACCGATGCAGCAACATGCTGAAACAGGGTGAGAATGGCAGTTCGGGGGTCATCACTATCCTGCCGATTCAGGGTTGTATCGAGTGGTGTTTCCAGAAAATGTGCCAGCGCTCGGCGAGCAGAATTTTGTTTGTTCAGATTGATCGCCATCGGTATGCCTCCATGTGCGTGGTTATTACTGTGTATATAAAGTTATTGGGTATTTTCGCCCGCACCCCAGCCCTCTCCCAGAACGGGAGAGGAAGCCAGATCCGCAACTCCCTCAGCGAGAGGGGCCGGAGGTGCGGGCGGAAATCTCTGAAATCTCTGAAATCTTGGATGATATTTCTACCAATACTGATTGTAGCAGACATCTCATCAGATTCTCACCATTTCGCCAGAAAAACCATGCCACGAATTTGCTCCCTCAACCGTCATTCAGGCAGACAGTTTGCTATACTAGGGGAGGAGTGAATTCAGAAGGCAGGATTCAGGAGTCAGAATAGCATCTGAGACTTCTTGATGGCATAGTTCCAGAGTGCTAAGTTCTGAATTTTAGCTTCGGAATGCTGAATATTTGGTTCTGCGGTTTTCGGGTCTTGCTCTCCGGTTCCCGCACCCCTGCTGCGCTCCCCTCTCTGCGTGGGAGAGGGGCTGGGGGTGAAGGTGGTTCTCAATTCTGACTCCTGACTCCTGAATACTCGGTTCTCGGCTATGCTAGAGGAGCCCGCATGCGTCGTATCTACCCATTGCTGCTTATTGCCGCGATACTGGCCGCCTGTACTGGGCCAGCCCAGCCAAATGCAACGCCAACCTCCGATTCGCTTGCGCCGCTGCCTGGCGTAGCCACGCCAACGGGCGGATCAGATCAGATCACGATTTCGTATGCTGCCTGGGATTATGAGCGGGCGATCTACGAACCATTGACCAAGAAATTCAGCGACCAAAACCCTGGTATCACGGTCGTGATTGTGCCACTGGACGATCTTGTCAGTCAGGCTGACCCAAATCAGCCAGATAGCCCGACAGCCGCCCTGCGGCGGGTTGTTTCGGGTGCCGATACCGCACCGGCATTTCTGGTTACACCCGAGGCGCTTGGAAGCTCGCTGCTGCTTGATCTGAAGCCGCTGATGGATGCCGACGCGACCTTTCAGCGTGATGATTTCTACCCCGGTGCGCTTGATCGCTGGGCAAGCAATAGCGGCGTTTGGGCATTGCCACGCTCCTTTGCGGTGCAGACACTGCGCTACAATCGGGATCTGTTTGTGGCTGCTGGAGTGCCAGAACCGAAACCCGGTTGGACATGGCAAGATCTGCTTGCTGCTGCCGAACAGGTGCAGCAGAGCGCTGGCAGTGGAACGTTTGGCTTTTTCGATACGAGCGGCGGCATGTTAACCATGGTTTCGTTGCTAAAAACAGGTGGGGTCGATCTACTCACCCAGACAATCGACACGCTCGATCTGAGCCAGCCAATATTCGCCGATTCGCTCACCCAGATGCGTACCCTGACGCGTAAAGGCGTGTTATTGAATATATCTGGGGACAAGGCACAGGATCCTCAACAGGTTATTCGTGAAGGCCGATTGGCGCTATGGGGCGATTTCGGGCTGATCGGCGCAGATGGCAACCAAGAGCCATTGAGCTATGCAACTGGCCAGGTGCCATACCCGGTTGGCACGCCGATTGACCAATTGATTGGCGGTGGAGCCGAGGGCTATGTGATCAGTGGCGGAACGGCATATCCGGAAGCATCCTGGAAATGGATCGAATTCCTGACCCGCCAGATGGTTGAGCAACCGGGCGATCAATCCTGGCAAACGGGCCGCGTTCCGGCGCGTAAGGCGCTTGCGAACGCACTGAACTTCTGGAATGGCAGGGATGAGCAGAGTGTCGCAGCATTGCAATGGACCATTGAAAAGGGTGCGAGCACATCCAATCAAATAACCGATTATGTGAGCTTCAGTGCGGTCAGCCAGGCGTTGAACACGATGTTGAATGATCCAACCACCGATGTGAAACGTGCGCTTGCCGATGCTCAAAAATTGATCGAGGAATCGCGTAACCAGCAGCTGAATACAACACCAACACCAAAGCCAGATACCAGCCCAGTGATTGTTGCCACCCCAGAACCACAGACTGCGCCAAGTAGTGCGATTGTGGTCAATTTCGCTTCATGGGGCTTCAATGGCACCGATCTGCGCCGCTTGATCCGCAAGTTCCACGAGCAACAGCCAGAGATCTACGTCCAGATCAAGAATACCGATAGCATCACCAATGCCATTGAACTCACCGATCTGGCACAGGTCAGCGATTGTTTTGCCTGGCCACAGCTGCCACAAACCGATAAAGAATATGCTGCGCTGCTCGATCTGCAACCATTGATCGATGCCGATGCAACCTTCCCACGCGATGATATTCCGTTGGCGCTGCTCAGTGCCTACCAACGGAGCGGCGGCCTGTATGGGTTGCCATATGCCTTTGGTATTCGCACATTGACCTATAATCGAACGCTGTTTGATAAGGCAGGCATCACGCCACCAACCACCAAACCATGGACAACCGATGAATTTCTTCAGGCCGCCCAAGCGCTTTCGAATGGCAGTGGCGAAGCGCGCACCTATGGCTATGTGCCCCTCGGTGGGCTACAGGCCGATCTGCTGCTTTTTACCGATGTGCTTGGCGGACAGTTGACGACCGGCTATGGCCAGGAGACCCGTTCGACCTTTACGACTGCCGAGACAATCAAGGCGCTTCAGTGGTATCTCGATCTCGCTGGCATCCATAAGGTCACACCACCGTATATAATCAACTACAAGCGCGATGATTCCTCAAGCGATAATTCGTATGATCTCGTTCAGAATGGCAAAGCGGCCATGTGGTTTGATTATGGCAAAGGCGGGTTCGGAACACCCGGCCCAATCAAGGATGGCTCAAACGCGATCACCCCGCCCGATGCTTCCATAGGACCATCGATTGATGTTGGTATTGCGCCACTGCCGGTTGGCAAGAATGGCCTGGGCCGCGGCGATTTGTATATGCGTGGCTACCATATTTCGAAAAAAGCAACCAATCCACAGGGCTGCTGGGAGTTTTTGAAATTCCTGAGCACTGAGGTCGGGCAGACCTATGGCGATATTCCGGCACGTACCTCGATTGCTCGCTCGGACGCCTATAAAGCGATTGCGTCCCCGGAACGCCTCGAAATCCTCGATCTGTATAGCGAACAACTGAAGCTGCCAATGCGTTCTGGCGATCCAGCCAGCTTCTATAGCCTGGATACCTACTGGTTCTTCAAGGCACTCAATGCGGCATCTGGCGGAAAAACCGATCTCGCCAAAGAGATGGATGCAGCCCAGAAAACCACCACTGTCTTTATGACATGCGTTGCCGGTGGGGGCAAGCTGCCTGATTGTGCGCTCAAGGCCGATCCCGAATATCAGGGCTATAATGTCGATCAACCAGAAGATGGTTCTCACCCGGTGGGTTAGTTCCCTTACCGCTGCTGCGCTTCCCCTCTCCCACTGGGAGAGGGGTTAGGGGTGAAGGCAAACAAGTGAACAAGCGAACAAAAAAACTATGAACTATCTTCACCTTCGGCTATCGGCTATCGGGCTATCGGCTATGCTCCTGTTGGCTGCCTGTGGCAGTACAACAGCTGCGGTTGAGCCACCGACGCCAACGCCATTGCCACCCGATCCAGCGATTGAACGGCCAACCTATACTGTCACTCGCGGGCCGATTGAGCGCGTGCTGGAGGTGACGGGCCGGGCAACACCAGTGGATCTGGTGCGCCTCTCCTTCCAGATCGATGGCCGAGTCAATACTGTCTTCTTCAAAACGGGTGATCGGGTAAAGAGTAGCGATGTTCTGGCCGAGCTTCAGCAGGAGGAGGCACTCAATGATCTGCGGCAGGCCAAGGACGATCTGACGCAGGCCAAGCGTGATCTGGAGGAGGCCAAGAAGACTCAGAGTAAGGCGATTGCCGAGCGCGAACTCGATGTGACGCGAGCCAGGGCCGATCTTGCGCGACTCCTGCCCGGTGGCGAAGCCGATGTGCTGCGGGCAGCTCTTCAGAAACTTGAGGATGCACAGCGCGAGGCGCGCACCACCCAGAATGATCGCTCGTGGGCCAAAACCACTGCCGAGGATGGGTTGCGCGCCAAAGCCGATGCCGTCACTGATGCGCAAAAAGCCTTCAGCAAGGCCACCTGGGATCTGGATTGGGTGCAAAAATATGGCACCCATCCAACCGAAAAAATCGCTGATCCAAATGATCCCAATAAACTTATTCCGCGCAAGCTGACCGATGAGGAGAAGGAAAAATTCAAGGATGCGCTCGTCCAGGCCGAACGAGCACTGCGGGCAGCCGAACGCAGCCTAGAAGAATCCCAACGATCACTCGATAAGACTCGCGATGATGAGATTGTGGAAAATCGCAAAGCCCAGGATAAAGTCGCCGAGGCACAACGGGCCGTCGATACACTGCTGGCTGGCAAGGACAGCAAGGATATCGCCGATGCGCGGCGGGCGGTGGACCAGGCACAGCTTGCGCTGGAAGAAGCCCAGAAGAAGGGCCTCAACGCCGAAACGCGGGCTGTCGAGAATGCACAGCGCACCCATGATCGGGCGCAACGAAAAGTCGATAATGGCCGAATTATCGCGCCCCAGGATGGTGAGATCACCGCACTCTCACTCGATGAAGGGGCGACCGTCACTGCCTTTGATCAGGTGATCGAAGTTGCCGATGCATCCAAACTTGAGTTTGCAGCCACCCTGAATGGCGAACAGATGCGCCAACTCGCCGAGGGCCAGCCCGTCGAGATACGGCTGCTTACCCGCCCCGATATTGTGATCCCAGCCACCATCCGGCGCATGCCAGCCCCATATGGCTCTGGCGGATCGGGTGCCGTACAGGATCGCGACCAGACCACCCGCTTTGAGGTGCTCGACGCACTCGGCCAGACGTTCAAACCAGGGGCAACGCTGGCCAAAATTCGGATTGTTCTGGAGCGCAAAGCCAGCGCATTATTATTGCCACCCGAAGCCATCCGCACCTTTGAGGGGCGCAAATTTGCGATTGTTCGCCAGGGCGAGCGCGAACGCCGCGTGACGGTGCGGGTTGGCATCACCACCGAACAACAGATCGAAATCCTGGATGGCCTGAAGGTTGGCGATATTGTGGTTGGGCAATAGTGACGCATCGCGATGGATGCCCTCCGAATCCGCAGGCTGAAGCCTGCGGCAAGGGGATGGTTGCCCAGAGCGAGGTGTTGCCCATAGCCGCAGGCTTCAGCCTGCGGGCGTGGTGGGGTAGTCAGGAGTCAACGTGCTTCATTCACATCAACCGGTGAGCAGAGGGTCGGTAATCTGCGTAATCTGCGGATGAATACATGAAACTACTGCTCACTATCACCTCTGTTCTCACCACCGCCCTGCATCGCTTGCGTGCGAACATGGGCCTGGCGTTGTGTGCCCTGCTGGCGCTGGTAGCGGCGGTTGCGTTAGCCATGTGTGTGCCGATCTATGCCGAAGGGGCCAGTTTACGGCTGCTGCGCGATGAGATCATCCGCCAGGAGCGCCAGACTGGCCGTTCGCCCTTTGCACTGCTGTTTCGCTATGTCAGCTCACAGCGCGGCCCGCTTGAATGGGATCGTGTCCAACCGGCGGATAGTTATCTTTCTGGTGATGGCCTAAACAGCCTGGGCCTGGAGCGCGAGAGTTTTGCCCGCCATGCCAGAACCGATCAACTGCGCCTGTTTCTACCGCCACGCAGCGGTGGCCAGAATCAGTTCCTGCGAACCGTTGCACTTGGCTTTATTGGCGGCCTGGATGCCCAAATCCATATCTATGATGGCGCAGCACCACAGCCACTCGCCAGCCCGCCAACCGAACAACAACCACTGGAAGTACTGGTCTCACGCTCGCTTGCCGATCAGGTGGGCATCAATGTTGATGATCGGTTTACGCTGGTGGCAGCTGGCAGCCGCCCAGCCTCACTGCCGATCCGGATTGCTGGGCTGTGGGAGCCAGCCAATGCCAATGATCCCGCCTGGTTCTTCGCACCCGAAACGCTGAATGAGGTCTTCCTGACCGCCGAAGCCAGTTTTACCGGGCCAGTTGCAGCATCGCTGAAAGGCGAGGTCGCCCAGGTTCTGTGGTATGCCCGCTTGAGTGGGCGCGGTTTGTCCGCCGCTCAGGCTGGGCCATTACTCAGCCGTGTCGAAGCGCTACGGGCACGTGCTGCTGGGCTTGTTCCTGGGTTGCGGCTTGAGATCAGCCCTGCCGATCCGCTTGATCGCTACCAGAAGCGTGCCACCGAACTGACGATCCAACTGGGTGTGTTTAGTGTACCAATCCTGGGTTTGGTATTGTACTTTGCCGCATTGGTGGCAGGTATGTTGGTTGTGCGCCAGCGCGGTGAAATCGCCCTACTGAAGACACGCGGCGTCCGCGATTCACAGATTTTGGGGATTTCGCTGATTGAATGGCTGATCCTGGGCGGCCTGGCGATGCTGATCGGCCCACCCTTGGGGTTGTGGTTTGCTGCGCTCATGGGCCGCACAACCTCATTCCTGCAGCTTGATGACGCTGCGGAACCACTGGCCCTGGCAATCACCGGCGATACATTGCGCTTTGGGGTTGCCGCAGTTGTGCTAGCGCTGGTCGCCGCATTGATCCCCGTCACTGCTGCAACCCGCCGAACACTGGTTGATGAACAGCAACAGGCGGCTCGGCAGTTGCGCCCACCATTCTGGCAGCGTTATTATCTTGATCTGTTACTGCTGATCCCGCCTGTGTATGGCATCTATCAGCTGCAGCGCAGTGGTGGCATTCAGGTTGGTACACTGGCCGGTGCCGATCCATTCGCCAATCCATTGTTGGTGCTCGTGCCGCTGTTGCTATGCTTTGCCCTTGGCCTATTGGCGGTACGGCTGATTCCTGTGCTGCTGGAATTACTTGCCCGCCTCTCCACCCGCCCCAATTGGGTTGCGCCACTGGTTGCACTACGCAGCCTTGCACGCCAGCCAGCCGCCTATCGCGGGCCATTGCTGCTGCTGATCCTGACAATGAGCCTGGCAACCTGGAGTGCTTCAATGGCGACGACCATCGAAGGCTCGATCCGCCAGGCGATCAGCTATCAGGTTGGTGCCCAAACGCGGCTGATCGAGGCTGGCGAGACGGCAGCCCGCAACCAAAACCCTGGGCAGAGCCCTGGCCCACGCCCACAACCAACGCCAGCACCATCAGCGGATGGGCAGCAGGAGCCACGCTTTCTGTTTGTGCCAGTGCGCGATCACCTGAGTGTGGTGGGCATCACTGCTGCAACGCGGGTCGGCATCTATGAGGCCAGTTTGCAATCGGGCGGCAGTGCCAAAGATGGACAGTTGATTGGCATTGATCGGCTCGATTTCCCGAAGGTTATTCCACAATTCAAGCGTACCTGGGCCAGTGGCGAATCACTTGGAGCGCTGATGAATGTCCTGGCACGCTACCCAGATGGTGCGATTGTCAGCCGTAATGCGTTAACCGGTGGATTAAAGATCGGTGATCGATTGCCATTGCAGCTCAAATTGGCTGGCGATCAGCGGGCTGCGACGCTACGGATCGTTGCGATTGTCGATCTGTTTCCAGGGTTTTACCCCCAGGATGGGCCGATCATCATCACCAATTTGGATTATCTGTTCGATCAGATGGGTGGTCAGTATCCATATGATGTCTGGATCGCCCGTGATCCAGGCAGCGATCTGGATGTGCTGGTTGGTGGTGTTCGCAAACTGGGCATCAACGTCCTCGATCAGATTGATGCTGCCGAACTAACAATCCGTGAGCAAACTGCACCCCGCCGCCAGGGTTTGTTCGGGTTATTATCGGTTGGCTTCATCACCGCAGCCATTCTTACACTGCTGGGATTCCTGCTCTCGGTACTGATCAGCGCACGGCGGCGGGCGATTGAGCTTGGTGTGTTGCAGGCGATTGGCCTGGGGGCTGGGCAGGTTGCCATTGCATTGATCATTGAACTTGCCCTGGTCGTGCTGGCCGGAACAGGCGCAGGCACCGGCATTGGGCTTGTCGCAGCACTGCTAGTGGTTCCATTATTGCAGGTTGGCACAGGGCCATACCCTGGCACACCAGCATATGGTGCCCAAATCGCCTGGGACGAAGTGACGATCATCTATGCGGTGTTTGCCACTACGCTCCTGCTGACGCTCCTGGCGCTTGGGATGATCCTGGCGCGCACACAACTCAACCAAGCCGTGAAACTCGGCGACGCCAATTTGTGATACATTCGCAAACATGGATGTTGCTGGCGCAGTTTATGCTAATAAGGAGCCGTCAGCCATCAGCTTCTGGTGCAGATGATCCGTCTAGCGTCTCCGATAACGTCTCTCGTGTGTTCAAACATCGATTATTTGAGAGCTGAGAGCTGAGAGCTGAAAGCTTACGACCATATGACCGAATCACCATTCATCAGTGCCCATCGGCTGGTCAAAATCTTTAAGATCGCCAATCTCGAAGTCGTTGCCTTGCAAGGGCTGGATCTCGAAATTGAGCGCGGTGAGTTTGTGGCCCTGGTTGGCCCATCCGGTTCAGGGAAATCGACACTGCTGAGCGCGCTTGGTGGGCTGGATCGCCCATCGGCTGGGCGGTTGCTGGTTGGTGGTCGTGATCTGCTAACACTCAGCCAGGGCGATCTGACGACCTATCGTCGTGAGCAGATCGGGTTTGTGTGGCAACAGACGACGCGCAATGTGCTGCCGTACCTGAGTGCCAGGGAGAATGTTGAACTCTTGGCAACCCTGGCTGGCCAGAGCCACAAAAATCGTCGTGCCTGGTCGAATGAGTTGCTCAACGCGGTTGGGGCGCAGGAATTTATTCATCGCAAGCCACCGCAACTCTCTGGTGGCCAGCAGCAGCGGGTAGCGATTGCGTGTGCATTAGCCAATCGGCCACACATCCTGCTTGGCGATGAACCAACCGGTGAGGTGGATTGGCCAACCGCGCAGTTGATTCTGGCACTCCTGCGCGATCTACGGGATCGCTATGGGCTGACGGTTGTGATGGTGACGCATGATCCGCGTGTTGCGGCAACGGCAGATCGAGTTATCGCCATTCGTGATGGGCAGGTAAGCACCGAAGTGGTGGGCAGCCGCTCCGCATTCGAGCAGGTTGTTGTTGATCAGGCGGGAAGGCTCCAGATTCCTGCTGATCAGCGGCTGTTGGTTGGCATTGGGCGGCGGGCACGGATTGAGATTGTCGATGGTGGGCTGCTGATTCGGCCAGGCGATGAGGGCCTATCCGATGAAGCGCCAATGATTGAACAATCAGAACAAGCAGATCTGTTGGATCTATATCGGGATCGCTAGACTTTGGCCATCAAGAATGGACGTACCAATGATTGCCGGTGCGAGTCATATTCCGAGCATAAGCGCTCAGACGAATACGCGCATGATTGCTGTCGAGCAGGTTGACCGCGTATTCAACCCAAATGGCCGTGAAGTTGTTGCGCTGCGTAATGTCAGCCTGGAAGCATCACGCGGGCGATTTGTGGCGCTGATGGGGCCGAGTGGCAGTGGCAAGACAACATTGCTCAATCTGATTGGTGGCCTGGATCGGCCAAGCGCAGGAACGGTAACGGTGGCTGGGCAGCGTTTGGATTCACTCAACACACAGGCATTGGCGATCCTGCGGCGCAATATTGGCTTTATTTTTCAGAGTTTTGCGCTCACGCCAACGGCCAGCGCCTACGAAAATGTCGAGTTGGCCCTACGCATTGGTGGTGGAGTTCCGCGTGCCGAATGGGATGGGCGGGTGCTGCGTTGCCTGGCGGCGGTTGGGCTAGCTGAACGCGCCAATCATCGCCCATATGAACTTTCGGGTGGCCAGCAGCAACGGGTGGCCATCGCCAGAGCATTAGTGACGCGCCCACAGATCATTCTGGCCGATGAACCAACCGGCGATCTCGACAGCCGAACCGGTGAACGCGTGCTGGGTGTCCTGCGCAACCTGTGCGATCACGCAGGCGTGACGCTGCTGATGGCAACCCACGATCCCGTCGCCGCTGCCTTCGCCGATGATCTCTACCGCCTGCGCGATGGCCAGATTATTGCAATTGAGCATCCGAAGAATAAGTGATCTGCTCACCCGTTCGCGCCGTTCGTTCTTGCAGCCATATTGCAATTGGCTGCTGCAGCACAAGAAATGTCACACCATCACGTGGATCAGGCTTGATCAGCAGCGCTTCCTGGCCATTTGTTGTGTGTGGAATAACGCGACGCCCCGCATGTTCAAGCACAATCCGCGCCTGCTCAAGATCGGTTGCCAAGATGTGAACGAGCGCAAGATCGCCATAGACGTGTGGGGAGGTTATCCATGGTTGGCCATAGGTTGTGAGGTAGGCATCTGGCGTCATCCATGTAACCAGATGTGGCCCAATCTGTATTGTAAAGCCTGACTCGGACGTAACCAACGATTCTTCTGGCGCTAATAGATCGCGCCAACGCATCGCCCGTATCTCCGCTTCCCCAGTCACGAACGTCACTCCAGAGAGCGCATAGATTGTATTCGGCCCGCCCCGCACCTCAATGCGCTCATCTCGTGTGCGGGTATGGTAGGTCAGGGCAAAGCACAGGCAGCCTGGCAGGAGATCGTGCGGGATTTCCTGAAAACTCCATGCAGGCGGGCTATCGGCGGGTGCATCGCTGGGGGCACGCGATGTAATTTGCGGAACCACATAGCCACGCGCTAGCCAATCGTTGTGCAGCGCCTGGATATCCTGGGCGATCATGCCGATCCCAAATGGGCGCTTTCCCGTGCGGAACACCTGATGATCTGCGCTGGCTGCAAACTGAGTCTCGTCCTCAACCCAGCAGAATTCAAGATAATCTGGCCCTAACGAGATAAACCCATTGCGTAAGCCAGGTGGATGGCGCACCGTCTGCTCGTGCGTCACAAACCCTTGCGCCACATACTCGGCGAGATAGTCATCGATATTCGTAGCGCTGGTAAAGGTCATGAAGTGATCAAACCAAATGGCAGACATAGGCGCTCCAATGCGTAATTTGGATGATGAAGAACCTACTCGAAGGAACTATTGCGGGTACTACTCTGCGTCTGTGGCATATATGATATGCCCTACCTATTCGCTTGCTCGCGGTTCTTGTTTAAAGAATGCTGGTGGCGCTTCAGCACCCATTGGTCATGCCTCGGCTGCGATCAATATGTGATGGTGGCGGTTATCAGTTCGCTTACTCTCGGTTCCGCAGTTCCGCAGTTCCGTATTCTGACTCCTGACTCCTCGGCTCTACCCCCCAATCATCCGCAGTTCGGATCGAACCAACGCTGGGAGATTCGCCAGAATCGCCGGATCTGGTTGTGTGGCAGCATTTGCCAGCATAGCAAGAACCCCAAGGCGGCGCAGGCGCAGACGCTGTGATTGATCAAGCGGCCCAACGGCGGCATACCCTTCCAGGAACCCCTGGCGGAATGCGGCTGGTTGGCTTGGCAGCAGTGCAGTGGCAACATCAAGCAGTGGATCGCCTGCCACAATCGGGCCAGGGCATGTCAGCGCTTCGAGCTGAATACTTTCACCGGATGTGACCAAGATGCGCGCTGGCCCAATTGCGCCATGTAATAGGCATGGCGTTTCGCAGGCAAGATCGGGGTGTTCGAGTGTCGCCGCCAACAGCGCAGCATATGTCTCGCTATCGAATGTGTGTGTCGCCAGCGTCAGCGCCTCGGTCGAATCCAGCCAGGCCCGCAGCACCATCGGCCAACTGTTACTCAACCAGCGGCCACTCGGCGTTGGGCGGCCAAATCCTGGTGCGATCACCTGATGTGCGCGGCGCAGTGTCCGGCCAGTTGCCCGAGCGGCCACCCGAACCAATGCCGAATCAGCGGTGTTGACCAAGGCTGCACCACCCAAGAATGAAAGGATGGCATAGCTGAAGGGCACGCGGGCACCGCTCTGATCGTGGGAGATCAGGCGATGCGCCGCCAGGTTGCGCGTGGCCATCGTTCGTAACCAGAAGATCTCGCCAGCCAGATCGGCATCCGGCCCAATTGCGATTACGATATGGCTTGAGCTGGATGTGACCCGTACTTCAACCCGATCCCGACTGATCGCCAGAATCGATGCGCCAACTGGCCGCATATTCAGTGGCCGGACGATAATTTCGATATATTCGCCAAGCCGCGCCAATGCACGGCGCACCGCATCACAATAGGCGGGATCTTCTGCAACAAGCTCGGGTTGGCTCAGATGTGCCCACATACCTGCCGTAGATATCCATGCGGCGCACCGCACACTGATCGATGAAAACAGCCTTCGGCTATCGGTTATCGGCTATCGGCTATGTTCGCCGATTCTGGCAATCCAGCGTTCCGGGTTACGGATCTCGTCCATGCTTGGCAGATTCTCCGGACGCTCCCACACGCGATTGGCGAAATCGACGCCACGCTGGGCGACGATCGCATCAATAAATTGTTCGCCCTGCTGATACTGGGCCAGTTTCAGATCCATGCCGGTAATGCGGTTGAAGACTTCCTCGAACAATGGCCGGTTGATCTTGCGCTGTTCCACGCGCTGCTCGATCTGATCGAAATGGGGCAGCAGATCGCGGCCAATCGCATTCATAATATGGTTTGAATAGCCTTCCACAAGCGACATCAGCGCCTGGAGTTTATCGAATGATTGCTGCTGCGCTGGCGTCAGCATTAGCTCGATCCAGTGTTTGCCCTGCGCCCGGCCCAGGCGAATCCGCTCAATCACCTTGGTAAGATCCGAAAAACTACTGATCTGCTCGGAAACCTGGCCGAGAAATTCGCGCAACAAGCCCTGAAAATGGGAACGAACCCAGGGGAAGGCCTCAAACTCAAACACATGCGATGTCTCGTGCAGCGCGATCCACAGCCGGAATTCCTCATCACTGACGCCAAGAATCGATTGGATCTTGGCGATATTTGGCTCGACGAAATACAGCGCGCCGCGCACCGCTGGATCGGGCGAAAGCAGGCTCAGATCATACTGGCCAAGCACCCGCCGCGCCAAAAACCCGAGCAGAACACCCAACTGGGTGCCGATAATTTGCCGATTAACCAGGCTGAACATTGTTCCGAGCGTGCCGGGCACCTGCGCCTCGCGATAGATTTCTTCCACTGGCTCAAGCAACTGCTGAAAGGCAAAGAAGTTGGCTTCCAGCCATTCACGCCGATCAAAGACATGCACACGGCTGATTGGCTGCGCTAGATGCGCGTTCATATAGCGTGCGATCAACGGCTCACTCTGGGCGACCATCTCCTGGTACTGGGCCTGCCGGATCGCCCGATCGCGCACGGGATGCTCAGCCGATTCCGAAACGCGCAGGGCGATCCGGCGGGCGAGATCCCAATCGGCCAGGCTGAGTGGCTTATTTGCCGCTGCCGCAGATGCCTTCGACGCGACATAACGAACGCCATATCCGGCAACCACGCCAAGCAGCAGCAGCCCACCCAGGCGGCGCAGATCGGTATTGCGAATTGGTGACATGTGTTATTCCTTTATTCCAGTATAGGCAGGCGGCTTCTGGCCGCGTCGCCGAAACGCATCGGCGATCATCTCTTTCAGATCCTGCTCCGTTATCAGAAACGTATCGAAACTCGATTTGCCAATCTCACGGCGATCCGCAACGCGACCCTGAACGACGATTCCGTCCTCGATCTCGATAATGCGGACATCACTATAGCCGCGTTCATCGATAAAATATCCCAGGGCGCGCAACACATCCTGGTATTCGGTATGAGCCATGCCCTGGAATAGTTTCATAGATAAACCCTTCAGGTATGAAAACTAAATGCTTTGCTCTTGGGTACCTTATCGAAACCACCCTCGTTTCGGCTGATCGGCCCGCCGCTGCTCACGCATTTCCTGTGCCAATTTACGCAGTTCATCGTGTGAAACAACGAAATCGATTGGCACACGCAGAAATCCTTGGGCTGTTGATTTGTAGATCAGCCCGGCAACCACCCAACCGCGCTCAAATTCTGTGATCGTCACTTCGCTCATGTGTTGTTGTTGGACAAAATAGCCCAGTGTTCGCAAGACCTCATGATATTCCGTTGCTTCTGTTGATGCAGTCATGGGTTCTCTCCATGTAGCCAAGCACGTATCTAATAGATCACGCGTGCATCACCAACACGCCGCGTTACCTTGCGCTCATCGAGATGCTCCATCATGGCCAGGGCATACTTGCGGCTCGTCTGAAACCGATCCCGGAACTGTGCGACAGTCACGCTGCCTGCGCTATCGATCTGCTGGCGCACCCACGCAACCATCTCGCGATAGGATTCTGGCAGAAACACGACATCGGCAGAAACCTTGACCAGTTGGCCCTGCTCGATCAACAGGCCAAGTAGTTCTGGTTCAAGCTCAGGAATCGGCGGGCTATATGGTGTTCGCGCACAGCCATCAAGCAGTAGGCGAATCTCCCGCGCCTGTTGCGCGTTTGGCGTTGGAACATGATCTATGGCGCGTATCAGCGTTCCCTGAACAATCACATCTGCCATCTCAAGCAGAATATCGAGTGCTTCTGCATTCAGCTTCAGGCGGCTGCGTAGTTCCTCGCGTGGCATCCCGCTACGTAATGGGTAGCGCCGATGGTAGCCCGCCAGCGCCTGGCGAATTTTGTCGTTCAGGATCGCCCAAGCCTTCGTGTTCATCTGCCATTCAGCGCGCACAACAATCTCGCCGCGAGCGTGTAGTTCATCCAGCCCCTCGTGTAGCAGGGTATCCGAGAGGCCAGTGGTTCGCGCAAGCTCCGTTTGGTGGTGTGGCATTCCATCGCTAAGCACTTGCTGGATGAGATCGGCGGGTGTGCCACGCGCCAATGCTTCGAGCATGGCAATCACATCCGGGCGGAAGCGCCGATGGCGGGCCGGGTGTGTATCGGCAATCCGCCCGCCGCCGAGTGTCTGGCTTGGTGATGGCTGGCGCAGGATGTAGCGATCACCGCGAACGACCGCAATTGGCCGTTCGAGGCGGATCTGCACCCAGCCACTCTGGCCAGGCCCAAGGATTTCCGTATCCAGCAGGGTGACGCGGCAGGGTACTTCGCATGCGCCAACAAACAGTTCCAGCCGATCATTCTGCTCAATTGGTGGCACACCGGATGCCAGCCGTAATCGCGCATCGATCACATCGGTTGGGCGCACACGGCCAGGAAGCGTGAGCACATCGCCGCGCACAAGATCATGGTGCGAAACTCCGGCCAGGTTCACGGCCACTCGCGAGCCGGGCAGGGCTATCTCGGTGCGCTGCTGATGCAACTGCAATCCGCGAACCCGCGCGCGCAGGCCCTTGGGCAGGATCTCAACCTCATCACCAATAGTGAGCGGGCCATCGATCAGCGTACCAGTCACAACCGCTCCAAATCCACCAATCGTAAACGACCGATCAATTGGCAATCGCGGAATGCCATTCGCCACCGAACGCGATGGCGTCTGGCTGAGCACCTGTTCAAGTGTTGCCAGCAATTCGGTAATCCCGCGCCCACTGCGCGCAGAAACTGGAACGATTGGCGCATTGGCCAATACTGTGCCACTCAGGCGCGAACGCACATCATCCTGGACAAGGCTCAACCAGTCGTCATCCACCAGATCGGCTTTGGTCAGAACAACCACCCCATGCGCAACATCGAGCAGATCCAGGATTGCCAGATGTTCCTGCGTCTGTGGCATCACTGACTCATCGGCAGCGACAATGAACAGAGCTGCGTCGATTCCACCAACGCCAGCGAGCATATTTTTGATAAAGCGTTCGTGTCCGGGAACATCAATGATACTGACCGTCTGGCCGCTTGGTAGTTTCAGCCAAGCAAAGCCGAGGTCAATCGTCATCTCACGGCGCTGTTCTTCTTCCCAGCGATCCGGGTCGATGCCGGTGAGTATTTTTACGAGCGTTGACTTGCCGTGGTCAACGTGACCTGCCGTACCAACGACATACATGGAGGAGTGTCACAGCCTACTGATCCGAAACCGTACCGAACATTGTAGCATGCTCGTTGCTGTTGGGCAAGAACGATATAGCTTTCTAGCTATCAGCTATCAGCTATCAGCTATCAGCTATCATGCAAATCCAATCTTCTTGCATGAATCTCAAGCTGTTGCCCGTAGAGTGTTTCCATCGGAGCGGCGTGTAGCTACCTACCCCCGATCTATGGGAGATACACTCACTCGATACTACCAGATGTGCTCGATCCACTGGTGTGGTGCTGGGAGCAGCTTGCGGGCCAGGTTATGCTATGGGTGCAGAGTCAGCGGTGAGGGCTTTGGCGATTGCCTCCTCAGACCGACACTATTCCCAAGGCGCTCAAACAGGTCGTGAGAAATCCAAGAGCATGCAGGGCCTGGGCGCGCAACCGAAGCGCGAGGTGAGACATATCCATCGCGTACCCTGCCA